>CAZAOO010000004.1:0-148165 GCA_964486815.1 uncultured Thiotrichales bacterium
CATCATCACTACCATCAATCATACGGTAGATACTTGAGATAGGAATGGCGCCATTGTTTGTCTTAGCAAGAACGGTAAGATCGGCTGGCTTAATGATTAACCTTGAAGAATAAGGACCATCGCCCTTGCCGCTCACACCATGACAATTCTCACATGACCGCGCATATTCATTTTTACCAGCATCTACAGCTTTATTCACTACATCCGCAAATACTTGCCCACACATTACATAAAATATAATTAATAATATTGGGATCTTGGATAGTTGATTTTTAAATAAACACATTAATTACCACCTTGCACAGCACTCGTTTACAGTTTGCAATAGCATATTGCTCTAATTACTCCTGGATGTTGATCTAGCGCAATAATACTTATTTGATTTTATCTTTGAACAAAATAACCAGGGAAATGCGAAGCACATGCCATAACATGTGTAATCGCATTAGTGTCATATTCATCACCTGAGCGGTACTCTTCAAAATAGTCATTTAATTTCTGCACACGCTCTGGCATCTCACGAACTGCTTGCAGCCCTATTGATACACCATAATTAGTAAATGCGAACTTGGTATCTGGTAGATAAGGTTCTCGACAAAAATAACCTGGTTCTTGCCACATATGGTCAAGCATGGAAACACAACGTGATTTTTGTAGTTTTGCCCATTTTTCGTCAGGGGAAAAATGTGTTAACCACAACATCATGCCTAATCCTAGATCTTGTGTAATAGTAAGATCAAAAGCAGTTTGATCAATTATTTTATTCATATCGCCTATTTGGTGTAACAAAGAAGATTCATCCAACATACGATAGGAAATATAGCCATCAAAAGCATCTAGTGTGCCTAAACCATAGCCAGGATAAGGTGCATCCAGGGTTTCATTCATTTTCCAAATTACTCCTTTATTCGGTATAACAAACCGATCATGAATCTGTTCTACAAGCTCAACGCCTTTATCTCGATAAGTAGGAATGAATTTTCCAAGCACTGCAAGTGCATATAACCACATTGCAAGATAATGGAAATATTGACCATCTCTATCTGCTGCCTCTCCAATACGTATCCCTCTTGCCCTTCCTAACACACGATCTACTTCTGCTACTAACCATTCTGCTTGATATAGATATTTATCTTCATTTAGCGCTTTATAAAGTGAAACTAGCAACACCAATCCAAAGGCATCTGTCCATAAATAACGCAACCCATTTGGCCATATAGACTGCTTACGCATCCATGCAAGCTTATCGAGAACATACTCGATATCTTTATTTACAGTCATGATTATGATTACAACCCAAATGGATACGTATCAGGAAGCGCTTCTAATTCTTTTGTTCTGAATGGATTTACAGCTTGTGTTTTATCAAACCAAATATATTCATCAAACTGTTTGGGCAAGATAGCATGGAAATAATGACTCGCAAGTTCTGTTTCAGGTCGATATATGACACCAATTGCGCGCTCTAATCGAGACTTTAATAGTTCAGTATGAACTTCATTAGATTTTGGATTTTTCAATGCTAATAAAAAACTAGGTAACTCAGTTTGATGAAAAACTCTTTCGTAACTATTCTCAAGTGATGGCCTCACTTGTTTAACTTCCATAGGTCCATCCCAATCTGATGCTGCTGCGACAGTACCGTTATCTGTACCAAAACCAATATTATAGCTTTCAAAGTTAAGCTCTTGACGGCATAAATAGCCAATATTATATTCACCACGCGTGAACATTTCCGTCGCAGATGCATCACCCACATGAGAATTGTGCGCCCAAACAACACCTTTACTATTTTCCCCATAAAACTTTAATAAAGTTTGCAAGGTTTCAAACATATGCGTATCGCGCAAATTCCATGAAGCACGTGAACCATAGTACATAATTCGATAGTAACGCTCCGCGCTGGCTACCAATCTTGCATTTTGTACTGTATCTAAAAATCGTTGGCCGTTATGTTGAGAATAATCACTATGTTTATGCAATATATCACTTAACATTTGCACCACTTCTGCTTCGCATGATTTATAAGAACCCGAGATTGCAGCACGCCCATAGGTAGCAGGGTCTTTTTGCCAAGGGTTTAAACAACCATAACGTTCGCGTGCAACACTAGCACTACCAGGATCAACCTCATCAAGATAATCAACAATAGAACGAATTGAGTTAAAAAGGCTGTATAGATCAAGACCATGAAAAGCCACACGCTGACTTAATTCTCTATGCTGATTATATTCGCGCAACCAGTCAACAAATTGCCTAACTGCAGTGTTGCGCCACATCCAAACCGGAAATCGTGCAAAAGCAGTCCACTCGGATGCTGGATATTGAAAATCTCTTACATAATGATCTATGCGTGAAGCATCTGGCCAATCTCCTTCAATGGCGATAAAATTAAAACCTTTCTTTGTAATTAGTTCGCGCGAGATACGTTCACGCATACGATAAAATTCGTCTGTACCATGCGAAGCTTCACCAAGCAAGACCACTCTTGCATCACCAATACGTTTTAACAAAGGCTCAAGATCAGCATCTTCAAGCGCATCAAATGGTTCCACTACACTGAGTAATTTATGTACAAGATTGCTTTTTTTTACCTCGTGCTTAAGTTTGGATTTTTGCGAAACGACTAATTCTTCATTTTCTGCTTCCCAACCCTCTTGACCAATTAATGGTACAAAGCGAACATCTGCAATATCTTCATATTCAAAATCACTTTCGCCAGTGCGCGTTACACGCAATAATTCTTGGGCACGTGGGTTACTACCAACAGGAATTACTAAACGGCCTCCAATTTTTAACTGTTTTTTAAGTGACTCCGGTATATCAGGTCCACCTGCTGCTACTACAATGGCATCATAAGGGGCATGTTCTGGCCAACCTCGTGTTCCGTCTGCATGAAGTACATGAACATTCTCGTAACCAAGTTCTTGTAATGTAGAAGTTGCTTTAGAAGCAATTTGTCCAATTCTTTCAATAGTATAAACTTCATCAACAATTTCGGCTAATATCGCCGCAGCATAACCAGAACCTGCACCTATTTCTAATACTTTTTCACCACCTTGTAATAAGAGAATTTCTGCCATTAGCGCGACGATATAGGGTTGAGAAATAGTCTGCCCCTCACCGATGGGCAAAGGTGTGTCCTCATAAGCGAATTCTTGTAGCTCTTTGGGTACAAATGCTTCACGGGGTACTTTTTTAAATGCATGTAATACCAACTCAGAATTCACACCACGTGCAACAATATGATTGTTCACCATATTGTGTCGAAGCTTCATAAAGTCCGTCATCAACAGTCTCCCTTTAACTTAGGACTAACCTAAGTTAATAAATAAACTTTTGTGTTGATCTTTATCAACTTAGCGGTGCAGTAGAGAGAATATGCAGATTACCGTCATTCTTCAGTTTCAAGTCTGTAAAGACGTTGTCTTAATTCTTCTAACTCATCAATTAAATCTAATGCAAGTGCAATTCCAGCTAAATTTAGTCCTAGATCTCGCTCTAATCTCATGGCAGTATGCGCTTTTTGTAAACTTGGCCCCGAAAACCGCCATCGCTCTTGATCCTTACCCATTGGATCCAATACTCCTTCATTAACTAGTTCTACAACCCACTCTGTATGTCGGTTACAGACACGGCACATATCATGTAATGTCATCTCAACTCGCTCATCTACTATTTCTGCTTGTATGATTTTTTCTTGCATGTCCGTTACACTCCTAAATGCGCACGTGGATTAAAGGCGAGTTCTTGTTCCATTTCGCGATATAGCTTTTTTGCAGCCTCATTATCTGCAGCGGGCAATGTAATTTGCAACGTTACATAGAGGTCACCTGGTGGAACACCCGGTATACCTTGACCTTTTAAGCGTAATTTTCTTCCGCCAGATGAGCTTGGTGGAATTTTAAGGTCTAATTTTCCAAGTGGTGTTGGTATTTTAATGCTAGCACCTAGCGCAGCTTCCCAAGGAGTAACCGGTAAATTTAAATAAACATCTTTTCTTTCTACGCGATACATGCCATGCGGTTTAAATTCAATTTCAAGATAAAGATCGCCTGTTTCACCTCCTCCCATACCAGGTGAACCTTGCCCCGCTAAACGAATCTTTTGCCCTTGTTTGACACCTTTCGGAATTTTTACAGACAGTGTTCGGTCTTTATTTATTACTCGTCCATTGCTACCTAACTCAGGAGCTCGTAAAGAAATTTCACGCACTGCTCCTTGATATGAATCCTCAAGCTCAATTAATACTTTGGCATGGTGGTCTTCACCACGTGCCTGAAAACCTTTTTGAAACCCTCCCTGATAACCTCCTTGTCTTTGCTGACTTTGCGTAGAACCAAAACCTTGACCAAATAATGTCTCAAAAAAATCACTAAACGCTGCATTATCTGCTTGCGTATTACCACCGCTACTGAACTCAAAACCTGCATCCCAATTTGGAGGTGGTTGAAAGTCTTGACCGGCTTGCCAGTTAGCACCGAGCTGGTCATAAGCGGCTCTTTTCTCTGGGTCTTTGAGGACTTCGTAGGCTTCTCCTACCTCTTTAAATTTCGTTTCAGCATTTTTCTCTTTGCTTACATCTGGATGGTACTTTCTTGCTAGCTTTCTATAGGCACGCTTAATGTCACCCTGCTTGGCATCACGCTCGACACCCATAATTTTGTAATAATCTTTATAGTCCATAGGTAAGCCATTTCTTATTCTTGTGAATCTTGGAAGTATTTTGTCAGTATTGTATTGACTCAAATCAATATGTTTCTAAGCAAATTGTAACAAAATGGTTCAGTAAAATAATTTTTGAATAGGAGTAAGTAATGGCAACCACCGTAAAATCACAAAAATCAGCAGAGACCAAGAAACCTATCTTATCTGTTAAACCAAAAATATCTAGTACATCCAGTCCTAATCAAGACTATCAAGACTATCAAGACTATCAAGAGATGATTGCTGAAGCGGCATATTACAAGGCTGAACAGCGCGGATTTGTGCCAGGTTTTGAGCAAGAAGACTGGTTAGCAGCCGAAAGCGAAATACATTCAATGTTGGATTTACATTAAGAAAGGTTCGCTTCAGCAGACAAGGATGCCAGTAACAATTTATGACCAAGCATATCCTTATCATCCAAGGTCATCCTGACGCTACAAAACAACATTTTTGCCATGCCATTGCTAGTGCATATGAAAATGGTGCCAAAAATAGTAACTATAGTGTAAAAACTATCAATGTTGCACAACTAGATTTTCCAATCCTTCGTACTCAAGAAGAATTTGAGCGTGGTAAATTGACGGAAGATATTAAATCTTGCCAAGATGAAATACGTAAGGCCGATCACATTGTAATTATTTACCCTCTATGGTTGGGCAGCACGCCAGCCTTACTTAAAGGTTTTTTTGAGCAGATTTTTCGCTATGGGTTTGCAATGAGCAATTCTGCTAAAAAACTACCCAAGAAATTACTTAAAGGTAAATCTGCACGTGTGATCATTACTATGGGCATGCCTGCATTTATATATAAATGGTTTTATAGGGCACACAGTTTAAAAAGTTTACAAAGGAATATACTAGGTATTTCTGGTATTAAACCAGTTAAGTGCAGTCTGATTGGAGCAGTAGATTCTAGCAGTGTTAAACGCGAGAAATGGCTAAAGAAAATTCAAGCTCTTGGTCAGCGTGCCATATGATATTTTAAATACTCCATGCATAGATTAATACTGTTGAAATCTTGACATGCAAGTAGATAAAACGAATCTAAAGTTACACTCAGCACTAAAGCCTTATCTAAAATTTATCAAACCGGTAATGTAAAAGTCCATGCATTACAAGACGTAGATCTTTCACTATATGAATCGGAATTAGTAGTTCTACTGGGAGCCTCAGGTAGCGGTAAATCAACACTGGTTAATATAATCGGTGGCTTAGACACACCTACTTCTGGGCAAGTGTATTTTTATGATGATGACCTAACTGCTTACAACGATCATCAGCTCACAATGTTTCGTAGAGAAAACGTAGGCTTTGTTTTTCAATTCTATAATTTAATACCTAGCCTAACTGCACTTGAGAATGTAGCACTGGTCACCGAAATTTCCAAGAACCCCATGCAAGCGACAGAAGCGCTAGCAATTGTAGGGTTAGCCGAAAGAATACATCATTTCCCTGCACAATTATCAGGCGGCGAACAACAGCGTGTTGCCATCGCACGTGCAATTGCCAAACGCCCTTCTATTTTATTGTGCGATGAGCCCACGGGTGCTTTAGATAGTAAAACTGGAATTTTAGTACTTGAAGCAATTGAACGTGTAAATCAGGAACTAGGCACAACAACTATTTTAATTACTCACAATGCAGTAATTTCTGATATGGCAGATCGCGTCATCACCTTAGCGGATGGACAAGTAAAATCCATTAGTGAAAATTCTCACCGCTGTAAACCTAAGGACTTAGTCTGGTAATGCGCGCACTAGACCGCAAACTTGTGCGTGATTTATGGCGGCTACGTGGTCAGGTGCTAGCAATAGGTCTAGTCATCGCATCAGGCGTGGGGGTACTCGTGATGTCACTAAGCACAGTTGAATCATTAAGAAACACCTCCAGTGCTTATTATGAACGCTATCGTTTTGCAGATATTTTTTCAGGTTTAGAGCGCGCACCTATACGTTTAAAAAATCGAATCGCTGATAATCCAGGAGTGCAAACTGTACAAACTCGGATAGTAAAAATTGCTGTCTTAGATATCGAAGGTTTTGAAGAACCAATAATTGGACAACTAGTTTCAATTCCTGAACGTGGAGAGCCACTGTTAAATCAACTAGCGTTACGTAATGGCCGCTTGGTTTCACCTGGTCGTGTTGATGAAGTTGTTATCAGTGAACCATTTGCAGATGCGCATGAACTAGGAGTAGGTGACCACCTTGAGGCCATCATGAATGGCAACAAACGCACACTTGATGTGGTGGGTATTGCTCTTGCACCTGAGTTTGTTTACGCAATTGGTCCAGGCGCGCTAATGCCCGATGACAAGAGATTTGGTATTTTATGGATGGGTCGCAAAGCCTTAGCATCCGCCTATGATCTGGATGGGCTTTTAATGATGTATCCCTTTCATTATTAGTAAACACAGAACCGGAATATGTAATTCAGCAATTAGATCAGCTTACAAAAGATTATGGCAGTATTGGTGCTATAGCGCGCAAAGATCAAATTTCTAATTGGTTTTTAATGAATGAAATAGATCAAATGCGCACTATGAGCATGTTGCTACCTACCATCTTTTTAGCAGTAGCTGCGTTTCTCACACAAATGGTGTTATCTAGATTAATCGCAACCGAAAGAAGTGAAATTGGCTTGCTCAAAGCATTTGGTTATACACGTTTACAGGTTGCCTGGCATTACGCACGCATGGTAATGGCCATTGCAGCAATTGGTATTCTATTAGGCTGGATACTTGGTACTTGGCTAGGTAGATATCAAACTGGTGTTTATGCAGAACTATATCGATTTCCTTTTCTTTATTTTAAACCAAGTATTGCTACATTCGCTGTGAGCGGTCTAATTACTGTCGCAGCGGCACTCGCAGGCTCAATGCGTAGCGTATACAACGCTGCAACATTACCACCCGCAGAAGCTATGTTGCCTCCTTCGCCACCTGCTTATAAACAACGCAAAAATATTATTACACATTTGTTAGCTTGGCTAGACCAACCAACACGCATCATTTTTCGACAACTTGCACGCTGGCCAATACGTTCGATGTTAACCAGTATTGGCGTTGCATTTGCGGTAGCTGTTTTAGTCATGGCATTGTCATGGTTTAACGCAATAAATGAAATTATTGATATATATTTCTTTGATGCACAACGCCAAGACATCACAATTGGACTAACTCATACCAAAGGTGATGAAGTTGCATATGAATTGAGTCATCTTCCAGGTGTGCTAAGTGTTGAGTCCTCAAGAATTGTAAGCACGGAATTTCATGTCAGTAATCGCAAACACCGCGGTACTATTCAAGGTGTTTTGCCGAGCGCAATTCTCAATCCTGTTTACGATGTTAATCGAGGCATTGTTCCCAACTATTCAGATGGACTCTCTTTAAACAGCATATTAGCAGAAAAACTACAGGTTTCTATCGGCGATTCGGTACATGTAAAAATTCTCCAAGAACACAGACCAGAGCTTATTATCCCAGTAGTTGATATTTTTGAATCCTATATCGGCATGCCTGCTTACATGAATTTAGATGCGCTTAATCGGCTTATGAAAGAAGGCAAGCATGTAGATTATTTAAATTTACTTGTGGATGAGAAATATGAATCACAATTATTCGCCAAACTTAAAGAACTTCCTGATGTCGCTGCAGTCAGTTTAATCCAAGCAGCAGTTGATACTTTTAATAAGACAATGGCTGAAACACTACTTATATTTGTGACTATATTCTCTAGTTTTGGTTGTATCTTAGCCTTTGGACTTGTTTATAACAGCACACGCATTACTTTATCTGAACGAGGTCGAGAACTGGCTACCTTACGTGTACTTGGGTTTACTAGAGCTGAAATTTCATACATTTTACTCGGTGAAGTAGGTTTGCTAATTACAGTGGCCTTGCCTATTGGCTGCATGTTTGGCTATGGTTTTTCTTGGGTCATTGTAAGCACCTTTGAAACCGAACTTTTCCGTGTACCTTTAGTAATTAAGTCGTCCACATATGGAATGGCAATTATCATTACTTTAGCGGCAACCGCCTTCTCAGCCTTATTAGTACGAAAAAGACTTGATCGACTGAATCTAATTACAGTTTTAAAAACAAGGGAATAAGGATATAAGAAATGAGTATGAATTTAAATGCAAAAACACGCCGCAGTATTTTTTGGCTAATTATTCTTATTCTAATAGTAGCGGGCCTAACATTTACATTTCGCCCACAGCCCATACCTGTTGATCTTGTAAAAGTAGATCAAGGCCCTATGGTAGTAACCGTTGAAGAGGAAGGCGAAACGCGGGTTAGAGATGTATATGTGTTATCTGCTCCGGTAACGGGACATATGTTACGTATCGATGCAGAAGCTGGAGACGATGTTGTAGCTGCCGACACTTTAGTAGCACAAATTAAGCCTATAGATCCTGAATTTCTAGATGTTCGCAGCGAAGAGGAAGCACGTGCTGTAGTTAAAACCGCTGAAGCATCTTTGACACTTGCTGAGGCACAATTAGTTGAAGCACAGTCTGAATTTGATTTTGCAGTCACCGAGCTTGAAAGAGCAAATAAATTAATTCAACAACAAGTTATCCCTCAGCGTGAACTAGATAATGCAAAACGTGATTATAAAAGCAAACGTGCAATAGTTAATACTGTCAAAGCAGCACAACGAGCCGTCAGCTTGAATTAGCACAAGCACGCGCGCATCTTGTATCACCTGCAGACATAAAAACTAATGATCAAGATTGTCAATGCGTAACGATACTTTCACCCATTACGGGAAAAATACTACAAGTATTACATGAGAGTGAGGGAGTAATTTCCATGGGCACACCATTAGTTGAAATTGGTGATCCTACTAATTTAGAAATTGTTGTAGATTTTTTATCTTCTGATGCGGTACGAATCCAACCTGGGCAACGTGTCATTATTGAAGAATGGGGTGGAGAATCTGCATTACAAGGAACTGTACGTAAAATAGAGCCCTTTGGATTCACCAAAACTTCCGCATTAGGCATCGATGAACAACGTGTAAACGTAATTATTGACTTAAGTGACCCAGCAGAGAAATGGCAAAGACTAGCTCACGGTTATCTAATTGAAGCTCGAGTAGTGCTTTGGGAAAGCGAAAAAGTTTCTAAAGTACCTCTAACATCATTATTTCGTGATGATGATAATTGGGCAGTTTTTATTGAACGAGACGGTCGCGCAAAGTTACAACATGTGAAATTAGACCAACGAAATGGCTTAGAAGCGGAGATCCTAGAAGGACTCAGTGCTAATGTGTATGTGATTTCGCACCCAAGCAATCAAATTGTCGATAGTATTCAAATCAAAGCT
This sequence comes from uncultured Thiotrichales bacterium, assembly GCA_964486815.1. GTDB lineage: Bacteria > Pseudomonadota > Gammaproteobacteria > UBA4575 > UBA4575 > JABDMD01. The sequence continues at coordinate 10,039 of CAZAOO010000004.1, forward strand.
CGCGATTAATTAATCGTTTGTTAAGAAAACTAGCCCACAACGTATTGCAACAAACCTTGATAAGATTTTTCCACTTTATTTCCAAACAACGGATCTTCAATATGCACTATCTCACTGTCTATGTTTTGCCAATCGTTTTCATTTAACTTTGAATTTAATAAAGGGTATATATGCGCTTCTTCCTCATTCATATGTTCTTTTTGAACAGATATATATTCCTTTAAATAGGCACATAATTCCTCACGACTTTGAGGCATATCTACAAGCGCACCTCGCAACATGCCCAATAGCTTATTGGTAAGTTTCGGCATTTCTTTATGCTGATGAAGAAGTGCATCAATATCTTCTTGTGCATCATCATAATGCTGAAGAAAGTATTTAAATACGATATTCTCTAAAGGATGGTGAATAAGGTCAGGATATTCTTTCATATACAATATTGCATCTAATACTAATTCTAAATCAGTATTTTCACATTTTTCCAGTAAGCGATGCTGTTCTTCTAAATAATCCAAAAGCTTAATAAAGTTTAAATGATCCGTATGTAACTTACTGAGTATATTTTGCATTAATAAGCGCCCCCTAATTATGTATTGCTTAAATTATGTATTGCTTAAATTTAGTGCATATTATCAATACATAACTCGATCTAAATTGACACTCGTCAATCAATAACGCGGATGAGCGGTATAAATTACCTATTTATTCAAATTTAATCACAAAAATAATTACATAATTTGACATATGACAAGACTCAATAACATTAGGAGGTATATCAAGATCATTACACACATCATGTAACGGTAATGAAAAATTTTAAGAACCTCAAACTGATCTATGCGTGCAATTGTTGCCTAACGTTTATGTTTTTCTATGTAATTTTGGTTTTACAAGTATTTGCAGAAGAGCAAAACATCAGCAATCAAGTGGTTGTAATTACAATCAATGGCCCAATTGGACCGGCTACAAGCGATTATGTTTTAAGTAGCTTTGACAAAGCCTTAGATATAAGTGCACAACTTGTTGTTTTAAAAATGGACACGCCTGGCGGCTTAGATACCGCTATGCGAGATATCATCCAGGGCATTAATTCTTCACCGATTCCAGTGGTAACTTTTGTTTCACCTAGCGGCGCACGAGCAGCAAGTGCTGGTACTTATATTCTCTATGCGTCGCATATAGCAGCGATGGCACCCGCTACCACTTTAGGTGCAGCAACACCTGTAAAAATTGGTGGCATACCGGAGTTTCTCGGCTTTCCACAACCTTCAGATGAAGAACCTATAGAAGAAGATGAGGAAACAGAGCAACAAAGCGATAGCGAAACTATGTCAACTGCTATGCAGAATAAAATTATTAATGATGCAGCAGCCTATATACGCGGCCTGGCGCAAATTCGCGGGCGCAATGAGGAATGGGCAGAAGAATCCGTTCGTAGTGGGAGCAGTTTATCTGCCGAGGAAGCTATTAACAATAATGTAATTGATCTAATTGCAAATAACATCCAAGACTTATTAATTAAGCTCAACAATTATTCAGTAAAAATATTAGGAGAAGAACGTAAGTTGATTACAACAACATCAATAAATTATTTTGAACCAGACTGGAGAAATAAATTGTTATCAGTGATTACTGATCCAAATATTCTTCCAATATTAATCACTCTTGGTATGTTTGGGTTAATTTACGAGATGTTAAATCCTGGATTTGTTTTTCCAGGCGTGTTGGGAGGTATATGTATTTTACTTGCTCTTTATGCAGCTCAAGTACTACCTATTAATTATGCTGGCCTCGCGCTAATTGTGCTTGGAATTTTATTTATGATTAGTGAAGCTTTTGTTCCTAGTTTTGGTGCGCTTGGAATTGGAGGTGTAATTGCATTTATCATTGGTTCAATCATTTTAATTGATACTGACTATGAAGGTTATGGGATATCCATTCCTTTTATTGCCACTTTTGCAATAGCTAATACGCTATTTTTCTTCACGATATTATCAATTGTACTTAAAGTACGGCACAAACCTATTGTAAGTGGTCGCGAAGAATTAATCGGCAGTGCAGGCGAAGTAATAGAGGCGGTTGAAAAGTATGGCAGAGTAAGAGTACATAGTGAAAATTGGCAAGCTAAGTCAAAAGCACCTATATCACTCGGACAAAGAATTCGTGTAATCGGAATTGATGGGCTTACATTAGTCGTTGAGCCAGAGAACACTGTAATGGAGGAATCATGATGATTTATTGGGCTATCTTTATAGTATTCATAGTATTGTTCGTACTGTCTTGGTTTAGAGTATTACGAGAGTATGAGCGAGGTGTAGTTTTTTTGCTGGGAAGATTTTGGAAAGTTAAAGGCCCTGGCCTAATTATCATTATTCCAATCATTCAACAGATGGTACGTGTTGATTTACGAACCGTTGTAATGGATGTACCCACTCAGGATGTTATTTCACATGATAATGTTTCAGTAAAAGTTAATGCAGTTGTATATTTTCGTGTTATTGAACCAAAAAATGCAATTATACAAGTTGAGCATTTTTTAGAGGCAACAAGTCAATTAGCACAAACCACTTTGCGATCGGTACTAGGCCAACATGACTTAGATGAAATGCTATCAGAACGCGAAAAACTTAATCAACATATTCAAAAAATATTAGATCAACATACTGATGCATGGGGGGTCAAAGTTTCAAATGTAGAGATCAAACACGTAGATATCGATGAAAGCATGATTCGTGCGATTGCCAAGCAAGCAGAGGCTGAACGTGATAGACGCGCAAAAGTAATCCACGCCGAAGGTGAGCAACAAGCTTCACATAAATTGCTTGAGGCAGCAAAGATATTGGCGCAACAACCCCAAGCATTACAGCTTCGCTATTTACAAACACTAACTGAAATAGCAGGAGAAAAAAGTTCTACAATTGTATTTCCATTACCTATAGATATACTAGCATCAGTTACAAAACTAATTAATAAATCTACAGAATGAGAAACAAACTATTGAAGATATCATTGATGAGGTATTAAATGATATGAATCAAAACATGCTTGTCCATCAAACATATAATGAATTGCATCATAAATTATGAAAACTAGTCATCATGAAAATTAATTTAAAGCAGTATTTAGTTATAGCCATATTTTTGCCAATAATAAGCTTACTTACATGCCTGGCATATGCTGAAAATATAGAAGAAATTATTGACGCACAGAAAGAGCTTAATACCACTTCTAATGTGGGAAAAAAGGCAACCCAAAAACAACAGAATTTATTAAATAAAACCAAAGATGCGATAGCAATGGGAAAAGATGAATATCAGCGTACCTGTTCACTTTGTCATGGCATTGATGCTAAAGGGCATGGTGTATATGCTTTTGAATTAAAAGTCGCCCCCGCAGACTTAACAAAAATAAAAGCCAGAAATAATAACGTCTTCCCTTTTAGTGACTTATATAAAATAATTGATGGTCGAAAAGAAATTAAATCACATGGGGCACGAGATATGCCAGTTTGGGGAGATCGATATAATTCTGAAAGCTGGTTACATACCAATACACGATATTCTGAAACCCTCGTCAGAGGGCAGATATTTGAATTATTACTCTATCTTGAAACTATACAAAAATAATTTCATTTTAAATAGTTTTCTCAAATTAATTAAATCACATTTTCATTACCCTAAACTTAGGTTGATGTAGATCAATTTTAAATCTTTAGTTTTCTTTAAGATTCAATATATAGGCTTTTAAATAGCAAATGCAGTATGCTAAGTGGAGATTTGAGATATTTTGAATTACTTAAACGCACTTACCCAAGTATAAAAGCTCATTGCCATGAGATTGGCAATAGAACTTATACAAATATGTTTGCGGCTAATAATGGAATTAAGAAATTATTTAACAATACACCGCCCACACAAGCCCAAAGAATAATAGATACTATTATGCTTTATTGTGAAATATCGGATAATTTTGAAATGCTTTATGGAAAATTAGATAATATTGCCCATATTCATATCAAACATAGTGTTAAAAATGAATATTATCCTGTTATGAAAGAAGCATTTACAAAAGCATTATGTGAAACGCTAGAGGTTAGTGAGTCTAGTGAATTAGCGTATGCATGGAGTTATGGTTTTAGCCGTCTAAGTGACGAGCTTATTCATATTGAAGATTTGATAAGAAAACATTCTGCTAAGCAGGCATCTGAAAATGCTTAATAAGATTAAACCACTAGGCTTAAAATTAAAAAGCTCTCTTACCAAGAGTTACTTATTTATATTAAATTCTAGGATGAGCTGTAAATAAAACAGCAAGCCATTAACTTAGAAAAATCTCCCCCACGCCCCAGGCTAACAATAGCAACCAAACTAATGTATATAACCAGACTTCTTTTATTATAAATACAATATTTTGTTGCTTAATCCATGGGACTAATTTATCTATATATTTTGACAATCCAACTGCAATTAACAGCGCCACAAATAAACAAACTGCCAATATCTCCACAATCGTAATGCCGGAAACAAGCAAAATATATAAAACCAGCATCGCTAGTAAAAATGCAATAAGTGAAGCGATTGAAGGTTTACTATATATACGACCGACAAAGCTGTACCACAACTGAGGATTAATCAAAAAAACAACAAGCTTAGCCACTGTTAACGAAATAAGTATAAGCGCGAGTATTTCTAATGCTCCAAATGTCATACCTAACCTCTCGATATTAATTTAACTATGCTATTACTACCTATTACTATCTATTGCTTGAAAATGCTAGTTTAATTTAATTTATCAAGATTGATCTTTATCAACAATATTTGAGTTTTTATCTTGAACCTTATCGAATTTATATTGAGCTATATCATAAGAGCATTAGTTAACTTGGACTAATATCTTCAGAGTGACATTAAATTGAATTTTTTAAAAATAGCATTATTGTGAATTTTGAGATAAATGAAAAAATCATAAAAATGAATGAACACGGTTTTTTAAAGATTCAGATGAATTAAACACCAAAATGCATCAGCTCGCACCCATTCTTGGCATAAAGCTATGCAGTTTCGTAAAACTAAAGGACATGAGAAACATAATTTATAAGTTTTCTCCTATAGGCCCTGTTGGTGAATTATGCAAACCAACAGTCCCCGATGCACAACCTGATACATAGTCAAATTTAAATTCATATTAATACTATGACTAAATAATAGGTGAAAAGCATGAATTCTAGAATTAGTGTATTACTCGAAGAAATCAGATCAAAAGAAGAAGAACTAGAAAATGCAATAAAAACTCATGAAACTGAATTTTTATACCGTCTTGAAGGTACAAATATAAAGTTTGAACTCGCCGTTGAAAAAGCACACCGAAAATTAAAAGTAGGGGTTATCCAATGGTTAAAAAATAGTGAGCCGTTAAACGTGCTTTCTGCGCCTGTAATTTATGCAATGATTTTACCCTTCTTATTACTAGACTTGACAGTTTCTGCTTATCAATTTATCTGCTTTCGATTATATAAAATTCAAAAGGTAAATCGTAAAAAATATATTGTTATAGACCGGCAAAACCTTTCGTATCTTAATAGTATTGAGAAACTAAATTGCATGTATTGCGGATATGTAAATGGCCTAATAGCTTACGTACGTGAAATAATTGCACGCACCGAACAATACTGGTGTCCTATCAAACATGCCAAAAAAGTATTAGACAGCCACCGAAGATATGCACACTTTACGAATTTTGGTGACCCTAAAAATCACCATCAACACACCAAAAAAATGCGTGATTTATTGACCAAAGCTAGCAAATAATTACAGTAAAAATTCAATTGTTGAGCTATGTCAATACAAGATAGTATAAAATCTCTATAATGAAGTTTTAGATTTTAGCTAACAAACGCATATGAAAAGCCCACTACACAATGATCCTATGGATGCGCTCGGCGCAATCTATGAAAAAATGTATGAACATACTGTTAATAATTTTCACAAGGTAGAGGATAAAACTGAAGCGTTAGCACACAAACTAATCGACGAAGCTAAAGAAAAAACCATTAAATTAGAAAAATTATCTCAAAAAGAAGCTAATGATCTTGCACGCTACCTGAAGCGCGACCTCAACGATACAGCGACCTATTTATCAAAAACCGGACACGAGCTTAAGGACTGGTTAGGTTTTGAAACCGTACTTCTGGAAAACGAATTTCTCGACCTTTTATTAAAAGTTGCTGATGAAACTACAGTGAAGTTATTACAGTTAAAAGATAGTGTCACACCTCTCTCTGGCTATTATAGTGGAGAAATAACTGGTCCTGGCACTCTCATCTGTGATGAATGTGGAGAAAAAATATATTTTTATAAAGCGGGCAAAATTCCAGCTTGTTCGAAATGCTACAATACTACTTTTCATCGTAATATTGACTCAAAGTAAACTGCTTCACTTAATTTGAATACTCTCTAGATAATCAAGTAAATTACTAATTATCTCGTCTACCGCTCCCTCATCACCTTCGATAGTGCGAAATGTATCACCCCAGACAGGCATATCCCTAGGGTCATGAAAAAACTCAACCTTACGGCCCTCATCATTCACAATTACTCTGCGTCCATCAATAAGTTGATAAATTACAGTTTCAGGAAATGCACCACCATTATTTTTACTTAGCAGTGTAAGATCACTCGCAACATTTACTAACTGCTCTGCCATCGGCCCGTTTCCTTTACCTCCTTCCCCATGACAAGTTGCGCAATTATTCATGAATAGCCTTTCTCCCAAAAGCTGCCCATCAGATACCTCTGCATACACTAGGGACTGTGATACTACATAGATAAAGCTTATCAATACTATTGTATTAAGTTTACTTTCCCATCTATTCAAATTTATGCAGCTGTATAAGTTAAAAACTCTCCAATTTGAACCTGTCATAAACACCTCATAAAATCAACCTAATACTATAATAGATCGCAACTGAGGCGATAGAGCTGATCTGGCTCAACATAACTATTTAAACTTGGTGATAGCATTAAGGTTCTAATATAGTCTTATTTATTCTTTGGCAGATCTAGAAATCTCATTTCTCTCTTACTTAAACTACAATCGAGGATGTTAAATTATATAGAGAGACACTACTCCGTCCTATAAAATCAGTCTTTATTTACTGGTTATTTGTGTGTTTTCTTTTTTTTTTCTTTTCTTCTGCTTCAAATGCGCAAAGCTAATAAGCTTTTTTGTTTGCTCATCCCAAAGCCTAAAGCTGATTGACTTCAGGCTATTCAACAAAGTCATGGGTCTAATATCTTCAAACATCGGGTCTGAGCGATGACATCTTTCTAAGTTGTAGTTGGGGATCCTTGTACTGAGATGGTGAATATGGTGAAAACCAATGTTTCCAGAGAACCATTGTAGGATTCGGGGCAATTTATAGAATGAACTTCCCTTCAACGCAGCGTCTGTGTAATCCCATTCTTCACCACGCTCCCAATAGGCATCCTCAAATTGGTGTTGCACGTAAAACAACCATATTCCACTTGATCCAGCCACCGCCATGATAGTGAGTTGGATGATTAACCACGGAAGAAAACCCATAATAGCGATCAAACTAATCGCCATACAAAACACAGCAAGGTTCATGATCCAGATGGAATACTGTTCACGAAATTTAGCCCCTGCGATGGGAATCGCTGAAGAATCAAGAAAAGAAAAAGTGGCGCAATGACAAAAAGTACGATTGGATTTCGTGCCAAGCGATAGGCAAACTTCTTCCAGCGGGAGGATTCCAAATATTCTTCAACGGTCAAAGTCCATATATCACCCATGCCGCGACGATCCAAATGTCCTGTAGTGACATGATGTGCTGCATGCTCCCAGCGCCAGTGATAATAGGGAGTGAAGGTGAGCACACCAGTGATAAATCCCCAGAAATTGTTAGCTAGACGGGATTCAAAGAATGAGCCGTGACCGCAATCATGAAAAATAATGAAGACCCGTACTAGCAACCCTCCTGCGAGGATAGCCAGAGGAGCGGTCAGCCACCAGGAGACGCCAAAGCTCAGGTACATTAAATACCACAGTACGGCATACCCACCAATCGAGTTGACAATTTGCCAACTTGCACGCCAGGCGTTGGGCTTTTGATATTCGGCTACAATCGCTTTCCACTTTGCGATATCCTTTTTCTTATAAGTCTTGTTTGCAGATTGGGTTTTTTCAACCATTTTTCAATCACTACTCCAACGAATTGCGTTTAGTAAAAGGATGTACAAACCTAATCCCATATAAGATTGTATTTTTGTAGTTGCTACTTATCTGCTTTTATTACTGCGAACATAAAGAGCCTTTGAATTAGTAGATCCTATTTGTCTTTCTTCTAGTTCAAAAAGCTTAATTGCCGAAACTAATTCACCCAATTTTACATATCCGTAATTGCGCGGATCAAACTCCGGCGATTGTTTTGCAATATGGCTGCCTACATGAGCAAGATGGGCCCACCCCGTTTCATCAGATGAAGCCTCAACTGCGTTTCGTAATAGGCTGACAAGTTTTGTGTCTTGCTTTAACTCACGACTGGATATTTTAACTATCGCTTTACTTTCATCAGTCTTTGATCGAAGAACTTCCGTGTAGATGAATTTGTCGCATGCTGAAACAAAAGCGGATGGAGTTTTTTGCTCACCAAAACCAAAAACCAATAATCCTGATTCTCTAATTCTTGATGCCAACTTGGTAAAATCACTATCACTCGATACAATACAAAATCCATTAAAATTACTGCTATACAATAAATCCATTGCATCTATTATCATTGCACTATCTGTTGCATTTTTGCCTTTAGTATATGCAAACTGCTGTATTGGTTGAATAGAATGCTGCAATAGAACCTCTTTCCACCCTTTTAGACTGGGAGTTGTCCAATCACCGTAGGCTCTTTTCACGCTAGCTATACCGTAATTTGCTATTTCTGCCAACAGCCCATCTATCATGCTAGGTTGGGCATTATCAGCGTCAATAAGTACCGCCAATTTGCTAGTTATTTCCATACTTCAGTACTTTCCCAATAATTTCTGGTTATTCTTACACCTGCTGCTTGGAACGCACTCATCTCTCTACCAATTAGTTCATTATTTATATAATCTCATTGCATTCATTGAGCTATATCAATGTATTGCCAAATCAATTCCTATGCGCGTAAGCTTTATCAATGTGTGGAGTGTATCTATGATCTATCGAACAAGAATATATTATTCCGACAACACAAAAGAACGAGATGTGGGAGCGTTGGTCTCATAGCGAATCATTAAAATCGATTGGCCGTTATTTTGATCGCAGCTCGTCTTCCATCTATAACGTCTATCGCGCACCGGAGTATTCGACCTCCTACACCAAACGTTCATGCTTAGTCCTTTCATTATTCGAACGACATGAAATCTCACGTGGACTTGCAAGTGATCTGTCGTTACGTAGCATTGCTTTGCAATTAAAGCATACCCCTTCCACGATTAGCCGGAAGATTAAATGCACTGGCGGTATCGACACGTATCGCACAAATGAAGCAGACTATGCCGCGTGCGATCGTGTCCATCGCCCCAAGGCGATGTTAACTACATACGAATGTATGCATGCATCGTACGGTGATTCACAAACTACAATTACAGTGGCCACCCCCAACGGATTGCGGGATGGTTAAAACAGGCCTATCCAGGAGAGGAGTCTAAACACAGTCACACGAAACGCCCGAGACAAACCTTAAGGTCTGAAACTCCAGCGGAACGTTTTAACGCATGTGTTGCATCGATCGGTTGAATCGGCATTCGTTTACTGACATACGTCTATAAAGATTCTGCTAATAGTAAAATGATCGCGATTATTTTAATGCTTGTTCAAGATCAGCCCAGATATCTTCAACATCTTCAAGCCCGACTGAAATGCGGACCAAACTGCCAATGATGCCACGCTTTGCCCGTTCAGCGTAAATTAAATTGTGGTGTGTAGTTGTGATAGGTTGAGTTACAAGACTTTCAACACTTCCTAGGCTTGGAGCAATTGTGAATAATTTAAGTCGGTCGACTAGATCCGTAGTTTCCTGCATGCTTCCATCAATCACAAAACTAATCATACCTCCAAAACCTTTCATTGTCTGCTTTGCAATGTTGTAGCCAGTAGAACCAGTCAGACCAGGATAATTTACTTTAATAATTCGTGGATGCTTAAGTAATCGTTCAGCAATTATCTGTGCAGACCTATTATGCCCATTCACTCTTACAACTAATGTGCGCAAACTTCGTGCGAGTAAATTCGCAACCTCAGGCGCCATCATTTGACCAAGATTCTTACGCCAAGCCCATATTGGTTTGAGCAATTCTTTTGTACCCATGGCCGCACCACCTGTGAGATCGCTATAGCCGCCTAAATACTTGGTAGTGCTATGTACTACGATATCTACGCCTAAGGCAAGAGGGTTTAGATTTACAGGACTTGCAAAAGTATTGTCTACTACTACAAGTACATTATATTTTTTGCGATCGCAACAATTGCAGCAATATCTAATACTTCTAGATTAGGGTTCGTGAGTGTTTCAAAAAAAAACGATGCGCGTATTGCTTTTTATAGCATCACTAAGTTTATTAATTTCGCTTCCCAGCATGAAGTTAGTTGTTATGCCAAGATTGGGCAAACAGGTGTCAAGTAACTCATAAGTGCCTCCATATACATCACCAAAGCAAATAACATGGTCGCCAGACTTACAGTGGGCTAAAAGTATTGCCGATTCTGCCGCCATTCCAGAGCTAAATATCCAAGCAGCTTCACCATCATCAATTGTTGCAAGTTTTCTTTCAACTGACTTGATTGTTGGATTAAGACCATAGCGAGTATATAGACTTCCTTCTACTCGCCCCTCTACTACATCAAGCAAACTTTCCGTATTTGGAAAACAAAACGTGGAAAAATTGTATAGAGGTGTAAAGATACTACCGTTTTTGTCTAGTTTATCTCCTGCATGAACGCAGTGGGTAGCTAGTCCTAAGTTGGTCTTTTTTTTCATGACGTTACCGCTATAGCAATGTTTTTTTATTAACATAAAATCTGCCTAGCACAAGAGCAGTATAAGGTTTTTGTTACTCCTTATCTTTAGGATGAACAAATTTATCCGTCCATGGAGATTGTTGAATAAACTCCATAAATTCAGAACGATTTATTAAGCCATTTTTATCTTCATCATAACGAGTAAAGATTTCATCTTTCGCTAAATTATAAACAGCTTTAGCCTCGTCTTGGTCTAAACGTTCATTTCGATCCAGGTCAGCCCCCAAAACAAACCATCTTCAAAACTTCTACCTCCTCCTCCATTCATGCCTGCGATAGATATGACAGGTATCAACATTATAATTAACAATATAACTTTCCTAGTATTCATATTGACCACCTAATTTAGACTTTTAATGCTTATCTATATAAACAAGCTCTTTTAAAAACAATTTCTTACCCGTGAATATGGCATATGAGTCCACTTTTTTCAGTTAGTTCTCCAGTCACAACACCTGAAATATGTAAAAGATTACAACTAGGAGTTATATAAAGTACAATGTGGCAATTGGTGCTCTATTTTAAATATTAGTCAGTTTTTAGTTAGTCACAATTACTGTTTTTATTAACATTATCAGAAGAGCAATTATAAAATTCCAAAAAAAATACTTCGAAGCCATAATAGTAACCAAATCCCCCGTCATACATCACAATTTCTCTATAGATGATTAGACTTTTATAACGCTTTTATAATTAGAATAAATTGATCTAAATCAGTTTTAAAGCAGCATATTATGAGAAGACGGCATATACATATTTTAAGAGTAGTCTAACGTTGAATTTGAGTCATTAATGGCTATTTAAGACGTGACTGGTAGTGCTTTCATCGCGACAATAACCTGACGCTATGTTGGTGCAATTTCTTTACCATCGTTGAGCTACATCAATGCATCAGGTCTCCAGTATATAAAGTACATCTAATGTAACAAAATAAGGATATTATGAAGTCAGTTAAAATAAATAATTTGAAATCCATTCGTACATAAACATCAATAACTAAAAAAGGCCATAAAGTCCATTAAAAGTAAAAACTAATGCACCAAATGTTGTAGATCCCATAATTCGACAGTAGATGTCAGAAAAAGCGGTATTCTTCAAGGCGTTAAATCGTGATATCAGGATGATTGTTGCGAAGAGGACTAGAGAGTTCAAACTTTGAAGAAATAAGAAAATAAAACGCCTGATACTTCCCGGCCTGTGCAACAATAGGAGCAATTCTTGTCTGAATGTGATTAAGTATTTCATTTGGGTTTTACTTGGACTTTTGCCAGAATCATTCCCATGTAGGTGGATATATTGTTCGTTGAAGGCTCAGACACGCTAGGGCAGACAAAAAAACAATTTTTTGGCAACAATGAAGTCGATATTGATTGGCTGTTAGAAGTGATTAAATAGGACTTTACACCTCTTCGCTTCAAATCTTCTAAATTTTTAGGTGCGTGTTTTCACCAGATACAGATATATCCACCACATAATTAGGTTGGTAATTTGAATCTAAGAATAATTGATAAGAGCCTTCATCATGAAATACAAAATTCTTTTCTCTAAATAATATTCTTCCTATTGGCAATGCATCTCCACTTGCTATTACAAGTGTATTATTTCCAACTCATAATTTAATGGGCGGACTTTCTGAGATGGAAAGAATTGTAGCGATTTTTAAACGACTCCACTCAAGCTCGGAATAGTTAATTTATCATCCATTACGATAATCAATTATTAGTATTTTAATAAGGCACTCTTTGATTTAAATCAACATATATATCTACATTAATACATTAACATGCTTATTTTGTAAGGCTCAATAAGATGAGACATGAAGCCTGGTCGTTTGCAATAATTATTGGGAGCACGTTATTTGTTAGCCTATTGTTAGGGAGCTTGATTTACTTTTTTGATTTACAGACTCACGTAAAATCTCTTCTAGAATGGATCGATGCTCGTGGGATATGGGCACCAATTTTATTCATTTTGTTAGATATTATTATAGTGCTTTTCTTATTTCCTGGTGTTCTCATTACCATGGGAGCTGGGTTTTTATTTGGTGTAGTAATGGGATCTATTTACATAATAATAGCGACCACCATCGGTGCGGTACTTGCTTTTATTTTTGCGCGCTATTTATTATCCGAACGCATCGCAAATTACCTACGCTCTAATCCGCGTCTTAGCTTTATCGACCAACTGCTAGCAACAGAAGGCTGGAAACTGATACTAGCTACACGGTTAATGCCTTTCTTTCCTTTTAAACTTTCTAATTACTTATTTGGACTAACTAAGTTCAAATTAAAAGATTTTTTTATTGGTACTTTTTTTGGGATTTTACCAATCACAATTTTTAACGTCTATGTTGGATCAATCACTGCAGATCTATCTACACTCGGTACCGATACCACAAAAACAAATTTGGAATGGGGATTTTATATTTTTGGTTTTATGATGACAATTTTCGCGGTTATATATGTAGGTCATCGAGCGAGACAAGCTTTAAAAAAATATCTCCCCAACGATGAACAACAGATTAGTACGAACAATTAGCAAAGTGAAATCGTGGTTACCATGGAAATATATTATACGGGTTGCAGCACGTTCTCATGGTTTTCTAGACCCTATTACCCTACTGGCACAATTAAGTAAATTTTCGCAACCCTCAGAGGTTGCAGAACCCATCGAGTTATTGCGTGCCGGAGTTATCTTTCATGCCAGAGGCTTAATCAATAGCCGCGTTGTACAACATAATCTTGACTGGGTATGGCCATATTGGATTGAAAAACAATTCGACCCTACTGATAATTCGTTTATACCGAGAGCATTTTCTCTAACACACGTAAATCTTACTCACCGCAATTGGACTGCAATTGGTGTACCAAATTATAGAGCACTACCGATTGTGGATCCGCGTGGACTACTAACTCCATTTTGGGATAAATGGTCACTAGATACGTGGATTATTACAAATAATAATTCTGTTTTACTGCCATCGCGTGAAATAAATTCACAACAAAGTATAAATATACATGATGATTTTTCAATACGAACAGAAACAAAAAATGAATATTCATGGTTAGTAACACATTCCGATGTTACATATAAACATGACAAGCTTTTCTGCAATTTGAGTATCGAGGCTAACTCAAACGAATCCGCTTGGATTGTTGTCTCTTTACGCCCTTATAATCCGGAGGGGATCAGCTTTATTAACGAGGTGAAAACCTCTAAAGATCGTAAAACATGGCGTGTTGACAAGGAATCAACTATTTTATTCGATCAGCCTATCGAACGTTGCCATGCTTCTACATACCATAATGGCGATGTATTTATCCATTTATTAGATGCTAATGAACAATCGAATTCACACTGTGATGTAGGCATGGTTACTGCAGCGGCATTATTTGCATTAGAACCAAACACACTCCGTAAATTAAATATAGAAATTCCACTAAATGAGAATTATGTCGAATCTTCATTAAATAATAAAATGCTAAGTTCATCAGCATTATGGACTAACAGTTTGAAAACCAAATGCGAGTTAAATATACCAGATAATAATATCCAACAACTCTATGAAACTTCAATACGAACATTAATTTTATGTTCTCCAAATGAGGTTTTCCCAGGACCATATACATATAAAAGATTTTGGTACCGCGATGCCGCCTTTATTGTTTATGGTCTTTTGTGCTCAGGTTTAATTGAACGCGCTGAACAAGCCTTACAGTATTTTCCAAAACATCAAAATCGATCAGGCTACTTTCATTCACAGCAAGGCGAATGGGACTCTAATGGTGAAGTATTGTGGATACTCCAGCGGTTTTATGAATTAACAAATAGATTGCCTAAAAATATAGATTGGTGGCCAATAATCCGTCGTGGTGGGAAATGGATCATCAAAAAAAGACTTTCCAAAGATAAAACCAGTATGCATGCGGGCCTATTACCCGCAGGCTTTAGCGCAGAACACTTAGGCCCAAATGATTTTTACTATTGGGATGATTTTTGGAGTATTGCTGGATTACATGCTGCTGCTAAATTTTCGGATATTTTTGACCAGACTGACGATCAGAAAATGTTCCATAAAGAAGCTCTTTTGCTAACCGAAGCTGTACATAACAGCTTAAATAAAGTTGCTGATCGCACTGGAAAAAATGCAATGTCTGCCTCTCCTTATCGTCGACTCGATGCCGGTGCAATTGGATCAATAGTAGCCGGTTACCCATTGCAACTATTTTCCGCAGATGACCCACGCTTATTGGATACTATTGAATTTATATTGGAAAACTGTTTTGTAAACGGTGGATTTTTTCAAGACATGATTCACTCCGGCATTAATCCTTATCTAACTCTTAATGTTGCTCAAGTGCTACTACGTGCAAACGATGAGCGTTTCATACCATTACTAAACAAAGTTGCTGAACTTGCATCGCCTACGGGACAGTGGCCAGAAGCGGTTCATCCTCGTACATTAGGAGGTTGCATGGGTGATGGGCAGCATGCGTGGGCAGCCGCAGAGTGGATAATTATGTTACGAAATATCTTTGTAAGAGAAGAGAATGATTACTTAGTACTTTGTGCAGGCGTACCCCCTCAATGGCTAGAAGAAAGCAAAAAGCTTTATTTTGGACCAGCATCAACAACATTTGGGGAGATTAAAATATGGGTTAAACCAGCCAGGAATAAAATAATAGTTCAGTGGGAGTGTGATTTTCATAAAATGCCTTCAAAAATAGAGGTGCGCTTACTAGAACAAGAACCTATGATAACTGACACTATTTCAACTTCAGTTGAATTTATCAATGCAAAAGGAACAGCATGAACATTGCGATGATGACTAACACGTATTTACCACATGTTGGGGGTGTAGCACGATCTATTGAAGCTTTTACAACAGAATACCGTAAAAGAGAGCATCATGTTTTAGTTGTTGCCCCAACCTTTGATGACTTACCTAAAAATGAGCTAGACGTAATTCGAATTCCTGCAATCCAACACTTTAACGGCAGCGATTTTTCTGTTGCTTTACCGGTACCCGGTATACTGTCTTCTGCTATACAAGAATTCGAGCCTGATGTAATTCATTCGCATCATCCTTTTTTGATAGGCTCAACTGCATTACGTATTGCCCATACTCACGAAATTCCATTGGTATTTACACACCATACTAAGTATGAAGAATACACACATTACATGCCTGGTGACTCGCAAGCATTAAAAAGATTTGTAATTAAACTATCTACTAATTATGCCAATTTATGCGACCTAATTTTTGCACCCAGCGAAAGCATCGCTGAGATGATCCGCGATCGTGGTGTAGAAACACCCATCGCAGTAGTGCCTACAGGTGTAAATTTGAGCCGATATGTAAACGCGAATGGCTTGCAGTTTCGAAAAAAGCTAGGTATACCAGAAGATACATTTGTTATTGGCCATCTGGGCCGCTTAGCAAAAGAAAAAAATCTTGGATTTTTAACTAACGCAGTTATTTCTTTTCTTAAAAAACATTCGACAAATAATAAGTTTTGTTTTTTATTGGCTGGTGAAGGGCCAATGAAAAAAACTATCATAGACATTTTTGCAGAAAATAACTTATCAGACCTTCTCTATACCGTCGGTATCTTAAATGCTGGTGAAGTTGCCGATGCATATAATGCTATGGATGTATACACCTTTGCATCCAAAAGTGAAACGCAAGGAATGGTAATCACTGAAGCAATGGCTAGTGGGACTCCAGTTGTAGCTATAGATGCACCTGGAGTAAGAGAAGTAGTTCATAATGGTATTAATGGCAGACTTCTCGATAGTGAAAATATTGACGAGTTTACAAATGCTTTAGAGTGGGTTCACTCAAAACCTGAGCCTGAAATAATAAAACTACGAAAAAAAGCAAAAGCTACCGCAGTGGAATTTTCAATGCAACACTCTGCAGATAAAGCTCTTGAACACTTTCAAAAGCTTCAACAAAATTCTCTCATGCATCGCCATCGAGAATATCATTCCTGGACTACTGTATTAAATCTAATAGAAGCTGAATGGGAAAGAATTAAGGAATTCACTGATGCTGCCAGTGAGGCTTTTATCAAAGATGATATGAAAAATTAATCTAATACCATGGTATACCAAATAGAAGTATTCCTACGTGAGGTGCGTCGTTGGTTCAGCCGCAGTGAATGGATGATTCGTGTTCTTGGTTTACCTACTTCTAAAGACACTGCTACAAAACCGGGCTTAATAATTATTCAAATTGATGGTTTATCGCACACTCAGTTACTACGTGCAATGAACAATGGGAATCTAAAATTTCTAAAAAAAATGATAACATCAGAGCATTATCACTTACATTCACTTTATTCTGGCCTTCCATCAAGCACACCAGCAGTACAAGCTGAACTATTTTATGGCTACAAAACGGCAGTGCCTACTTTTAGTTTTATGGATCGAGAAACTAAAGAGATTCATCGCATGTATGAACCGAGATCTTCATTAGAAATAGAGAAGTTTTTAAAACAACAAGGTGAACCTCTATTAAAAGGAGGAAGTGCTTACTGCAACATCTACACGGGTGGTGCTGAAGAACCTCATTTCTGCGCCTCTTCTTTTGGTTGGGGAGGGCTATTACGTGCCGCAAATCCATTTGTATTACTTTTTTTTCTATTAACCAACATATTTAGCCTTGTTAGGACATTATTATTACTTTTTTTAGAAATTATTTTAGCTGTATTTGATAGTATTATCGGATTTACAAAAGGACTTAATTTTGTTAAAGAATTAAAATTTATACCAACCCGTGTGGCTATTTGCATATTACTTAGAGAACTAATTACGATAGGAACAAAAATAGATATTGCGCGCGGCTTACCAATTATACATTTAAATTTTCTTGGCTATGACGAACAAGCTCACCGTAGAGGTCCCAGCTCACTATTTGCTCATTGGTCACTTAAAGGTATAGATAGAGCTGTTAAAAATATCTGGCATGCTGCACATCGATCAAAACGAAGACATTATGATATTTGGATCTATTCAGATCATGGCCAAGAAGATGCACTTCCATATCCAAAATTACATCAGCATAGCATTGAAGAAGCCATTGCTAATGTATTTGAAACAACTATCCATCAAGATAAAATAAATGGCGTTGAATCACATGGCATTCAATCACATCGGGCAAGATTATTAGGTGGTAATAAAATTCAAAAACTGTTTTCTACATATTCAGATGCAATTAAAAATACTAATGCGGATGATCCAGTAATTACGGCAATGGGTCCACTCGGACAAGTGTATTCACCTTATATATTAACTACAGAAGACCGAAACCATATTGCCAAGCAACTTATAGACAAGGCCAATGTTCCTTTGGTAATTGTTAAAGAAGACTCAAATCAAGCCACTGCATGGCTGCAAGATAAATGCTTTTCATTGCCACAAGATCGTGCCCATGTATTTGGTGCTAACCACCCTTTTTTAGACGAACTAACCAATGACGTTATAAGCATTTGCCATCATAAAAACGCAGGAGATTTTGTAATTTGTGGATGGCATAGCGGTATACCCATCAAACTTTTCGTTTAGAAAATGGCTCTCACGCAGGACCAGGCGAAAATGAAACACATGCCTTTGCATTATTACCTGGTGATACTCTCATTGCGGAGAACCGCCACAATTATCTGCGACCTTTTGACTTACGTATTGCTGCACAAAACATCCTTGGGCGTGAAGAAAATGAATTACCCACCATCATAACTCGTGATAAAACAAAACAAAAAACTTTACGGATCATGACCTACAATGTACATAGCTGCACAGGTATGGATGGAAAGATCTCCCCGGAACGTATAGCTCGAGTAATAGCACGTTATGAACCTGACGTAGTTGCTTTACAAGAATTAGATGTGAAAAAATTTCGTACTGGCTCAGTGGACCAAGCTCATCAGATCGCAAAACTTCTGCAGATGGAATTTCATTTCCATCCGAGCATTCATATCGAAGAAGAACGATATGGGGATGCAATTCTCACACATTTACCGATAAAACTAATTAAGGCTGACATTTTACCTAAAATTTCGAGTAGCCCTACTCTTGAACCGCGCGGTGCTATCTGGGTACAAGTTGAAGTAAATGGAACACCCATACAGATTCTAAATACACATCTTGATGTGAGGCCGCGCCCACGCCGCATTCAACTAGAATCCATATTAGGTGCAGATTGGCTGGGACATCCAGACTTTAATGGCACAAAAGTGTTTTGTGGAGATCTTAATACTTTCCCGTCTTCTGTACTCTATCAAAATATTACTGATAAATTAAAAGATACTGCACAAAAAAGTATTAAGGGAAGTCCACAAGGAACGTTCTTTACTCGTTTCCCTGCTACTCGTATCGATTATATTTTTGTTAATGAACAAATAGAAGTTTTAACAACTCGGGTACCAAATACAGAGCTGACTCGTCTAGCCTCTGATCACTTACCTTTGATCACAGATCTAGATACATCAAATTTTACAAAATTCTAAATAAATACATTTTATAAATACACATCTGGGCATACGAACAGTAAAAATATTTACTTTATTTTATCCATTCAATTTAAAATTACTTGACTGTGTCGCAAAAGAAGCTGTTTTTGGACGCAGTTCGAATTATTGCGCATAGAGATCAGACTGGACCAATAATTATGCAGATTCTCGATATCTAATTTCATGATTATAGAGTGTATTTTCTTTAACCTCAGGAATAAACAAAACCCAAACGCCCTCTTATCTAATTTTCATAGGACGCCACCGTCTATCCCAGTAATTGAAATCTACTATAACACTTACACATTCAGCTTTGGGTGCCAGAATACGAATCTAATATCTGTAATATTATCTATATTTAATCAATGAGCCTTTAGATTTGATATATATGCCAATATTGTCCTCGATCAAATAGTTGCGAATCATATTAAGATATATTTAACGCAAATGTACAAAATCATGATTCTTTACAAATCATTGGGGATAAACTGTGTAACTATGAACAGAGTGGATGCAATATGTTTTTAATATGAATGAATTAATAAAATAAATGCAGTTTGATCAGTCTCAACGATGTGTCAGTCGGTTAACACAAAAAACGTTAGCACTTGTATTAGCTGGTGGCCGTGGCTCGAGACTAAAAAACTTAACCGAATGGCGTGCAAAGCCAGCTGTCCCTTTCGGTGGAAAATTTAGAATTATCGATTTTCCTTTATCCAATTGTGTTAATTCAGGTATTCGTCAAATAGCTGTCCTCAGCCAGTATAAGGCACATTCGATGATACGACACATTCAAAGAGGTTGGTCTTTTTTCCGTGGTGAATTTGGTGAATTTATTGAACTCTTACCCGCACAGCAAAGACTTGAAACATCCTGGTATGCCGGCACCGCAGACGCAGTCTATCAAAATTTGGATATTATTCGTACTTACAAGCCTGAATATATTCTGATCTTAGCTGGTGACCATGTTTATAAAATGGATTATGGAGCCATGCTTACGCATCATTTGACCCATGATGCAGATTTAACAGTAGGCTGTATTGAAGTAGCAAGAAAACAAGCTAATGCTTTTGGAGTGTTAACAATTGATACAGACACACGCATAAATAATTTCAATGAAAAACCAGAAAGCCCTATCTCCGTAACAGGAAATGAAAATATATCACTTGCTTCAATGGGTATTTATGTCTTCAATACAAAGTTTTTGATTGAGCAACTTATTCGTGACGCTGATATGTCTTCATCAAGTCATGACTTTGGGAAAGATTTAATCCCTTATGCTGTCGAACATAAATATAAAGTATATGCCTACTCATTTTTAAATGAAAAAACACATAAACATATTTATTGGCGTGATGTGGGAACAATTGATTCATATTACGATGCAAACATCGAATTAATCGCAGTAACTCCGGAACTGAATTTATACGATGAGAATTGGCCAATCTGGACCTATCAAGAACAATTACCACCAGCAAAATTTGTATTCAATGATGAAAAACGTCGAGGCATGGCTGTTGATTCAATGGTGTCTGGTGGTTGTATCATTTCTGGTGCTAGCATAAAACATTCGTTACTTTTTTCAAATGTGATTGTTAAACAATTTAGCATTATAGAAGACAGTATTATTTTACCTGATGTACGCATTGGCAAAAATTGCAAAATAAAAAACGTGATCATAGATAAAAGCTGCGTAATCCCTGATAGCACTATTATTGGCTATGATTTAGAAAATGATACTAAAAAATATTATGTCAGCCCTATAGGCCGTATTCTGATAACCCCTGAAATGCTTGACCAAGAAGTACATCATGCTCGCTAATAAATCAAATAATGAATAATTGAAGGTCGCGCTGTATTGTAATATGCATCAACCTGAATATCGTGATTTACTCACCGGTGTCTATCAACAGTCTTGGACTTATCTACATACGATAAAAGACAATATCTATATAGCGATACATTTAGAGTCGCATCCACAAGCTCGAGCAGTCGTGAACTTCACTCCTATATTATTAGAGCAAATAGAAGACTATGCCAATCAGGTTATTAATTATTTAAGCAACGAAACTCCCTTACGAGACCCATTACTTTCTGTACTTTCCTATCCAACCATCTCTACAGATTATTCGCAACGCATAATAATTATCAGTTGGCGATCAAGAGCGTTTAAAAAACATGTAATACAACTATTCCCTTCATATCATCGTTTACTTAAAATTAGCGAAGAACTTGCAGAGAACCCTCGGGCCATTACTTATATCATTAATCAATAGGCTTGCCTGGCTTCCCTTAGGTTAGCTAGCCGAGCATATGTGGCATAGTAATTTACGTATTAAGCGTTTATTAAAAAAAACTCCTTTGATGGCCACGATTGATATGAATTGATAACAGTAATTGGTGAACTATTAACCTCTATCATTCCACGTTACCGTAGATTGGCAGAACCTAAGCAATTCGAGCTCTATACCACACCCTACGACACCCCATGATCCCTTAAATAATCTACTTTGAATGGTTAGCTAACAAAGGCTGGTTCAGTAAAAATGAAATAAATGATAACACTTACTCAACTTGGATTCTCAGATTACAATGACTGCAATGGCTGCAATGTACATATGAAAGATTCGAAAATACTAACGAACATATTCAAACTATAATTTTTATACTTTCATAGAAAGCATAGTTACTGATTAAATAAAAATGCAATCTATATGGTGTTATATGATAATTTTTCAGTATAGTCGCGTGCAAGAACCCAACACCTCAACAGCTAGCAGAAGTATTTATGCTCGCAGCATTTGCAGTATGCTCAAAGCCTTAGAACATAACGTGATATATTCAGTTTCTTAGCAGTAAAATGTATTTAACTACCAAATAGAATTACACTAGAAACTGGACTATAAACGACATTAACTGCGAATATATTGAGCTATATCAACTTTATATTTACTAATTTAACAGAATATACAAGCTATATAATTACCAATGCAAAGTTAATGGGTTTTTTACAATGCTAATTCTTGCCGGTGATATAGGTGGAACAAAAACATCATTAATACTAAGTGAGCATTTAGATTATAATATTCGAACAATATTTAAGCATACTTATTCAAGCCAAAATTACTCTGATTTTTATTGCATACTTGAAGATTTTTTACTTCAAGTTGCAAAATTTAACATGCTACCAAAAGCTGCTTACATAGCAATTGCAGGACCTGTTCAAAATGGAAAAGTAAAAGTTACCAATCTACCTTGGATTGTCAATGAACAAATACTAAAAGAACGTTTCAATATTGATTTCGTAAAACTGATCAATGACTTTCAAGCAGTAGGATATGGACTTACCACGCTTGGTAATAATGAACTCGAAACATTACAAGTAGGAAAACCAGAAACTGAAGGACCCAAAGCACTCATAGGTGCAGGAACAGGTTTGGGTATAGGGATAGTTATTTCTGACCTTGATAATATTAGAGTACTACCATCTGAAGGTGGACGTACAGACTTTGCACCTCGCAATGACTTAGATATTGAGCTCCTACAATTTTTAATGCTCCATAAAAAAAGAATTGCATGTGAAGAAATTCTATCAGGCAAAGGCTTAGTGAAAATCTATAGTTTCCTTAAATTAAAAAATATAGCAAAAGAATCAGCTGAATTGCACGATAGATTAAAATTTAATGACCCTGCGGCCGAAATAAGCGCTTATGGGTTATCCGGCAAAGATCATCTTGCAGAAGTTGCACTTCATTATTTTACACAAATTTATGGGGCACAAGCAGGAAATATAGCTTTAACTATACTTGCTACAGGTGGAATATATATAGCTGGTGGAATAGCACCTAAAATTATTAATAAACTTAAAGATGGGACTTTTATTGATGCATTTAATGATAATCCAAAAATGCATGCCATTTTAAAAAAAATACCAGTACATGTTATCCTAAATACAGACGTAGGACTGAATGGTGCTCAGATAATAGCGAATACTTTGCCTTTAACATGAATACGTTCAATGATGGTTTGGCCCAGCATTAATGATGCAAACAGGTATGATATTAATCGCATCAAACCAATTTCTACAACATAATCTACTTCTATTATCCATTACTATTAGCACAAAAATATTTCTTAAAATTCTTGTTTTAGTTATAACAGGCAACGCAATACAACTAGTACAAATTTCAAACTTAGCATCTCTAGATTAAAGCCTATTTTAATAACTTGGCATAACTTTTACTTTATATTGACGCAGGTCAATATGCTTACTAAAAACTTGTAATATTGTTAACCCGGAGATAAGCCATTGAAATAGGAGAATATAATGACAACCTCAGTAAAATCATGTAAGCCTGCTCAAAAAAGAAAACCAGCTTTATTGGTAAAATCGAAAAAAACCAGCACCGAAACACCGAGTCAAGACTACCAAGAGATGATCGCCGAAGCAGCTTATTACAAAGCGGAGCGACGCGGATTTTTACCAGGTTTTGAAAATGAAGACTGGTTAGAAGCAGAAAACGAAATACTAGTAATGTTAAAATTGCATTAATTGATACTTCTAGAAAGTCTTTTATCCTTTTTGTGGTATAAAAGACTCATGCTAAATAATGATAGCGATATTTATGCATAATAGAGTTAGGACATAAAATTAATCCATCTGATAATGACACAAACTACATAAAGCATTTGATCATTTACAATTATAGATTTTTTAACTAGCTTGCATAAGCAAGACTAATTTTTTTGGTTCTTCAAGCTCACTTAGCTTAGTTTGAATTTCTTCAATCTCCTCTTCTGCTTTGCTTAGCAAGGCTAGTAGAACAACAACTTCTCTCTGAATATCAAATACCTCATTATGTAAGCTATTATGCCTTTTTGTTAGCTCGGACTTCTGCATTTCAATGTTCATGGTGCCAACTCACTTTATCGATTACACTTTATATAGAGTAACAAATTATTGAAAACGTTGGTTGATGTAAATCAACTAATGACATATTTAACATTTTAGATCAATCGTACTAAGTGATCAGAATCAAATCATGCTTATTTATCCTGCATAGGATATTTTCCATATATTTAATTAAAGATACTTATTATGCAAATTTATAAATTGTACGTCGTCAAAACCTTTTGGACAGGTAGCGGTTTGATTTATATCAATGCAGAACAGTAGCAAGTAATGATATAAAGGCAAGATACTAACCATTAATTATCACAATGCCAATCTATGAGTTCATATGTAATACTTGTCGTCATTTATTTGATGTAATTGAATCAGTACATGAACACAATGAGCACAAAGAAAAATGCCCAAAGTGCAATAGTGAAGATATAGAACGTGTTATAGGCGCTGTTAATGTTCAGACATCAATTAAGTCTTGAGTATTGAGTATTGAAAAATAATAGCTAGGAATCGATATTATTGCGGATAACTGACCTACTGTTTATAAAAACCAGATAAATGTTATTTGAACAACTCAATATTTCAAGACCCCCTGATTTACTATGATCCTCGCCTGATCCAGTCACCCACTCCCACTCTGCTATCTGACGTCCTAGTGGCGGCATATATAAAACTGTACCGGCAAATATTAATCCTGTAATTCCCTCAAGAATTAAAAGCACAAAAAATATCAATACAATCAATCTCGCGATCGGATCATGACCCAAATACTCCGGCCGTGATTTCTTAGAGATGTTTTTTACATAGTTTGAAAATGAAGACCAGTATTTATTACCATATGGAAGTACCTCCTTCCATCGCACAAACTTATTGCCATAGAAGCCCCAGACAATTCTTACGATAAGCTTAAGTACGAAAACATAGCCAATATAGACATGGATGATCTTCAATAAGATTTTCGCATCACCACTAATCCCGAGAGCTTTACTATTTAAAATCTCCAGACCGATGGCAATTAATCCTAGTACGCATAAAAAAGTTGGCCCAGTGGAATATTCGAGTCGCTACATCCGATGCCGGATAGAGTTTTAATTGTTCATTTTTATTTTCTGACACATGCATACTTCATCTACTAAATTATTGAAAGGATTAATTGCCATTAATCCTTATGTATATTCAATAACGACTCACGTATTAACTTCAATCATACCCTTTGCCGCGTTTTCCGGGTTGTGGGCAATCTCTTAGATAAACACCTTCTTTTTTGGCACGTTCTTGCATTTTTTGATGGTGTTCTTTTCGTTATTCCCAGCGCTTTTTCTTTGTATCTAAACTTCTCATCTTTTCTCGAAAGGTAAAACACTTATTTTCCAAGAGCTAGAATTATTGCAAGTAAAACTAGTATTAATATAGCCGCAGCAGCACCAATACCACCTGCTGCTGGAAGTTCTTCAAATTTTTGTGTGAACATCCTTGCTTCCTCATTAGTGAGAGCTGCAATTCTTTCTTGTGCTTGTTCTTTAGAAACACCGTTCTTTTCTAATAATTTCTGAGCTTCACCACGATTAATAATTTCATAGAGGACTTCTCGATCTTGGCTTGTCACTTGCTCTGTTAAAAATTGATTCGTTCCAATAAGCCCTGCATAAGCAGGCATAGTGTGGCCAACAACCAAGGCTGTGACTGAAATATAAACCACTACAATATTTAAAATATTACGCATATAACACCTTTATGATATTGAAAACCAGTCCAATTGTGCTGATTACCCAAAAACTCCAGTGAACGCTATTATCATTCATCGCACATCCTTTAATATTTTTAATCTAGCATGTCTGTGAAATATTTATATATTCTACACTCAGTGTTCGCATGCTTTATTTTTGTACTAACTTATTATCTGAAAAGTTTACTCCAAAGATTACCCAGCCTATTTGTTAGTCAGAAAAATACTCAGTAATTTGGCTAAGAATATGGCGCGCCCGGAGAGATTCGAACTCCCGACCACCTGGTTCGAAGCCAGGTACTCTATCCAGCTGAGCTACGGGCGCTAACTTGGTCAATCTATTTGATTATATCTAAACTTTTACCTAACAGTGCTTCTTATTGCAGCAATCTCGTCTCTCCTCTCTCCCGAATTACTATCTCTCGAGACGCTTGAGCATCTTACCTGTCGCAGCTGAGCTACTCGGCAGATTTTTGCTCCTGCAAAATCTGCACTTCCACCATCCCTGATGGTCGCGCTTAATTTAACAAGTATAACTGGTTGATAGTGCTTTGGGATTAGGACAGTATAAATTTATGTCTAATACTGCCAAACAATACCCAAAACTATTGGCTTTTCTACAACTATTTTACCCTAGCCTATACCAACAGCTTTGCCCATATTCTGAAAAAGCAGATATCGTCGAGGCTAATTTAATTTGTTCAAATAAGAGTCAATCATATCAAGTTATTATATTCAGTGAAGATGTAGCCAAAGATGGAGAATTGTTTAAGGTATATTCTGGAAAAAACGCTGTTGCACCATATTCATGGGATTGGCGATGGGTTTTTGCGATTAAAATAGTTTTTTCTGGAAGCACTATTTTTGCAATGAAATTTAAACAAAAAGTTATTGCACTTCCTACTGGAAAACATCCACTTTCAGACGTATTTTTCAATATTATCGAAGAAGAGTTTGAGGCAATTATCAAAGAGCTATTAAATCGATCATCCCAAGAATGCCTATCTTTACATGAAAGTTACACAAAGCACCTTGCATCAGTAACTCTATAGTAATAAATACTAATTAGGTTTTGTTAGCTTTAATTCTTTGGTATTGATATGGGAATTTACTTTAGGCAATGAGGCTTCTATACGCGCGATTACATGATCTGCTGTGGCTCGATATGCCGTTAATTTTCCACCAAATATAGATAACAGGCGTGGTTTACTTTTCCGGTCTCGTAAATAAATTGTTTCTCGTGAACGCTGGTTAGCATTTTTCTGACTCCTAGGAAGCACTCTTAAACCAGCGAACTTATTGCTAACCTTCAAGCTCTTATTTTTATATTCAGGAAAATATGTATAAAATGCTTCTAACAGATATTTGACCTCATTTTCTAATGGATTGGTTTTACTCGGATCACCATTAAATATACTTTCCGTAGTCCCTATCATAGTTTCCCCATACCAAGGCATTACAAACACAGGCCGCTTATCTTTGGGGCTCTCAATATAAAATATAGAATCGCCTAGACTTATAGGTAAAATAATATGTGTACCTTGCACTAGATCGACTTGTACATTTTTTTGTTTAGGTTGTACACGATCAACCACTTCTGCAACCCATGGCCCCGCAGCATTCACGATAACCTTGCTAGACAGAACGCATTCATCATTTAATGCATTTATATAGCGTATTCTACCTTGATTATTCTCTAATTCGATACTAACTACTTCTGCATTTAGAATTAATTCTGCACCATGTTGTTGTGCCGAGTTCATTACTGCCTGAGTGAGCAAACTATCATCAGTTTGTGCTTCATAATATTGGTACACTGCACGAAGATTATTCACTTCAATCCCATGTAACTTACTCCATTGATCTTTATTAACTTTGTTAAAACGTGCATCAGCACTAAAATTTCCAAGCAGCGCATACAATGACAAACCTACACGTATCATCCATGGAGAACGCTTTGAGCCTTTATAAATAGGAATATAAACTGGAGTGAGTTTGACTAAATCTGGAGCATTTTTAAGCAAATAACTACGCTCAAGCAAACATTCACGCACTAGAGAAAATTCAAACTGCTCTAAATAACGTAAGCCTCCATGAATGAGCTTGCTCGAACGCGATGAGGTCCCTTCTGCAAGATGGTCATACTGCTCTAGTAAAACAGTTTTATACCCACGCGCAGCAGCTGCCTGTGCAACGCCTACTCCATGAATACCTCCGCCTATAATTGCGACATCATAATCCATTTATTATTCACTAAAATATTCAGAAGCATTAAGTCTGACGATATCACCCGTTTCTATGAGATCAACACCTTGCTTTAATAATTCATAAGCAAACGAAGGGTTTATAATATCATATAGCACCCATTTCCATGAGCCTTGCCACAATTCAGATGGTTTATTAATTTTTTTAACATTACAGAAAATATAATCTGGTTGCATTTCGTTCACAATTTCTAGGTGCTGTTGATCATAATCACTTAAGACCCAACCAATAGGATAGATATTTTTTCGTTTTGCATACTCCACCACTTCACTTACAAATGAAATCACTACTATGTTGAACTTAGCCTTAACAAGGCTTTTTAAAACAGTCTCTACAATAGACTCAACACTCAAACTTTCAAGGCATTGTCTTTTAATTTCAACGAATAAAGTAATATCTGGATAGTCATTTAAAGCTTCGACCGTTCTATCTAAGGTAGCGATATTTAGTAGTGATTTAGACTCGTAACCTTTAAGTGATGTTAACACGCGCTGTGTTAATAAATACTCAGAAGAGCTTTCGTATACGCTTTTATTAATGCCTGTAGTTCGAACTAAATTATCGTCATGAATAACGATAGGA
Source organism: uncultured Thiotrichales bacterium (assembly GCA_964486815.1). Lineage (GTDB taxonomy): Bacteria > Pseudomonadota > Gammaproteobacteria > UBA4575 > UBA4575 > JABDMD01. The sequence goes on from CAZAOO010000004.1 coordinate 39,107, forward strand.
AGATTATCTTTAGAAAATTGAATATCAAGTTCAATATAGTTAAAGCCTAATCTTGCTGCAGCACGCAATGCAAGCACGCTGTTTTCAGGGTACGTTGTCATATCGCCACGATGAGCGACGAGTCTATCTTTCATATGTTTTAACTCACCAATTCATTCATAGCTAACTTAAACTGCTTAAAACGAGCATCTATGCCTTTATCCTCTTGAGGATGGTATACTTTACTTTCTAACAATTCCCATTCAGGCTGCTGCATGGCTAGCCACGCAGCACCACGTGAGGTTGCTTCTTTGAAGTTAGAAACAATCACAGAGATAGAACATAAGTTAGCTAAACTCTCACAGAGATGTTCATCTTTACTCATACCACCAGCAAGTAAAATTTGATTGATTTTAACACCATTTCTTTTCATCTCTTGCAAGTTGATTACTAATAAAAAAATAATACTTTCCATCAAAGCAGCCTTACATTGCTCTATAGAATAATCTCTATAATTTTTATCGGCATCTAAAAATCCCGGTTGTATATTGCTACGCCAAAATGGAGAACCTAAACCTCCTATGGAGTTTAGAAAAATAGGCACTTCCTTCACATCCTTCCAAGGTACAGACTCTATACTTCTAATTCCCCATTCTTCTTCAGCCCAGGCCAATGCAGCACCGGCACCATTTACAGTACCTTCTAATACATTTTCCTGCATTTGATCTGAACTATAGGTAATACTTGCGAGTAATTTAGTATTTAAGACTGGTTTATTTTCACTTTTTGCCAGTACAAATGCACCTGTACCAATGTTAATAAAAGTAGTTTGATCATTTAGTTTTCCATAACCATATATAGCGCTATTTTGGTCTCCATTTACCAATATCATAGGATAACCATATATCTTCACTTTTCCATATTGATAAGTATTAGGAACTGGCTGAGGTAAATTATTCTTATCTATAGAAAAAGCATGTAATAAATCAACATCCCAATCTTTAGTTTGCAAATTCCACAACAAAGTTCGGTGCGCATTAGAATAATCGACATAACATGGTTGCTGTTCGAGTAAATTAAAAAGCAAATAAGAGGCTAACGGACCATACTTAAGGTTTTTTTGCTGTTTAGCCTGTTTAACATTATCGTCATTTTGTAGAAGCCACTGTAACTTTGATGCTCCGTAGTGTGCTGACAGTGGTAAGCCAGTTTTTTCTTTAACAACACTATCATCAATAGAAAAGTTCACTAAGTTAGCTTGTGCTCGAGTATCAAGCCAACTTAATGCAGGGCTGATCGCGTCACCAGTCCCGGAATTCCAGGCAATAACTGTAGATCTCTGCGTGGTTAGCGCTAAGCCTACATTCGTAAGTTTATTTTCAATAACGAATTTATACGTATCCTTCAGTACATTTTCACAAGATTTAAGTATTTGTTGCCCGTCTTGCTCTATCTGGGTTGACTGACGATAAAATAAACCTATTTCCTGCTGTGATTTAAAAAGAGACTTACCATCATGATTATAGATAATGGCACGCGTAGAATGTGTACCTTGATCAATGACGATAACATTAGAATACGCCATGAAGAGAGTGAATCTGCGCTTATACTTTACGTTTAATATAATAAATCAAACGAAACCCTAGCAACACTGCCAAAATAATTGCATAGATCATTGGTTCACGAGTATCGACTTTAACCATCCACCAAAAATGCAACACTGCTAATATTGAAATTAAATAAATAAGACGATGTAGCTGAATCCAACGATATTGCAAACGCTCAACCATTTTATTGGTTGAGGTTAGGGCAAGCGGAATGAGTAAAATAAAAGCAGAGAATCCAGCCGTTATAAAGGGCCTTTTGAACACGTCATCAATAATTTCACTGAAATTAAAATACTGATCTAGGACAATATAAGAAATTACATGCATGCATACATAGAAGAACGCAAACAAACCAACCATACGTCGATACTGAATTATATTATTCCAACGTGTAACTCTTACTATTGGTGAGAAAGCCAAGGTTAATAATAATATCCTCAGCGCCCAATCACCAGTATATCGATTAATGGTTTCTATAGGATTAGCACCAAATCCTTCTGAATAGAAGCGATACGCCAACATTGGTAAAGGTAGAAGCAATAAAATAAAAAGCACGGGCTTTATCTTTCTGCCCGATTGAATAGTTAACACTGTTTTTTGGGTGTTTTATTTTATATTCAAAATATATCTAATTAAAAGTTTTCCTTAAGATCCATACCAGAATACAAGCTCGCAACTTCTTCTGCATAACCATTAAACGGCAATGTCTCTCGCTTTAAAAACTCACCAATTCTGCGCTCTCGCTTTTGGCTCCAGCGTGGATGATCCACATCAGGGTTCACATTGGAATAAAACCCATATTCTTTAGGTCCTGCTATATTCCAACTTGTAGCAGGCTGTTCTTCAAGAAAATTAATGCTGACAATGGATTTAATACTTTTAAAGCCATATTTCCACGGCACGATCAAGCGTATCGGAGCACCGTTTTGATTAGGTAATTCCTTACCGTACAAACCTACCGCAAAAATAGTTAATGGATGCATTGCCTCATCGATACGCAAACCTTCCTGGTAAGGCCACTCCAAAACTTGACGTTTTTGACCCGGCAAAATTTCAGGATCTAGTATGGTTTTAAACTCAACATATTTTGCTTTGGAGGTCGGTTTAAAACGCTTTAAGATAGGTCCTAATTCAACCCCTACCCATGGCACTACCATAGACCACGCTTCTACACAGCGTAGACGGTAAATTCTTTCTTCTAGTTTTGCAGGTGAAATAAAATCTTCTAACGCATACTCACCGGTTTCTTCACATTCACCTGAAACCAATATATTCCATGGCTTTACTTTAAGATGGTGCGCATTACGTTTTGGATCCCCTTTATCCAAACCTAATTCATAAAAATTGTTATAACTGGTAATTGCGTCCTGAGGGGTTAACTCATCCTTAGTCGAAAAATCACTCTTAATAATATTATCAAACCCGATATCTGCAGAGCCGATGGTTGGCAATAAGAAAGAAGGTGTCATTGATAATGCAGTCAACGATGCTGATTTTTGCAAAAATTTGCGGCGATCTTTGTATACTGCTTGATCGGTTATATCAGACTCTGTTAAATCAGTTGGTTTGCTTGTTTTTAGCAACATATGCATGCCTTGTAGGATATGACTTGTGGTTAGGAATTAGAGGTAATTCTATAATAAGGGTTCAATTTAAAATAGGCCGCTTACACAATATACTAAGAATTATGAATTGCAGTTAAGAATTAGACACTGCTAAATGTATTGGCTCAGCATTTTGATTTGGGCAACTCTTTTGCGTACAAACCTACTGTAAAATGCTTGACGATTGCATAGTATTTACTACACATAATCCTTCAGTATATGGCCACTGTATTATTCTGCACTGCATTATTATTCTGCACTGCAGTCCTAGCAAATTTTCCGGGTCATATGTACTTTCAAATTGTGCAGATTTTGTATTTAAATTAGGCTAGAATTTTTTCAACACCTTGTTGTTTTCAATGTTTTCTTCAATACCAATGTATGGAATTACCGTCGGCCAAAGCTCAATTATTAATACATGAGCATTTAGATTGGAATCCTTTTTTAGCAGAATCCAGTTCATAGAAACTATCGAATTGAGTTATCTAATCATTAGAGGTGAGCTTTTCTTCTATTGTGTAATCTGTTTTCTTAACTAACGTGAAATCGACTGATGCATGTGAAGTGGATGGTGAAATAATTGGCAATAGCCGGCCAACGCACTCATGACAGAATACTTTCCAGCAGTCTCAATCAACTAATGCGTCTCAGAATAAATATTTTCGTCTGCCACATCGCGATCCCTAAAGATATAATTAGATTTTAATCTTGGTCAGCATTATTTACTAACTATCTATTTTTTATGAAATTTCCTTGTACACGCTGGCAAATCTGTAATACTTAAAACGAATAACTAAGAACAAATAACTAAGAAAGAAAGGTCGGTTGTGTTATTGGAGCGCCCGGAGAGATTACTCGGGCTTTCCATGTCCTCATCTTTTGGACCAACGCCCTCGGCGATGTTCAAATTCGTTCCTGAGTAATTTGTCGAACTTTATAGTTCGTATGTCTTAACAACCACAACAACTAATAAAAGCCCCTTTTTAGTGGCTTTTATTAGTTGGCGCGCCCGGAGAGATTATAAAATACATCCATGTATTTTACCCTACGGGCCATCACCTTCGGTGATGTTCAAAAATGCTCCAGGCATTTTTGTCGAACTCCAATCGTTCAAATGACTTTTCCAACTACATCTACAATAAAAAAGGCCCAGAAGGGCCTTTTTTATTGTTGGCGCGCCCGGAGAGATTCGAACTCCCGACCGCTCGGTTCGTAGCCGAGTACTCTATCCAGCTGAGCTACGGGCGCACATAACAAAGCCTGCGATTATAGCGAATATCCAGATTAGAATTACATATATTATTAGGTATTAGTTATACTCTCGTACAATTCGGAGAGGTGCCAGAGTGGTCGATTGGGGCTCCCTGCTAAGGAGTTGTACGGGTGACCGTACCGAGGGTTCGAATCCCTCCCTCTCCGCCATAAAAGTTGTTGCAAAGTTAATGCAATTTATAAAGTATGCAACGCTTATTCTTTCACCTAAGCAAACCCTGTAGCAGAGATAGCTCAAATAGGATTTGGGATCTGTAATTATTTTACCCGTTAACGAGAATGTTTTTGCATAGTATTAAAATTCTTTTTGCCTCAATGTCTAGTTTTATTGCGATTTGCTTATGGAATATGTCGTCGATTAATTTAGTCTCCTAAAAATAATTCGAAATGATTAAATAAATTATTTTTAAAATGAATAAAATTGCATATATCGGTGCAGTTACACCGATAACGCAAATTTAAAACTAGAATGTAATGTAGCTATTTTGCCAACTAGCCTAGTCAGTTGACTCACTAGCATTGGTTTTTTCGCGCTTGATACGCTCATAAATTTCTTCACGATGCACAGCCACGTCACGAGGTGCGTTTACTCCAATTCGCACTTGGTTACCCTTAACTCCTAGCACTGAGACCGTAACATCATCTCCGATCATCAATGTTTCACCAACTCTCCTGGTCAAAATCAGCATTCCCGTATCTCCTAGATAGTCCGTTTTATACGTTTTTTATTATTATTTAGTTCACTAATGCAACTATAAACTTTACCAGATAATAGATGCTTTGTGGCTTCTCTCCGTACCAAAGCTGTTTTGTTATTTTTTTACTTAGCTTGCTAATTTAATGATTTTGCTCCGTCACTTGGTCAAGTTCAAATGCTTCATGCAATGTTCTTACACCAAGTTCTAGATACTTCTCCTCTATTACGACCGAAATCTTAATTTCCGATGTCGATATCATAAGGATGTTAATCTTCTCATCAGCTAGCGCTTTGAACATTCTACTCGCAATTCCAGCGTGTGACCTCATCCCTACACCAACTAATGATAATTTTACGATATTCGGATCCCCTCCTACATGCCCACCACCTAATATTTTTGTAGTATTTTCAAGTACTCTCAGCGCTTTATCATAGTCATTTCTATGTACAGTGAAGGTGAAATCAGCAGTATCTTTTCTGCCTATATTTTGCACAATCATGTCTACTTCGATGTTTTCTGCTGAAATTGGCCCCAGGATATGAGCTGCCACACCTGGTTGATCAGGCACATCTTTAATAGTCAATTGTGCCTCATCTCGATTGAAAGCGATACCCGAGATCAATGGATCTTCCATGCTGTCATCCTCATACGTTATTAATGTGCCAGGACCATCTGTAAAGGATGATAAAACTCTAAGAGGCACGTCATATTTACCTGCAAATTCTACTGCACGAATTTGTAAAACTTTTGACCCTAAGCTAGCCATCTCCAACATTTCTTCAAAAGTAATACGAGATAATCGTCGCGCATTAGGTTCAACCCTTGGATCGGTGGTGTAAACCCCATCTACATCAGTATAAATCTGACACTCGTCTGCCTTCACTGCAGCAGCAAGTGCAACCGCAGTGGTATCTGAACCCCCGCGCCCTAAGGTTGTAATATTGCCTTCACTATCAATTCCTTGAAAGCCAGCCACAACGACAACATTGCCATCATTTAAAAGCTTCTTTAATCGATCTCCATCTATATCCTGAATACGTGCTTTATTGAATTTATTATCGGTACGTATACTTAACTGCCCACCCGTGCAAGAAACTGCATCACAATTTCTTTTTTGCAATGCCATGGTTAACAAAGCAATCGTTACTTGCTCACCAGTAGAGACCAATACATCCAATTCACGACCCGTTGGAGTCTTGGTGCCTTGCACCTCTTCTGCTAGCGCTATCAATCGATTGGTTTCGCCACTCATAGCAGATACCACCACCACAACCTGATTACCTTTGTGCTTAGTAGCGATAATTTTTTCAGCTACATTCTCGATGCGCTCTACGGTACCCACTGAAGTTCCGCCAAATTTTTGTACGATTAGCGCCATGCTAAGTAATTAGTCCTTGATAAAATATATTAGGTAATTATGTGATTGAAATTAATGCCCTGAAACAAATACCAAGAAACACTGGCAATAGATTCTAATGATCAGAATAAGAATTTACTAGATATTTGCCAATATTAAGTCCCTATATTGTCAGACTGTAAATTATTGCGTATCCAATCAGGCACAGATTGTAAGGCAGCTTCTAATGCTGCTGGGTTTGTGCCACCAGCTTGTGCCATATCAGGGCGCCCGCCACCTTTGCCACCGACTTGCACAGCCACTGCATTAACCAAATCACCTGCTTTTATACGACTCGTCTGATCCTTGGTTACACCAGCAATTAAACTTACCTTATTGCCATTACTAGTGGCTAAAACAATTGCGGCACTACCGAGCTTATTTTTTAATTGGTCTAGAGTCTCTCGCAAGGACTTTGAATCAGCACCTTCAATTTTATGCGCCAAAACTTTCATACCGTCAATTTCAATTGCAGAAGAAGCCAAATCACTTCCCGCCTGCATCGCAAGTTTTGCTTTTAATTGATTAAGTTCCTTTTCAAGTTGTCGATTACGTTCAACGAGTTGTACAACTTTATCTTTCACCTCAGTCTTGGGAGCTTTGACTGCATTTGCAATCATAGACAACTGATCTTCGTTATCTTTAATCCACTGCAATGCGCCATCACCCGTAAAAGCTTCTATACGGCGAACTCCTGAAGCTATTCCAGTTTCAGAAATTATTTTAAAAATACCAATATCACCTACTCGATTTACATGAATGCCTCCACATAACTCAACCGAAAAATCACCAATAGAAAGCACACGAACCTGATCGCCGTATTTTTCACCAAATAATGCCATCGCTCCTGCCTCAAGCGCTTGGTCTTTAGACATAGTGTCCGCTTTCGCTACAGTATTTAAACGAATCTGGTAATTAACAATGTCTTCAATTTTTTGCAAGTCTTGCTCGTTAATTGGTGCATCATGAGAAAAATCAAAGCGCAAACGATCGGACGCGACCAAAGAACCTTTTTGTTGCACATGTGTACCCAATACCTCACGTAACGCAGCGTGCATTAAATGAGTTGCAGAATGATTTAACACTGTTGCTTGTCGATGTTTAGAATCGGCAAGTGCCTTGGCTTTATCACCCACGCGTAAAGTGCCAACTGTTTGCTTTCCTATATGCGCATGGGCATTACCTTGTTTTTGTGTATCAACAACTTCGAATATTGCCTGCTTCACTTGCAACAAACCACGATCACCCACTTGGCCGCCAGATTCTGCATAAAACGGTGTTTGATCAAGGATAACAAGTCCAGATTCACCCTCATCAATTGAATCAACACTTTCATTGTTAACAAAAATCTCTTTTATGACGCCATTATCTTCAATGAACTCGTAGCCAGTAAATGTTGTATCGGTTTGTACCGCAATGGATGCATCATAATCCACATCAAAACGACTGGCTTGACGTCCACGTTCACGCTGTGCTTGCATTTGTTTTTGGAAACCACTTTCATCGATCTTAAGATTTTGTTCGCGCGCGACATCAGCTGTTAAATCTGCCGGAAATCCATAGGTATCATATAACTTGAATACCGTTTCTCCTGAAATGGTATCGCCAGATAAACTTTTTATATCATCTTGAAGAATACGCATACCTTGATGCAGTGTTTCATTAAAGCGTTGCTCTTCTGTTTCTAATACTTTTTCAATACGTTGCTGAGCACCCACCAACTCTGCATAGGCCGAACCCATATTATCAACCAGTGGTTGCACAAGTTTATGAAAAAATGGTTCTGTTATACCAAGCTTGTTACCATGCCGTACTGCACGTCGAATAATGCGACGTAATACATATCCACGCCCTTCATTGGAAGGTATCACTCCATCCGTAATCATAAAACTACATGAACGTATATGATCTGCGATGACACGTAATGATGGTGTTGAAGTATCTTTTACGTTTGCCAGGTCAGCTGTAGTTTGAATAATTCCAGTAAATATATCGGTATCGTAATTATTTGTAACGCCTTGTAAAATAGCAGCCAGTCGTTCCAAACCCATTCCTGTATCCACTGAAGGTTTTGGTAATGGATTTAAATTTCCTTGCTTATCACGGTCATATTGCATGAACACCAGATTCCATATTTCTATGTAACGATCGCCATCTTCTTCTGGTGTACCCGGTGGGCCGCCTTGCACCTTATCTCCGTGGTCATAAAATATTTCTGTGCACGGACCGCAGGGGCCGGTGTCTCCCATAGACCAAAAGTTATCTTTTGCGCCAATACGGGTTAATTTATTTTTATCTACTTTAATTTCATTCAGCCAGATATCAGCTGCTTCATCATCTTCCTCAAAAACAGTCACCCACAATTTTTCCTCGGGCAAACCGACCACTTTAGTAAGAAAATTCCAAGCATAGTGAATCGCTTCAGTCTTAAAGTAATCTCCAAAACTAAAGTTACCCAACATTTCGAAAAAGGTATGGTGTCTCGCGGTATAGCCTACATTTTCGAGATCATTATGTTTTCCGCCAACACGCACACAGCGCTGACTTGAAGTTGCACGAGAATACTTAAGTGAATCCTTACCTAAAAAAACATCTTTAAATTGCACCATACCTGCATTGGTGAATAACAAAGTAGGATCATTACCGGGCACGAGTGGGCTGGAAGGCACGATCTCGTGACCATTTTCTTTGAAATAATTTAAAAATGCACTGCGAAGCTCTGAACTAAGTTCCATAGATTTCCTAATCCTGTTGCAATCATCCTTACTGGTAACAACTGGCAACAATAGACGCATTAGATGCGCCGAAAATGTTTGCTTATTCTTGCCTAAAAAATAGTTTAGACAAGTGTTTTTTGGATTATATCACCAGTAAAGCCACGGGATTGGAGGAAACGCATACGTTTTGCTCGCTCATTAGCGGTTGTTAACAACTTGCCACCAAATTTCTTTTCATATGCTTGGCGGGCTGTCTCTAGCCAAATTTTGTCATTGAACTCAATATGGGCTTCAACCAACTCAGAAGATACTCCTCGCTGTTGAAGTTCTAACTTGATTTTGAGGGGACCGTAGCCACGATTGCGGCGCATATGAATATAACTTTCAGTATATCGCTCATCACTTTGTAAGCCCTCTTGAGCAAGAACGACTAATACTTCTTCAATTTCACTATCCGTGAAATCTTTAGCTTTAAGTTTTCGAGTCAGCTCTAGGCGTGTGTGCTCACGCCTAGCTAACATATCAAATGCTGAATTTCGTACGGAACGTAAGGGTTTATTAGAATTAGGCTTCAGTCGCTTCTTCCTCTTCAGCCTGATTATCTCCAACGTCCTGATTTAAATCATTAGCACTTGGCAACAATTGCGCGCGTAATCTTTGGTCTATTTCATTCGCCATATCAGGATTTTCAAGTAAATAGGCACGAGCATTTTCTTTGCCTTGCCCAATACGCTCGTCATTATAGCTATACCAAGAACCTGCTTTATTCACCATGTCATATTCGACACCCATATCAATCAACTCACCCAGTCTAGATATTCCTTCGCCATAAAGAATTTCAAACTCAGCTTTCTTAAATGGAGGCGCTAATTTGTTTTTAACCACCTTGACGCGTGTTTCGTTACCTAAGATTTCGTCACCTTTCTTAATAGCACCAATTCTACGAATATCTAAACGTACTGATGCGTAAAACTTCAATGCATTACCACCAGTGGTAGTTTCAGGGCTTCCAAACATGACGCCAATTTTCATACGGATTTGGTTAATGAAAATCACCATGGTATTAGAGCGTTTGATGTTACCGGTGAGTTTACGCAATGCTTGTGACATCAAACGTGCCTGCAAGCCCATATGCGAATCGCCCATTTCACCTTCAATTTCTGCACGTGGTGTTAATGCAGCAACGGAATCGACAACTACTATATCTACTGCCCCAGAACGTACCAACATATCGGTAATTTCTAGCGCCTGTTCACCTGTATCAGGCTGCGATACCAATAGGTCATCTACATTTACACCAATTTTTTCTGCATAACTCGGGTCCAGAGCATGTTCCGCGTCAATAAATGCAGCGGTACCACCCATTTTTTGACATTCAGCGATAACTTGTAACGTAAGTGTTGTTTTACCGGATGATTCAGGACCATAAATTTCAACTACACGACCTCTAGGTAAACCCCCAATTCCTAATGCAACATCGAGTGCAAGAGAACCTGTTGATATAACTTCAATATCGCGAGCAGCGGTAGAATCACCCAAGCGCATTACTGCACCTTTACCAAATTGTCTCTCAATTTGGCCCAGTGCGGCCACTAGCGCTTTTTTACGATTCTCATCCACGGTACTACCCCTACGTTATGGCCAATGTGCGGCCTATGTCTTGAATATTATTTGCTTACTAATGGTTAATCATTAGTTTGATTATATTGGCACATTCGCAGTGCAAAAACACTTACTGCGTCATTATAATTTATCTGTTTAATTATTCTTCTTTTAAGAACGAATGTTTTGCAAGTGAAATATATCGAGTGGTATTTCTATCAGAAACAGATTCAAGTAAATGAAATTCGGTTGCACGCCATGTGATAGTGAAAGGAATATCGGGAAATTCTGCCTTGGGTACTTTCTTAAATAAGGTTACATGTGGTTTATATATTCGTTCTTCTTTATGAGTACCACAGTTTTCTGCTATAGTTTTTAGATGGTTAGCAAGTCTAGCTAACTCTCTAGGATAGGAAGAACAGCCAAGCCATAAAATTTGTGTGAGTTTAAAGTAACCGTAAAGGTCTAAACGCAATGAAAAGGCTTGCACGAAAGTTTGCAACATTTTATTTTCCAAACACTTACGTTCACTTGTTTCTAAGTCACCTAAATATTGTAATGTAATATGCAGATTATTATTAGGCACTGGCTCCACGCCCTGCAAAATACGAAAGGATCTCGTTAACTCAACCAGCTGAGCATGAACCTCTGGATCAGGCAACAAGCCGAAAAATAATCGTTTTTTAGCCATCACTTAATCTTTCTAAGAGCTGTTCTATTGCATTGTGCGTAGATTGTTCACGAACAGACTGCCTATCACCTCGCAACGTATGAAGTTTTGATTTGACCACTTGACCTTGTTGTGCTGTAGCAATGTATACCGTACCCACCGGCTTCAATTCACTACCGCCCCCAGGACCCGCTATTCCAGTAATCGCCACGCTAATATTCGCATCACTATGCTCAAGCACACCTAATGCCATCATCTCAGCCACTTGTGAACTTACCGCACCATGTTCACCAAGCACTTTAGCTTGGACACCTAATAGACGAATTTTAGAGGCATTACTATAGGTCACAAACCCGCATTCCAACCACTTTGAACTACCTGGTAAAGATGTGCATTGTTGTGCAAGCATCCCCCCCGTGCATGATTCCGCCACTGCGAGGGTTAGTTCTTTTTTGATCAAACATTCCGCCAACCTACCTACCAATCTATCTTCAAGTATCTTATTTGGCACAGCTCTATTTACCCTCAACTAGCATGAATTAATTATTCTTATATTGGCCTTATATTGGATACTTTTTGGGCTGCCTAATAAAGTTTTCTTCGTTAGACTGCCGATTATGATCGCACGACCTCCAGTAAAACACACCCCAATGATGCAGCAATATTTACGCATCAAAGCAGAATATCCCGATATGTTGCTGTTCTATCGTATGGGTGACTTTTTTGAACTGTTTTTCGAAGATGCGAGGCGCGCAGCCAAGTTGCTGGATCTAACCTTAACTTCAAGAAATAAAAATTCTGCTGACGAAATTCCGATGGCAGGAGTCCCGGTGCATGCTACGGAGGGTTATTTAGCTAAATTATTGAGACGTGGTGAGTCGGTAGCGATTTGCGATCAAGTTGGCGGCCCCGCAACCAGCAAAGGATTGGTTGAACGTAAAGTCACTAGAGTAATCACACCCGGAACCGTAATTGAAGAAGAGTTACTAGAACGGAAAAAAGATAATTACCTGCTCGCAATTTGCTCACATGAAAATAGTTATGGGCTAGCCTATATAGATTTAAGCTCAGGAAAGTTCTTGTTGCAAAACTGTAATGCTTTACAAGAATTGCAGGATGAAATTGATCGCATCCAACCAGCTGAAATATTAACTGCAGAAGATTCTCTACTTAACACAGATCTTGCAACTTTAATGGAAAAATGTGCTTCTAGATCTATTCCAACATGGCATTTTGAATATGAGTCTTCAATTACCGCATTATGCAAACAGTTCGGCACGAGAGATTTAAGTGGCTATGGTTGTGATGAATATCCATTAGCAATATCAGCGGCAGGGGCAGTTCTGCAATACATCAAAGATACTCAAAAATCTCAGCTACCCCATATAGACGGACTACAGGTTTGTCGTAAAGATGAATTCTTAGTCATTGACAGTGTAACGCGCAAAAATCTCGAAATAGAAGTTTCTACACAGGGTGATTCAAAACATAGCTTAGTGAATGTGCTAGATAAAACTGCATGCGCAATGGGTTCACGTTGCCTACGATCATGGTTAAAACAACCAACACGAATTAAAAGCACTTTAGCATTGCGACACGCGGCAATTTCTGAGTTTTTGCAACAGAACAATTACAGTGAACTGCATAAACTTCTCACAGATATTAAAGATATAGAACGTATTCGTAGTCGTATAGCTTTAAAAACAGTTCAACCAAGAGATTTGGATGCACTACGATCGACCCTGCAATGTATCCCTGCTATTCAATCTCAACTTAAAAATTATAGTAATGAATTATTAACTGAATCATTCGAACTATTAAAACATCATGAAAGTTTAAAATATAAGCTTGAGCACGCTTTGGGAGAGGAGTTGCCGACACTGATTCGTGATGGCGGAGTCATTAAGTCTGGTTTTGATGAGGAACTTGATGAACTTCGCAACATTAGCACCAATGCAAATCAATTCTTAATAGATTTAGAACTACAAGAAAAAAGTGCTACCAATATTGCCAACTTAAAAGTTTCATATAACCGTATACATGGATACTATATTGAGATTCCCCGCAGCCATGCAGATCTAGCACCTGAACATTATACGCGCAGGCAAACACTAAAAAATACAGAGCGCTACATCACGCCCGAACTTAAAAAGTTTGAAGATAATGTACTCAGTGCAAAAGAACGCTCATTAAAACGCGAGAAGTTACTATATGATCAATTCATCACTGAATTGAATGATGACTTATTAATCATACAAAATTGCTCCAAAGCTTTAGCACAAATGGATGCATTGGTCACCTTAGCTGAACGTGCCGCCACGTTAAATTACTCGCAACCTACCTTTACAGAAGAAAATTGTTTACACATCAAAAACGGCAGACACCCCGTTATAGAAAATGTACAGAGTGAACCGTTTACAGCAAACGACACCATGCTAAATGAAGAACGTAAGTTATTGCTAATCACGGGCCCTAACATGGGTGGCAAGTCGACCTATATGCGTCAAATTGCGCTTATTACCTGGCTTGCATATAGCGGAAGCTTTGTACCTGCAGATGAACTGATCATTGGCCCTATTGATGCTATCTACACCCGTATTGGTGCATCGGATGATTTAAGCTCTGGTCGCTCTACTTTTATGGTGGAAATGACAGAAGCGGCAAATATATTAAACAATGCATCCAAACGAAGCTTGGTATTGATGGATGAAGTGGGACGAGGCACCAGCACATACGATGGCTTATCACTTGCCTGGTGTTGCGCTGAACACCTTAGCGAGGTTAACCAATCCTATAGTTTATTCGCCACACATTACTTTGAACTAACACAACTACCTGAACTGTTTAGTAATATTCACAATGTGCATATAGATGCTATCGAGCATAATGAAAAAATAATCTTTTTACATGCCGTAAAAGAAGGTCCCGCTAACCAGAGTTATGGCTTACAGGTAGCACAACTTGCAGGTATACCAAAATCAGTTATTGCCAACGCAAAACTTAAATTGAAACAACTGGAATCAGAAGCGATGCAGACAAAACCAACTAATCAACAATCTCAACTTGGTTTAGCACTAGAAGAAGAAACTACTTACCCTAGCATTGAGTATTTGAAAAACGTAGAGCCAGACGAGCTTTCTCCTAAAGAAGCTTTGGAGATTTTATATAAATTAAAATCACTAAGTTAAATGTATGCTTTGGCCTCTCGCGAGCTTCAGACATGCGAACCAATTATAGGTGATCTAATCAATCTGGCCAATCTGGCTGATTTAGGTAAACTTCTAGGCTAGTGCACTCTAGGCCGCTTTAATTTTTGACTGACCTTGCAAAATGTAGCTTACGGCCTGATCTGCAGAAAGTACCGGGCAAACAATTCGATTAATTCTTTTCATCGTTGCAACATCATCTGCTTGATCCTGGCAAGAACATGCATCACCAATTACTATAGGCATATAACCTTCATCTCTTGCAGCACGTGCATTCCCTTCTATACACCAATCTAAGTGAATTCCACAAAGTACAATTGTTTTAATTCCTGCACGCTTCAACATTAGCTTAAGTGGCGTACCTACAAATGAACTTTGATGAGCATACTCAAAAAATTCAGTATCCTCAGGTTGTGTTATTTGCTTCAGTTCATCTACTAATTCTCCATCCCAAACCTTATATTCTTTTGATTTATGTTTTGAATCGAATGCCTCACTCCAACTTCCATATTGTGCGCGATCAAGTTCAGTCATTGGATAGTCTTCACGAAACACATCGTAGCCAACCCAGAAGAATTTCATATTTGCCTCGCGACATGCTTTTGCAACTTTAATGGTATTTTCTAATGTGCCTCGCTCCCATTGTTTCTCGCCGCCCTGCGCGCCTTCAGGCTTATAAAGGCTATTACACTGACTTATTGAAATAAATGCTGCAGGTTGAGCTAAAATTTTAACAAGATTTAAACTATCCCATTGCTCGGGCAAATCTGGGACTATAGTTGGCATCGCTCTTCTCACTTTAATTAAATAGTTATAGTTAAAATGTTAGTTGAAGAAGTTTACATTTAGTAATTAATATTATGATTCTGTGGCATTAGTCAATTCTATGAATACTAGATTAACTACAGTTATAGCTTTGGGTCGTCATGGGTCCTCAGCGGAAACACAATCTATTTTTTATAGTGATATCAAACTGATGCCGCTAAAATTAATTTCTGAATCTATGTTTCACCAATTACGGACATAGATTGACATAATACCTAGTTGATTTATTTTAGTGCATTCATTGCACTATTATTATCCACCCTCTCCAATTTATACCTAAGCCCACTTTCATTATTACTTAATATACTAAGTATATTATTTGGCATATATCTTGCTGCTAATAATGTAAAGAGTTTGTTATTCCAACACACTTGATTTTTTAAGGTACTTAGCATGAATATAAATTTTGCTGGAAATCATTCTTTAGATAGGAATTATGCTTTCAATATAAGAAAAGCAGCATTAGATCAAAGAAAAATTAGCTATATGAGGGACCTGAGTAACCAACTGACTGATTTCAACAAACAATCAAAAAAACATGAAAAACATGAAAAACATGAAAAACATGAAAAACATGAAAAACATATTAATTCAAGTGTAAAAAAGTAAATTTAAATATATTGAATACCAGTAATGATTGAGAGACAGAAACGATGCCTAGAACTAAGAAAATAATACAACCTGATGCTGAAGTAAACGTTGCCAAAACCAAGAAAAGAAACGCAACTAAACGAAAAAAATCCAAACTAGTTATTACCAAAGAAATGATTGCGGTAGCAGCCTATTACAAAGCAGAACTGCGTGGCTTTAATCCAAGCTATGAAGAATGTGATTGGATAGAGGCAGAAAGACAGCTCAGCTCAACGTAGCGTAGCATGATATTAATCTCTGATTGCTTTTCCAATATGCATATATGGATTTTAAATTACAATCGAAGATTGAATAGTTATTCAACCCATACAGGATCATTAGTAGAAACAACTCCACTTTGCATTACAAAGCCATAAACACCTGTGCAAGGTAGTATTTTGTTTTCCAGTAATGGAACTTCAAGCATATTGTGATCAACAATCGTTTTTAACACTTTAGAGTCATTAGGAAATGTGCCATTACTTAAGCTCGGTATTGAACACCTAGGAGTAGGATCTGTAATATTAAAACGAACGCTATCGCCGACAAAAATTGTTTTCCCAACCCAATCATTTTCAGCAAAACCTGTAATACCTAAATCTGTTTCAATTACTAAATTTGGACGGAATCTTCGTTCATCAAATTGTACATCTGGTGATATTGGAGAGTTGCTGGAGACTTGCTGTAGTTAATAAATGTATATCAGCATAGTCCGAGAATATATTCTTCAGCATTAAATCGCCTATATCTAAAAGAGTTTCGTCTGTTTCAAGTGGGTCCAGGCGTTCTAAACTTACAGAATTAGGCCGTAATGAGGTCAAATTTATCACTCGACCCACATAATCAGACAGCAACTCGTCTGCATTATTATCAGTGCTTAAAATATCAAGCCCGCATTTTGAAGTTATTCTGACAGCAGGGAGCTGCTCTCCTTGTCTAGATTGTTCAACAAAGGCCGCATTTAATTCAAGTAACTTAGCCCATTTTTTAGGAAATTTAGCACTTGCGATTTTTTGAGATGAAGTGTAACTATGAGTTATCGAACAACTTTATACTCAGGAATAATTCAACAACTCTCTCAAACCTTTTTCTAAACCGTACTTGGCAGTTACCTTCAATGATTGTTGTAAGGTATCCACCTTTGCTGCGGAATGCTTGATATCCCCTTCTCTTTCTGGTCCAAATGTTTTATCACAAGTATGCCCGGCAATTTTTTCCAGCACTTCTATAAGTTCTAGCAAAGTAACCGTAGAACCAGTCGCTACATTTACCGCACCCTCATAATCGCAACCTAATGCAGCAACATTTGCTCTTGCCACATCATTGACAAAAATAAAATCGCGCGTTTGCGAACCATCGCCATTAATGGTTAGGGTTTGGTTTGCCAATACCGCATCTGCAAACAATGCAATTACGCCTGCATAAGGTGATTTTGGATCTTGTCTTGGCCCATACACATTAAAAAAGCGCATCCCACATGAAGAGGTATCATAAAGTTCTTTAAATAACTTTACATATAACTCGTTTATTTGTTTTTCTAAACCATATGGTGATTCCGGCCCAAGCGTTTCAGCTTCACTTAAAGGTAAGGTCTTTGGGTTTCCATAGGTAGCTGCAGATGAAGCATATACAAATCTTTGCGCTTTATTCTTTTTAATCGCATTGAGCACATTTATAAAACCGAGAATATTATGTGTCGCTGAATCGACAGGATCTTCAAGGGACTTCACTACTGAGACCTGTGCTGCCAGATGCAGGCAATGTGTAACCCCATTAGTAGCTTCAGCCACGGCAGAAGCATCACGGATATCTCCTTCTATGATTTCCAGCGAAGGATGAGAATCTGGCAGGTTCTTGCGGTTACCTGAGGAGAAGTTATCCAGCACAACAACACGTTGTTGTTGTGCAAGTAATTGATCTACGGTGTGCGAACCTATAAAGCCAGCACCACCAGTAACAAGATATTTATTCATGGTATATCACAATTTTTATCGTCTTATGGTTAACCAATTTATCCCAATTGGATATATCACATAATTATAACGTCATATATATGTATAGAATGCGATCCAGTTTTGATCTTGTCCGAATTTAAGTTAATTTCAGCATTTATTTTCATCTACGCCACAATTCTCTACAATTACTCATCCAACAATAGCTAACAACTTTTATGACTTTTTTAGTAACTGAATCCTGCATCAAATGTAAATACACTGACTGTGTAGAGGTCTGTCCGGTCGATTGCTTCCATGAAGGCCCGAATATGCTAGTTATTGATCCAGAAGAATGCATTGATTGTGCAATGTGTGAAACTGAATGTCCGGTTGAGGCTATAGTTAGTGAGGATGATTTATCCGAGGATCAGCAAGAATTTCTTGAATTAAATGTAAAATACTCTGCCAAGTGGCCGGTCATCACCAGCATGAAACCTGCGCCTGATGACGCTAAAGACTGGGAAGATGTTGCTGACAAGCGTAATCTTATAGAAGAATAGTTGTACGATTCGCAAGATTAATGAGCAGAAAGTAGATAACTTGCACGCACTCAACAACATTGAACTTGTTCACTACAGCCAAGATCTATTGGAATTTGTCAGCAAAGAAATTACCAAACACACAACTGGCCTGCTACCCGACCTTAGCAAGGTAGTAATCTTCCTACCCAATCAACTTTCGCACACTACGCTTCGCGACAATATCCTGACAGAGGCTTCAAAACTAGGACATGAGGCAGTATTCCCACCTACACTAACCACCCTGAGACAATGGGCATATGGCAATCATCAAGTTAGTAAACCCATGTTGTCACAATATGCGCGAGAACTGATACTTGTCGACGCAGTAAAACAACAACCCGATTTATTTTCAAATGCAAATCCATGGGGCATTGCTAACGAATTATTGTCTTTATTCGACGCCATGCTTTTAAATGATATCAAACCTATTCAGTTCAATAGTTATTACCAAGGCGAAAACCAAGATGTATCACACGCATTATTGCATGAGTCTGACTTAGTTAAATTATTATGGGAAGCATGGTTACTACAAATTAGTGATGAAGAATATATTGACCCTATTCAAACTTATGCAGATGCACTAAACAGCATTGAAATCTCAGAAAATAAATTATATTACTGTATAGGTTTAGATCAGTTATCTAAGCTCGAATGCGATTTTTTAAATAGACTAGAGCAGAATTCGAAATTATTCTTTTATACTTATGCAAGCGGAATAGACTGCTCTACTCGCAGTGATGGATGGCTAAAAAAATACATAAATACTGATACGCATCTTAATTACCATTCAAATGAAATCATTTCTCCTTATTCTGGTTTATTTGACAGTGTTTTTTCAGACAATGAATTAAACATTAAACAAAGAGCTGAGTCTTTTGCTAGCCATCATACAGACCCTTTAAAAGGTCACTTAAGTATTTATAAAAACAATAGCTTTGAACAACACACCAAGGCAATTGACATCCAAATTCGCATTTGGCTGAATCAGAACAAGCAAAACATAGCTGTGGTTACTACAGACCGCAAGCTTGTGCGACGTTTACGCGCCGTACTAGAACATGCCAATATTTCAGTTAACGATGCCGCAGGCTGGGCATTAGCCACCACCAGTGCAGCGGTTGTGGTTGAATGGTGGCTACAGTTAGTAGAAGAAAGATACCCTGCAAAACAACTCTTGGCTATGGTGAAATCACCATTTTTCCCTATAGAAGATGACAACTTACATGAAAAAGCTATCAATATTTTTGAAAAAGAAATAATTCTAGCATTTAACCTGCATAGCGGAATACATCGTTATCGTGATGCAATTGAGAAAATTCAAGCAAGAAGCATAACCATAGAACAATCTATTTTTGATTACCTCACTATTCTATTGGATAAATTAGAAGCCAGTGCTCAACTACTAGCAAAATTACATAACAATAAAACTTACCCGTTACATCGTTTCATTAATGAATTATTAAATAGCTTAAAACCAATTGGTATTTACACCACTCTAAACAATGACGCTGCAGGAAAACAGATCATTGACTTGTTTGAAGACCAGATTGCACACTTCAAGCTAATCGATAACAACATGAATTGGTCTGAATCGAGACGCTTCATGTCTAGAATATTTGACCAACAAAACTATAAACCACCTATCTCCCAATTAGTAAACAAGAATAGCGTAACGTTTTGTAGCTTAGAACAAAGTCGTTTACTAAGCTTCGATGCCTTAGTAATTGCATCCATGGATAAAAACAACTTCCCTGGGAGTGCTAATAATTATGTATTTTTCAACGAGCAGGTTAGAACAGAATTAAAAATCCCGACCTGGCGAGAAGATCATGCCCGGCACCTACACCAGTTTCGTTGCCTGTTAGATTGCTCGGATAACATACTTATAACCGTTCAAACCGAAAATAATGGTGAAAAAACTACTCCGTCTCCTTGGCTAGAGGCCATAGAGACTTTCTATCTCATGGCATATAACCATTCTTTGTTAAATGCAGACTTAGAATACCTAGTTACACAAAACTCCACTAATGTAACTAAAATTTCTGAGATTCCCTTCCCAACGCAAACAGTGCAACCTGGACCTGTATTAATTCCAAAGCTCAAGCCTGAAAGTATCTCGATTTCTCAGTACCAAAGCTTAATAAATTGCCCATATCAATATTTCGCCTTAAGTTGCTTAAAACTAAATCAAACAAATGAATTAAAAGAAGAACTAGGCAAAGCAGATTTTGGAAGTTTAGTACATCATAGTATCCATGCGTTCTTTACGGACCTCGACCACTTACCCGGGCCTTTTAATAACAAAGTCACTAACCATAATCGTGATGCAGCTGAAGCAATGCTGCGCATAATCAGTGTGCAAGCATTTTCCCAATCTACAGACACGGAATTGAACGATAGTCTTAGTAATGAATTATGGCTACAACGTTGGCTGAATCTGATTCCAAAATTCATAGATTGGGAAATAAAGCGTCAGTCAGACCACACCCCACATAGTCATGAAGCAGAGAAGACACTCAACATCAATAATTCGACACAAATTCATGGCAGACTCGACCGTGTTGACAGATCCTCAGACGGGTTTTCGATTATAGATTATAAAACTGGTGTAACTCCAAGCAAAAAAAGCATCATTGCTGGTGAACAAGTTCAGCTCCCTATGTATGCATTATTAAATGAAAGCCATACTGATGAGAAAACATCACAAGTGGAATTTGTATCGATTGGCGAGAACAATACCGTTAAAAGTATAGCTGTAATAAAAGGTGAAGAACTAGATAATCTGAAAAGTGAGCACCTACATCGGTTACAGATGTTTTTTCAAAGTTTAAACCAAAATACTCCCTTCACGGCCCTAGCTAGTAATGACACCTGCGAAAGATGTGATGCTGCTGGAGTCTGTAGAAATAGTTTTTGGAATCGATAAAAATAAAATATTCATGAAAATAACGACTCTGTTTTTATTAATACTAAGCTTGTTACTTTATGCGTGCAATGATTCGTCAAGTAATCTAAGTACCTTATCTAGTGAAGACAAAATACTTGCTTTTGGTGATAGCTTAACTTATGGAACTGGCGCCAATAAAGGTGAAGACTACCCTACACTATTATCTAAGCTTGCAAATATTAATGTCATCAATGCAGGCGTTCCCGGAGAAATTAGTAGTGAAGGTTTAGTGCGGCTACCTAATTTACTGGATGAACACACCCCAGACCTACTCATTCTTATTCATGGCGGAAATGATATATTGAAAAAGCTTTCTCGAAGCGAACAAAAAAATAATTTAATTGCGATGATAGAACTAGCAAAAGCGAGGAATATAGAAATCACCATGCTCGGCGTACCTGAGCCTGGTATATTTTTAAAAAGTGCTGAAATTTATGAGCAAGTTGCAACTCAAACCAATGTGCCGATTGAGCTGTCTCTGCTACCAGATATTCTCAGTGATAATTCATTAAAGTCGGATATTGCGCACCCCAATAATAAAGGTTACCAAAAGATGACGGAGGGAATTTTAGAATTTCTTGAGGATAATGGCGCGATTAAAAACTAACGAAATTTAGATAATCTAAGCGACTGAAGCAAGTATTAGTTTTACAATCAATATCATTCCAACGATAAATACAATCGTCAAAATTAAGCCAACAATTATAAATTGCGCAGGACTACCCTGCTGAAAATCACGTTTTCGATTTGCATCACTTTGTACACCAAAAAAACTGGCAAGTACGCTTTTAAATACATCTAAAATATTTGGCTTATTTTCATCCATGATTTCATTAGTCCTTTTCTATATTTGATGGGTCTATACTTGAAGGCCTAGCCCGATTAACTGAAACTTTCGATTACTCAAAATAAAGACAAATTTTTGCATACAAATTATCCCGCCTGTCCCAAGCATTATACCACTTATAACTACCCATCAATATTTTATAACTGTTTATGAAATAGCACACATTATATATTAAAGAATTATCTAAAATGTGCAGATATATATAGTAGTTTGATAAGTAACTACTATTTAATTTCAAGGAACGAAAATAATTTTGTCTCGAGACCAAAATAATTCACTATACCTTAAGCGCGCACTTAAAATCGTTGGCTTTACGATTATAGAGCTGATGATTGCACTAGCGATTGCTGGAATTATTATGATGGTAGCGGTTCCAGCCTATCAAGATTATGGAAAACGTGTTGATGTAAACCAAGCTGAGAAAGATTTAGTCATTATTCAATTCCAAATAGATGACTATGAGCTTAGCAATGGAAATTTGCCAAATTCTCTAAGTGATATTGGATTAAATGCAATGGAAGACCCATGGGGCAATCCGTATGTTTACGCTAATCATGATGTTGTGCCACCCGGACATAGAAGAAAAGACCATGCACTCGTTCCTATCAACAGTGATTATGATCTATACAGCAAAGGTGAAGATGGACAAACCGCTTGGCCATTGACTGCTCATCAAAGTAAAGACGGTATTATCCGTGGACGTGATGGTGGTTTCGTTGGCATTGCTGAAAAATACTAAGTAATACTATTTTATGAATATTCAATTTGCTTTTATAAAGAGCAAAGTAGCAAAAAGGATATTCATTCTATTTGTTATCGCTGCAATTATTCCTATATCAGTAATAGGAGTTATCTCCTATAACTATGTCACTAATCTACTTAGCGAACAAAAACATAAACATTTAACAGTTGAAGGTAAATCATATGGAATGGCTATCTTTGATCGAATCTTAGTTGCTGAGAGCCAGCTTATTGGTGTAGGTGAAAGTTTAGTCCAATCAAATAGTATTGATATAGATCAAAAGAATATGGTATTAGAGACATCCAATAATTCTTTGTTGAAAAATATTAAAGTATACAATAGTCTGCTTATACATGATAACGCTGAATACAAACATCTATTAGATGGTAAAACTAAAATAACAATCAATGACACCGGGGAAAGTAAAGTCATAACTTTCAGTAGATTATTGAATACAATTGATGCTACTACCTTATTATCCGCAGAAATTAATAAAGGATATATATTTGGCGACATGGATACGTTTGCAGGTGATAATGATGCATGCGTTATATCTCTAAGTGTTGGGTTATTGAATTGTTCAAATGATTCGCTAAATGAATTAGCTTTACCAAGCTTTAGAAAATATTTTGACAGTAAAAATGATACTAATATCATTGAATTAAATGGAAACAACTATATCGTTGCATCATGGGAGTTATTTTTAAATGGTAATTTTAAAACTGATAGTTGGATAATTTATTATACTGTTCCTAGTAATGTAATTTTTGCGCCTATTAATTCATTTAGCAGAATTTTATTCCCCATATTGCTGCTTACTATACTTATAGTTTCGCTAATTAGCATTAATCAAATTTCTAGAATCTTAGTACCTCTTGAAATACTTTCTTTTTTAACAAAAAAGATTGCTAAACGTGAATTTAAGCATAATGTTGAATTTGATAGCGGTGATGAATTTCAAGAATTAGGTGAATCTTTTAACGCTATGTCTAATGAATTAGGTAGACAGTTTACCGTAATGACAGCTATGTCGAATCTAGATAGAGCCATTCTTACAACCATGAATAAAGAAATAGTTGTTGAATCAATATTTAAAAATCTAGAAGATTATCTTGAATATAACTATGCTTCTGTAATTTTGATAGACAATAATAATGAAATTAATGGTGATTTATATATTTACAATAAAACTCTTAGAAAGATACATGCGAATAATCTAGTAAAAATACATGAGAAAGATATCAATTTATTACTTGGTTATACTAATTCATATGTTCGCACCTTAGATCGAAATAAACTAAGGTCATTAGAATGGTTAGATAAAGTACATTCTAGCTATATCACTACAATCGACATTAAACAAAAATATGAACATGAACATGAACATGAACATGAACATGAAACAATAGCACTCATTATAATAGGTCATCAATTCATACCTCAACTTAACAATGAAGATATGGAACAATTAGATAATTACGTCGATAGAGTAAATGTAGCTTTAAATGCAATAGAACGCGAAGAGAGATTAATCAGGCAAGCTAATTTTGATGCTTTAACGGGATTACCTAACCGACAAAAATTAATAAATAAATTTAATGCACTAGTATCGCAAAGCAAAGAAATACAAGAACTTGCTATTATATTTTTAGACTTAGACAGTTTTAAAATTATCAATGACTCACAAGGACATGCTATTGGCGATAAGTTATTAATAGAAGCTTCTAAACGTATTCAATCATGTGTAGATGAGAAAGCATTTGTTGCCCGTTATGGCGGTGATGAGTTTGTAATTTTGTACCCATATGATATTGACTCAAATAGCATTGCTGAAATTTCCAATAAAATTATCATGCGACTGTCTAAACTATTTACAATAGATAATTATGAACAATATATTGGAGCGAGTATTGGTATTTCAATTTATCCTAGAGATGGAAATAACTGGGACAAAGTATTACAACATGCAGACATTGCAATGTATAAAGCTAAACAGAAAGGCAGAGGAAGATACTTATTCTTCTCCGATACTATGCAATCAGATATACAAGATAAAGCTTCCTTGCAAGCTGATCTTTTCCATTCCATAGAGAAAGATGAACTTTATATGCTTTATCAGCCGCAGATAGACATAGCAAGCGGTGAAATTACAGGTGCGGAAACACTTATGCGCTGGGAACACAGCACAAAAGGTAACGTTCGTCCCGACATATTTATTTCTTATGCTGAAGATACTGGTTTTATTGTACCTCTAGGTTTATGGGCAATGCGCACAACTCTTAAACAATGCGAAGCATGGCAGTTAGAAGGAAACTCTCTTCCAAAGATTTCGATCAATGTTTCACCGAAACAATTTAGGCATGAGGATTTTATAAGTGATATTGAAGCTCTAATTACTGACTTTGATATGAATAAAACGAATATAGAGTTTGAAATTACTGAGAGTATTTTTTTAAATGACGATATTAGTATTCTTGACAAATTACATCATATTAATAAACTTGGAATTAGTATATCAATTGATGATTTTGGTAAAGGCTATTCATTACTAAGCTATTTAAAAAAGTTCCCTGTTCAAACATTGAAAATTGATAAATTATTTATTGACGATTTAGAAAAAGATAGAGAGTCTGTGGAAATTGTAAAAGCCATTATAGCAATGGCAAGATCATTAAACAAAACAATCGTCGCCGAAGGTGTAGAAACTATTGAACAATTAAATATTCTAAAAGATCTTGATTGCGATATTGCTCAGGGATATTTCATTAGCAAGCCAAAGCCAGCTAGTGAAATTATGGATTATTCTAAAACGGTAATAATCAGCCTAGAGCACTTTAGAGCTAATAAAATAATCTCTTAATATTTAAAGAATTAAACTCAACGCAGGAATTTTTGTATTTACTATTCCACTAGATGTCTTATAGTTCATATTTATTATAGTGTTCGATAAACTTCAATAATTTATACTGAACTAGAAATCATTATATTATAGATCAGGCAATGAAGGCTGATCGCCATAAGTCAATACTGATTAATATAAAACCAAGATGTAACTAAAATATTGGATTATTATTACTAAACACATCATTAATGCTTTTATAATTTACTATATTCAAATCATAAATTTATTTAAATTTGTACTAGCTTATTTACCCATTATGAGTCAATAAGGGACAGAGAAAACCTATAAATATTCAATATAGAATGAAACTAAATGTCTAATTTACATCATGTTGTTATTGTGGGCGCAGGTTTTGGAGGAATTCAAACCGCACATCATCTCAAGGGAGCCGATGTTCGCATTACACTGATTGATCAGCATAATTATCATTTGTTTCAGCCACTACTTTATCAAGCAGCCACAGCATTGCTGGCCCCTTCTGAAATTGCTTGGCCGATTAGACACTTATTATGCAAGCGCAATGAAATAACCACTTTATTAGCTAAAGTTATCAATATCGATAAGAATAATAAAAAAGTAATTCTTGAAAATGATGAAATCATTAAATATGACACCTTAGTTTTAGCCACAGGAGCACGACATGCTTACTTTGGTCATGATGAGTGGGCAGATTACGCACCAGGGTTAAAAGTGTTAGAAGATGCGACAGATATTCGTCAAAAAATCTTAATTGCCTTTGAAAAAGCAGAAAGAGAAACAAACGCTGAACAATGTGCGGCCTTATTATGTTTTGTTGTGGTAGGCGGCGGACCAACCGGTGTAGAATTGGCCGGTACAATTGCTGAACTTGCTCATCACACCTTGTGTGGTGAATTTAGAAATATAGACACCCTAACAACGCGTGTTGTATTGATAGAAGCTGCTACAAGAGTACTTCCCAGCTTTGAAGAGAGTTTATCTTCATATGCAATGAAAGCACTAGAGAAATTAGGTGTCGAAGTAGAACTTGGCCAGCCTGTTTCGGAATGTAATGCTAGAGGAGTTATTTTCGGAGATAAGAAATTAGCATCAAAAACAATTTTATGGGCTGCAGGCGTGCAAGCCTCCCCAGCTGCTAATTGGTTAGAAGCAGAAACTGATCATGTTAACCGAGTAAAGATTGAACCAAATTTAACCTTACCAAAGCATCCAGAAATATTTGTTATTGGTGATACTGCAACAATAAATGATGCAAATGGTAAACAGGTACCTGGAATAGCGCCAGCAGCTAAGCAACAAGGTCAATACGTTGCTAAATTAATTTCAGCACGCCTTAAAGGCAAATCTGACATCAAACCTTTCCGATATAGGCATTATGGCGACTTAGCCACCATAGGTAAGCGTGCAGCAGTGTTTGATATTGGTTGGATGAAAGCACGGGGAAGATTAGCTTGGTGGCTATGGGGAATCGCGCATATCTATTTTTTAATTGGTGTTCGCAATCGCATAGTTGTTGCCATGCATTGGCTATGGATTTACTTTAAAGGTGACCGAGGAGCACGTTTAATCACTCAAGTAGATATCAAATCAGCCAACCAACAGAAAGACCATTAAATATTTTCTTGGCTATTTTCTTGACCATGTTTCCTCGGATCATGTTTTCTCGGCAACGATAGTTGTTCGTAATGGTGCCGGATAACCCTCAATGGTCTGACTGTGGTCATTTGGATTCAAGGCATGTTCTAGAGAATATCTGGTCATCCATTCAGTCTGGCGTTGTTCTTTAATTGTAGTCATAGTGGTATCGACAACATTAATTTCCACAAAGCCTGCTTCATGTAACCACGCCTTTAGTAATTCAATAGTTGGAATCACCCAAACATTACGCATATTAGCGTAGCGCTCATTTGGTATTAATACATCAGCATTCGCACCATCAATAACTAAAGTCTCCAACACAAACTGCCCTCCACTTATTAACATGTCATACACTTGCTTTAGGTGGGTTTGTGGTTCTTGCCGGTGATACAGCACGCCCATTGAGAATATAGTGTCAAATTCAGGTATATTTTCTGACAATTCTTCAAAACCAAAAGGCAGTACAAAAGTTTGTTGTTGCAATGAAGAATATTTTTGCAATGCATGAAACTGGAATACATAATGCCAACTTGGATCTACACCAAGTACCAGCTTTGCACCCATCGCTTGCATGCGTAATGCGTAATAGCCGTTTCCACAGCCAATATCTAATACCAGCTTATCTTTAAGATCAATTTGAGAAGCAACACGTGACCACTTCCAATCACTGCGCCATTCTGTATCGATATGAATTCCAAAAACATTAAACGGACCTTTACGCCATGGGCTTAACTCTTTCAATTGTGCTTCCAGGAGCAATTTTTGTTCCGCAGATATATCTCTTGCATCACCAAACATAATCGTATCTTTATTTAGATTTGTCGAGCTTGTGTCAATATCTGGAAGCGCTGTTAGAATTTTTCGCCAGTCTTTAAAGTGGCCATGCTTAGGATTTGCATATTTACTATCAAGTAAACTTAAGATTTCATATTCAACATCTTTCAACCTTGTAGATGCTAATGCTTGCGCAAGCTGTTCTCGGTCTGGTGCAATCATTTAACAGCCAGATAGGAAATAAAGTTTAAATACTTTGTCAGTATTGATACTTTTGAAAACCCCGCATTTTTTAAACGGATAATATGCTGTTCATGCGTATCACGAACCAACACATCCTCAAGTGCTTGCCTTTTTTGACTAATTTCCATCTCACTATAATCATTCTGACGTTTATAATTTTCATGTAACTGTTGCATTAATAGATCTTCTTGCCGATCTTCATAAATAATTTTTTCAGATATTAGTAAAGCACCATTAGTTGTCATATTTGAGTAGATATTATTGATTAAATCAGCTCTTTTAGAGCGATCTATAAACTGAAGCGTGTAATTTAAAACAACAAATGAAGCATTATTGATATCCACATCTGATACATCTTTATGTAAAAGCGCTATAGGAACATTTAGTTTGATTTCCTTAAGCCTATTTTCAAGTTGCTCAATCATTGCAGATGAATTATCAACCGCATGAATTTTGATGTTCTTATAAGTAGTAGCATTTGCTATAGAAATAGAAGC
The DNA here is from genome assembly GCA_964486815.1 of uncultured Thiotrichales bacterium. Classification (GTDB taxonomy): domain Bacteria; phylum Pseudomonadota; class Gammaproteobacteria; order UBA4575; family UBA4575; genus JABDMD01. The sequence goes on from CAZAOO010000004.1 coordinate 68,397, forward strand.
TTCTCCTAATGAACAACCTAAATCATATATACTAGAGTTTTCTTGGATAAATTGATTGGCAACAATAGGTAAAAGCTGATTGAGTGCAGTATAGCCCGGCACTGAACGCTGGATCATGTCTTGAAACACATCTGCAACATTCTGATCAAAGACAAATTTATCAACTTTGTCTTGCTTACTAGCATAAATGCGATCTTTGCTGGATCGAGTCAAAATAGGTAACCGTTTAGGTAATTATTGTGATAATTATTGCTCTGACATATTGCTATGTTCGCGTGTAGCTCGAAATTCTATTTTCGGCCATTTTTCTAATGCCATTTGAAGATTTACTCGAGTTGGTGCGATATAGACCAATTCGTCACCATGATCCAAGGCCAGGTTGGTCTCCGTCTTGTTCTTAAACTTGAGAAACTCTTTCTCATCTTCACATGTTACCCAACGAGCCGTTTGAACATTGACGGGCTCAAATTGACATTCAACATTATATTCGTGTTTTAAGCGGTGTTGAACAACTTCAAATTGAAGTATGCCGACGGCACCCAATATCAGATCATTATTGGTTAGCGGGCGAAAAAGCTGTGTTGCACCTTCCTCACAAAGTTGTATAAGACCTTTCTGTAATGCTTTCATTTTTAAAGGATCTTTAAGCTGTGCACGACGAAATAATTCAGGTGCAAAGTTTGGCACACCGGTGAATGCCAGTCTCTCTCCTTGTGTGAATGAGTCACCAATGCGAATCGTCCCATGGTTATGCAGACCAATGATATCCCCTGGATAAGCACGATCAACAAGCTCACGATCCTTTGCAATAAAGGTCAATGCATCGCTTATTTTAACATCACGATTCAATCGTACGTGCTGTAATTTCATTCCCTTTTGGAAACTACCCGAGCATATTCTCAAAAAAGCCAGCCGGTCACGATGATTAGGATCCATATTTGCCTGAATTTTAAATACAAATCCTGAGAATTTTTCCTCATCAGCAAAAACATCTCTAGTCTCAGTTTCCGTAATACTGGCTTCTCTTGGTTGAGGAGCAGGAGCATATTCAACAAATTTTTCCAATAGTTCAGCTACACCAAAATTATTTATTGCAGAACCAAAGAATACTGGTGTCATTTCACCTTTTAAGTACGCCCCTTGATCAAACTCATGGCTCGCACCTTGAACCAGCTCAATTTCATCTCGCAACTCTTGGGCTTGATCACCCAGTAATTCATCTAAACGTGGATTATCTAGCTCTTCAATAATCTCACCTGTCTGAATTTTCCCCTGATGATTAGGATTGTAGAGATGTACAGAATTGTCCAATAAGTTGAAAACACCTTTAAATAACTTACCCATTCCAATTGGCCAAGTAATCGGTGCACATTTTATTTTTAATACGCTTTCGACTTCATCTAATAACTCAATCGGTTCTCGACCACCTCGATCAAGCTTATTGATGAACGTAACTATGGGTGTATCACGTAAGCGGCATACTTCCATTAATTTAATTGTTCGTTCTTCTACACCTTTTGCATTATCAATTATCATTAAAGCAGAATCGACTGCGGTAAGTGTACGATAGGTATCTTCAGAAAAGTCTGCGTGGCCCGGTGTATCCAATAGATTAACAATGCAACCTTTATAATCAAACTGCATTACAGAGCTGGTAATAGAGATTCCACGCTGTTTCTCCATTTCCATCCAATCAGATGTTGCGTGACGTGCAGCTTTTCGGCCTTTTACTGAACCGGCCAACTGGATTGCACCACTAAAAAGCAATAGCTTTTCAGTTATGGTAGTTTTCCCCGCATCCGGATGCGAGATTATAGCAAAGGTTCGACGTTTTGCGGTTTGTAGCTGGTGTTCGTTCACAATAATAATTTTGGGATAGTTTTGGAATAATTCCGAGAATTTAAATGAGTATTTTATTTGCGCGAAAGCGCGCGATTATAGCGAAACGGTGATCGTTACTACAGGAAAGAATAAAATATACTTAATTTAGCAAGATTTTAATTAAGGACTTTAGCGAGAATAACTGCATCCTCGCTACCAATTCTTGCAGGATAATAGTCCCTTCTAGTACCTATTTCATTAAATCCTTCAGAAAAATACAAGGATAGTGCTTGCACATTACTTGGTCTAACCTCCAGAAATGCTGTATCAGCCTCACGTGACCTTGCTATAGCTAACAGTTCCAGCAATAACCTTCTACCAATGCCTTGGCCTTGAAATTTAGGATCCACACAGATATTGAGTAAGTGGCATTCTTGAACGGCCACTGACATGACTGCATAGCCAACAATGGCACGATCAATTTCCGTTACCCAGGATGAATAGCCGAATCGCATACAGTCATGAAATATTCCTTCTGTCCAAGGAAATTGGTAGCTGCGACACTCAATTTCCATAACCGCAGCAAGATCATGAGCGGTCATTAGACGATAGGTCTCTGTAGGAGATTCAAATACTGCGCTCATAAGGTTTAGTGTAATTAATTCACTCTAAATTATGCATAAATATAATAAAAAAGCCGATATCTAGTTAGATTCTCCAGTTTGATGGTTCTTTATCTACTGTGAATATACATTAAGAGCAAATTTTAAATCATCCCAGGCCTTACGCTTTTGCTGCGGACTACGTAATAAATAAGCTGGATGATAGGTCGCTATTACCGGTATACCAGTATCTTGATACGTATACTTTTTACCACGCATTTTCCCGATTGGCGTATCCACATTTAATAATGATTGTGCAGCAATTCTACCCACTACCAAAATAATTTTAGGTCGAATAAGCTCGATTTGTTTACTCAAAAATGAACTGCAACTGCTAATTTCATTTGACTGAGGATCACGATTATTCGGTGGCCGACATTTTAAAACATTCGCAATAAATACCTCTTCTCGCGCTAAGCCCATAGCACGCAGCATACTGGTTAATAACTGCCCTGCCTTACCAACAAATGGCTCACCTAGTCGATCTTCATCTGCACCTGGGGCTTCTCCAATAATTAACCATTCAGCGGCTGGATGGCCAACGCCAAATACAGTTTGTGTACGTGTTCGGTACAATTCGCATTGAGTGCACTTTGAAACCGCTATTTTTAGTTCTTCCAAGCTGCTTGAATTAATATTCGAATCAATGGTTTTTTGAGTATTATTACTATCCCGAATAAAACCTGCATTGGTGGCCTCGAGACTTTTATCTTGTAGCTCAACAGCATTTTGAGAAACCCACGCCTGTATACCCATTTGATCCAGGTAATAAAGACGCTTTTCTTCATTCATATCTTTAATTTTTATACGTGATGTTGAGGATGTTGTTTCTCATCAGGCACTACTAGCTTATTTAAAGCATGCAAGTATGCTTTTGCAGATGCCATCACGATATCAGTATCTGAACCATGGCCATTTACTATCCTTCCTGCTTTTTGTAAACGTACCGTTACTTCGCCTTGTGAATCAGTCCCCGTCGTTATGTTATTTACTGAATACAATTGCAATTGTGCTTGGCTAGAAACTATTTCTTCTATTGCACAAAACGTAGCATCTACCGGGCCACCTCCATCTGAAGAAGCTGTTTTCTCTTCTCCATCAACAGATAGTGTAATTTCTGCATGCGGTGTTTTTCCTGATTCTGAATGTGCAGTTAATGTAACTAACTTGCAATATTCATTGTCTACATAAGTAGTATCTGAAACTAGCGCATGTAAATCTTCATCATAGATTTCATGCTTACGATCAGCCAAATCTTTAAAATTAGAAAAAGCCTTATTTAAGTCTTCTTCGTTATCAAAATTAACACCCAATTCATCTAAGCGCGTTCTAAAGGCATTACGTCCTGAATGTTTTCCTAGTACAATTTTATTAGCCGCCCATCCCACATCTTCAGCGCGCATTATTTCATACGTCTCTCGCGCTTTAAGCACACCGTCTTGATGTATACCTGATTCATGTGCAAATGCATTCGCACCGACTATGGCTTTATTCGGTTGCACTGGGAAACCTGTAATGGTAGATACCATGCGCGATGTTGGAACAATTTGTGTGGTATCAAGACCGGTTTTACATGTAAATACATCTTGGCGAGTGTGCACAGACATCACTACTTCTTCTAAAGAAGCATTGCCTGCTCTTTCACCTAAACCATTAATGGTACATTCAACTTGTCGCGCACCATGCAATACCGCAGATAATGAATTCGCCACTGCCAAACCAAGATCATTATGACAATGTACAGAGAAAACAGCTTGATCAGAATTAGGCACATTCTCGATTAAACGCCCTACCAAACTTCCAAACTGGTGTGGTAGATTATAGCCAACTGTATCAGGAATATTTATTGTATTTGCACCTGCCTTAATAACTTCTTCGATAACTCTAGATAAGAAATCAAATTCCGAACGCCCGGCATCTTCTGGAGAAAATTCAACATTGTCTGTAAAACCTCTAGCACGTTTCACTGCAGCAATAGCTTGCTCAACCACTTGATCTTCAGTCATACGTAATTTACTTTTCATATGAATAGGAGATGTAGCAATAAAAGTATGAATTCTTGCAGAGTTTGCAGATTTAAGTGCTTCTCCTGCGCGATCAATATCATTGTTTAACGCACGGGCCAAACCACAAATCGTACTATCCTTCACAGCAGAGGCCACTGCCCGAACGGATTCAAAATCCCCCACGCTCGCCATTGGAAAACCTGCTTCAATAATATCTACTTTCATTCGCTCTAGAGATTTAGCAATTCTGACTTTTTCATCACGCGTCATGGATGCGCCTGGAGATTGCTCACCATCACGTAAGGTCGTATCAAAAATAATTAATTTTTCTTTGCTTGCCACCGTACTGCTCCTAAATAAACACACAAATTGTTAGTGTTAACACAAGATCTGTCTCATTCTGTTTCGTGCATTAGATTTACTGAATTCTATAGAATCTGGCTTATAAAATCTTTACCGGAAATTCTTTACTGGAAAACCTTTATAAATGATTAGCAAATATATAAGCAAAATATCTAGCAAAAGTAGAATGAGATTATTAATAATTGAACGTTTCGCCTCGCCAGGCTTGGATAAGCCGCTACTGCGGCAGTTGGAATAAAGGCAGGTGCGCTATATCAGATTCTGAAGAGCTGAAAGCTACCTCAGTTTCATAACGCGTATATGGTGAAAACATTTTACTCATGCGTTGAATATAGCTGGAAGTGTTGCATTTTTCTATAGTTTAATTACCGGCGGCAAGCAAATACCGAAATTTGGCTAGCTTTAAGAACCGCTTGGATTTTCCTTGTCTGAATTTGACACTATATTTTGAGAATTCTCAGCCGTGTCTATACGTAGCTGACGTTTTCGTCTTAATCGAATCAAATGAGTTACGGGACCAGATAAGGCATACATTGCAAATAATGCAAAAAAGAATTTTGGTGTATCAAGCGATGCCAAGATGAAGCCCATAACTATGGCTAGTAAGGCATAAAATGGCACACGTTCGCTAGGGCTAATATCTTTAAAACTATAGTAACTAAAGTTGCTCACCATAGCGGCCCCCAACAATAGCGTGACAATCATCGCAGGAATTGCAAAATCCGCACGCGACAAGTGTAAATCATGACATACCCAGATAAATCCAACCATTGCAGCCGCTGCCGCAGGACTAGGCAAACCCTGGAAAAATTTTTTATTGTCCTCACCAATACGGGTGTTAAATCTAGCCAAGCGTAAAGCAGCCGCAGCGGTATAAAAAAATGCAGCTAACCAGCCTAGTTTGGACATCACAGGATAGCCTTGAAAATGTACTAAGGCCCAAAAATACATCACCAATGCTGGGGCTACACCAAATGAAACCATGTCTGAGAGACTGTCATACTGAGAACCAAACTCAGTAGTTGTGTGCGTCATACGCGCAACACGTCCGTCAAAACCATCTAACAACATAGCTACTACTATTGCTATTGCAGCATGCTCAAATTGATCAGCCGTTGATGCAATAATCGCGTAAAAACCCGCAAACAGCGCAGCCGTTGTAAGCAGATTGGGTAATAGGTAAATACCTTTACGTGGCTTTTGTTTTATATCACTCATAATGCCAGGCTAGTTTGTATTCTCATGAACGAATTCTGCCAATTTGTCACTGCCAGCGCGAACCGATTGTCCTACCTTTATGGTTATATGAGCAGACGGAGGAAGATAGATTTGAATCTTACAATAAAACGCCATAAAACCACATCGCTGCCCTTGCCCTAACTTCTCACCAACACTCATAGAACACGTAGCGTGACGGAAAATTGACTTAAGGTTGGCCGCAATAATTACCTCATCATCTTCATCAGTATGTAGTAGTAACGCAAGTTGGGAGTATGATGGCTCTGTAGGAGAGATCACCCATAGATTTTCCAGCTTAGCTTCACAAGGGCTATGAACATTATATTCACCCAATATATTCTGCTTGAGATGAATACATTGAGCTACCCTCTTAAGATACGGGTCATAAACTTCCTCAACTTTTACAACCTTGCCATCGATCGGACTAACAAGTGCTAAAGGCTGTGAAGGAACAGTTCGGCTAAAATCTCTAAATAAAAATAATAAGACAAGATAACTTAACCAGGCCAACCAGATGAAGCTTGGATAATACTTGTTATGAATTAATGCTAAGGCAATACCAATTGCTATTAAAAGTACGCGTACTTCTTTAGCAATTGGTATCATGATTTTAATCCATGACAGCAGGTGTCATGCATAATGTATTACTAGTTTTTAGTTTGATCTACAATTCTATTGGCACCGATCCACGGCATCATGCCACGTAATTTTGCACCAACTTCTTCAATAGGATGATCTTGACCTTTTTTACGAAGTGACTGCATATTTTTAGCGCCGGTTGCGAACTCATTAATAAATTCTTTCGCAAAGTCACCTGCTTGAATTTCAGTTAATATTTTCTTCATCTCAGCTTTAGTTTTATCTGTTACGATTCTTGGTCCACGTGTTAAATCGCCATACTCTGCTGTATTAGAAATTGAATAACGCATATTTGCGATACCTCCTTCATACATCAGATCTACAATTAGCTTTAACTCATGCAAACATTCGAAATAAGCCATTTCAGGGGCATAACCCGCCTCGGTTAATGTCTCAAAGCCCGCTTGTACTAATGCTGTTGCTCCACCACATAATACTGCTTGCTCACCAAACAAATCTGTTTCAGTTTCTTCTTTAAAAGTGGTTTCAATAATTCCAGCACGACCACCACCATTCGCTGAAGCATACGAAATAGCTGTCTCTCTAGCTTTACCTGATGAATCCTGGGACACTGCAACCAACGTTGGTACACCGCCACCTTGAGTATAAGTAGAACGCACCAAATGACCAGGCCCTTTTGGCGCAATCATGATTACATCCAAGTCTTCACGTGGTTTAATACCTTTGAAATGTATATTAAAGCCATGCGCAAATGCCAGTGTTGCATCATGCTTAATATTTGGCTCTATTGACTCTTTATATAACGCAGCCTGATGTTCATCTGGCGCTAATACCATTACGATATCCGATGAACTTACTGCATCTTCAATAGATTTAGCAGTGATTCCTGCATTTTTAGCTTTAGTATATGATGAAGAACCTTCACGCAACCCTACTACCACTTTTACACCAGAATCTTGCAAATTGTTGGCATGCGCATGACCTTGTGAACCATAACCAATAATGGCAACTTGCTTACCTTTTATTACTGAAAGGTCAGCGTCTTTATCATAATAAATATTCATGCTTATTCTCCGTTTACTAAGCCGTCAAAAGTCTATCTAATATTATTTATCGCATAGACTCTATTTTTAAAATTTGTTTCCCTGTAGCAATTCCAAGCGCACCTGAACGCACAAGCTCAAAAACTATTTCTGATGGTACTGCTTTAATAGCACGATCAAGCTTTTCACCCACACCGGTTATCTCAATGATAATTGCGTCATTCGAGTCACTTACAACCCGACCTTTATATTCGTTCGTTAACGTTTCAATAGCCGCTTTCGCAACTTCGTTATCATGTAATTTTAACAATAACACTTCACGCTCAATATGCTTATCAGCTGTTAAATCGAGCACTTTTACTACATCTACCAATTTGTTTAGTTGGTTTACTATTTGCGAAATAACCTCATCACTACCTTCTGTAATAACGGTAATTCGTGAAACAGTTGAATCATCAGTTGGTGCAACGGTTAGCGATTCAATATTATAACCACGCGCTGAAAACAAGCCTGAAACTCTGGATAGAGCACCTGCCTCATTTTCTAATAGTATCGAAATAATATGTCGCATTAAGCAATAACTGTTTTGTATTTTTTATTATCAATAAAAAATATGCTCCAGCTAGTCAGCTAGAGCATATTGATTCTTTAGTTTCGAAGCGGGTAACTAAGATTGTTTAGTTATGGCTAGACCGCCGTAACTAACTTAACAAATATTTATAGTTATTTTATTACTTCTTCTTTATATGGAAATAAAACTTCCCGTCATTCTCTTTAGAATCTAAAAGGTCATTTCCAGTTTGCTTTGCAAATGCCTCAAAATCTTTAACTGCGCCAGGGTCAGTAGCAATAATATGTAACACTTTGCCAGATTCCATACCAGACAGCGCTTTTTTGGCACGTAAAATTGGTAACGGGCAATTTAAGCCACATGCATCTAACTCTTGATCAAACTCAGACATCTTTAAAACTCCTTAGAAATACGTTCACAATAGTAGCCTATGGGCGCTTCAGCCCAAAGCCACAAATCATATTATAATATCATTATATTTTAATATATGTTGTAAAGACAATAATACAACCATAACTTAGATATGGTTATATATATAAATCAGTATCTGATTGAATAAACGTTACAATATTGCAAACGAATTGGTCATGAACCAGTCTTAATATATATGCATAACCTACAAACATGGCTGTTGAAAGCATCTTTACATCGAAAAAACATTGGCTACGTTTTATTCAGCTTTATTTTTGTAGTTACATCGCAAATATCATTAGCTGATAATAATTTACCTGATATTAGTGGTCCTGCAAGTGCAGAGCTCAGCATCTCCAAAGAAATTGAATTAGGCCAAATACTTATTTCTCAAGTACGCGGCCATCTTCCAGTATCTAACGACCCGGAGCTAAGTCAATATATCCATTCCCTAGGAACAAGAATTACCTCCGCAAGCATTGATTCTAACTTTCCATTTACTTTTATCTTGATAAACAACACAGATGTCAACGCATTTGCCTTGCCGGGAGGTATTGTGGCCATCAATACCGGCCTCTTAACATTGAGCGAAAAAGAGAGTGAAGTGGCTAGTGTATTTGCTCATGAAATTGCCCATGTAACACAACGCCATATTGCTCGTAATTTTGCTAATGCAAAGTCATTCAGTGTAATTTCTGCACTTACGCTTCTAGGATCAATTTTAGCTGCTGCATACGGAGGTGGTGAATTGGGGCAAGCCGCAATTATCACAACACAATCCGGTTTACAAGAACGGCAACTTGCTTACTCACGAAGTTTTGAGCAAGAAGCAGATCGTGTAGGGATGCAGTTTTTAGTCGATGCAAATATTGATCCGCAAGGCATGCCAGCATTTTTTGAGAGATTAAATAAACATACACAACTTAACCGCGGCAAGATCCCGGAGTTTCTTAGCTCACACCCGCTAACTTCAAATCGAATAAGTGAATCAAAGTCTCGAGCAAACCAATATAGCGGCTCATTCACATCCAACACGATTCATTTTGATTATGCTAAAGCCCGCGCTATCGCAATTTCCACTAGCCCTAGTCAGTTAGTTGATTTTTATAGAAAAAAGAACACAACACCCGGAAATTTAAGCGATACAGAAACATATATATATGCACTTAGCTTAAGCCGCACAGGCAAAAATCAACAAGCTTTACAACAGCTAAAACTAATTTCATTACATGCTGATAATGAATTAACCATCAAATTAGCAAACGCACAAATACTAATTGCTGATGGACAATTCTCGCAAGCGGAAAAACTATTAGCAACTTTGGAACAAATATACCCAAGCAACCCATCCATAAAATATTATTTAGCGACTGCATTATCAGAGAATGGAAACCCTCAACTTGCTTTACAAAAACTTGATCAACTCGATAATTCCAACCCAAATAATCCTTTATTTGATAAGTTGAAAGCCAAAGTTGCAAGCAAGGCAAACATACCATGGCGCAGTCACGAGTCATTAAGTGACTATTATGCTGCACATGGTCAATACGAGACAGCAATGGAACAAATACAGTTGTCATTGCGAGCAAACGGTATCGATAGTAATTCCAAAGCAAGAATTGAAGCGAAAAAAGAGTTGTTACAAGAAGCTCGCAAGAGACGCGATAACTTCAAATAGATTTGTTTCTAGTAATACGCTCTAACTGATTGCAAACTATTTAGTAATTCATGATGTTGTTGTTGCAACTGAGCACCCAATCTGGACATTTGGAGCGCAACATCATCCACTTCCCTTACTTCTTTTGAAGTTGCAGTAGTCGTCTTAACTTTACAGTGCAAGTACTGATATTTTTTTAACAAATAATTGTTATATAAAATACCATCTAAAAATGCCTTTGATTCAGTATAAAAACTACGAATTGCAATCCGCTCTTCTTTATTAGGTAGCTTATTTATTTGCGATGTGTCACTCGCAAACTTGTTGTATATATCCTCTACACCACTCCAAAATATGAATAAGCCGTTCTCCGCTTTACTTTCAGCTAGTTTGGTAGATATATCATTTCGGTAGGAATTTAGAAATATTGATATATCCTGCTTATAATTTTCACGCAGTTCTTTAATTCGTTGTAGTTCTTCTCTGTTTCTTGCTCTATGATTTTTTGCAATTAAAATGTTGCTACGCATTCTACGCACAACATTAAATCCCCACAGCACCAACAACAGGATCGCAATAGCTGCAATACCTAATTTTAAATTCGAGATCGATAAAACTGAGTCTATTATTTGCATGACTCTTAAGCCTCCAACTCCAATGGAAGACATAGAAATAGCAGAGAAAACTAATTGATATTCACAAATAGAGCTAAGTGGTGTATTTAAGACGACAAACGGCCAGCTAATGATCAGGAAAATTTATAAGCCTCTGATTTTTAATAACTTAGCATTATAATTTTTCTTAAATATTTGCGCGATTGGCAATAATTTCGTCCACCACTGACGGATCAGCAAGTGTAGAAATATCGCCCAGATTATCAATATCATTCTCTGCAACTTTTCTTAATATACGTCGCATAATTTTCCCAGAACGGGTTTTTGGTAGGCCAGGCGCCCATTGAATAATATCCGGTTTTGCAAAGGGCCCAATTTCCTTGCGCACCAGTTGTACTAACTCTGCTTTTAACGCTTCACTTGTTTCAACTCCAGACATAGGTGTTACATATGCGTAAATACCCTGACCTTTAATATCATGCGGGTAACCCACTACTGCTGCCTCCGCAATTTTTGCATGCAACACTAAGGCACTTTCAACTTCTGCAGTGCCTAGACGATGGCCAGAAATATTTAGCACATCATCGACACGACCCGTAATCCAATAATAACCATCGGCGTCACGTTTACATCCATCACCACAAAAATACATTCCAGGATATTGTGAAAAATAGGTTTCTATAAAACGTTTATGATCCCCATACACAGAACGCATTTGACCTGGCCATGGAAATTTAATGACTAAGTTACCCTGGCACACACCTTCCAGCTCCTTACCATTTTCATCAACAATTGCCGGTTGAATTCCAAAGAAAGGCTTACTGGCAGAACCAGGTTTTAAATCAGTTGCACCCGGTAATGGCGTAATCATGTGGCCGCCAGTTTCAGTTTGCCACCAAGTATCAACAATCGGGCAACGGCCATCTCCGACAATATGGTAATACCACTCCCACGCTTCTGGATTGATAGGCTCCCCGACAGTACCTAACAAACGCAGACTTTTACGACTGGTTTTCTTAACCGCATCATCACCTAAACTCATTAATGCACGTAGAGCTGTAGGCGCTGTATAAAAACTAGCAACATTGTGCTTATCACAAACTTGCCAAAAACGGCTGCCATCAGGGTAATTTGGAACACCTTCAAACATAACCGTGATCGCACCATTACACAGCGGCCCATAAAGAATATAAGTATGCCCGGTTACCCAACCTACATCGGCTGTACACCAATAGACCTCTCCATCTTGATAATCAAATACGTATTTATGAGTTATAGCTGCATATAAGAGGTAACCCCCAGTAGTATGTAAAACCCCTTTTGGTTTTCCGGTTGATCCTGAGGTATACAAAATAAACATTGGATCTTCAGCATCCATATGCTCAGGCTCACATACATCTGTCACAGTTGAAATCTGTTCGTGATACCAACAATCACGTGAATCATTCCAACTTATATTGCCATCTGTACGCTTTACAACTAATACAGTGCTCACATTAGGACACTCTTCTAATGCTTTATCTGTATTGGCTTTTAATGGTACTGGCTTGCCACCACGAACACCTTCATCTGCTGTTATAACCGTTTGGCAATCTGAATCTAATATACGATCACGCAATGAGTCTGGTGAAAAACCACCAAACACAACTGAATGCACTGCACCTATGCGAGTACATGCCAGCATTGCAAAAGCTGCTTCAGGAATCATCGGCATGTAAATACATACACGATCACCTTTTTTAACGCCGCGAGATTTTAAAACGTTTGATAGTTTGCATACTTCTTGATGCAATTCTCTGTAACTGAATTTTTTATCATCATTGGGTTTATCACCTTCCCAGATGATTGCAGTCTGATCTCCTCGTGTATCTAGATGTCGGTCAATGCAGTTATATGAAACATTTAATCTAGCACCTTCAAACCAACGAATATGTCCTTTGCTATAATCCCAATCTAGTACGTTGTCCCATTTCTTATACCAGGTAACAAATTTATCTGCCTGCTCTGCCCAAAATACTTCGGGATTTTCAATTGAAGCCTGATACATTGATTCATATTTTGCCGCATCTATATGTGCAGTTGACGAAACTGATGCTGGTACAGGATAAACTTTATCTGTTGACATAGCATTTCTCCTTTAGACTTATTATTCTTTTAGTTAGATTAATTATGCAGTTAATCGAAGATACAGCATAGGTAACTTTTCGGGCAAGTGTTCCAGTTTATCAATTACTGCTACATTTTTTCTGCCAAAAATTTTGTGTAAATAATTATCTCCACCTGCATCCAGACCCACACAAAAAGTATCTATACCTAAACGTGAAATAGACCGCACAACCTTTCGCGCATCTTCAACCAAGTATTGTTGATCCTCGACATCTATATCTGAAGGTTCACCATCAGAAATTACCAGCAACAACCTTCTATGGGTGCGTTGCGCCACTAAATCGCGTGTGGCATGCCTCATAGCTGCACCCATCCGGGTTGATAATTTACCCTGTAAACCTGCCAAATAAGCACGTGCTGTGCTGTCATAGGGAGAATTGAAATCTTTTATACGATAATAATGCACATCTTCTTTGCCATCGGAACAAAATGCAGCAATAGCAAATGGGTCATTTAATTCAGACATTGCATAGGCAAGCAAACTAGTGGCCTGAATTTCAAGTTCTAATATTGATGCACCTGAAGCTTGAACTTTATCATTGGTTGAGTTAGAAATATCTAACAATACCATGACTGATAAATCACGATGTTTTCGTTCAGTAGTACTGTAAATTCTAGGATCAGGTGTATCATCCATCCTGCGACTAATAACTGCATTAATACAAGCATCTAGATCTAAAGACTCACCTACACTTTGATGATGCAACCGTTCTGGCAAACTTACTTTAGCGGTTTGAATTAAATTTGTTATTCGATTAACAAGATTATTATGTTTTTCTAGAATTCTCTCAATTTTATATGCATTTCCAAAATCAGGAAAATATTCCAACACACAGGCCCAGTTTGGTCGCTCAGACCCGGTTAAGTAATCATATTCTGGATAACGTACGGCAACTTCGGATTCTCTTTGTTCTGAATCTGTACTTTCTCGTGCATGATATTGTTGCTCATCTTCATCATTTTCCTTTTTATCTTGCTCACTAGAAGAATCATCTTCGACTTCTTCACGATCCATGTGCATAGCTTCGATAAAGACTCCTTCATTATCTTCTTCCTGATCTTGTTGATCTCCAAAGTCCCACAAGCCCATATTATCGTCTCTATAAGCAGGTTCTACGACATAAGTTTTAGCATTAAATTGTGCACGTAACTGACCTAAATCATTACCTAAAAGCACCCCGATCTTTCGGCACATAGCTGGATTCGTGATGTCATTTTGCGGATCAAAAAACATGTCACGGCCCTTTTGCACCCAACCATCTTTGTCTTTATATTGCTTATCGATAAGTGCACGTGCGAGTCGTGTTAATAACAGTGGCACTAGTTTTGGTCCACTAGGTTTTGCAATATGAAATGGCTGCCAAAGTTTTTGCAAACCTGGAAAGGATTGCATCGCCAGATACTCAACACGAGCATCTTCAAGTAACGAAACCAAGGCTACTTGTATAGGTTTTAGCTCACCTAATGGAAATATCGTAGTTGAATGCACCAAGTGTGCGCCTACATGCGCAAGCCCTGCACGAAAGATTTTCTCAGCTTGTTCACCATGAAAACCTGGAAACACTTCGGGAACCCTCACTACCCCATTACTAATTGAAATTCTCCTTAACGATAATGGTGATGTAGACACTGGAAGATCTCGAATTGGTGGGCGTAAACTCCAAAGAGAAATCAAATAAAGCTTTAAACGACGATCAAGATCAGTGAAAACAACATCACCTGCTTCGTGTCTAAACCACTTTTCTGATTCAGGGTCAGTAAAATTAAAATAACTAATTTGACGTAAGGTATCATCTCCGGTTGAGCGCAACCCAGTTAGCACCCAAGATTTAAATTGATCAGGCGTTAAGGTAGAAACAATCTTTTGTGTGCGTTCTAGAACCGCCAGCAAAGATTCGGGGGCGTTATAGATTATTTCTTCAATAGTCTTTAGCCAAAAAGTAAATGCCTGTATAGATTTTAATTCATGCGCCGCATGCACTGCAGATTTTGGCAACAATTCTGCTGCAGCTCGATTAACTTTAATTGCAGTTAACGAAACCGTTGGCGCTAAATTAATTGCTGCTTCAGGATTTAATAGTTTAACTAATTTTGGAGAATGGCGTGCATAAGAAAGAGGTATTAAAGCACCATAACCAGCATGTGAAAGTTTATTGCAAGCAGCTTCCCAAAGCGGGAAATATTCATTTGGAAATTGATGTTTTGCTTCATTAATAAGAAAAGCTAGACGCGCATCGGGGTCTCCTGGTTCTTTTACAGGCTCTTGTCCTGGTTTTAAGGAATGCGAAGAAATTGCATACTTTCCTCGCGTCGTGGAGGCAGCCAAAGTATCACCTCACGCGCATGCTGCAATTGCCGAACTCAATGCATTACGAATATCGAGATCATCTGTAATCGGCAAAACTAACGCCACTTCGCAGGCTTCTTCTAAAGGAATCCCCTTGGATATAAGTTGCGCTGCGTAAATTAACATACGTGTGGATGCGCCCTCATCTAAACCATGGCCTTTTAAATTTCTAGAACGTTCAGAAATTTTCACAAGTTTGGCAGCAGTTTTCATATCTATACCAGATTCATGTGTAATAATTTTCGCTTCGTCTTCAGCTTTAGGATAATCAAAATCTATTGCTCCAAATCTTTGCTTAGTTGATTCTTTCAAATCTTTTAATACACTTTGATAACCAGGATTATAAGAAATTACTATTTGGAAATCTTTATTAGCTTTGATGACTTCATTTTTCTTCTCTAATGAAAGAATACGTCGATTATCTGTTAAGGAATGAATCACCACGCTGGTATCTTGCCTGGCTTCAACAATTTCATCTAAGTAACAAATTGCACCATGGCGCACCGCTAAGGTTAATGGGCCATCATGCCAAACCGTACCATCAGCATCGAGTAAATAGCGCCCCACCAGATCCGAAGCGGTCATATCTTCATGACAAGAAACAGTAATCAGTGGTTTTTTAAGTTTCCATGCTATGTATTCCACAAAACGTGTTTTGCCACAGCCAGTGGGGCCTTTAAGCATCATCGGCATACGGTTTGCATATGCCGCCTCAAACAACTGAATTTCGTTATGAGTAGGAGAGTAGTAAGGCTCTTCCGTAATTAAATAATCATCAAGATTCATACCCATGCACTCACTATGTACTCAAAAATTTCAGCGAATTTAAAATGCGCATTATTATTAAGAAAAAGTAAAGTGAAGACACAAATAAGCCTTCACCTTACTTTTTACAAAACTATATGCAAAACTATCTGTGGGTCTTAGGGTTTGGAATGCCTTCAATTTCACACTCTTCTGTGCCCACTGTGGTTCTGGTAATGGATTCCACCATTTCACGTGCAGCTTCAGGATCTGTAATCCATTTTTTGTAAAAATCAAACGGACATTCTGCAACACCTGTGTCACCTTCACCTGAATTAATTTTTCCGGTGTAGCCACGATGCAAAAGTTTGAACAGATGGTTTTCGGATTGCTGATTCTTGCGTGCATCACGAATTAGTGAAACCGATAAATTGGCATATTGAACACCCATATCTTCTTCACCACATTCACCTAATGTACGTCCATCAAATCCAACGATGGCCGAATGACCAAAGTAAGAATACACTCCATCAAATCCAGTAGCATTTGCAACTGCGACATAGGTGTTATTCATCCATGCCATAGCTTTTGCAACCAGGACTTGTTGATCCTTTGATGGATACATATAGCCTTGGCAACGGACTATTAGCTCTGCACCTTTCATTGCACAATCACGCCAAATTTCAGGGTAATTGCCATCGTCACAAATTATCAAACTAATCTTTAAACCCTTAGGACCATCAGAGACATAAGTACAATTTCCTGGATACCAACCTTCAATCGGCACCCACGGCATGATTTTGCGATACTTCTGAACAATTTCGCCTTTATCATTCATCAAAATTAGCGTGTTATAAGGCGCTTTATTAGGGTGATCTTCATGACGTTCTCCAGTTAAGGAAAACACACCCCAAACTTTTGCATTACGACACGCTTCCGCAAATATTTCAGTTTCATCGCCTGGAATGCTCGATGCAGTTTCATACATCTCGGTTTCGTCATACATAATTCCATGCGTACTGTATTCAGGGAAAATGACTAAATCCATTCCTGGTAATCCCACTTTCATGCCTTCGATCATATTCGCGATATTGCGAGCATTATCGAGCACTTCTGCTTTGGTATGCAGACGTGGCATCTTGTAGTTGACAACTGCAACACCTACTGCATCTTTACTACTTGATATATCACCGTGATACATAATTTATCCTCCTCGTCTATTCACACCATATTTAGGTTAGGTGTAAAAACGACATGTTTTTACGAGTATATTTTTAACCTCAAACTAGTTATGTTTTCGGTCAACATTTCTCACACGCATAAAAAAAGCCCTCGCAGATATAGAATATCCGTGAGGGCTTTTTTGCCCAATCTTCTCAATTACAGAAGCATTATTGGTTCTGTATAATTTTAACTAGCTAGAATGCTATGTGTTAATTAACTTTTTAGACTAATTTATTGAACACGTCAAGGGTGATTTTAATCATAATGCTATTTATATTATTGCTTAAAACTTGTATTTACAGGTTTTATTTAAGATTAACTTCTAAGGTTTTATCAGCGTTTACAATCTCTTGAGCAATATCTTCTGTGGTTAAACGTCGTTGCATGGCCCTACTGCGAATAAATTCATACGCTTGTTCATGACTAATATCATTCGCCCTCTCGAGTATTGCAACTGCATGTTCGACCGCATGAATCTTTCTTAACTTAGTCTCAAGTTTTTCAACTCTGGAAGTCAACACCAATTCTTTTCGCCAACGAGTTCTTGCAATTACTAAATTAGCCAATAATCCAAATGGACGCACCGGTGTATTGATAATTCCATGGGCACCTATGTCATACACGGTCTGTAAAACTGTTGGGTTTTCATAATCAACAATAGCAATTATGGTAGGGCTATTCCTCTCATCTTTTAGCCATGATGGTTTCTCAGTGAAGGGATGCTCATGTAAAGATTGCAAAAGAACAACATCAGTATCGTTATGAATATCATTTGGACATGGCCAAACCATTCGAACTTTACAACCAATCCGTTCAATATGCTGGCAGATATCGCCACCTTGTTGATCTTGAGGATGCACAACAAGCACCCGCAATTTACGCAAGTCTTTTAAAATCTCTAAAGCCATCGTTAATTTAACTCACTTTCAAAGTATTGCATACGATCCAAGCTTTTATCAGAACCAAGATCAACGAGATAAGGGTCGGGCTTAACTGGTGCATAAGTTTCAGCAACAATTTGAAACTTACCTTGATCATCAACTCGACCAATTTTAGGCCACAAATAGGTATGATGATTATCGGGATCAATTTGTATAGTCCCTTCTGGTGCATCAAAAATGGTCCCAAGTGTCGCAGTACGCACAATATCCGTATCAATTGTGCCTACACGGCGCAATACATCTGCAAAAAGATTAACTTGAAAATAAGCGGCTTCGGCACATGCATTGGTGCATTCTGATGCTCCAAACATGGCTTTATAACTGTTTACAAATAGTAAATTAGCAGGAGTATCTACAGTTTCAAAATAAGGCGCTGCTGTAATATGTCCTGCGCCAACTTCATGGCCCATAGCAGTTACTTCTGCCTCACTAGTGGTTAGACTTGCTATAGGCATTTGTCTTGGCTGCAAACCTGCACGCCAGTAACTTTTATAAAATTTACTTGTTGCAGCTCCAACTATCGTACTGAATATCACATTCGGACGTTTTTCTAGAATATCGACCAATATAGGATCAATATCTTTATAATTTGCATCCAGTGGAAGATATTTTTCTGCAACTACCTTCCCTCCTGTAGATTGCAAAATATCTTTCATAATTCGATTTGATTCATAAGGATAAATATAATTAGATCCGACAAAATAAAAACGATTACCATATTGACTGAGCAAATAACGCGCTAAGAACATACTGTTTTGATTGGGTGTCGCGCCGGTATAGATAACATTTTTTGAATATTCAAACCCTTCGTACAATGTTGGGTACCATAATAATCCGTTATAGTCTTCCACGATCGGGATAACTGCCTTGCGAGCACTTGACATATAACATCCAAAAATTATTTTCGCAGAGTCTTTTGTAATTAAACGTTTAGCTAGTTGTCGAAATTTCTCTGGGTTGGATTCCGGGTCATAAACTATTGGCTCGATACGCCTACCATTCACACCTCCACGAGTATTTATTTCTCGAATGGCAAGCAAAGTTGCATTTAATTGCGTCTTCTCAATAACTGATGTAGCACCAGTTTTAGAAAATAAAACACCTACTTTCCATGACAACTTGATCATTAGTCTGCCTTTAAGTAACACTCTGCTAAAATTTTAAAGCATTAGTGATACACTTGTTAATAAATTTTATTAATTCAAGTGATAAAGATTATTCAATAGCTATATATTAATTAGATTGAAACTATCATTGCCTAATTACATTAATAAAAAATATATATCCTAAAGTGGTAAATTTTTTCAAGCTTACAATGTCTGGCATCGCCCAGGTCATTGTTCAACACTGCCCACTATCAGGATTGATTATCTTAGCAAGTATTGGTATTCACTCGTGGAAAATGGCACTAGGTGCTTTATTTGGCGCATTTATTGGTACTGCGACTGCAAATATTCTCAACTTCAACAGGAAAGATATAACCTTAGGCATCTATGGTTATAACGCTACATTAATAGGAATTGCAAATATCTACTTTTTCCAAACTGCAACTATGTCAGTAATCGTATTTATCTTGAGCTGTATAGCATCCGTATTTATAACCCAATGGATCCCAAAATATCTAAAACTACCAGCATTTACTGCACCTTTTGTTTTTATCACCTGGGTCATCATTCTCTTTGCGGATGTAATAAAATTAAAACCATCAAATGACATTCTTAATTTCGCGGACAACATTCATACAGCTGGTCTTGGAGAAGCGGTAGGTCAGGTATATATACAGGGAAACGGAATCACTGGCGCAATAATGTTATTAGCTATTTTGCTTTGCTCAAAATCTAGTTTCATATGGGCTTTAGTTGCAACAACATTAACATGGCTATTGGCACAATCACTAAATTACCCTGATACTAATATTCAAAATGGTCTTTATGGTTTCAGCGCTGTTTTAACCGCTATCGCTTTACAAAATATGAAGCCGATCATATTTCCATTGACCGGTATCGTATTAACTGTTTTTGTTATGCATACTTTCATACTATCGGGTTGGCCATCATTAACCGCACCTTTTGTGCTTATATCATGGGTGATTACGATTGTTTACCAAAATTATGAAAAAATCTTTAACAAATCCACATGAAAAATTAACTATAGGATTTGATGTATACGGAACTTTAGTTGATCCATTTGATATTAGTGTCAATTTACAGAAACTAATTGGCAAGAAAGCAGAACCATTCGCTGAAATTTGGAGACAAAAGCAACTCGAATACACCTTCCGCCGTGGATTAATGAACCGATATGAAAATTTTGATATTTGTGTTCAACAAGCTATGCAGTATACAATTGAATATCTAAACGTAAGCCTTACAAGCAACGAGAAAAACTGTCTTCTTGATTTGTATTCAAATCTTAAAGCATTCCCAGATTCTGTATCTGCATTAGAACTACTAAAAAAAAGCAACCATACTTTAGTAGCATTTTCGAATGGAGTGAAATCAACACTACAAACATTATTATCTAATGCAGGTTTAATCGACCATATCTCAGAAATAATAAGCGTAGATGAATTGCAAACTTTCAAGCCAAACCCAAAAGTATATGAACTACTTGCTACAAAAACGAATTCAGAACCAACTAACTGCTGGATTATATCTAGTAATTCCTTTGATGTTATTGGAGGCAAATCTGCAGGCTTAAGTACTGCATGGATACAACGCGACTCGAGTAACGTTTTAGACCCTTGGGGGTACACGCCTGATATAACTATAAAAAATTTGATTGAGTTTGCAGCATTTGTGCAGTAACTTGTTACTACGATTTAATACTATTACGTACACAATAACTGCTTAATTCAATACACATAATTATTATTATCCCATGCCAAAACAAACAATTAAAAAGAAGCCTATTAGTCGTTCAAAACAAAAACGAACTTCAAAGTCTAAATCTGATTCATCAACCACCACATCTTTCAAAATTGAAAATCATATTGGCAATGTAATACGAGAGCAAAGAAACTCTAATCATTTAACAATTAATGAAGTTTCTGATTTAGCAGGAATTAGCGCAGGTATGTTAAGCCGTATTGAACGAGGAGATGTTTCTGCAAGCCTTGACACATTAGAAAAACTAGCAACAGCTTTAGGTATGCCAATATCTTTATTTTTCAGAGACTATGATGTTCCAGAAGGCAGCGCGCAGTTAGTAAAAAAAGGCAAAGGCATGCAAGTAGTACGAAGAGGAACTAAAAATGGGCATAGCTACCAATTGCTTGCCTATGAACAAGGCCCATCTAAATCATTCGAACCATTCTTGATTACTATGGATGATGCAAGTGAAGTGTTTCCTAGTTTTCAACATCAAGGAACCGAATTTATCTACATTCTCAAAGGTAAAATAGAATATCGCCATGGTAGTAATACTTATATTTTACTGCCTGGTGATTCTTTGATGTTTTCAGGTGAAGTCCCGCATGGGCCAGAAAAACTTATTAAAGTACCCATTGAAATGCTTGCAATAATTAATTACGCCACAGCAAGCTAAGTAAATACACCACACTACATCTTTATTGCTGCAAACGACCACTAAAATTTAGTGCAGATTTTCTTAATTATCAGATAGATAATTATCTTTTTTAATTTTATATTTAACTATCTACCGACTTCTCAATATTTTATTGACAGTAAACTTATTTTACGTATAGTAATATTTTACTAGTTCGGGAATATTCACAAAAATGTGCGGAATCGTAGGTCTATTTGCAAAATCCAAACACATCGAGGCTGAACTAGGTACCTATCTAGCGCAAATGCTAGATGAAATGTGTGAGCGCGGGCCTGATAGTGCAGGTATTGCTATATATAGAAACCCAACCGACAAAAATCATACCAAGATTACACTTCTGAGCATAAACCTAGAATATGACTGGAATGCAGTAGCACATGATTTAGAACAGCATTATGAAGGTAAAGTTGAATTCGAAGTTAGAGGAAATCAGGCAACTTACGTTGTACCTGGTAAGAAAGATGGTATTAATACTTGGCTAAGCAGCCATCACCCTGAACTTACATTAACCAGTTCAGGAAGTGTAATTGAAATTTATAAGGCTAAAGGCCGACCATCTCATATCATTAATCGATTTAATGTTAAAGAGCTTACGGGAACCCATGCATTAGGGCATACACGTATGGCAACAGAAAGCGCGGTCACAACTAATCATTCCCATCCTTTTTCTACTGGTGAAGATTTATGTCTAGTGCATAACGGCTCATTATCAAACCACAACCGTTTACGCAGAACATTACAAAAAGAAGGAATTGTATTTCATACAGATAATGACAGCGAAGTAGCTGCAGGTTATCTCGCATACCGATTACAACAAGGCGACAGCTTAGATCAAGCACTTGAAGCTGCAATTGAAGACTTAGACGGTTTTTATACGTTTGCAGTAGGAACTAAAGATGGATTTGCAGTAATGCGGGATCCAGTAGCTTGCAAACCTGCGATCATTGCCGAAACTGATGACTGGGTTGCCATGGCATCTGAGTATCGTGCTATCGCTGTACTACCTGGTGCAAAAACTTCAAATTGTTGGGAACCTGAACCCGCAAAAATCTATAGCTGGAAACATTAAATAAACATAACGTAAATAAAAAATGACTGATTTTGATTTAAGCCAGACAGAACTACGCGAATTAAATTCAGCGTTACATAATTCTGAACTCACAAGCAACCAAACTAACTGGAAAGTTACCAATACCAATGGAGCCCATGCTATAGCGGTAGGAATTGATGCTTCATTACATATATTAGTAGATGGACACGTTGGATATTACTGCGCAGGCATGAACAAACTAGCTACGGTAACTATAAATGGACACTGTGGTCCTGGTGTTGCAGAAAATATGATGTCGGGAATTGTTTGGGTTAAAGGTAATGCCTCTCAGTACGCGGGGGCTACAGCACATGGTGGATTACTTGTTATCGAGGGTAATGCTAGTTCACGTTGTGGAATTTCTATGAAAGGCGTAGACATTGTTGTTAAAGGTAATGTCGGTCATATGAGTGCATTTATGGCACAAACAGGTCGTTTAGTTGTCTGTGGTGATGCAGGAGATGCGCTTGGTGATTCATTATATGAAGCTAGGATATATATACGCGGTAAAGTTGCCAGCTTAGGCGCAGACTGTATTGAAAAACCCATGCAAGCAGAACACCAGAAAGAACTAAAAGAATTACTTTCTCGCGCAAATTTAAGCGAATTCAATGTGAATGAATTTCGCCGTTATGGATCTGCACGAAATTTATATAATTTTAATATTGATAACGTAGAGGCTTACTAAAAGAACCTTATCTATGTCACAACAAAACGATAATAACTCGTGGCTTAAGGAATCTGCCACCTTCCCTCGCCATGTAATCGCAGAAATTCAACGTGCCGCAAACACAGGGCTTTATGATATTCGGGGTTATGGGGCAAAGCGTCATGTACCTTCGTTTGATGATTTACTATTTCTAGGCGCAAGCATGTCGCGTTACCCTCTTGAAGGCTATCGGGAAAAATGTGATACAAATGTTACGATCGGTACGCGTTTTGCCAAAAAACCCATTGAGTTAAAAATTCCAATTACTATTGCAGGCATGAGCTTTGGTGCATTATCTGCTCCCGCAAAAGAAGCATTAGGCCGTGGTGCAGATGCAGTAGGAACTAGCACTACTACAGGTGATGGTGGCATGACACCAGAAGAACGAGGTCATTCATCTAAACTCGTTTATCAACTACTACCTTCTCGCTATGGTATGAATCCAGATGATCTACGCAAAGCTGATGCTATTGAAATAGTTGTGGGTCAAGGTGCTAAACCTGGCGGTGGCGGTATGTTGTTAGGACAAAAAATTAGTAAACGCGTAGCAGCTATGCGTAATTTGCCACAAGGAATAGATCAACGTAGCGCATGCCGACATCCTGACTGGACTGGTCCGGATGACTTGGAAATTAAAATATTAGAATTGCGTGAAATTACTGATTGGCAAAAACCCATTTATATAAAAATTGGTGCCTCGCGCACGTACTTTGACACCATGCTGGCTGTTAAAGCGGGTGCCGATGCTATTGTTTTAGATGGCATGCAAGGTGGTACCGCAGCAACCCAAGATGTATTTATTGAACATGTGGGCATTCCTATCTTACCTGCAGTGAGATTAGCCGTCGATGCACTTGAAGAAATGGATATGCATAGGAAAGTACAATTGATTGTCTCTGGTGGAATACGCAGCGGTGCAGATGTTGCTAAAGCATTAGCACTTGGAGCGGATGCAGTATCTATAGGCGTTGCGGCTCTAATTGCTTTAGGTGACAACAGCCCTGACCTCGAAGAGGAATATCGGAAACTTGGCACCTCTGCTGGTTACTATGATGACTACCAAGACGGCAAAGACCCCGCTGGTATCACCACGCAAAATGAAGAACTCGCAAAACGTTTTGACCCGGTTCAAGGCGGTCGAAAGTTAGCTAACTATTTAAGAGTGCTCACCTTAGAAGCGCAAACTCTTGCGCGCGCTTGCGGCAAGAGCCATGTACATAACCTTGAACCCGAAGATATGGTAGCACTAACTCTTGAGGCTGCTGCAATGGCAAGAGTACCCTTAGCAGGCACAAGCTGGATTCCAGGCAACAATAATTTTTAAAAAACTCAACATTACAAAGAATCGTTAAAAATTAAAATTTTTTCTAAATAATATTTATACTAATTAACATAGAGAAAGAATCACTATGACAAAAGATTTAGCTCAAATAGCAAAAACAAAAGGCATTAAATATTTTCTTATAAGTTTTGTAGATCTCTTTGGTGTACTTCGTGCAAAACTAGTGCCAATGCGTGCAATCAAAGGCATGCAAAAAGATGGTGCTGGTTTTGCAGGCTTTGCTGCATGGTTAGATTTAAGTCCTGCAGACTCAGATATGTTTGGAGTTCCTGATCCAGACAGCCTTATTCAGCTACCTTGGAATCCTGAAATTGGCTGGTTAGCTGCAGATTTATGGATGGATGGAAAAGAAGTTGAGGCTTCACCGCGTGTCGCATTAAAAAAGCAAATCGCAAAAGCACAAAAAAAAGGCTTCCGTGTGAAAACCGGTGTCGAATGTGAATACTTTTTATTAAACCAAGATGGTACTGAGCTATTCGATACTTATGATACACAGACTAAACCTTGTTATGACCAACTAGCATTGATGCGCCGTTACCCACTTGTGAAAGAGATATGCGATTGCATGTTAGAGCTAGGATGGGGGCCATATCAAAATGACCATGAAGACGCCAATGGTCAGTTTGAAATGAATTGGGATTATAACGATGTATTACTTACTGCAGACAGGCATGTATTTTTTAAATATATGACCAAAACCATTGCAGAAAAACATGGCATGCGCGCAACTTTTATGCCGAAACCATTTTCAAATTTAACTGGTAATGGATGCCATTCGCATATTTCCATTTGGGATAAAACTGGCAAGAAGAATTTATTCATAAGTAAAACAGATGAACTAGGATTATCCAAACTTGCCTATCATTTTCTCGGCGGGGTACTGGAGCATGCAACCTCAATGTGTGCAATCCTAAATCCAACGGTTAATAGCTATAAAAGAATCAATGCTCCACGCACCACATCTGGCGCCACCTGGTCTCCAAGTTCTATCACCTATACTGGCAATAACCGTACTCACATGATTCGAGTTCCCGATGATGGGCGCTTTGAATTACGTTTGATGGATGGTGCAACCAACCCTTACCTATCACAAGCCGCCATCATCGCGGCAGGTCTGGAAGGAGTTCAAAACAAACGTGATCCGGGTGAGCCAAGCCATATAAATATGTATGAAGAAGGCCACACAATTAAAAACGCAAAGAAACTACCTTCTAATCTTTTGGATGCTTTGCGATTGTTAGAAAAAAATAAGATATTAAAACAAGAACTAGGGTCTGATCTTGTTGATGCTTACGTGAAGTTAAAAATGATTGAATGGCATCAATTCACAAGCCACCTTAGCCAGTGGGAAAGACAAAACACACTTGACTGTTAAAATTAATAATAAAATGTACTTTACAACTATTTCTATAATAAAACTTATTTCAGTAATATTGTGTCTTTTACCAAAGTGATTTGTAAATAAAGATGCCCCTTGGGCTATTAAAATATGGCTTTAGTAAAGCCCATCCTGTTGAGCGGCATTTCAAAAAACCCGCCTCGCTTAAGTCTAGCTATGATATTGTAATTGTAGGAGGCGGTGGGCATGGTCTTGCTACTGCATACTATCTTGCCAAGCAATACGGCATCACCAATGTCGCAGTTTTAGAAAAAGGATATCTTGCAGGTGGTAATACTGCTCGAAATACTGCAATTATTCGATCCAATTATTTAACTCCTGATGGCGTTCGTTTTTACGATGAATCTGTAAAACTATTCCAAAATTTAAGCAATGAGCTTGATTACAATATCCTTTACTCAGAAAGAGGCCATCTAACCTTAGCGCATACAGATGCTGCAATGCGTACTTCGCGTTGGCGCGCGGAAGTGAACAAACATCTTGGTGTTAATTCTGAAGTCGTTTATCCAGATGAGCTTGCAAAACTATGCCCACATTTGAACTTAAGCCAAAATGTTCGTTTCCCAATAATGGGTGCGTTATATCATCCACCAGGAGCTATCGCTAGGCATGATGCTGTAGCCTGGGGTTATGCACGTGGCGCATCTGACCGCGGTGTAGAAATTCACACGCACACTGAAGTTACTGGTTTTGATATTGAAAATGATCGTGTCGTTGGTGTCAAAACAAATCGTGGTGATATTCGCTGCGGTAAAGCACTACAAGCAGTAGCCGGGTTGAGTTCAGATGTTTCTAAACTTGCAGGATTTAAACTACCAATTAAATCAATACCCTTGCAAGCTTGTGTCACTGAACCTGTAAAACCTTTTTTAAATATAATTGTTGTATCTGGCTCACTGCATGTTTATGTATCACAATCATCACGTGGTGAACTTGTGATGGGTGCTTCCAGTGACCCTTACCCACTTTACTCAACACGCTCAACTTTAGAATTTAAAGAAGAACTAATGATGCATTTGCTAGAACTTTTCCCTTTTGTTGGAAAATTAAAAATATTGCGTCAATGGGCAGGAATTACTGATATGACCCCAGACTTTAGCCCGGTAATGGGTTTCACTCCAATACAAAACTACTTTATTGATGCTGGCTGGGGTACCTGGGGATTTAAAGCAACGCCCGTCTGTGGTAAGCGTATGGCTGAAACTTTAGCTACCGACAGACTCCCCGACATACTTAAACCATTTGAGCTAGAACGTTTTTATCGATTCGAGCAAGTCGGTGAGCGTGGTGCAGCTTCTGTTGGACATTAATATCTACTTGATAGACATGAAACAATGAAATTAATGCCCTGCCCTGTAAATGGATTGCGTAACATCTCTGAATTTATTTGTGGAGGCGAACTTATAAATATGCCTGATCCAACTTCTGGTAGCGACCATGATTGGGCAGAATATCTATTCATTGAAAACAATACTAAAGGCTTTGTAAGTGAATGGTGGATGCATGTGCCTACATCTTATTGGTTTATTGCTGAACGTAATACTGAGACAGAAGAAATAATTAAAACTTACCCTGCTAACAAACTATTTAAACAACGAATAGATTTTAAAGAGAGCAAATAAGAAATTTCTCTAGCTATTAAGATATGCGTCTACCCGAATCAAAAGGATTGTATCTAGATCGTAGCAAAACGATCTCGTTCACATTCGACGGAAAAACCTATAAAGGTTTTTATGGCGACACCATAGCAAGCGCATTAGCTGCAAATAATATACAGGTCCTTTCACGTTCTTTTAAATATCACCGACCACGTGGCATTTTAACCATGGCAGGTCGCGATGCCAATTGTCTAGTTCAAATTGCTGACGAACCTAGTGCACGTGCAGATACAACCCTCATTTCTCAAGATTTAGAAGTGCAGGCACAAAATGTTTTTGGAAGTCTAAATAATGATTGGGGTAGATTAATAGAACATTTAGGTAAATTTTTACCGGTAGGATTTTATTATAAAGCATTTTATAAACCAAAAGGCGCTTGGAAATATTGGGACAATATAATACGAAATTTTGCCGGGCTAGGAAAAATTGAGGCAACTGCAAAGCCCTATGCTAGTGATAAAGCTTACCGGTTTTGCGATGTGGCAATTATAGGTGGTGGTCCTGCTGGATTAAGTGCAGCACTACAAGCTGCAAATGCAGGTGCAGAAGTAATTCTGATTGATGAAAACCCGCTTTTAGGTGGTTCATTAAATTATGCAAGATTTGATGTAGATGAAAACCAAAATCGCTCTCTGAGAGTTGAATTGATTGCTGCAGTAAATAATCATCCTTCAATTACCCTCTATACAAATGCGTTATGTAGCGGATGGTTTGCAGATAATTGGCTATCAATAATGTGTGAAAATCGCATGCTCAAGCTACGCGCGCAAGTAGTTGTTGCAGCCACTGGTTCAATAGAACAACCGGTAGTATTTCGTAATAATGATTTACCTGGAGTAATGTTAGGTTCTGCAGCACAACGTTTAATACGTTTATATGGTGTTGCACCAGGGAAAAAAGCCATTGTCCTTACTGGAAACAATGACGGATACGGTGTCGCATTGGATTTAATTGATTGCGGTGTAGCTGTACAGGCTGTAGTAGATATGCGGGCTACAGCTAGCATAACTTCGTTGATGATTGCAGTTAAAGACAAAAATGTTCAGATTTTACAGGGACATGTTGTATATGAAGCAATACCTGGAGCCGGTAAACGTAGTATTACGCATGCTTTAGTAGATCAGATTACTTCAGAAGGAACAACTATAGGTAAGACACAAATAATTGAGTGTGACTTAATTTGTATGTCTGCAGGCTATTCACCTGCTGCACAATTACTTTGTCATTCTGGTGGTCAACTTGAATATGATGAAAAGGATGCAATTTTAAAAGTAAAACAACTACCAATCCATGGGAAATCTGTAATTTCAGGCTCAGTAAATTCTGTATTTGAGTTAGAAGCAACACTTAACGATGGCAAACATGCAGGCTGGAGAGCCGCTATGAATGCAGGATTTTCAGCTGATGAACCTCCAATTTCGAACAAAGATAAAAGTGTTAGCGAACAAAACTACCCGTGGCCAATATTTCCACATCCAAAAGGAAAAGAATTTATCGATTATGACGAAGATCTACAAATCAAGGATATTGTGAACGCCGTTAAAGATGGATATGACGATTTAGAGTTAGTAAAGCGCTACTCAACAGTAGTGATGGGCCCATCACAAGGAAGATATTCTGCACTTAACAATATGCGTTTAGTTACAAAAGAAACTAAACGAGCATTGCATGGCGTAACACTTACGACGCAGAGGCCTCCATTTTCACCGGAATATATTCAACACTTAGCAGGTAAGGCTTTTCAGCCAGTTAAACATACAGCGATACATCACCGCCACATAGAGTATGGCGCGCAAATGATGCCTGCAGGTGCATGGCTAAGACCTGCATACTATGGCAGTCCCAACAACAAAGAATACAGTATTGAAAAAGAAAATTTAGCCGTTAGGAATAATGTCGGCATTGTAGATGTATCAACCTTAGGCAAATTAGAAATTCGAGGACCTGATGCAGCGGAGTTTTTAAACCGTATGTATACGTTTGCTTATTCAAAACAGCCTAATCTTCGTTCACGCTACGTATTAATGACCGATTCTACTGGCGCGATCATTGATGATGGTGTTGCATGTCGCTTTGATGAACAACACTTTTATGTCACTGCTACCACCGGTGGCATAGACAGCGTTTATCGGAATATGTTGCGTTGGAATGCAGAGTGGAATCTGAATGTTGATATTGCCAATGTAACTGCAGCTTATGCTGCAGTAAATTTAGCCGGCCCAAACTCACGCGATGTGCTCACTGGATTAACAAACGATATAGAACTCAGTGCTGAGAAATTTTCCTACATGGAGGTGCGCAGTGGACACATTGCAAGCATCCCTGCGCGTTTATTACGCGTTGGATTTGTCGGTGAGCTAGGCTACGAAATTCATGTACCTGCCAGTCAAGGCGAAGCATTATGGGACGCATTAATACTAGCAGGGAAAAAATATGAAATTTGCCCATTCGGAGTAGAAGCACAACGACTATTACGTCTTGAGAAAGGTCATATAATTATTGGTCAAGACACCGATGGCTTAACCATTCCACAAGAAGCCAATATGGATTGGGCAATCGCTAAGAAGAAAGTATTTTTTCACGGCAAACGGGCGATTGATGTAATAAATAGGCGCTCTCTCAGTCGTCAGTTAGTGGGATTTACCCTGCCATCTGGCTCACCATTGCCCCAAGAATGTAACCTTGTAATAAAAAATAATGAAATAACCGGTCGAGTCACTTCTGTTTCACACTCACCCATTCTCAAAAAAATCATCGGTTTAGCATTTGTGTCGCCAGACAGATCTGAAGAAGGTTCGAAAATTGATATAAAACTATCTAATGCTAATATTGTAAGTGCAACTGTATGCTCAATGCCTTTTTATGATCCAGATAATAAACGCCAAGAAATGTAATTCACTATGCCTAACAACACAATCACACCAGATAAATTTATACGACGTAGTTTTTTGTATAGAAAATTTGATGAACCTCAAACGACTTGGGAAGAAGTAAATGGCTATGCAATAGTTTCTTACGTCAATAATAAAACTAACAATGCTCAAAATTTAGCTTTATGCGATTTAAGCTATTTGCAACGAATAGGTTTTAAAGGCGCTGGTGCCTGTGATTGGCTAAAGACTCAAAATATAAAAATTCCTAAGGATATAAATACAGCACTGACTACAGCGGATGACTGCATCGTCGCCAGACTTGGAAACAACGATATATTGATATTAGACAGTATAAAAAACCAATCTAACGTACCAAAGACTTTAGAACAATCTTGGCAGCAAGACTATTCACAATCCAATAAGCCTCACGGATTCATAGTGCCGCGACAAGATAGTCATGCATGTTTTAGTATAAGTGGAGTATGTGTTGCTGAAATGTTTTCGAAATTATGTGCAATTGACCTTCGTATGACTAAATTTGAAAATAATATGATCGTACAGACTTCTATGGCACGTCTTGGGGCAATCATAATTCGCCACGACTTAAACACACTAACAAATTATCTGGTATTAGTGGAAAGTGCCTCAGTAGAATATCTCTGGGATTGCATCATTGATGCTATGCAAGAATTCGATGGTCAAATTATTGGAACTTCTGCATTACTTAAATTAACCTAATAAGTCCTAATACTTATCAGTAGGTACTGTTACTATAATTAACCACTTATTTTATAGGTGTGAAACTATATACTGAATGAATTAATATTTTGATATTCAAATATTCGCAAAGCTTATTCTAAAGATGGCTATAAATCGACGAGATTTCATAAAAGCCTCCTGTGCAGCTTCAACACTGCTCATTCCAAAACTATCTATATCAAGGTCCAGGTCACCCTGGATCACTAAACGTGGCACTATCAAAATAGGTTTACTTTGGTCTTTAACAGGACACCTTAGTGTAATTGAAAAACCTTCACGAGATGTTGGTCTTTATTGGGCTGATAGTATTAATAAAAATGGTGGGGTCGCAGGCTTCCAAATTGAACCTGTTGTTATCGATGCAAGATCTGATATGAAAACTTATCGGGAAGGTATTCAGAACTTGATGTTAAATGAAAATGTTTTGGCAACCTTCGGCGGATACACTTCAGCAAGCCGACGAGCTGTGATGCCATTAGTAACTTTGAATAATGGCCTCTTCTACTACCCGACTTGCTACGAAGGTAGAGAATGCTGGCAGCATATTATTTGTACCGGTCCTATTGCAAACCAACATTCTTATGACTTAATCCCTTACATGGTTAAAAACCATGGTCCCAGAGCCTATTTCATAGGGTCAAACTATATCTGGCCAAAAGAATCAAATCGAAACGCAGAGCGTTGGCTGCATAAAGCCGGTGGCAAACTCACTGGCGAATCATATATGCCACTTGGTCATGGTAATTTTGACCCAATTTTCAAAAAATTAAAAAAACACCAACCCGATTGGATTTTTTCTACTGTAATTGGAGATTCAGACTTATTTTTTAGAAAAGAGTATATCAAAGCTGGTTTTAGTCCCGATATATTACCGACCGCTTCGTTAACAACATCTGAAATGGAAGTGAAACTAATGGGTGTGGAATATGGTGAGGGCCAGATACTTTCCGCACCTTATTTCCAAAGTCTGAGCAATGAAACTAATCAGCAATTCGTTGACCAGTTCCTAGCAAGCCAATACGGTGGTAGTGGTGTTACTCACTACAACATGGAAGAAACCTATTTAACTTTTCTTTATTTTAAGAAAGCTGTTGAACTACTGGTTAATGAAGAAGGTGAATCTGCAATCAACCCTATGATGTTACGACAATACTCAGCTGGCTTAGAATTAACAGAGCAAGAATCACCCGAAGGTGCAGTGCATATAGACAATAATAACTATAATAGTTGGCTTACCCCTAAAATTGGAAAGTTTGATGGCAATGGTCAGATTAAATTATTGTATCAGCAAGGTCATGCCATAGCCCCAGACCCATATATACTCTACCCTCAACGAGGCGAGTGTATGACAACTGGATTACACTTACCTAATGGCAAAGTAATCAAAGCAGCTTCTTAATAGCATTCATATTTTTCTATTAAGATTAAATTTTATTTATTTATAAAATTAAACATGAAAAATACAGTCAAGAATATTATTAATAAAATGTCTGTTGGACAAAAAGTTCTGACAATAATATTTCTTGAAATTTTCTCTTATTCAGTAGTAACTACAATTGCACTGTCACAAATTAGCTTGGTAGGTAATGTAGTTACGCAGACATCAGATCTATATTTACCCCTATTTAACTCATCTGAATCGATTCGACATCAAATACAAGATAGCCGATTAAATTTAAAAGATATTATTTTTGTTGGTGACCGTGTAGTTTACGACAAGGAAGCTGAAGAAGCTTACATTGCTGCGCGTGGCCGCTACCAAGAAGCAAACAGTAAGATCAACGAAGAAATCGACTGGGCTGACAAGTTAATCAGCAAAGCTGCTTCACAAAAAGATAAACAATATAATTTAATCAGAGAATTCAGCCAGAACTTACTGCGCCAGCTATCTAGCCTTAGACAAGCCGGCCGTATTCATAATGTACGTGCTGAGAAAGTATTTCGACATGTAGAAGACGGTTCGTTCTTGATGGGAATGGAAATGGTTTCTGATGTCGAGGCAAGTGAAAAAACGCTTATTAATGAATTAGACGCACTTGTTAACGAACTAAGTAATCTTAATGATGCATCAGTTGAATATGCAGATAGAGTTGAAAACACCGCATCCAGTTTTACTATACTTGCTTCAATCATCACTATTTGTATAGTTATCACTATTTTTTACTATGTGGTTAAAAGAAATATATCTGACCCTTTACATGCATTAACCGACACTATTAACTCCATTAGCGCATTACATGATGTTAAGGACTCAGAACAAGAAAAAGAACTCATGTCACGCGGAGACGAACTGGGAATGGTAAGCCGAAGCTTCAGCACATTGAAACACGATTTAAGCGCACAAGATAAGAATCTGCGTAATGCAAAAGAGGAAGCTGAACGAGCAAATCGTGCAAAATCACAATTTCTGGCTGCAGCAAGTCACGACCTCCGCCAACCGCTACATGCAATGCAGATGTACATAACAGCATTACAACTAAAAATTAAAGACAAACACTTACTTAAGATAGTTTCAGATATCGATGCAGTTTCTATATCAACAGGACGTTTATTAAATTCAATCTTGGATGTTTCACAGTTAGAAGCTGGAGCGGTAAAACCTCAAATCGAAGACTTTGCTATACAAGAAGTGTTGCACAGAGTTGCTCGTGGTTTTCGTCCAATGTCTTACCGTAAAGGAATAGCATTACATATTGTTCCATCAAAAGCATATGTGCGCAGCGATCCTATTCTATTAGAACAAATCATAGGAAACTTTGTTGCCAATGCCATCCGCTACACAGAAACAGGACGTGTATTATTAGGATGTAGACGTAGAAAAGGAAAACTATCTATTGAAGTTTTGGACACAGGGCCAGGCATACCCTTACATCAACGTGATGCAATCTTCGATGATTTTCATCAACTAGATAATAAAGAACGCGATCGAGGCAAGGGACTTGGTCTTGGATTAGCAATAGTTCGGCGACTTTCTATATGCCTAGACCATCAAATAGAACATACTTCCAGAGTTAACCAAGGATCACGTTTTGCTGTAATTGTCGAAATGGGTAATCGGCCCGCAAAAAACATTCAACCAAGAAGGTATGAAACAACTTTGCTAGATTTAAATAATACTTCGGTATTGTTGATCGAAGATGATGCAATGGTGCTAAATGCAACCAAACAACTTCTTGAGTCTTGGGGATGTAATGTAATCTGTGCTAAATCGGCAATAGAAGCAGAACGATTATTGTTTGACCCACAGAAAATTCCGGACATCATTATTGCTGACTACCGTCTACCAGAGAGTGTTAATGGCGTACAAGCCATTAATAATATTACTACGAAACTAGGCTATCCAATTCCCGCGTTTATTATTACAGGTGAAGCGAACACCAGCGAAGTTCGTAAAATTGCAGACCACGGTTACCACGTACTATCAAAACCAGTCCATCCTGCAAAATTAAGAGCGCTTATCTCTCATTTAATTCATGAGCCTAGGGATACTTTATTACCAACAGATCAACTCAAGATATCTGTTTTATGAATTCTCTTTTTATGAATTCTGGCTCATTGAAGTTTGGACAAAAATATAGTCTGAAGCTAGAACATACATCTATCCCAGATTTATGAATATTCTTTATCTCTTTTAAGTTGCGAGTACATGGCCACAGCTTCCGTACGGTTTTGTACGTTTAAAGTTTTAAAAATGCGAGATGAATGCATTTTAACTGTCCCGACATTTAAACCAAGATCATTTGCAATGTCTCTGTTCGGTTTACCAAGCGCCATGAGGTCTAATACTTCCAGTTGTCGCGGTGTAAGTTGCGTGTAGCCCTTCTCTAAAGAGCTCCCAAATGATTCTGCTGTGTAAGTTTGCTCAAGTGCTTGATCATCGCTAGATGAAACTGTCCCTAAAATATGTGGAGGTACATACACTCCACCAGATAAAACCAATTTTATTGCACTCATCATCACTTCTGGTGATGATGTTTTAGGTATATAGCCCATTGCGCCCGCAGCCAGAGCGCTACGTATTGCTGCTATATGCTCTCTAACCGAGACTACGATTACGGGTACATCAGGCCACTCTTTACAAATTTGTTTAATACCTTCCATGCCACTCATACCAGGCATTAAAAGATCCAGCAATAATAAATCTACAGAGTTACCTTCATTTAGAAAGTCTAAAGTTTGCTTAAAACCACTAGTCTCGACAATTTCTACATTCTCTTGAACTAATTTAACTAATTGAACAAGACCGCCACGTACCAATGCATGATCATCTGCTACCACAATTCTAAAAATTGAAGAATCAACACTCATAAGAATTCAAATAATTACTCTTGTTTTTATAGCCTTTAGCCAACAATTAATTCTGTTTGCTGCCTATTCAAGTAAATAAGCACAAGGAATTATGTACAATAATAAGCAAAGAAATTGAATGCAATACATTTCTCAAGTAATTGAATAATAGATAATTTTAAATACTCTCATCCTAAACTTAAGCAGAAATCTATTTGTAATGATGACTGTTTTACCAATATCTTAATTCACACACATATCAGTATTAACGTGATTTGCCATTATGACAGATACGTAAGGCTATATGTATTGACCCAGTTGCCTATATATGATTCACTATATGCCATAAGTCTATATACTTATGACCGTGTCCTTAAAAATTTTTTTGAGGCACAACAAACATTCGATTCTAACAACTCTGAGATTGGCATCCGAGACGCTCTGCGCATACTTAACCAGTAGCAACAAACCACGTGAGGCTTTATTGCTGGCCGCCACTCAAACGTAAGGAGAATTTATGAAGAAAAACAAGCCTATTAGTAATAAACGAAGAGCGATCCTCAAAGGTTCGGCTGCAGGCGTTACTGCAGCGGCTTTAGGATTCCCATCGTTTTTTGTTAAAAACGCATCCGCTGCTACACCTTGGATAAAGAAGGGTGATAAAACCATTAAAGTAGGCTTACTTTGGTCTACAACTGGAAATTTAGCGGTTATTGAAAACGACTCAACTCAAGTTGCTCTATATGCAATCGATGAAATCAATGCCGCGGGGGGGGTTGCTGGAAAAATGATTGAACCCATCGTTATTGATGCTAAATCAGACATAAAAGTCTATTCAGAAAAAATAAGTCAGTTGATCTTAAAAGATCGCGTAATTTCAACCTTCGGTGGCTACACATCAGCAAGTCGTCGTGCAGTTGCACCGATTGTAATGGCACGCGATCATCTTTTCTACTACCCAACCTGCTATGAGGGTCGCGAATGCACACAAAACATTATTAACACTGGGCCGTTAGCAAACCAACATTCACAAGACCTTATTCCATTCATGGTGAAGGAATTTGGCCCTAAATGTTATTTAATTGGTTCCAACTACATTTGGCCAAAAGAGTCCAATAAAAATGCCAAAGTGTGGTTAGAACGTGCAGGTGGTGAAATAGTAGGTGAAGATTATGTACCGCTTGGTGGTTCAGAATTCATACCAGTTTTCAATAAAGTACGTCAAGCCAAGCCAGACTTTATCTTCTCAACAGTTGTAGGTGATTCAGATATCGCTATGCACAAACAATTCTTACAAGAAGGCTTTAAGTCCGACAAACTCCCTATTGCTGCACTTACAACAGGGGAGATTGAAATACGCGCTATGGGTGCCGAAGCTGGTGCTGGACATTTCCTTTCTGCACCTTATTTCCAAACTCTGGACAACCCTACTAATCAGAAATTTGTAGAAGGTTATCTAGGTAGTAAATATGGTGGTGGAGGTGTAACCCATTACAATATGGAAGAAACATATCTATCGCTATATGTATGGAAGTATGGTTTAGAGAAGGCGTTAAAAGAAACCGGCAATATCGAAGACATTACTCCACGTATGATTCGTGATGTTTCTGGCGGCATAAGAGTTGAAGACGATGTTTCTCCAGAAGGCTTGATTTGGATTGATCCTGACAACTTCAATACTTGGCTTAAACCAAAAATAGGTCAATGTGGATCAGACGGTCAATTCAAGATAGTAAAAGCTGCTGATGAGCATGTTGCACCGGATCCGATGTCAATCTATCCAGAACGAGGCGTATGCAAGGCAGATGGTTTACATACACCGGACGGAGAAATTAAAACCAACGTGCTTTAAATTTAAGCTTGATTCGTGTGAGTAGCAACTTAGGCATACATGCTGAAGTCGTTACTCACTTCGAGCAAGAATTTGCTAATAAACGTTAGCTTTTTAGGTCGTTAGTTTGAGCACATAAAAGAATAGTAACTACCTGTGTATGCATTATAAAAATAATGTTTATAAAACTAAAAAATGCTAATTGCAGTTATGCCCTAACAGGTAAATTCAAGGAGAAGATTAGTTAATGAGCCTTCATGATTTTTGGACCCCTTTTTCTTTATATCCATTTTTAAATGCACTTTTTATTGGAATTAGCCTCGCAAGTATTTTTTTTATTGCTGCACTGGGACTAACCATAATTTATGGTGCGATGGGTGTCATTAACATGGCACATGGTGAATTCATCATGTTGGGTGCATATACAACTTATGTATTTCAACATTTTTTAGGCGTGCCATTTCTACTCTGTTTGCCCTTGGCTTTTATTGTGCTTGCATTAATTGGCTTACTGATTGAACGAGGAATCATACGGACGCTCTATCAACGACCGTTAGATACACTATTAGCAACCTGGGGATTATCACTAATTTTAATACAAGGTATACGCTTAATTTTTGGTGGTGATCCCAAATACATAGGAGTGCCTAAATTTTTAGATTTTCAAATCGCAGCCAACTTTATTCATTTATCAGGAGTACGGCTCTTCATAATTATTTTTGCAATTTTAATCGGTTTTGCAACTTGGTTCCTGATGTACAAAACCACTCTAGGGATGCGGGTCCGTGCAGTGATGCAAGATAAAGAAATGGCGGCATCTTTTGGTATCGATGCTAATAAGATTTACAGCATTACTTTCGCTTATGGCGCTGGATTGGCAGGTGTTGCAGGAGCTTTGTTTGGTGCACTGAAAACACTATTCCCTGATATGGGTAGCGGTTATATTGTTGAAGCTTTTCTAGTAGTAGTAGTTGGAGGTATCGGGCTGCTTGGCAGTATGTTTAGCTCAGCTATTCTTGGACAATTGAGTTCAATATTCTCATACTTTACCAACGAAACCTTCGCACGCTTCATTTTGTTTACACTCATTGTTATATTTCTTAGATTTCGTCCACAAGGCCTTATCACTGATGGGGCAACGCGACGCTAGTTATAAGAACCGCACTATAGAATCTGGAGAATTAACAAAATGAATGGCAATATTTATCACAATCGCAAAGCACAGTGGGCTATTTATATTGTGGTATTTGTGTTGCTTGCGTTGTTACCTTTTGTATTTGATAACCCTTTCACCTTAAACCAGTTTGCTCGTTATATTATTTTTTCATTAGCGGCTGTATCGGTATCGTTGGTTTGGGGATATGGCGGAATATTAAGCTTAGGCCAAGGCATTGCTTTTGGAATGGGTGCTTATGGAATGGGTGCCACGATGCAAATGCAATTTCAAGATCCTGAATCGGATCCGATTCCTACATTCATGTTGACCAACGAATTAGAATCCTTGCCTCTAGTTTGGGAACCGTTCTGGTCAACACCTATTGGGTTATCGTTAGCCATTGGAATACCAACACTATTCTTTTTAGTTTTTGGTTACATGATGTTTCAAGCAAGAGTCGCGGGAGTGTTCGTGGCTATTATGACCTTAGCAATGCTTTCGGCGTGGTATAGCGTGACATACGACATGCAACCTTTTACTGCAGGTTTTAATGGTATTTCACCACCGTCACCCTTTGAAATATTTGGTACGCAGATTGATCCCTATAGTTCGACTGCCTATTGGATTTGTGTTGCTTTTCTCGCCATTCTAACTTTAGGTACTAAATTTATGTTGCATACAAAATTTGGACTCATCGTACAAGCCATGCGCGATGATCCAGAACGCGCACGATTCTTAGGTTACAGCGTGGCTTACTATCAAACAGTTTTGTTTACTCTTTCAGGATTCATTGCTGCTTGTGCAGGAATATTATGGGTCATGATTACCCAATATGTATCACCTACTTCAATGGAAATTATGTTAAGTATTTCTTTTGTCATTTGGGCAGCTGTGGGTGGTCGTACCTCATTACTAGGGGCTATTATTGGAGCCTTTTTAATTAATTGGGGGCAAAGTTATGCAGGTGATGAGTTTAGACAATTATGGCTAATCATTATCGGAAGCATATTTCTAGTGGTTGTATTATTTCTTCCAAAAGGGATCACAGGACTGTTTGAATATTTATTAGGAAAAATTTCTGGAAACAATAGTGAAGCTAATAATACAACGGGGCAAAAAGTATAATGGCAATACTTGAGCTTAAAGAAGTTACAAAAAAATATAATGATTTTTCAGTCATTAATGGATTAAACCTCAGTGTCAATGAAGGTGAATTACGATGCTTAATTGGCCCTAATGGTGCAGGCAAAACCACTTCATTAGACTTGATTACTGGTCGTCAAAAGCTCACTTCGGGAACCGTACACTTTGATGGTAAAAATATCACAAAGTTAATGGAGAAACAGATAGCTATCTTAGGCATAGGTAGAAAATTTCAAATACCTGCGATATTTAAGGAATTAACCGTGCGAGAAAATTTTGAAGTAGCACTTACTAGCAAAATTGGCCCATTTCAAAACATGAATCCATTCTCTACAAATAGAGGAAAAAATCACTATAACAAGATTATAGAGCTTACAGGTTTAGGCAGCCGACTAAATGATATTGCTGGTTTACTATCTCATGGAGAAACTCAGTGGTTAGAAATTGGTATGGTGCTAATGCAAAAACCACGACTATTGTTGATGGATGAACCTACCGCAGGGATGACCGAACAAGAAACAGAAAAAACTTCAGAGATTTTTAAAGAATTAAAAGGTGACCACACTTTAGTTGTAGTCGAGCACGATATGTCTTTTGTGAAAAGTATTGCTGATGTTATCTCTGTTATGCATCAAGGCTGCATGCTTGCCGAAGGAACCTTATCTGAGATTGAACAGCACCCTAAAGTTAAAGAAGTATATCTCGGCACAGAAGGAATTAATTAACATGCTAGAACTAAATAATGTTACTTCCTTCTATGGCAAAACACCCATCCTTCAGGGTATCAATATCTCCATGCAAGAAGGCCAATGTCTATGTGTTCTTGGCCGAAATGGCGTAGGCAAAACCACATTGCTACAAACCATTATGGGTCTTACAACGAGCATGACGGGCACACTAAAAATCAATAATCAGGACTTTTCTAACCAACCCACGCATGCACGCGCGCATGCAGGCTTAGGCTATGTACCTCAGGGTCGTAGAATTTTAGGGAAATTCAGTGTGCGTGAAAATATTGTACTTGGCACTTTCGCACGCAACGACAAATCCAACTCACTACCGGAATCTTGTTTGAAACTATTCCCTTATCTGGCAGATAATCTTGATAAACGTGCAGGTTTACTATCTGGTGGGCAACAACAACAACTCGCCGTAGCAAGAGCCTTAGCAACGGACCCAAAAGTTTTATTGCTCGATGAGCCCACGGAAGGCATTCAACCTAATATCGTAGAAGAAATACAAAACACCCTACATCATTTAAATAAAGATATGGGAATGACACTGGTTCTGACTGAACAACACATAAAAATTGCTAAAAAATTAGCAGACTTATTTATTATCATGGATATCGGCCACATTGTCGCACATGGCCCGATTAGTGAACTCACTGAAGAGCTTGCGCATAAGCACTTGACTATTTGATTTTATTATAAGAACTAATAAACCATCCTGATAAAGTCAGCTATAAGTTACGTCTAGTATCTACTTGATTAACATACATTCAGTAAGTCGAGTTTTGTCGAATTATTAAATGATTCAACCTACTCTACGAGTCTTCTATATTTGCAATATCTATCGATACAGATAGCCGATCTTTCTTAATATTTCGCAGTAGTTCTATATTGACCTATAAGCCAATATATGATTCACTTATGGTCATTAGACAGTAGTCTTTTGGCTATAATTGCGCATGCTTTTATATTGATTGCATATATAAAAATGGTCAACTCAAAACCTGAGGATCAAGCTTATTAAATACAACATTTTTTAACTCATCACTACAACTCATGCAATTTGCGGAGGAAGAATAAATGATATCTATACCTAAAAAAGGAACTCCTGAACGTGAAAGACTTATCGCTACTCACAAGGAATGTATCGAATCCATGAAAGGTGTACCTGGCTGCACCATCATGAAGTGTGAAACTCAAGGCGACACCACCAACATTTCAGGTGGATTTCAAGAAGACCCATTACTAAATAAAGTTTTAATTCGCATGCGCACAGCCATGCCAGGAAACTTTGGAGGAAAATTAGTAGTGATTTGTACAAAAGTAGAAAAAGAATGGCGTATTGGACGGCTATCAGGTATTCGCGGTGTTCCACCAACATTTGTCGGTAAGAAAGTTTATGACAACGAACAAGATCCGCAACATGACATCTTCTTAATGCGCTTAGATGAACTAGATGAAGAAGATGGATATCCCGAGCACTTTAATGAAGGTTGGAAACGTCGAAATGATAATTGGACGGTAACCTAGATAACGGATTAGACATAATAAATAAAGAATAATTTAGATCAGGAGAACAT
The DNA here is from genome assembly GCA_964486815.1 of uncultured Thiotrichales bacterium. GTDB lineage: Bacteria > Pseudomonadota > Gammaproteobacteria > UBA4575 > UBA4575 > JABDMD01. Next base: position 110,931 of record CAZAOO010000004.1, read on the forward strand.
GATATGTGTGCAATGAGATTAACGGGTTACGCTGATAAGTTTGGCGTCCATCCCGGAGATACAATTAAATTCCATGTGAATTGTGACGGACCCAAAAAATATGATTGCCAAATCGTAAAAATGATTCATGGCGATACTAATCCACGTGGCCCTGGGTTTATTGAAAAAAAAGTTTCTGCTAAATGTAACGGTGAATATAAAGGTAGACCACAAACTATCTATAGTGGTTCTTATGGTTACACAGATGACTTCAGCCACTTTCAAGTTGAATCCTTTACTATGCAGTGTTGGATTTGGCCAACAACACCAAAAACGCATCCAAAATATTGGCGTCATGGTGCGCAAGGTTTAATGACAAAATGGTGTAAGGGCAAAGGTTATGGATTATTTATTAACGAAGATGGTTGTTTGGAATTACGCATAAACAACAAGAAAATTACCACAGGTGCCCCCATCCGTGATCATGCCTGGCATTTTGTTGCTGCAACGTTTGATGCTAAAACTGGCAAGGCAACTCTTTATCATGAGCCACAGATTCAGTATGCCTTGGACCCTGATATCCCACCTGTTACAGAGAAAATTAGCGGTAAAATCCAACACACTGATGGTGTTCCATTTGCAGTAGCAGCGTATGCGGATGGCGCAAGTTCAAATCCGCAGGCACAAGCTTCACGCCCTGCAGGCATGATCATGACAGGCCATTACAATGGCAAAATCGATAGCCCAAGACTGTGTAGACGCGCATTAAGTCGACAAGATATTGAAACCATGAAGCTTGGTGCACAGCCCGGCTTAACTGAACGCCGACATAGTGGTCCTACAGGCCCATTGTCTGAAGCTATAGTGGGTGCATGGGATTTCTCAGATGGAATAAACACCATGGTAGGCATAGATCACGGTCCATACTTATATGACTTAGAAATTGTAAATTGTCCAACTCGAGCAATGACCGGATATAACTTCTCGGGTCACAACTTTGATTGGAAACACGCACCTGAAGAATACGGTGCAATTCATTTTCACGATGACGATGTCGATGATGCACGCTGGGATGTTGATTTCGAATGGGATGTACCTAAAGGCACTGACAGTAAATTTTATGCTGCAAAACTAACCACAGATTCTGGTGACGAAGAATACATACCGTTTTGGGTGGTTCCACATGTTGGCGAAGAGACCGCTAAAATTGCTTACATGGTGCCAACGATTAGTTATATGGCTTATGCAAACGAACACCTTGCAAACAATGCAGGTGGTGCAGAATTGTTAGTCTATCGTGTACCGATCATGCAAGACCAAAACATGTTTTTAAGTGAACACCGTGAATATGGTGGTTCTATTTATGACACCCATACAGATGGTAGTGGTCTATGTTTGTCATCGCGTTTACGACCAATCTTGAGTATTCGTCCGAAATACGATCACTTTTTAATGCAAGCTCCATGGCAATACCCTGCTGATCTACACATGATCTATTGGCTGGAAGAAATGGGCTACGAATATGATTGTATTACCGACGAAGATGTTACCTATGATGGTCTAGCACGACTTGAGAATTACAATGTCGTAATAACGGGTTCTCACCCAGAGCACAACAGTGGTCCACAACTAGATGCTTTACATAACTATACACAACAAGGTGGACGCTTGATGTATATGGGTGCTGATGCTTGGTATTGGATCCATTCGTATCATCCTGCATACGATAATTTAGGTCGAGGCATTGTTACCGAGATGCGTCGTTGCGAATCTGGTATTCGCACCTGGCGTGCAGATCCTGGTGAGTATTATCACCAAGGCACTGGTGAACTCGGTGGTATGTGGCGTTATCGCGGTCGCTATCTGCACTCCGTTGCCGGTACTGGAATGTCTTCAGAAGGTTTCGATATTTCTTCCTACTACTCACGAACTTATGAAAGTAAAGATCCTCGTATATCTTGGGCATTTGACGGCATTGCTTATGATGAGAAGATTGGAAACTTTGGTTTAGTCGGTGGTGGTGCCGCAGGAACAGAGCTCGACATTGTCGATACTATGTTAGGTTCTCCTCCGCACACCTTAGTAGGTGCTACTTCTGCTGGGCGTCACACGGAAGCTTACCTTTTGGTAATGGAAGACTATGGCTTTAGCCAGCAAGGTATTGATGGTACACAACATCCACGTGTTCGATCTGATATTGCATTTCATGAAACTCCGAATGGTGGTGGATGTTTTGCATTTAGCTCAATAGCTTTTTGTGGATCACTTCCATGGAACAATGGTAAGAACAACATTTCTACATTAGTAGGAAATGTTTTAGATCGTTTCATGAAAGATGGACCATTACCTGCAGCACCTAAGAGCGCTTACATTCATCGTGGACGTGCAGATCACGATCCAGCAATGAACAAAAAAGCGAAGTAAGGCTTGGTACTTTTGCAATACATTGGCTAACTTAAGTAAGTTGAATTATTTCAAAATGTGTAAACCTCCAAAGCATCATTGACACAATCAGGTGTCAATGATGTACAAGGCAATTGAATTACAATAACGTTGGATGGTGCAATATGGATTTTCATCCAGATATGGGTTACATAGAGAATGGTGTCGATCTCACCAATAATGATTTATATAAATCGACAAACCTACCCTTCGGACAAGCTTCGATACTTCCACCCTTTTCGTATCAATCAAAAATTTTTAGTGATCTAGAAGATGAAAAACTCTGGACACGCAATTGGATAGCTGTCGGATTCACTCATGAAATACCTAACGCAGGAGATCTTTTACCCTTCACAGTCGGACATCATGGCTTACACGTTCAACGACAAGAAGATGGCAGTTTAATAGGTCGGTTCAATAAAGCTCAGCATGGCGGATGTCGTGCAGTACCACTGCAATGCCAAACTGGCAAGAAAACCAAATGCTCCTTTACCTCTTGTGGTTACAGTCGTGACCGAAATGTTATTCACGTACAAGAAATTGGGGAAAATACCCCGACCATGCATCAATATATAGGATTAATTCCTGAAAGATTATTGCCTGTAAAAGTAGAAGTTTTAGGTTCAATTATTTTTATTAACCTAGATAATGAATGCAATAAGCTTGCAGATGAATTCTCGGCAGTAGCCAAGGATATCAAATTATCTTTAAACGAAGATTTTATATTACAAAATAATGTGTGGATTGAATGCGCCTCAAATTGGAAATTTTCTGGGCGCGCTTTCTTTGATGGAAATAACATATGCAATAGTATTTCAAATCATAGCAATAATAATATTTACAATTTCTTTATTAGTCAAAATGTTTCTACTCAAGAAATAGGTCTAAATATTGATGATGCTAATGAAGATAATATGAATTATGTACAACTAAGTTGGTTATTCCCTAACATAGTGCTTATTCAACACACAGATTTTCTTGTAAGCGTAATTTTACAGCCCACAAACATGGGCGAAACTAATTTACGCACTTCTTTGTTTTTAAAAGACCATTACAGAAATGATGTTGCATCCCACCTGCTAACAAATTTGCGAGAATACATGCAATCCATCACATCAAGAGCACTACAAATGCAAAGTCAAGCTGATGAGCTAACTGCGCCGGGCGCTCCTGAATTTAAAAGCAACATGATTCCAATTGAAACGAATTTGGCAGGTTACTCTTTCAATCGTTACATAATTGGAAAAATTGAAAAAGAGCATCAGTATTACTGGAACGCACCACTATATAGCAACAATATTAGGCGTTAGTAATCCTGGAAATTAAAATAATATTAGATTAAGTAATGGCAAATAAAAAGGAAAACAATATGAACCAAGCACGTCAAGCATATAACAAGGGTGACTATGAAAGAGCACATGATATTTGGCTGACACAAGCCGAAAATGGCAGTCCTGAGGCACAAGCTTGGCTGGGATCTTTATATGCGAATGGTGAAGGTGTTGATGCCGATGAAAAAAATGCCTTATCTTGGTACGAAAAAGCTGCTGAACAAGGCAACTCAATGGCACAAGCTAATGTAGGTGCAATGTACTATATGGGGCAAGGTACCAGCAAAAATGTCGATAAAGCCATCAAATGGCTATCCGCTGCTGCTGAGAATGGTGATGTTAATGGATTATTCAATCTAGCGGTTATTTACAGCAAAGGTGAAGATGTTGAAAAAAATACCGAACGTGCTGCTGAGCTATATCAACAAGCATCTGAACAAGGCCATTACCCTTCACAATCTCGTTTAGGTTACATGTATGCGCATGGACAAGGTGTAAAAAAAGATCGTATCAAAGCTTATATATGGTTAAGCCTTGCTGCACAGCATGGTATCGGCACTGCATTAAGTGAGCTCGAATCAATCGTGAAAAGCATGTCTGCAGAAGAAAAAGCTATGGGGGCAACATTATCAGAGCAATGGCGCAATAAAACTGGGGCCAACAAAATGCAAGTTGCATTGCAACCTGCCCCCTCAAATTAAACCTAACAGCTAATAATCGGCCAAATTTTTATTTACTAGCTATATTTATGATTTACAGCGTTCAACAAATCAAATTTGAAATTCTTGCCCACATCAAAGAATTTGGTGGTGAATTTAAGGACTGGTATGTTGGCATTGCAGCAGACCCTAAAAGTACATTGTTTAAAAAACATAAAGTACATAAAGAAGATGATATATGGCTTCATAAACAAGCACTCACTTTCACAGCATGCAAAACTACTCAAAAATATTTTTTGGATATTTTAAAAACAGATGGAGAAGAAGTTTCAGAGGGCGATGAGGATACTGATTGCGTCTATCTTTATAAAAAAAGTAGTCGCACAATTCCTTAATGGGTTATTGCATAAATATGCTTACATTAAATTTAATGTAATTAATTTGATGAAAGTTTTTTTACATGTCTTCTTGCTAAACCCGGTATAAGGTAGTGTCCGAGCTACCTAGGTAAATTAGAATGAGTGTTACGGTCAAAAGAGCTGTAACCATATTAGTAGCGGCGATGCTATTAATTCTTATAACAGTTCTAATTGTCATGACAATTAGACCAATTTCTCTGCCATTCCTATCAAATTATATTGAAAATCAGTTAGAAACCCATCTCCACACATACTATATAGATTTTTATGATGCTCGAGCTCGTTGGCGACCTCTCAAAGGCACCTTAGAATTTCATTTAAATTCAGCTCGTGCACTAGATCATGGTAAAAATGTACTTGTTTCAATCCCAAAAGTTTTAGCTGAAGTGAGAACAGAGTCTATCTTTAATAAACATTTAATTCTTCAACACTTAGAATTTCAAGAACCTAGAATTAGTTTTACACGTACTACTGATGGTTCATTAAAATTTGACATTGGTAGTAGCGATGACGGGTCCTCAGGAAAGATATTGGAAACCATTCTTATTAATATGGATACCACACCAACATTGCCTTCATCAACTAATGAATCGGTTACCGATCTTCGTATTGTTAATTCCGACCTCACCATTAGCGATGAAATTACGGGTTCGTTATTACATGCGCCCAACGCAAATATTACCTTAATAGCTAAAAATGAAGGTATTGGATGTGCATATGACTTTAATGTTTTTGCGCGAGGAGAATATTTACATTTATCTGGGGACTGTTTGTATAAAACTGCTACTGAAGAATTCGATCTATCAGTAAATCTCGATGAAATTCGACCTGCTTTGCTTACTGAAATTTCACCACAATTCTTTTATCTTACTCCATTAGAAGTAAGACTATCTGGAGAAGTACGATTAGAGTTAGACAAGTTTCTTACAGTTAAAAAAGCAGAGTTCGACCTTACAAGTGGAAATGGTTCATTAGAAATTATTGACTATTTTGGCAAAAATCTAGATATAAATGCATTTCATATAGCTGGGAAAACATTAAATAATTTTTCGCATATTGAATTTGATAATGTAATGGTACAGTTGGATAAAGCAAAAGCTGAGGCAAGTGGTCTCTTCTTAATTGATAAAGAAAACTTGGATTTCAAATTAAATGCTTTTATTTCAGGCACACTAATAACAAACCTTCTTCCCCGTTGGTTTTCCTATTTAGAAACAGATAATTTGGACTGCATAAGCTCATTATCATCAAATAATCTTAAACGATCATCATTAACTATAGATGGTATATATAATCTTAAACAAAATCAGATAAATGCCATTGGGAAAATATCTTGCTTAGATCAAAGATTAGCAGACGATGACATTAATCACTCAATAACCAAATATTTAGAAACTAAAATTAACAGCACGCAAAAATTTAGTGTAGACGGAACTTTTGAATCGCCCAATTTGAAAACAATTCAATAAAATATGTTTATAATTATATACCTTGCATAAATGATTAATGAGGTATTGAATGATTAAGCGCTGAGCACAGTAACGCTGTGTCACAGTAATGTTTATAAGTATTTAACTTACCATCTTTCGCTGTCCATAAATGAACCGTTTGCACTTCTAAATCCTGGCCAGATACTGTGGCTTTGGTTCGGTAAACCTTGCACAATTATATTTTCACCATCTACACTTCTGAAAGTTCCCCTCTACTGTTTACAAGCTTATAATAACGTTCTGCTTACTGTTTTATATTTTTACTCATGTATTTATATCCTCCCCATCAAAATACAGGTTTATTGATGTAACTCTAGGTGATTTAACAAAACATATTTACGTCAAACACCATTAGTAGAATTAATAATTATGCATAGCCATAAGTATGTATAAAATATATTTATTCTTAATAGTTAATTGATTAAGTAGTGCAATATTAAGGAAATAAACGAGTTATGACGTAAGAATATTCATTTAACTTGAATACCTTCTAAATACAAATCAATTACATTTATTATCTCCACTGTTTTTCTTCAAGCGTCCAGCTTCCCCCTGGAAGTTCACCATCCTTAATAAAATTATCGACAACATTTTTAAGCAAGCTTGAAGCGCCATTTTTATAATCATTTGCAGGCAAAGCTGATCCAAAAGCAATTGAGCCTGTGCTAAACACAGCACCATTATTGGGTGCTGTAAAATAAGTTATATCTGCGCGTACACGATAATCTAAGCTACCAACTAAGCCTGCATAGGCATACAAAAGCTCTTCCGTTACTACCACATAGTTATCACTATGCCCTCCCGATGAGGCAATAATTTTAGTATGCGGCGGCGTACCTAATGAGAGATCGTAGCGATCTAGCTCAATTCCCGCAGCACCACCATAAGCTAAACCTTCATCACCAAAAACCTCATCCTCAATTCCTTCTGTGAGCCAAGAAACGGTTCGATGATAGCTATCAGGCATTTTCCTAAAAGGTGCACTAGTTTCAAATCCTTCTGCAATAAAACCTACGCCGGTAAGTTTTTGCGGTGCACGCCCACGTGTTCTCCACAAACCACTCTTCTCACCTGTGGTTTGCAAATAGTGTTCACCAGCTTTTGCCGCCCAAGCACGCATACCTGAATCTAATTTTCTAACTTCCATACACCAAGGTTCATCCTCATTAAAACCGATACACCAGTAATAACCATTGCCACCCATATATATGAGTCGCCCACCTTGAGCTACAAAGTCTTCTTGTGCATCTAACATCCGTTCCGAAACATATTCTGGATGTGTGCCAGTCATTACACAGTTATAAGGTTCTAATGCACTTAATTCTTCCTGATGTAAATCTTCATCAGTAATAATGTCATAGTCATAACCACTCGCTTCAAGCCAAGCTATAATGGAAAGATCAGCAGGAAATTGCCACGGCACATTCATACTTGATATGCGATATTTCGGTCGCATATTTACGATGGGCCTCTTATAGGAACTGAATGACACACCCGCACCATCCTCATAACTGTCGTACGTTGACAATCCAAATTCACCATTTTTATAAATTTCAATATCGACATCACTGATTACAGGTGGTTGCCCTGTCATAGGTTGTATTATTTGTGCATCAAAACTTAATTTTTCATTTGCATAGGCAAGATAACTAGCAGTAGGAACCAAAAAACATAATTTAGATGTAGGTTTAGCTGGTCTTACAAAAAAGACTACATATTCTTCACCCAACCCATTACCACTACCTGCAGTTAAACGAAATGCATATACTCCACTTTTTAAATTTTCCGGGACCTGCATAGATTTAGTTACTTCCCAATTACAATCTGTAACTGACTCAGGGTGGAACTCAATACCTCCATACTCATACGGTGCCAGCCTGAAACAATCATTTTTCCCTGACCAATTCCAACCTGTTAAACCTCGTACAGGATGATTTACACCAACTGCATTAAGTTTATGGGGACCAATATCGACAACCGTGTTACCGATACCATTTTCCGTATAGCCTTCCGTTGTATCCCAGTACGCTAAGATAGAGTTTTTGGGTGGCAATTCGCCGGAACAAACTTTGTCTAATTCATCACGTGAAAGAGCTCGATTACAAATACCCGGGCGATCAATTTTTCCGAAATACATGTCGTTAACAAAATTACCTCTTAATTCATGAAAATCTAATGCTCCTGCAATCATGAAAGGAACATCTTGTCTGTTTTTTTGTTTGAACCTAAGGGTAGTTTGCATGTGCGAGCTAAAATCATATGGCGTAACCTTTCCAATTAACGAGTTATAGCGATTCATAACTCCCTCTTGAAAAAGAGTTACTTTACCGCTACTAGGATCAAAACTTGCAGCTACGAAATACCAGACTTTATCTACTAGTGGTAATTCAGAAGCAATATAGTCAATCTCTGCGCCATCACCCACCCAAAATTCGAGATGACCTTGCGGATTTATACCGATTCCATAACCCTCATTGGTGCGCGCATCTACTCGCCCTAATAGAGTTTGGCGTAAACCTTTTTTAGAGATGGTTGGCCAGATATAACAGAATATAGTGAAACTTCCTTCAACACATAGATGCTGATTTGGATCATCAACAACCAAATGCGAGCCTAACTGAGTGAACTGTTTTTTAACATCCCATTCCCCATTCACTGGACATTCAACTTCTTCTTCAACAAAACCTGGGCCGTCTACATGCTCGTCACCATGTATAAGGCGTACAAGTTGGGCATCTGCTGTTTTTGTTCCATCTGCATTTACATGAATATCAATATCCTCACCTTGTTTAACAGATATTTTATTCGTATATCCAAATATTTTAATTTCAGCCATTTTTTATTATTCCCAGATTAAATAGTTATCCATTAAATTTAGGATTCCATTAGATCACTAATTCTTTTCAAAAATACCCCGTGGTAAGCATCTTCAATTGTTTTAAATTCCTTGCCTTCAACAATACGAGGAAGCTCACCTCTCACACCTGAAAGTGCAATGATTTTGAATGAACTAGTTTTATTGTCGCGCTTAATCGCATATTTATTTTTTTGTGGTGCACTACAAAAATAATGCAACAATCTCGAAAGAGGTTCACTGTGCTGCCCATGAGAGTTGTTTTCATGCTCTTGTATGACATCTTGGCAGACTAAAGTTTTTAGAAATTCGCTTTGTTTTTTATCGAAATATTCACGATAAAAAATATCTTTATCCTTCACTTCAATTTCTTCTTCAATGGATATGGATTAATATTATTATTAATTATTCTTACTATGATTCCAGCAAATCGTATACACGTCTTACAAAAACACCATGGTAAGCATCTTCGATAGTTTTGTATTCTTTATCTTCGACTAATCGTGGAGACATTCCTCTTACCCCCGAGAACGCTACAATCTTAAATGTATTTGAAATTCCATCGCGTTTAATTGCATATTTATCATTTTGAGGAACACGACGAAAATAAAGTAATATTCTTTCTAGTGCTTCACTATGTTGTCCTAGAGGTTTACTTTTATGTTCATTTATTACTTCATCACACACTAGATTTTTTAAATAATCTCTTTGCATCTTGTCGAAACGCCGATGGTATATATGATCTTTATCGCAGATCTCCGTCGCCTCTTCTGGTAAGACATCACCACCTTTTTCAGCGCGAGCCGACCGCCACTCCCCTTTCTTTTTATCACGCCAAGCACGAAATTGTTGTTTCATGCCAAATAGACCTTTGTTTAAAAATAACACAACGAACAGCATTAATAGTCCTATCATAACGTGTCTTACAGGCCCTAAAGTAATCAAAACTTTATCCAATATAACTACAATCAGTGTGCCAATAATTGCACCTTCTGCTTTCCCGATACCACCAATGGTAAGCATAGCCAAGCCAAGCAAAAGAGTATCAAAACTAAATATTGAAAAAGCTACTCCTCTGTAATGTGCAGCATAAAAACCACCAATGAATCCAAGCGCTACTGAAGAAACAAGAAATACGGTTATTCTTGCCTGCTTATAATTCACACCAGTAGCTTCAGCAAACGCTTCTCTTTTCTCGGGTGCCATTTTTAACAGTCGACCAAGACGTTTACCATCTACAAATCTAAACAAAAAAAGTGCAGCAATTAATAATGCAAAAGCTCCATAGTATGAGACCAGTGATTGCATTAATGGTGGCCAATCAGAATTTATGTACGTTGAGGCACCATATAAACCTCCTGAAGCAGAACCAAATTCTTTTGAGGTAACCATATAAACTCTACAAAGCTCATTTAAACCTAAAGTCAACAATGCATAGTAAAATCCATCTAAACGCATTGCCGGTAATGCAATGATCCCACCAAAAATAAATCCGATAGCCATTCCAATTAAGGGTAATGACCACCACGGATAGCCTAAATTTATCGATAACCAAGAAGTACAAAATGCTGCCACACCAACTACTGCATAGGTGGCAAGTGAAAAAATACTCGCCGTACCAATCACTAATGTCCAACATACATTTATCGCAGCAAATATTCCAAACACCGCTCCTGCCGTAAGAAGTGTGTTCTGCATACTTTCAGGAAAGAAAAGAGGTGCTAAAGCTAATGCTGTTAAACCTATTACCCAATAAATAGGGCGTTTATCCACAATTAGTTTTTGAGCTTTAAGAGACTTTATATTGTAATAGCCTCGTACATGTAACAAGGTTCTTCTAGTTGGCCACCACCTCAATCTTTTCCAAAGACGTTCCCCATGATTTTTCCATTTATATATATATTTAAACCGACCTACTTTATAGAGAGGCACGTTATAAGTTTTATTTTTATCCCAAATTGATCCAGGATCCTCTACTTTTATTGAAGGAACTTCATAATTTCCACCTTTATCTCCCCAAACCGATAGTGGATTCTTCCAGGTATACTTTTTAGTATTGCTCATTGCTCACGCGCCTTATCCAAAAGACCCGCAATACCTCTTGGTCTGATAATTAATATTGTAATAATCACAAGAAACTGTGTGATCAACACATATTGCCCACCTAATAACCTCGATGTAAGCGCTTCAGTCAGACCAAGAATGATGGCAGCAATTACAGCACCTTGAACACTTCCGAGACCACCGCATAACGCTATGCTCACACCTTTGATTAATGGAGTTAAACCGCTAAAGGGTGATATATAATAAGTCTGAGACAGAAGCACAGCCGAAAGACCCGCCATACCTCCAGTAATTGCCATTACATAAAAGCCTGTTTTCCTTATCCCAATACCAACAATAGATGCGGCATGAGGGTTCATCATCATGGCTCGTATTTCTAAACCGCGTCTACTGGACTTCATCCATAGCACAACAAATATCAACATCAATATGGAACAGACTATTATTCCAATTTTATCAGAGGTTAAAACGGTGTTACCTATAGAGACTTTCCAATAACCAAATACTTCAGGCAGTGCTTTATTTTTTGGACCAAAATACCAAAGCAAACCCTGTGAGCCAATTAAGCTAATCGCCAGTGTTCCAATCATGCCCCTAATGGTAAAATTTGGCTTGTCATGTAGCGGTATAAAAACCAACATACAAATGATAATCCCTCCAAGTGCTCCAATTAATATTCCAGCAGCAATCACTACGACTGGATGATCAGAAATCATTCGCGCTGCTAAGTAAGCACCATATCCTGCAAATGAAAAAATAAATCCATAACTTAGATTCAGCAACCCCAAACTTGACCAAGTAATAGAGACCGCTACGGCTATAAGGCCATAAATACAAGCTACTATAGTTGCATTAATTAATATGAAACTTATATCCAAATCAAACCCACCTTAAATACTATTTACGGACTACTTTAATTGCATTGACAAAGCAGAAGTTGCTTCACCTTTTAATTTTCCAGCATGCATTCCAATAACACGATCTACATTGCCTTCTAATAGAGCAACGTTTTGTTCAGCGATAATCATTGCTGAATTACTTAATTCTATTTTCAATAGCGCTTCCATTACACCCTTGCCAATTTTTGGTGCCAATCCCAACGATGGTTCATCTGCAAGATAAAGTTTTGCATCCATCATCAACCCTCTTCCTATAGAAACCATTCTTCGTTCACCACCAGACAATCTTGCAACAGGTGTTTTTAATAATTTTTTTAATGGTTCAAACAAATCTAAAACTTGTTCTTTTCTTTGTTTTCGATTTTTCCAAGCTTGTTTTGTGAAAGCACCACTGTCTAGATGCTCTTCAACTGTTAGACCATGAAATATTTCATCTCCTTGGGGCATAATAGCGAGTCCTTGCCTAACAATATGATGCGTATAACGCCCCGGCCCTTGACTTCGCGTTCTACCAATTTGATTTCCATTAAATAAAATTGAGCCACGTTGCCAACCGGTTAGTCCCGCAATACCATAAAACAGTGTGGTTTTCCCATGGCCATTTAAACCCACCAATCCAACGCGTTCTCCAGAGCTAACTATTAAATCTAAGTCATGTATTACACGCAATGGGCCATAGCCTGTTGACAATCCCTGAACATTTAGTATTTCACTCATTAGGCAGTCTCAAAATATGCAGCTTGTACTTTTGGACTGTTAATTATCTCTTTGAGCGAACCCTGTGCGATTACTTCGCCTGCATCCATGACAACTACTCTGTCAGCAATGGTTTCCAGGAGTTCAATTCTATGTTCTACAATTATTACTGCGATATTCATTTCTTTAGAAAGCATTCTTAGAATCTCGTCTATCTCATCTATTTCAGAATTGATTAATCCAGCAGCAGGTTCATCCATTAACAACAATTCTGGCTTATGCATGAGAAGATTAGCCAGCAATAGTTTGCGTCGGTTGAACGTTTTAAGTTGAGTATTAAACACATGTTCGTCCACAACAAAATCAACTAGATCCGCTGCGTATTCCGCATCGAAACGTGTGAGATAAGGCTTATAAGCTTGCCTTACCGCTTTGAATGTTTCGCCTACAGTAAGGTCTTCGGGAACCACTGGAGTTTGAAATGTTCGACCAATCCCAATTCGCGCACGTTGATGAAAGTTCATGCCAGTAATGTTTTTTTGTTTATAAGAAACATTACCAGTTTTTGGCGTGTATCGACCTGAAAGAATTTCAAGCAAGCTAGTTTTACCTGCACCATTTGGACCAATGATGCCTAATACTTCTCCGGGTTTAATTTCTAAATTAATGTCTCGTAATATCTCTCTACCACCCAAATCGAGGGACAAGTTCTTGCACGAAAACAAAGGGGCAAAAGTTTGATCATCCATGAAATTCGCCCCACTATTCTTTTACGTTACCCCCACCAAGGAGCTGGCTGAAGTTTGGATTCTGCTATTGCATTTGGCCAAACAATTTTGTGCTGCACGTCTTGTACTTGCACAAAAAGTTGACCCATACCAGTTTCATGCGAATCTGATTGATTTCCGAAACCATTGTCTGGATAGTGAAGAGCTTCTTGATATTCATTATCCATGTCCATCATTCCGCACACACCTCTATCTGGATTCGCTCTTACCCAAGCACAATTCTTCTTGAAGTCTTCTGGTGTAGTATCCAATGCCTTAGTAGCATTCCACGCTTTCTCAAGATACTTAACGATGTCATAACCATTACCTGTATACACAAGACCCATGGTATTTCTTTCGTCATCACCAAACTCAGGAAAGCGTTTCAAATATTTTTTCCTAAAATCTTTTCCTTTTTTATCGCCATAAATCCCTAATACGGTGCTCCAACAAAAACCTTCTGTTGCACGACCTCCAAGCTCTAAGAACTCAGGCTGTGACGGACCATACTGCAGATAAACGAGTGAATCTTTAACAGGATCTGAACTAAATTGTTTACAAAATGCCGCATACTCAGAGGCTACCCAGTGATCAATCATAATTGCACCAGCATCCACTTCTTTAAGTCTTTGCATGACTGGCGACCAATCATTTACTGGGTATTGAATGTCTGTAACTTCTGCCAATTCAAAATCATATTTTGGAATGGCTTCTTTAGCGGCTTTAAGAATCGTTTGGCAATAACCTACTTGTTCAGCAACAATGTGTATTTTTCTATTCTTAGGCTTCCATCCTTGCTCTTTTTCCATTTGTTGAAGCCAAAGCGGATAGGTCCAACCGTAATTCACTTCAGATGGGTCGGTTTGCAGCACATGGCTGTATTTTTCTGGCTCTGCTTTATATGCCTCAGTTGCATTTCGTTGTGTGTTGCCCTGTAAATATGGACATTTATATTTTGCAGATTCATCCATAGCAGGTATAGGCGCAAACAAAAATGAATTAGAGATCGCATGTACTTTTTTATCTATACATGCGGCAATCGCTTGCCTACAACTTTCAGGATTAAGCTTGTCAACATCCGGAACAAATAACTCTAACTCTCTTCCTAATATTCCACCTGCTGCATTAATTTCTTCTTGAGCTAGAATGGAACCGTTAAGGTGATCTTGATCATCAGCAACACCATAGGGTGTTGACAAGGATGACGGGATACCTAATAAGATTTTATCTGATGCATCTACTCGCCTCACCCATGGCGCAGGAAATGCAGAGACCACTGCACCTGCTGCAACTCCTTTTAATATTTTTCGTCTTGTTTGTTGACTTTTATTCAGCTTCTTCTCTTTTTTTCTCATAGTCTCGTCCTCCGAGTGAATATCAAAAATACCGGTTAGATATATTTCATTTTTAAGGATTCAAAAATAGATAGGCGATATTGCGACAAGGAATCTGCTAGTTCTTTTATATTTCTACTCATGTGTTTATATCCTTCCCCTTAGACACAGGTTTATTGATGTGACTGCTTCCCATTTAATAAAATGTATTTACGTTAATTACCCTTACAAAAATTAACTAATTATTATGTATGGCCATAAGTATATATATAGTTATATACTTATGGCTAGTATAAAATATAGTATATATATATTTCTTATAATCAATATACGTATAACTAATTACAAAGCTATCCATATATTGTAGATTTTTTCGTATATATCAGAAAATTTATGCATCAAAAGTTACAAAGAAAAGCATATATGAGACATGACTTAAGAATATTCATCTAACTCAAATATGTACTGAATATCAATAAATTGTAAGAAATCTTCTGATGATAGAAATAAACCAAGTGCTTGGTCATTCACATGATTCGAATCTAGCGAATCAACTTCATGACTTATCACACCATAACAAAGTCGAATATATTGTTTTGGATCATGCAAATTTACAACGCCGTCGTTTTCGCACACAAACAGATCAAGGCACAGACTGCGCTGTGACAATAGCTCGTGATAATAAATTATCTAATGGTGCAGTTTTATTATTAGAAAAAGATCGCGCCATTGTGGTGAAAATGGCTGAGGATCAGTGGCTTTCGCTCCACCCTAAAGATATTTCATGTGCGATTGAACTTGGCTACTTTGCTGGCAATATGCATTGGCGAGTTAAGTTTGAGAATGAACGTCTTGATATTGCACTTGAAAGCCCTAAAGAAACTTATCTTGATCGATTACAGATATTTTTTAACCAAAATAAAATAACTCTCGTTAAGCATGACTAAAGAAGAACAAATACTTACTCTTTTACAACATGGAGATAGCTTTTTTCCTTCTGGAGCAGTATCGTTTTCTTGGGGCTTGGAAATGTTAAATAACGACCAAGTCATCACTTCAATTAATGAGCTCAATATATTTATTGAAAATCAATTGCTTGAGAGATGGGCCCCGTTTGAACGTGTTGTCTTGGCTCATTCTTATGATCATGCTGATGATATCGAACATGTAATTTCCATTGATAGACTTGTTGAATGTATGACCTTAGCAAGTGAACTAAGAGATGGTTCAAAAAGATTAGGGTCTGCACTTTTAACTATATATCAACAACTAAATAACCCAATAGCAGACCGTTACCTCAAGCTAAGTTATGAAGGAAAAGCATTAGGTCACTTGCCGATTACCCAGGCTCTGGTGTGGAACTCGCTTGGTTTATCACGTAATTCAGTATTAATGTTATCTGCATATAACTTTTGTGTTTCAGTGCTTGGAGCGGCATTACGGCTTGGCATTGTCGGTCATATAAACTGTCAAAAAAGTTTAACTGCATTTAGCCAACTAATTAGTGAAATTTTAACTTGGCCCATTCCCGCAATAGAAGATATTCATGCCTTCACTCCTTTTGCCGACATTGCATCGATGCGTCATGAAAATTCAGAGATTAGGCTATTTGCAAACTAAAAATAATTACTCAAAGATTCGGAGATAAACCATGCTACTAACACCCACTGAATATGAGCGTTTAACTATTTACACTGCGGCCGAACTTGCAAGAAAAAGAAGAGAGAAAGGCTTGAAATTAAATCATCCAGAAGCAACAGCTATTATTGCTGACGAAATTTGTGAAGGAGCAAGAGAAGGTCGAAGTGTTGCAGAAATGATTAGCTTTGGTTCAACAATATTAAGCACCGACGATGTTATGCCTGGTGTTGGAGATATGATGCACATGCTTCAAGTTGAGGCTACCTTTCCTGATGGCACCAAATTAGTCACCGTACATGAACCGATACGATCAGGTAAAAAGAAAACTAAAGGAAATATCGTACCAGGGGAAATTATACCGGGTGATGGTGATATCAAAATTAATGCAGGAAAACGCTCAAACAAACTAAAAGTACTTAATACAGGTGACCGCCCTGTACAAATTGGTAGCCATTTTCACTTTTTTGAAGTTAATCCAGGATTAGATTTTAAACGTAGTGACGCATTTGGAAAACACCTGGATATACCCGCCGGCACCGCAGTGCGTTTCGAGCCAGGTGAAAGCAAAGAAGTACAACTGGTTAATTTTGGTGGCGCTAGAGAAATACATGGCTTAAACAGTTTAACGAATGGTTCAACTACCAATGATGTTAAAAAACAAGAAGCCTTGCTCGAAGCTAAAAATCGTGGATTTAAGGGGGCATAAGAAAATGATTAAAATTTCGAGAAAAGAATATGCAACTATGTATGGCCCTACCAAAGGAGATGCAGTGCGTCTTGGAGACACCTCATTGTTGGCAGAAGTTGAACAAGACTGTGCCGTTCCGGGTGATGAATGTTTGCATGGTGGCGGTAAAACTTTACGCGATGGATTGGGACTAACTCCGGGCTATGACAGTGCAGCAGGTTCCTTAGACATGTTGGTTAGTAACGCACTGATAATTGATCCCGTATTAGGCATTGTCAAAGCCGATATAGGAATTAAAGAAGGTAATATAGCAGGCGTCGGCAAAGCTGGAAATCCTGCGACTATGGATAATGTAGACCCTGATCTTGTTTGCGGTGCTGCAACTACGGTACGAGATGCAGAGGGACTTATTGCAACACCAGGTGGAATAGACGTGCATGTGCATTTTGATAGTGCGCAGTTATGTGATCACGCAATTGGTTCAGGCATTACCACCATGCTTGGTGGATCGTTGGGCCCAATCACCGTTGGCATAGACTGTGGCGGAGCATGGAATGTTGGCAAGATGTTACAAGCTTCTGAGCAATGGCCAATAAATTTTGGATTTTTAGGCCGTGGTAATTCTTCTAAACCTAGATCTCTGGTCGATCAACTTGCAGGTGGCTGTTTAGGATTAAAAATTCACGAAGATTGGGGTGCTATGCCAGCTGTAATTGACACCTGTCTTTCTGTTGCTGACGATTTAGATTTTCAAGTACAACTTCATACCGATACACTCAACGAAAGTGGCTTTGTTGAAAATACATTAGCTGCCATAAATGGCCGCACAATTCATATGTATCACACCGAAGGTGCAGGTGGAGGACACGCACCTGACATTATTCGAGTTGCGGGTGAATATAATTGCCTACCCTCTTCCACTAATCCAACCAATCCATACACAATCAATACATTTGATGAACACTTAGACATGACCATGGTATGTCATCATTTGAATCCTGCTATCCCAGAAGATGTAGCCTTTGCAGAAAGTCGTATTCGTGCACAAACCATCGCAGCGGAAGATGTAATGCATGATCTTGGTGCGATTTCTATGTTGGGCTCTGATAGTCAAGGAATGGGACGTATCAATGAAGTCATTTGCCGGACTTGGCAATTAGCAAGCAAGATGAAAGATCAACGCGGTCGACTTGAAGAAGAACAAACGAAGCTTGGAGATAATGAAAGAATAAAACGTTATATAGCGAAATACACCATCAACGCCGCACGTACATTTGGTATTGATCAATATATAGGCTCATTAGAAAAAGGAAAAATGGCAGATATAGTGTTATGGAAACCCGCATTTTTTGGAATAAAACCAGAATTAATTATAAAAGGTGGTTTTATAGTTTGGTCCGCAATGGGTGACAGTGCTGCGTCACTCATGACTTGCGAACCCCTAGCGATGCGACCTCAGTGGGGAGCGTTCGGAAATGCTAAACAACAGTTGAGTGCTAATTTTGTAAACCAGTCAGCAGTTGATGCCAATATTGGCGAAAAGTTACAACTACAAAAAACCTGCCTTGCTGCGCAAGGTACACGAAAACTTAATAAAGGCCATATGCTACACAACGATAATTGCCCAAAAGTGACGGTTAATCCTAATACATTCGATGTATTTGTCGACGGTGAACTGGCCACTTGTGAACCCGCTGAGACACTACCATTAACCCAACGATACATGCTTCGATGAACAAAAAAGCTTCTCAAAATGGCCCCGCGCGAGTCGGCATAGGTGGACCTGTAGGCTCAGGTAAAACAGCGCTGATCGAACAACTAATTCCTATCTTTATTACTCGTGGAAATGAAATTGCAATTGTAACTAATGATTTAGTTACACGTGAAGATGCTAAGCGACTACAACAATCTGGTTTACTTGCCCCAGAGCGAGTGGTTGCAGTAGAGGCAGGTGCTTGTCCGCACACCGTCATACGAGAAGATCCTACACTAAATATACAGGCTGTAAATCGATTAGACCAACAATTTGAAAACTTAGATATCATTTTGATTGAAAGCGGTGGCGACAACCTTGCTTCTACTTTTTCTTTGGATCTTGTGGATTATTGGATGTTTGTAATTGACACTTCAGAAGGAGATGACATCCCGCGTAAACGTGGGCCTGGTATTGTACAATCTGACCTATTAGTAATCAATAAAATTGATATCGCTAAATACGTAGGTGCAGATGTTGATTTAATGGTGAGAGAAGGACAAGAAGTTAGAGGTAACAAACCTCTAGTGCTCACTAACTGTAAAACAGGACAAGGAATTGAGGATGTGGCTAACCACATTATCAACAACGTGCTCTTTAAATAGTATAGAAAATAAATGACAAATTTATCACTAGAATTTGCAAGAAATTGCGATGGGAAAACATTCCTTGAATACCAATATGCATCATACCCATTTCATATTTGTAGAACTCAATACCTTGAGAATGATCCACCTGGAATGGCTAATATCTATATTCAGTCTGCGTCTGGCGGAATATATGAAAATGAAATCCTAACTACGAATGTTATTGCTAGTACGGGTTCATACAGTCACGTAACTACACAAGCCTCAACCATCGTACATGGCATGACGGATGGCAGTGCATATCAAACAGTAAATATTAATGCTATAGATAACTCATATACAGAATATGTATCTGACCCATTAATTCTTTTCCCTCAGTCAAAATTAAGCACAACTATAAATATATTTGCAGATCAAACCAGTACGGCTGTGATTGCAGATGCATTTTTACTACACTTTTTAAATGGTGAAAATCGAGTCTTTAAGCAATTAAAAAGCTATTTGCAAATTCACGATGAAAATAATCAATTACTGGCTAAAGATGTCTACATAATTAATCCAGTGAACTTTTTATCTACAGGACGAAAATATATAGGCATGGGTACTATTTCAATTATAAATCGTTCAATCAACACTGAAGGCATGTTAGAACGATTACAAGAAGCGATTAAAGCTAATAAAAACGTTTATGGAGGCGCTACCTTATTACCAAATAACTGTGGAATCATAATTAAATTCTTAGCCCCTGATGGAGATTTTCTAAAAAAGACGATTACTCAACTATGGATGGATATTAGAGAATTATTAGTAGGCACAAAACCAAACATACGAAAGAAATAATAATATTTAACATGACTTTATTATTCATACTTGCTATTAGTATCGGCATCCGTCACGCATTTGAGCCTGACCATATGGCAGCTGTTCTGACAGTTTCAACACAATCTAATTCCTTATCCGCAACTGCCAAACAAGGCGCTATCTGGGGCGTAGGACACACCATAACCCTATTCATATTCAGCATGATATTAATGGGTTTGGATATTAAAATAGATGGAAGTGTGTTTGTATTTTTTGAATTTATTGTCGGTATAGTTTTAATATGGATGGGCCTAGATGTAATTAATAAATCCAAGATTTTATTACATGCTAGAGTAAAAAAGAACACTAATTCTTTAATGAAAACTAAAAATGATGAAACTAAACTATCATTAAAATTACTTTCGGTAGGATTATTGCATGGTGCAGCTGGATCTGGTGTAATTATTGCGCTTGTAAGCACTACAATAGACTCTATTTACTTAAAATTTACATATATAGCATTATTTAGTATTGGATTAATTTTAAGCATGTCTTTACTCTCAATGCTTATGACTATGCCCTTACATAGCAGAGTGAAAATTATTCCTTTTCGGTATTTTAAGGTAATAACTGGGACACTAGCATTATTGATTGGCATGAAAATACTTTACCAATCTAGCGCACAAATAGGCACATTATTTGTTTGATAAAATACTGCAATAAAATAATCTGCAACATTATCTATACATCTAGATTTAAATTATTAATGAATTTCAAAATTTGTGAAGATGTTTCTGCGCTTAGCATAAAAGTTGCATTTCTTATAATTCATAACATTGACAACAATCATTATGATGATTCACTCAAACATAAGATGGATATATTTTATGCTCAATTTCTGAGGAAGTACTCAACTAAAAGCCTTGAAAATGATGTAAACATTATAGGTTATAGACAACTGCATGAAATAATAGGCATTACTGATAAATCCTTGATCTCCTCACCTGAGAGTTTAATAAATTTACTTTTCAAATATAAGTCATTACGATCTATCAATTTTATTGTTGACACGTATAACTATATAGCAATTAAAAACAAGATATCTATAGGCGCCCATGACGTAAAGCATATAAATGGAAATGTCAGATTATGTTTTACCGTAGGTGATGAAAAATTCATTCCCTTAGGTAAAAATAAACCAAAAACAATTAGTTGTGGAGAATATTGCTATATAGATGACGATAATGAAATACTATGTAGGCTAGATTCTAGACAATGTGATAAAACTAAAACTACAGTAGACACTAAAGATTGCCTGTTTATAATTCAAGGGCACAAAAATATAGCATTAGGGTTAATAAAAGCAACTGCAGAGGAACTACTGGCTACTTTCAGACCATACGTTAAAAATGTAAAAGAGAGTATTTTAATAATAAAATAACCTAGTTACTTAGATTAATTTTCGAAATGCGACCATTGAAGATCGAATAAACCCATGCTGCTGATAAAACCGGTGAGCTCCATAATTATCGAAATCTGTGAGCAAAGTAATCCGCTTGCAACCATTCTCTTTGGCTAAATCAAGAGAATATTTCATCAAGCTTGAACCCACACCTATTCCTCGCATCTTCGGAAATACAACCATATCTTCAAGAATTGCAACTCGACTACCGAGTGCAGTTGATATGGTATACAAAATATTGGCCATTCCAATGACTTTATTTGAATCTATAGCAATCACTATTGCACCGACGTCTGATTTAGTAATTATTTCTCTTAAACCTTCGCTTTGAATCTCAGCATTTGGTTTAAATTCCACTTCTTGCTCAAATAAATAATTTAATAACTCACATAAATCAGGAATATCATCTAAATTTGCTTTACGTAACTGCATAACGTTATCGATTTATCTGATTACTGTTTGATACATAACATCAGGTTAGCGTCGTGTAATAGGTTAATACTTCTGAAAAAACACCCGATGAATTCACCTTTATCAACCCAGCACCTTTAATATTGGTACCAGGAATCACCCACATACATGAAGCAGTAATTATTTGATTTTCTTCTGAAGTAAGTACTTCTGTAAGCTCCATAAATGGTTTGGGTAGATTACCGTTACATAGTGTTTTTACAGTCTCCTTCATCTCATTAAGATAGTTGCTAAATTTATCCTTTGAGATTTTCCCTACATTAGGATCGTCCAATATGTATTCATTTGTAATTGCTTGCAATATTATATCTGCATCACCATTTTTCCAACCTTCTGCATACTGCCCTAGATGATCTAATGCATTCATAAGTCACTTCCTAGATTTAATGTATTATTTATATAGTGTAATTAGTGAATCTAAACCAGCTAAATATATATCACTTATAATTTTTTTAACCACATCATTGCTTTCATCTACAGCATTAAAAGTGGACTGCCAAATTACTTCAGCCTCATTATTACCAACTTTTTTGACCGTTAAAGTTGCATGGTAATTTTCAACTGGTAATGGAGATTCTAGTATTACATATTGTAATGACATTGCAGCCTCATCATAAAACTCAAGTTTTTCTATAATACTGGATTCATCCCCTAGTGTTAAAACTCTAATATCACCCACATCTTTGCCTGTACCTATCAATGCACTAGCAAATACAGCTGGATGCCATCTATCTAGCACCTGAAAGCCACCTATTAGTGCCCAAACTGCTTTGACAGGAGCTTTTACAATGACTCTCTCTTCTACCATCAGCTGTTGAGCTTGAAGATTCGTAGAGCACCCTAAGCCAATCAAAAGTACTGTTAAAATAGCGGTAGTATATTTAATTTTATTTTCCCTAATTTGTGATTGTAATTTCATATGCGACTCCAGAATTTTTATTACTTATTTCTATTGATAATTAACCTGCAAACAAAAACAATAAAAACTCCCCATAACATGCTATTCAGTATAAATGGGATCTGACTGGCTACTCCACTAGTACCCACATAGTTAGAATTTTCAAATATAGTTACAATCGGAAAAAACAACATCTCAACGAGCCAGTAATTAATTATTTGCATTATTTTTAACTCTTTCCCCGTATCAAAATAATGAAAAGCGTGAGCAAATGACTTAGTAGACAACCATACGCTTATTAAATAATGAATAATTGAAATACTCACAACTAAGATAGTAGATTTTATTCTAACGAATATACGTCAGCCATTCCATATATCGCAAATAATATATCCAGACGATGAATACGAATTAACTAAGAATCATTTTGTATATATTGTGAATAGCCTATTGGAATAAATAGTTTAAGAATATTGAACACAATATTAAATATAATAATTAAATATAATATTTACTCAAATTAACTCATCCACACTAACTACATTCGCATATGCAAACGCCAAAGCAGACATTGAAGCGGTATGTACATCTACAGCAGAAACTGTTTTGCCTAAATATTCTATATCACGAGTAGCACATGCATCTTGAACAACAACACATTTAAATCCATAATCTGCTGCAGCACGTGTAGTAGCCTCAATACACATATGACTCATTGCCCCACAAATCACTAAATTAGTTATATGTTTTTCATTTAATTGATCAAGCAGATTAGTTTCACGAAAACTGTTTGGGAAATTCTTGGGTATAACTTTTTCACTAGGCAATGGATCTACACTGCCATGTATTTTGGAACCTTCAGTATTCGGTAACAAGAATTCTGCTTGCTGGTCCTTAAATGTATGTTGAATATGAAATGTCAATAGATTTTGATCTCTAAATTTATCTAAAAGCATTCTTGCATTTGAACTTGCTAAATCGATACCCATTAACTCCATATTTCCACCTGGAAAATAATCATTTTGAATATCAACAAGGAGTAATGCTGGCTTCATACCTAACCTCAATATTTTGAATAGAATTTTATATGATAATCCTCCATATTTCAGATGTATTGATTACCCATATATTTTTTATGGTCTATTTTCTCTACAATTAAAATATACTAGTCTATATTGTGGAATTGAGTAAAAATTGAGACTATTATCTATTCAAATTTGTAGCCTCATATTTGTAAAACAAAAATAAATATAACTTATATATGGAGAGTGTTATGAACGAAGAAACTAAAGCTAAATTATTAAAAATCTTTTTAATCGTCACAGGAATATTCTTTGTTATTGGTATTTATCCAATGATGAATTGGATTGCACCAGAAAGCTGGGGCTGGAGTCCAAGACAAAGTCAATATGAACAAATGATCGTTGTGATATATGCAACACTTGGAGTGTTCTTAGTACTCGCAGCTAAAAGCCCAAACGAACATAGGAGCCTTTTATGGTTCACGGTTTGGTCCAGCATTACGCACGGCGGTATCATGCTGTATCAAGCGCTAACCAGTGGCGGGCACGAACATGCAAACTTGTTTGGTGATATACCTGCACTATTTGCAGTTGCTATTGTTTTATGGTTCTTGATGCCTAAACGAGCTTAGCACAAGCACTAAAGATATTTTTGAATTCGAGGTTAAGTTATATGATCTAATCTATCCTTAGTGTCTATAATTTAACTTCTTCAAAATCATGCACGCGTATTTTTTTGGACAACGGTATCAGGACTTTTTTAACAACACTTTGGCGCACAGGATGAACAAGATAACGCTGCAGATAGATTTCATTTTTAAAAACCATATATAAACCTACATCAAAACTATCATCAACTATTTCTCTATCGCTAGATATTGATTTCCCTACTCGCATTTCTTGCAAGCCGGGAATCTCTCTTAATTGATTCGATCCATCAATAACTTGTTGAATATGCTCTTGATTTCCCTGATCTTTTAACCAGATTAATACAATATGTATGACTGTATTATCTTGTGTTTTCTCAGCTGCTGTTACCACACAAGCCAACAGCGCTATACACAATATAATCATGCTTATATATAAGCGCATCATGTATCTAATTTCTTTACCGAGAATATAGGTAGCCAAATGGTAGCAACAACACCTGTCTGATCACTATCATTTTCAATGGTTATATGCCCTTGATGAAATTCTGCGATCAACGCGCAATGTATAAACCGGTTCCTAGATGGATTTCGTTTTTACAAGGATCTCTTTTATAGTTTTGCTCACGTACGGACACCATCGATTCAAACAACCTTCCCTGCATTTTTTCAGATAATAAGAGCCCTTTGTTAAAGATGGTTAGCTTTGCTTGTTCGATTTCTTTGCTAAGCGTTATCTTTATCGGGTCATCGAGGTTATTAAATTCAACTGCATTCGCAACCACTTTATCAATTAGTTGTGCAATATTTTCTGGTACACCTTTTATTTGTAAATCGATATTACAGATTTCAGTTTCAAATACGTATTCATCATATGCTGCCTGATAACCTTCTGAGCACCCTTGCACTAACTTGGTTAAATTAAATACCTCTTTCTCACTGGACTGTAACGAATGTTCAAGTCTTATAGCTTCGCTCATATTTGTTAAAATTGAATTCAATCTCTTGATACCTACTTGTGCACGCTGCATATATATTTTTGCTTCTTCGCTATGATCCAACATTACTAAATTATCTAAAGAAGACCTCACAACGGTTACAGGTGTACGAAATTCATGTGAAAGTCGCGAGGTCATGTTTTCTAAATAGCTATTGTACTGGCCCAATCTACTAACGATGCTAGAAAAGCTCCTTGAAAGATCGCCAATCTCATCATTCACGCTCGAACCTTTAAATTAAGCATGAATACGGCCATTCTCATCTATGACATGTTCTGCTTGACTACGTAATTTACGTATACGATAAGATATCCTCGATGCAAAAAGAAATAAGGCTAAAGTACTTAACAACATCACAGCAAGAATTACGCTAAACAATCTTTCTAAAGCTTTGTTCCTAATCGTGCGTATGCCATTGGTAGTTCCTTCAGCAACCACTACTCCATCACCTTCTCACCGACCCATATAGGATGTGCCGCAGATATCACTACTGCTTTCTTGTCTGGTGTGAGATACCAGGATGGCTTTACCTCACCGAGAATAGCATCATCTATTTGAGATCCGGCTAATTCAGTGGCTTCTTCAAGCTCATCTATAAAGTCTTTTGGTGGACGCGTGAGCAGTTGATAATAAATTGGGTGTAGATATTTATGCTCCATGCGTTGCAGCCAAGATAAGGATGCTTCTCTATCATCATTGACGTTATCGATTGCCCCTGATGCAGAGCGTATATCACCTATTCTCGCTAAAACACGACGATGGGAATCTATTACCCAGATTCTTGAGTTAGATCGTGCCAAACCTTTTAATATTTTCTCAATTTCAGAAGAAGGTACTAGCACTGTACCAAGTTGATCCGAATGTTGGGTATTGGAGGTACCGACAATGTTCTCTATCTCACGAGTTCGGTTGTTATCAACATCATAAATAGCAAACCCTAACTTGTTGCCAATCATATCTAGTGGAATACGTAGTTCTACATTATAGCCTCTTGGCGTTTCAAGCCAATTTCCTTGTATTTTATTTACATGCTGAACAGGGTAAACACTCCCCTCATCAGGTTTTATTAAGTAGGCATTAATCCATCCAGGCTTCTCATTTGAAATAATATAGCGTTGAAATTGATCTTCTTTATCTATTAATGCCAAATGAATACTGTCATTATGATGTATATTAAATGTGTTTTCTTTTTTATATACAATATAATCATCAATTACTTCAAACATGACATATAAGTAATTCTCATATTTGACTAGCATCTGCTTAAAGCTAAGCGAAGCTGGATTATATTCACTTTTATTTTCTAGCACATAATCATCACCATAATAATATGGTTGATAATTAAAATATTTCCACTCTTGCAAGTCTCCATCTAGTTGAATCGGATCAGATATATCTACTGCATATAAGTCTCTTCCTTTCCTTACGTCACTTAGAAAACTCGCCTGAGAATTAAAAAGATTGGGACGCTCATGTAAAGCAGTTTCTGCAGCACTTACTGTGCCAACCAAGGTTTGTTCTTGACCTTTACGTAAATATTTTTCCATTTCCCATACATATTTATAACCCAACCATGGAATAGCAAATAAAAAACTGGACAAGAAAACTAATTTTAGACGCAAGCCTATTCTTGGCTTAAATAGAGACATAATATATTACTTAGAAACGCTAGAGTTCCAGCGATAACCCATACCATATACTGTATCTATACAATCAAAATGTGGATCTATTTGAATAAATTTTTTGCGTATGCGCTTGGTATGTGAAGTGATCGTACTATCATCTACAACCATCTGAGATTCTTGCATAAGTTGTTGGCGATTTTTCACATGTCCAATATATTTAGCCAATGCGTGCACCATCCAGAACTCTGTTACGGTTAAATCCACATCTTTATCTTGCCATTTTATGATCATGCGTTGTGTACCCATACTTAGATCTCCCTGCTTTAATATAGCCTCTCCTGTGGCTGGTTCACCCATAGCATATTGGCGTCGAAATAATGCAGCAATACGAGCCAGCAGATGTGGAAAACTAATATCCTTTGTTAAGTAATCATCTGCACCAATTCGCAAGCCACTTACGGTATCTACATCTCTATCACGTGCAGTAAGAAAAATAATAGGCAATGTCTCAGACATGGAACGTAATGTTCGACATAAGGTAAAGCCTCCATCCATCTCGTCTTGCAAACCTATATCAATAACCGCCAAATCTGGAAGCCTTTACTCAAATACCGCCATAGCATCTTTACGATTGGCAAAAGTTTGTACGCTATAGCCTTGTTTACGCAATGCATCTGCATAATTTTCTCTTAAAGCAAACTCATCTTCAATTACTGCTACACGACGACTCATAACTCTTTAGCTTATATATATTAGACCGACTAAAACTATGCTGATTAATTACTGCAAAACCAGCTAGTTTGCCAAATTGCCTTTTTCTTGCCACATTTAAACCGCAAAAGGTCTATTTTCACACCTAAAAGTGTCACAAGTGTTTTGTTAAATACCCTTAACCTAATCGTAGATCTAATGGCTACATCACATACATTTAAGAGGAACATTATGAAATCAATTCTAGTTTTAGCCACATTAGCAGCATCTTTAACAGCAACTCCGATATTTGCCAGTAATCCTGCCACTAATCCTGCAATTAATGATGAAGATTCAAATATAGAAACCGGCATTGGATTTGGAACAGGCACTATAATTGGAGGCGTCGTAGCTGGGCCTGTCGGAGTTGTTACTGGTGCATTTATTGGTAGCTTGATTGGTCAAAATGTAGCTAGTCAAAACTATACAAATCATTTATCCAGCTCTAATGATGCACTCAAAATACAATTAGATGAAAATTCAAAAAAACTTTTAATCTTAGAAGAAGATAGCGTTACAAAATCTCATGTTCTCAATGACGCACATCAAACAATTGAAAAATTACTTACAAATAATCAAGAACTTAGAAATCATGCGCTAAATTTTGATGTCCAATTTCGCACCAATTCTATTTATATAGAAAAACAATATCAAAAATATTTAAGTGGCTTAGCAAATGCATTGCATACCACTCCAAACATAGAAATTGAAATTGCTGGTTTTTCTGATCGCATGGGTGATGAAGATTACAACATGGAATTATCAAACCAACGCGCAATAAATGTGAAAGACTATTTAATTAAGCAAGGAATTAAAGAACAACGTATCACTACTCTGGCATATGGAGAAAGCCAACCTTTATACCTAGAAGAAAATCTGGAAAACAATTTTTTTGACCGTCGCGTTACAGTTTACCTAAGACCAAATCATACAAGTAGTAAAGAAAATAAAAACTTAGTCTCAAATGATAGTTTGTCTATTGCCACAAAGTAACTATAGGTCATAACTATGTGTAAAACTCAGCAAATTAATTCTTCATACCAGTGTACTAAAACCGAGAAGTTCATTCCTCCATCTGGCAGCCTAAGAGCTGCCTTTTTTTCACTTCTAATTATTCTAGCAGCATTTAATACTCTTATAATAGCCAAGGCTGATCATGAAGACTTTGAGGAAACTATAAGCATTAATGACGCAGAAAGTGGCAGTTTATTAATAGAATCCAATCGCGCTGGGCAATATTACCTAGCGCCCACTATCAATACAGATGTAGAAATGGATATTAATGGATTGATCGCAAGAGTGAGTGTTACGCAACACTTTAGTAATCCTTCATCAGAATGGGTCAACGGAATATATGTATTTCCATTACCTGAGAAAGCTGCGGTTGATCATATGAATATGCTAGTGGGTGAACGCATTCTCGAAGGAAGAATAAACGAAAGACAGGAAGCTAAAGCAATCTATGAACAAGCTAAACTTGATGGCAATAAAGCCAGTTTAGTAGAACAACAGCGGCCTAATTTATTCACTAACTCAGTTGCTAATATTGGACCTAATGAAACGGTATCTATCGCTATCCAATATCAACAAACCCTAAGCTTTGATCAAAGTCAATTCTCTATACGTTTTCCCACGGTTGTAGGTATTCGCTACATCTCTGGCACTCAGAAGGTAGAAGGATTCAATGGTTCAGGCTGGGCCATGAATACTTATGAAGTACCTGATGCTAGCAGTATAACTCCACCTGTGACTGAGTTGGGCGAAGCACACGATAACCCTGTTTCCCTCAGCATTAATCTAAACTCTGGTTTTCCTTTAATGAACATAGAAAGCAGTTACCATAAAATCGATAAACAAGTAGGTGATAATAATCATTATAAAATTCAACTGGCAAATCAAACTACTCCTGCTAATCGTGACTTTGAATTGACTTGGCGACCACAGCTAACCCATACGCCTCAAGCAGCACTGTTTACACAAAATAAAGGCAATAACCGATATGCATTATTGATGCTTATCCCTCCTGAAATAGATTGGAATGAAGAAAATATTTTGGCTAAAGAAATGATTTACGTAATTGACACTTCTGGGTCCATGTCAGGTGAATCTCTCAGTCAAGCTAAACAAGTTTTGTTATTGGGTCTAAGCCAACTCAAGAGTGAGGACTGGTTTAACATAATTCAGTTTAACTCGATAACCAAAGTCTTTTCTGATCAGGCTCTACCTGCTAGAGAAAATAATATTGATCGTGCAATAGTATATATTAACTCATTGCATGCTAATGGCAGCACTGAAATAGCACCTGCATTAGATACCACATTAACTAATTCGAATAAAAGTGAACGCATCCGCCAGATAATATTTTTAACTGATGGAAGTGTCGGTAATGAGAAACAGTTATTTAAGATAATTAAAAATAAACTGAATAATAGCCGTCTATTTACAGTTGGTATTGGCTCTGCACTTAATAGCTATTTTATGAGCGAAGCAGCCTCTCTTGGCAGAGGCACATTTACTTATATAGGTAAAGTCGAAGAAGTAAATGAAAAAATGTCACATTTATTTCAAAAATTGAATCATCCAATATTAAGAGACATAGAAATAGCTTGGGAAGATGATACTAATGTCGATTACTGGCCTAACCCTATTCATGATCTATATATTGGTGAACCATTAATTGTAAGTTTAAAATTTCCAAAAGATAAAAAGAAATTAGTCATTAGTGGTAATTCGAGTCAAAACGACTGGGCCACTACACTGCCTATAAATACTGGCAGCCAAGAAACAGGACTAAATGTCTTATGGGCGAGAAATAAAATTCAAAGCTTGAGTCAAAAATTAAGCCATGGATCAGACCCGAAAGAAATCAAACAAGCTATTACGGAGCTTGGCTTAGAACACAACATTGTCACCAAGCATACAAGCTTGGTTGCGGTAGATATTACCCCAACCAAACCAGAAAATTTAACCAGCAAAGATAAAGCGTTAACCGTTAAAAAACCATATGGATGGAATATGAATATTAGTAATGAAAATACAGACTATATACCACAAGGATCAACATCTGCACAGATGAATTTAATCTTGGGAATACTGCTATTACTACTTGGGATCGTATTTCGAAAACATGTGCTTAAATAAGCTAAATTACATAAAAAGGCTAAGTGTTTTAGTAATCATTATTCTTGGTAGCTGGCAATTTGGTATCGGATCTTATATCTATGCCAAAGCAAACTTTGCGCAAATACTACTGAATAGCGCATGGTCAAAAACACTAGACGGCGACACTAAGGTTAAACCTTGGAGATGGGCAGACACTGACCCCGTAGCAAAAATAACCTTTAACAAAAAATATAGCTACATTGTACTCGCTGGTGGCACTGGACGCACAATGGCCTTTGGCCCTGGGCATGTAAGTGCTACACCACTACCTGGCAATGAAGGAAATAGTGTAATCGTTGGTCACCGAGACACACATTTTACGGTGTTAAAAAATTTAAAGCTTGGTGATGAAATAAGTGTGCAAACACCTAACAAGCAGATATATTACAAAGTAGCCAATACATTCATTGTTGACCAAAGTCAGTCTGAAATCATGCAGAATTACGGACTTGAACAACTTACATTAATAACCTGTTACCCTTTTGACGCTGTTAATATAGGTGGGCCTTTACGTTATGTAGTACAAGCAGAATCTATTTAAAGAAGATTATTAAGTTTCTGAATCTATTGTTTTCTTATGTCTGAATAACAATTTCCCTACTGTCTGTGATATTGCAGGACTAAATACTAAACCCATTCTATTGTCTACAATATCTATAAGCAAACCAGCTATCTCATTGGAAGACTTTGCATCCAACAAACAATTAAGAATCTCTTCAACATAGTTTCGATATTCGGATCGCGCAAATGGCTCACCTTTAAAACCTAAAGGATCCCATTTATAGAAAAGCACTTCATCTACACGCTTTTCAAGTTCATTAAGTTGGTCCTCAGTCATATCTAATTATCTTAAATATAAGTCAACTATAGTTTCATCATAGATTTCTGCAGATAAGCCGATGGTTTCAGAAAGCGTAGGATGAGGATGAATCAATTCAGCGATATCCATTGAGGCGCTACCCATTTTTATTGCTAGTGCCACTTCAGAAATCAGCTCACCCGCATTAGGGCCCACAATTCCTGCACCTATTATCTTCCTTGTATCCAAATCATATAATGTTTTGGTAAATCCTTCTTTTCTTTCAGTACTCAATGAACGCCCACTAGCTGCCCATGGAAATGTTGCTTTGCCGTATTTTATATTTACTTCTTTAGCCTTAGATTCTGTCAAGCCTACCCAAGCAATTTCAGGATCAGTATAAGCAACGGAAGGAATTAAACTACTATCAAAATGCGATTTCATACCTGATATTACTTCAGCAGCCACCTTGCCTTCATGAGCCGCTTTATGGGCTAGCATTGGCTGCCCTACAATATCTCCCACTGCAAAAACATTATTAATATTAGTTCTCATTTGATTGTCAGTAGGTATAAACCCCCGGTCATCAATATAAACTCCTGCCTTATCTGCTTTAATCATATTACCATTTGGTTTTCTTCCTACAGCTATTAAAACTTGATCAAAGACATCTTTTTTCTTTGCCAGCTCTCCTTCATATTTAACATACATTCCATTAATTGTCGACTCTATACTGGTGACTTTAGTACTTAAGTAAATGTTTTCATATTTACTTTCAATACGCTGATGTAGCGGTTTGACTAAATCAGGATCAGCTCCAGGAATTAACGAATCAGCAAATTCAACAATAGTGACTCTTGATCCAAGCTCATGGTAAACAGTTGCTAATTCCAAACCAATAATTCCACCGCCAACAACAAGTAAGCGGGTTGGAATCTCATCAATCTCTAATGCTTCAGTAGATGTCAACATTCGAGAATCTTCATGTGGGAAACTTGGGATTTTAATTGCTTCAGAACCCGCAGCGATGACAGCATACTCATAGTTAATTTTATAAGTGTTCCCATCTGGGTTCTTTAATGACAACTGTGTTGCAGATGAAAATTCAGCAACACCTGTAACAATTTTTACATCCCGCTTCTTTGCAAGATTATTTAATCCACTAGTAAGCTGCTGTACTATCTTATTTTTCCAACCTCTTAAAGCATGCAGGTCTATCTCAAGTGACGCAAACTTCACGCCAAACTCTGACATTTCTTTAGTTTCACTAATTACTTTTGCTGCATGTAATAAGGCCTTAGAAGGAATGCATCCAACATTCAGGCAAACCCCACCTAAAGTTGAATTGCGTTCTATCAAGATCACCTTTTTGCCGAGATCAGCCGCCCTAAACGCAGCTGCATAACCACCAGGCCCAGAACCTAGAACTACAACCTCAGTAGTTAAATCTCCATCTATTTTTCCTAATATAGAAGAACTTACTTCGGATTTGACTTCATCTGACGATTCTATTGTGACCAAGACTTGGTTCTCAGCAACATGGTCATCTAATGAAGCTAGAATTTCTTGAATTACGCCTGAAACTGGAGATGGTATATCGATAATAGTCTTTTCAGTTTCAATGGATATCAAAGTATCTCCAGTTTTGACCATACTGCCTGGCGACACCGAAATTTCAACTACAGGAACATCACTTGCACCTGACAAGTCTGGAACTTTGACTTCAAAAATACTACTCATATTGGCGTCTGAATAGATTTACGAACTTTAATCAAATCATTTATTATCGATGGATTAACTAAGGTTGAGGTATCGCCCAAATCTGTAAAATCGTTATCTGCAATTTTCCTTAGAATACGTCGCATAATTTTTCCGCTACGTGTTTTTGGTAGTTCAGATACACAATGGATTACATCAGGTTTTGCAATCGGCCCAATTTCTTGACGAATAAGTTGAGCTAACTCATGTTTTAATTCTTCATTTTCTTGGCTATTTTGATTCATCGCCACATATGCATATATACCTTGACCTTTTATAGGATGTGGAAATCCAACAACTGCTGCTTCAGCGATTGCGCTATGCAATATTAAAACACTTTCAATTTCCGTTGCACCAAACAGATGTCCAGATACATTCAATGTATCATCAGCTCTTCCAGTAACACGAATTGAACCATCATCATTAATCATTGCGCGGTCACTAGGATAGTAATAACCACCTTTCTCTTTTGCAGTAAAATAAGTTTCTTCAAATCTTTTTTGGTCACCATAAATAGTAAGCATTTGCCCAGGCCAAGGATATATTTATATTTTCGTGAAAAACAAATTTACTGAAATTAAATGTCTCAATGATTCTATTAGCAAGACTTTCTGCGCCAGTCTTACCTGTATTAGGTAGAAGAATAACGAATTCTTCACCGCCATATCGATACAATGAATCAGTATCACGAATACATTTTTTTAATATTTCAACTGCAAATATTAATGCCTTATCTCCACAGACATGCCCATAAGTATCATTTACGTTTTTAAAATGATCCAAATCCACCATAATAAGTGTTAATGACCTATTTCTTACAGTAGCCAAGTGGAACTCAGTCTCAAGTGATGATTCTAGATAGCCACGGTTATATATATTGGTCAAAGCATCTAATTTAACAGTGTCCTCAAGCTTTCTAGCTTTTAATTCCAGATTCTCGGCTTCATTATGTAATACTTCAGCTGTTTTTAACGTTTCCATACTTCGTAGTAGTAATAATTCTTTTGCTTGTCCTGCGATACAATTCAACAATCTTGGATCACCAACATCTAGCTCAAATATTGCAGCAGTATCTGTAATCTCTAGAGAAATATCCTCTAAATTTTTCAGGAATGCATCCTTACTCATACCTAATATTTTTTCACATACAGTAGCTGCATATTGAAAATCTTTCTTTTTATCATCGCTACAGATACAATCTGCAATGACATTAGAAACTTCAATACAATTCTCTGCTGGTGTTGTACTACTTTCATTTATATATCTTTCTTCATTATGACTGATCGCTACCAAATCTATTATTCTCTTTGGTAAATTCCATTTCTTAAGCAGCCACGCACCCACAGAAGCATGATCAACGCCAATTACGTCCTTTTCTATTTGTTGTACAATTTTATGCTGATGTTGGTCATCATTAATATCTAAATAAATATCCGGAATCGCTTTATCTAAAGCTAACATACCTATATCTTGTAATAAGCCAGGTAAAAAGAGATCTTCTTTTCTGCTATCCAGACCAACCACCTTACTTAAATGTTTTGCAGCGACTGCTGCGGATATGGATCGTTTCCAAAAAAAGTTATAGTCAAGCCCTTTCGATGATGATGTATCTATTTTCGACACGAGTGAAAAACTCAATGCAAGGTTTAAAGTACCATTCCAACCAAACATCATAACTGCTTGCTCAAGGCTATCCACTGAAGCTGCACGTGCATACATTGGTGAATTAGCCATACGCAGTACTTTGACAGTCAAAGCCGGATCTAAGCTCACAATCTCCGCCAATACAGAAATATCATTATCGGATCGTTGACGGTCACGACACCGCTGTTGGCATCGATCGCAAACGCATTGTCAGGATTGTTGCTTAAACTATACGTCACGCTGTCACTACCATCAGTGTCAAATGCGAAAGCAGTTAGTCCAACCAATTCACCAATTGATGCGCTTTCATTAATTTTATTAGCAGAAATATTCGCATCTACAACAGGGCTTACATTTGCATTAGAAGCAGGATCTGGGCTACTTGTAATATTAGGGCCATTGGAAGCAAGCGGGACACTACTTCCTATGCTCTCGAAAGAAGCAGTAATGCTCGGTGTTGCGTCTGAAGTGATCTCTACGTCATCATTAGAAATAGGATTGACGTTGCCAAAAGAAATTTCGCCAATACGTGCTGTATCATTCTCATCGGAAATAACATTATTGTCTTGCTTTAAAAAATCTGGAATATTAACTTCATTTTGTATTGGTTCAGGAAATACAACTTGATCTTGTTCTGAACTAATGGACCTAGATAGCACATCTTCACTGTAGTTATTAATAGTATCTTCAGATACCGTTTCTTGCCCAATTATTTCAGAACGTGCTGTATCACCCATAAGGATATTTTGTTTAAACAATTCTTCAGGCGGCTTCTCAACATCAAGTTGTTCTTGATATTTTTCATCTAATACCTTTTCATCATTAGACTGAGTCTTTTCTAATGCTTTTTCGACCCATCGCTTAAGCTTATCAAAAACTGCCATAACTAACTTCCCTGTCGAACTAAAGTTCTAAATACGTACTTATCCGCATTAAGACTTCGGCTGAAACACTTAAAAATTTAGTAAAAACAAAGAAATATGCTCTAAATCTGTGACATATTCGTAATTTATGGCTAATTTTACTGATCAGTACTTCAACATTGTCACTTAACCTAAATGAACAGATATTGGATATATCAAGATAAATACCCTATAGTTAGTCTGGTTTTGATACAGAACAAAACTAAATATTTCCAGAAATGGAACACTTAAAATGTTGGAACTATAGGAGATGAAATGGCAGACTTTTATACCTTGCTAATTTTCTTAGGAACGGTGAGTGCTATTACATTATATGTGTATTGGCATTTTTATCAGGCTGATAACTATCACCATGGAGAATCCAGACAACATCGGTAATCTAAATTCTTGATGTTGAAGAGCCCTGCCGATTGCGGGGCTTTTTTTTAATTACATATTTGTAGTTCATCATGGCTATATTCCTAAATAAGAGAAAAAAATATGAATTATGACCTAGATCTCATTTTAAACGCATTAACATAGATGAAATCCTTGTAACCCACTAAGATAAACGCAGTTATTTTAAATGTTGAAAACAAAGAGAATGCTTATTTCTAAAAAACAGCTCGTATATATAATGAAGTGTACTGAAAAAGATGGACATCATAAACTAGGGCCACGTGTCCGAGGAGA
>CAZAOO010000005.1:0-144743 GCA_964486815.1 uncultured Thiotrichales bacterium
ACGGGGCTAAAAAATAGCGCGCGTTGATGAGTATCTTCTTCATGTTCGCCTCCATCAGAAGAAAGGATTATAAAAATAGATGTGTTAAATTTGCTATCCAGAGTGAAGCTCTTATATTAGTAATTATCGGCCAGCACACTGATATGTATAGCAATTATAGCATCGGTTAGATGTAATTTTGTAGACCAGCTTCGATTAATTTATAAAGTGTGTAATTCATTTTAAATACTCAACTTAAATATTCAAGTTAGTTTGGACAGGAGGGCTAGATAATAACCAGATAACTCATTGATGAAATGTGTACTTAGCTAAGCTTCTTGGCTAGTTAGTATCATTAAAAAGCTAGAATTTAGATTAACAGTGTCTGAGTAGTATCAAGAATTATCTTTAGAATCAAAGCCTAATGAGACTGAGTTAATACAATATCTAAGTCCTGTAGGATTAGGCCCGTCCTCAAATACATGCCCCAAGTGGGCACCACATGATGTACACATCACCTCAGTTCTTCGCATTCCATGCGACACGTCAGACTCTTCCTGGATACATTGCACATTTGCGGGTTGGTAAAAACTAGGCCAACCGGAACCCGAATCAAATTTATGTACCGATTCAAATAGTGGCGTTTTGCATGCTACACAAATATACATGCCGTTTTCTTTATGACTATTAAAGTCACCACTGAATGCTGGCTCAGTTCCCTTCTGCCTACAGACACGAAATTGCTCAGGGGTTAATTCTTTACGCCACTCATCGTCGGTTTTACTTATCTTAGGTTTATCTGTCATAGCTTGTATTTTGAACTAAATGCCCGTCATTGACTACCTGAGTACATGGAAGAGGTGCACGAAAAATGTGCATGTACACACAAACGTCGCGGCAGACAGGAAATCACTAGTAACCGTAGGAATATTATTCGCATCAATAATGATGCATCAAATTAAAACTTACTTTGTTAATGACCGATTACGGCAACCGACTTAATCAATCGATGCAACCAATTTGTGATCTTGCCTGCATTTATAAATAATTTGTGTAGCGATTCACAGAATACGCATTCAATAAACCACTTGCTCCTTGAAATCGCCCACCAGCCGCCTCATGCAACTCATTTACTAGTGGATCACTGATAAGGAAGTTATTCCTGAAGAACGCAGGGACAGTAGTGATCGCAGAATTTCTACAAACAAAACTCGATTTCCATTTATAGACGATAATTCCAAGCTTGTAATGAAAACAGAAGAAACGAAGATCGTAGGGCTTCAGACGCGTCGTTTAGAAAAAACCCATTAAAGGTCGTTAACAAACTGTTAAGAAAATAATGCAAAAAAAGGGCGCTAATCGCACCCTTTTTTAATAGTCTTCTTTAAAGTTTTTCTGGAAGCTTATTCTTCTATAGCCTTCATACTCAAACGAATACGACCTTGCTTATCAATCTCAAGTACTTTTACTTTGATAATGTCGCCTTCTGTTAACTCATCAGTAACATTCTCAACTCGCTCGTTTGAAATTTGTGAGATGTGAACTAAACCGTCTTTACCAGGTAAGACGCTTACAAATGCACCGAAGTCCATGATTTTTACGACTTTACCTTCGTAGATTTTACCCACTTCAACATCGGCTGTAATTTCCTCAATACGACGTTTGGCATCGTCTCCAGCAGCTTTATCAATCGATGCAATCTTAATCGTACCTTCATCATCGATATCAATAGTTGTACCTGTTTCTTCGGTAAGTTGACGAATCGTTGCACCACCCTTACCAATCACGTCACGAATCTTGTCAGGGTTAATCTTCATTACTGTAAAGCGAGGTGCAAACTCTGACATTTCTTCACGCGCGGATGAAATATCTTTCGCCATTTCACCAAGAATATATAAACGACCTTCCTTAGCTTGATGAAGCGCCTTATCCATAATTTCTTTGGTAATACCCTCGATCTTGATATCCATTTGCAAAGCAGTAACCCCTTCTGTTGTTCCTGCGACTTTGAAATCCATATCACCAAGATGATCTTCGTCACCGAGGATGTCACTCAATACTGCAAAGTCATCGCCCTCTTTAATTAAGCCCATTGCAATACCTGCCACTGGAGCTTTAAGCGGTACACCTGCATCCATCATCGACAAGCTGGTTCCGCAGACACTGGCCATTGAACTTGAGCCGTTTGATTCAGTAATCTCTGACACTACGCGTAATACGTATGGAAATTCTTCTTCACTTGGAATAACCGCTTGAATGCCACGCTTGGCTAGTTTTCCGTGGCCAATTTCACGACGCTTAGGAGAACCTACAAAACCTGTTTCACCTACACAGAATGGAGGGAAATTGTAATGCAACATGAACATATCTTTATATTCACCTTCAATTGCATCAATAATTTGTGCGTCACGACCTGTGCCAAGTGTTGTCACAACAATTGCCTGTGTTTCTCCACGTGTAAATAAAGCACTACCATGTGTTCTTGGTAATACACCTGTGCGAACCGTAATAGGCCGAACAGTATTTTGATCACGTCCATCAATACGTTTTTCACCTGAAATGATACGACCACGTACAATTTTCTTTTCTTCTTTTTTGAAAGCAGCCAATACCTCTGCTTCACTTGGACCGTTCTCTTTATTTACTAATGAAGCCACTACAGCATCACGTGCTTCAGAAACTTTTTCTTGGCGAGTCATCTTTTCAGCAATACTATATGCTTCACCTAATTTAGCTGCACAAGCTTGATTTACTTTTTCAGCGAGTAATGCATCTGCTTGTGGTGCTTGCCATTCCCATGCAGGCGTATTCACTTCTGCTGCAAATTCTTTAATTGCATTAATGGCTGTTTGTAGATTTTCGTGACCAAACATTACCGCACCTAACATCACTTCTTCGGAAAGAATCTGCGCTTCAGACTCCACCATTAATACTGCACTTTGAGTACCCGCAACTACTAAATCCAGTTTAGAATTATCCAATTGCGAATAATTAGGATTTAAAACATAATTTCCATCAACGTATGCAACACGTGCAGCCCCCATTGGGCCGTTGAAAGGAATACCTGAAATCGATAAGGCTGCAGAGGTTCCGATCATCGCAGGAATATCAGGATTGACATCTGTATTCATTGACATAACGTTTGCGATAACCTGAACTTCATTCATGAAGCCCTTTGGAAACATTGGACGAATTGGACGATCGATTAGTCGGCAAGTAAGTGTCTCTTTTTCGCTAGGACGACCCTCTCTTTTAAAGAAGCCACCAGGAATTTTTCCTGCTGCATACGTCTTTTCCTGGTAATTAACGGTGAGTGGGAAAAAGTCGCGACTTGGGTCAGCATCTTTTTTACCTACTACAGTTACCATCACTGTAGTGCCACCCATATCTACCATTACTGCTCCAGAGGCTTGTCTGGCAATTTCGCCAGTCTCAAGTGTTACATCATGGTCGCCGTACTTAAATGTCTTAGTTATTTTACTCACTGATAATTTCCAATATTTGATTTACTGTTAATGATACGAACTATTTGATACACATTTATTCACACTGCCGTCTCATATTGCCAATGAAAATAAATGCATGCTGGTACTTGAATGCATTAAAGATACAGACACTGAATACCCTCTTGTCTTAGAGAGCATTTGTAATTAGCGTCTTAAACCAAGAGAGCCAATTAAATCTTGATATCTTTTTTGATCTTTTGAGCGCAAGTAATCAAGAAGTTTACGACGATGATTTACCATCTTTAATAGACCGTGACGCGAGTGGTGGTCTTTCTTGTGCTTGCTAAAATGATCGCTTAAATGTGTGATACGTGCAGAAAGGAGTGCTACTTGCACTTCGGGAGAGCCGGTATCATTACCTTCTAGTTGATACTTCTTTACGATTTCTGACTTGTCTTGTGCTGTAATGGTCATCTTATTCTTGCCTAATTTTATGGGCCTTATGCCTACTATCTGAGATTCTGCTTTTACCGAGTGCGCGATTCTACCACGTAGGGTCAGTTGGACAAGGGAAATATCTCGGTGTACCCATTTCAAAAGAACCTAACCTTAAAGGGGTATTCGCCCATTAATAATTACACTAATTAATTACATTAGTTAAGTGGTTTTGGGGCCATACGCCCATCCTCTCGCACAGTGCCTATTCCATAAAATTCTTGATTACTATCGTAAATTCT
Source organism: uncultured Thiotrichales bacterium (assembly GCA_964486815.1). Lineage (GTDB taxonomy): Bacteria > Pseudomonadota > Gammaproteobacteria > UBA4575 > UBA4575 > JABDMD01. Next base: position 4,163 of record CAZAOO010000005.1, read on the forward strand.
CACCGCACCCTGTGTTGGCAAATTTACTACCTCTAGTGCATGACCATTTTTCATATCTGTCATATGATCATCGTCGATGGTTACTGCCGGCCAGCCTAATAATGCTTGGTCGGTTGGCAACAAAATCTCATCTAAATGTGAAAAACCCTGCTCTGACAGATATTCTAACTCACTCACGTTATACATTTTTTGATCAATAAACGGACCTACCGAGACACGCCGAAGCCCGACTATATGCGCACCACATAAGAGTAGATCTCCGAGATCTTCAACCAATGTACGAACATAAGTACCTTTAGTGCAATGTACATGCATAGTCACCAGTTCTTCATGTTTCTTGACCAGCTCAAATGAGTGGATCACAACATTACGAGGCTTGCGCTCAACTTCTATGCCTTTTCTCGCTAATTCATATAAACGTGAACCTTGATGCTTTAACGCCGAGTACATGGGAGGGATCTGCTCTATATTCCCCGTCAGCTTAGCTGCGTTTTGAAGTATTTGTGTTTGAGTAATATTCGAAGCGTCACGTATTTCTACTACATTTCCATCAGAATCACCCGAATCTGTTATTACACCCAACTTAAATTCAACTTGATATTGCTTGTCGACAGCTAATAGATAATCTGAAATTTTTGTAGTGCGACCAAAACATATCACCAGTAAACCCGTAGCCAATGGATCCAGTGTTCCGGTGTGGCCTGCTTTCGCTGCATTGAAGATACGCTTAACTTTTTGTAGGCATCGATTTGAAGATTCGCCGGTCGGTTTATCAAAAAGCAATAAACCATTTATGGCTCGACCTTTATGCTTTTTACTAGCCACTTGTATCGGGATGTTTGGCGATTGACAAATTAGCGTTTATTACTGCTTATTAAGGCTTTCTTGGAGAAGCTGATCGATACGATCACCTTTAACTTCTGTATCATCAACGACAAATCGTAATTCTGGCACTTTACGTAAACTTAAAATTTTACTTAATTGCGTACGCAGATAACCACTAGCACTTTGGAGCCCTTTAATTATTTCAGTGGCATCTTGCTGTATGTCCATAGGACTGAAATATACTTTCGCAGTTCCAAGATCTTTGCTGACCACAACATCATAAATAATGATGTCGGTTACACGAGGATCTTTTACTTCATTACGTATCATTAAAGTAAGTTCGCGACGAAGTTGCTCACCAACTCTTAAAGGTCTAGATGATTCTTGTTGCACTATAATAAATGCTATATTTATACGTATAAAACGGTGAATTTAAATTGAATTTTATATTGTTCTTTTAATTTCAGTGCGTTCATATACCTCAATTTGATCGCCAGGTTGTACATCGTTATAGTTTTTAACCGCAATGCCACATTCTGTTCCTGACTTAACTTCATTCACGTCATCTTTGTGACGACGTAATGATTCTAACTCACCCTCATACACAACTACATTGTCACGCAGAACACGAATTGGACTGCCGCGCTTAATCATGCCTTCAATTACTTGAGTACCTGCTACCGCACCCATCTTCGACGACCTAAACACATCTTTAACTTCAGCAAGCCCAATAATTTCTTCGCGCACTTCAGGTGTAAGTAAACCACTCATAGCAGCCTTCACATCATCAATGGCCTCATAAATGATGCTGTAGTAACGAATTTCAACACCAACGTCAGCAGCAGTTCTCTTAGCTGCGTTATCTGCACGTACATTAAAGCCGATCATTACAGCTTTAGCTGCTTCTGCAAGACTTACATCTGACTCGTTTATTCCACCTACTGCAGACATTACAATTTTTACTTTCACTTCTTCGGTGGAAAGTTTTTCAAGCGAGTCTTTTAATGCTTCAGCACTTCCCTGCACGTCTGCTTTAATTAACACTGTGACGGTTTCTGCTGCGCTTGATCCTATCTGACTGAATACGTCTTCTAATTTAGAAGCTTGTTGTGCTGCAAATCGAGTATCTCTAGATTTGCTCTTACGAATATCTACAATTTCACGTATTTTACGTTCATTCGCTACGACAATCGCCTCTTCACCCGCATTTGCCGCACCCGATAACCCCAGTACTTCCACCGGAGTAGATGGGCCGGCATTCTCTATCTCTTTACCGTTCTCATCAAACATCGCTCGTACACGACCGTATTCTTCACCAGTAAGTAACATATCGCCTTTCGACAACATACCTTGTTGCACTAAGACCGTAACAACAGGTCCACGACCTTTATCTAGAGTGGATTCAATTACTACTCCTGATGCAGGACCATGATCTACCGCTTTCAATTCGAGTATTTCTGCTTGCAAGGAAATTGCATCTAATAATTCATCAATACCTGCACCAGTGAGAGCAGAAACATTTATAAAAATAGTATCGCCTCCCCATTCTTCTGGTAATACTTCTAATGCTGCTAGTTCATTACGTACTTTCTCTGGGTCTGCATCCGGTTTATCTGTTTTATTCACTGCAACAATCATCGGCACATTTGCTGCACGTGAATGTTCTACAGCTTCTTTGGTTTGTGGCATAACACCATCATCAGCAGCGACTACAAGAACTACGATATCAGTCGCTTTTGCTCCACGTGCACGCATTGAAGTAAATGCGGCGTGACCCGGGGTATCCAAGAATGTGATAGTACCTTTATCTGTGGTAACACTATATGCGCCAATGTGCTGGGTGATTCCACCCGCTTCGCCCGAAGCCACTTTTGTTCGACGAATATAATCAAGCAAAGATGTTTTACCGTGATCAACGTGGCCCATAACCGTCACTACGGGATTTCGTACGATAGCTTTAGATTCATCGTACTCAACTTGCAACAAAGTATCTTCTACATTAGATGCTTCTGCGGGTTTAGCTTCATGACCCATCTCTTCTACCACAAGTATGGCAGTATCTTGATCAAGAATTTGGTTGATAGTAGCCATCACTCCCATCTTCATCATCACACCAATAACTTCTGCTGCCTTAATAGCCATCATTTTTGCAAGATCTGCGACCGAAATACTTTCAGGTATCAAGATTTCACGTTTAACAGGCTCGCTTGGCTTTTCGAACTGGTGTTTGTCGCTCTGGGCTACTTTTCCAGGACGTCTGTGTTTAGGTTTAGCTTTGCGTTTACCCCGTTTATCACTAGCAACATGTAACTCTTGTCGTCTTGGCTTATTGGTTTTCTTTGCTGCCGGTTTTTTATCTTCTGTAACTTCTGGCTTTTCTGGTGCCGGAGTAACTACCCTTATACCAATTGGTGCAGAGGGTGCTCCTTGGCTAACAACTTCTTGAACAACTTCTTCTTGTTGTAAAGCTTTTTGTTCATCCTGAACGTCTTGCTTAGCTTTTTCAGCTGCTGCTCCTTCAGCTGCCACTTGCTCAATTTTCGCAGCAATCTCGGCTTCTTTAGCTGCCTGTTCATCGGTACGTTGCTGCTCTTCCTTTGCTGCCTCTTCCAAAACCACGCTACGTTTAACATAGGTGCGTTTTTTCCGTACTTCAACATTAACGGTACTAGCACCTGTAGGATTCCTACCTGTAGAACCACCCACTTTTAAAGTAGAAGTGCTTTTTCTACGCAAGGTAATTTTTTTGCTTTCGCCTGCTGATTCTTTTGCATCATTACTACGGCTGTTACGCAAATGATCAAGCAATTGCATTTTTTGCTCGTCAGAAACCATCTGATTCGGAGCGCTAAACTCCAAACCTGCTTCTGAAAGCTGAACTAGCAATTTCTCAACAGGAGTTTTAACTACATCTGCTAGTTGTTTTACAGTTACTTCACTCATTATTTATTCACTAATAGTTAAATTTTAAATTTGCTTAATATATGCGTTACGTTGTAGCACTTTCATTTTCAAACCAAGGTGCTCGCGCCAACATAATTAGCGAGCCCGCACGCTCAGAATCTAAACCTTCAATTTCAAGCAATTCATCAACAGATTGCTCCGCCAAATCTTCCATAGTAGAGATGCCTCTACATGCTAATTCAAAGGCTAAATCCTTATCCATGCCTTCCATATTTAACAGATCAGCAGAAGGCTCAACACCAGCAAATTTCTCTTCAGTTACCAAAGCAGTTGTAAGCAAGACGTCTCGAGCACGAGCACGCAACTCTTCTACCATTGCTTCGTCAAATTCTTCAACCTCTACCAATTCTTTTGGTGGCACATAAGCTACCTCTTCAACACTAGAGAAGCCTTCTTGCGCAAGAATCACAGCTACTTCTTCATCCACATCAAGTTGAGACATGAACATATCAACTAGCTCTCGGGTCTCTGTTTCTGACTTCTCTTCCGCTTGACCTTCGGTCATAACATTTAACTCCCAGCCGGTTAGCTGGCTGGCAAGTTTTACGTTTTGTCCACCACGACCAATAGCTTGCGATAATTTTTCATCTTCAACTGCAATATCCATGCTGTTTTTATCTTCATCCACCACGATGGAGGTAACCGCCGCTGGAGACATTGCATTTATTACATACTGAGCAGAATTTTCATCCCAGAGGATAATGTCTATACGCTCACCAGCAAGTTCATTAGATACCGACTGCACGCGAGAACCACGCATACCTACACATGCACCAACGGGATCCAGCCTTGGGTCATTAGACTTCACTGCAATTTTAGCGCGCAAACCCGGATCTCTTGCCGCCGATAGTACTTCGATAAGACCTTGCCCGACTTCAGGGACTTCTAACTTGAACAATTCAACCAAAAATTCCGGAGCGGTTCTTGTCAAAAACAACTGTGGTCCACGAACCTCTTCGCGCACTTCGTGCAAGTACGCACGTACCCGATCACCAGGCCGCATAGCTTCACGTGCAATCATATGGTCACGCGGGATAAATCCTTCTGCGTTACTACCTAAGTCAATAAAAGTTCCCGAGTGATCACTGCGCTTGACTACACCCATCACTAATTCACCAATACGGTCTTGGAAAATTACAACTATTTGTGCACGCTCCGCTTCACGAATTTTTTGAACGATGACTTGCTTTGCGGTATGCGCTGCAATACGTCCAAACGCTACAGACTCAATGGGGTCTTCGATAAACTCACCTACCTGTATATCAGGATGATTCTGTATAGCGTAGCTATAAAGAATCTGACTTTGCGTTGATTCAAACTCGGGGTCCTCGTCATCTAACACTGCCCAGCGTCGAAAAGATTCGTAATCACCTGTTTCACGATCAATTTCCACACGAATATCCATTTCCATGCCATGCTTTTTACGAGCAGCTGTTGCTAGAGCCGCCTCGATAGCCTGAAATATAATATCTTTTTCGACACCTTTCTCATTCGAGACAGCATCCGCTACAAGTAAAATTTCTTTATTCATAATTTATAAATATTAAGTTCCTATACTTAAAAATCTATTACAGTTAAATTAATTTTTAGCGTTTAAATTTAGATCAATATCCAAATCTAATTCCGCATTTTTAATCGCCTCAATCGGTACCAAAAATTCATCGCCTTCCGGGGTTACCACGGTTACTTGATCATCTTCGGCATTTAACAATACGCCACGTATATTTCTTCTTTCGTTAATTGGCCAAGTTGTCTTGACCTTTACCTTACTACCCACTGCATTCTTCATTTGCTCAACACTGAATAGCTTGCGATTAATTCCTGGGGAGGAAATCTCTAGTGTGTAAGGTAACTCTACTGGATCTTCTACATCAAGAACCGCACTAAGTTGCTGACTTACTCTCGAACAATCGTCTAATGTTATACCTTCAGCATGATCAATAAATATCCTAATTTGAGCCGTATTCTGATTTACCTGGCATTCTAACCCCCAAAAGTCATAGCCCATACCCACTATTACAGGATCTATAATAGGCATAATTCCATACGGATCATTAAACAAAATCTATTTCCTATCCTTCTCTACCAAACAATGCTCACAAGCTTACCTTGGCGTAATTAACCAAGGGTCCAATAAACCAACACCCCAATAAAAAAATGGGCCCACTAGCCCATTTACATTCTCATCACTTCCTTATGAGTAGCCTTAGATAATAATTTGTACCTAAATTATTGTACAAAGCTATAAATAAGCAATAAAAAAGGCCCTCAAGGGGCCCTTCCGAATCATTGAAAAACAATGACTTAGCAAATTAATACATGACAAGTATAGGTAAAAAAAAACCAGGCTTCAAGCAAAGAGTGCACCTAAAAGCTGATTCTCAGGTTTTTGGTGGCATTTAATCGATGAATTCACTTATACAGAAGTAGCCAAGTGCTCTAGCACTCTCTTTCAAATCACAAAAAAGCCCGATTTAACCGGGCTTTTCCATCTTGCTCCTTGAGGAGCAGACTACCTCTCGACTTATACGCCTACTATATCGTTCTTCATGGAATAAAGAATACAAAGCACTTCATCTTTTTCCTTTTGAGCCACATTGTTTTTATCCAATGCTGCAAGCACGTCATCGCATACTGCATTAAATTCAGTATCATTAATGTTCATGCCGGTATGTGCAGTAAGCATGTCTTGACCGGTATATTCTTGAGGTCCACCGATTCCAGCACAGAAAAACTCCCAAACGACTTGCTTAACTTTCTCGCCGTCACTGTTTATATATCTGTTTTTAATTTTCGGGTTGCTGGTATGGTTGGCCCATATATCCGCAACGATAGTTTTTAACTTATCACCACCGCCAAGACGGTTGTATAAACTGGCTTCACTCATTTGCTAACTCCTTTACTTTACATTCTTATAATAACTACATTCTTAAAACTGCTGAGTACTTCAGCGTATACATAGACTATTTCGGCATTATACCGCGTTCTCTGCTTGAGTTTCCAGCCTCAAAGTTTATCAAGGTTTTCAGAAATAACTAGCGTAACTGCTTGTTAATTATAGTATTTATGGCTCGAATATTTTACTACACATCTCATCAGTATGAAAAGCTTACTCATACCACATAACATCTTCATTTTGTTTTATCGCAGCTTCCAATAATTCGATAAGTGGCATGGCCCGCTTATCTATACTCACATAATTTTCGCCATCTTCAGTCAGTTGACTCTGTTCGGCATCATCAAGTGCCATTTCTGTCTGCACAGAAGCTTTTAGTCTAGCTAGTGCTTTAGGCAAATCATCTGCTCGTATGGCCCCAGGAATGACTCCACTGTGACCCATTGATTTTATGAGTTTTTTTGCTACATCACCAAACATTGTGATATTCGCATAGGCCTTAGATTCGAAAGTTATAAGCATTCCCGAAAGATAGCATGAACAATCCCACCTGGCTTCAATATTGATAGAGAATAACGAGATAGGACTTGCCTTCATTGAGCAATGTTTGGGCAATGAATAAGTGATTTTACTAGGCAGCACATTTTGATGACAGCATGCATACCAGGGCTGAACCAATATTAGCAAAAATAAAATGTGTAAACCGGTTGGTAGCGGGGGTAGGATTTGAACCTACGACCTTCGGGTTATGAGCCCGACGAGCTGCCAGACTGCTCCACCCCGCATCAATCTGAGCCGCAGGAGTCTACGCAGATAAGACTAACAATACAATATTATAGTTTGGATGTTGGACAAGGAATAATCAAATTTGTCTGGCTCGATCACAAATTTTTTCGCATTTCGCTCAATAGCATATTGTCTTTAATACCCAAAGGTCGAGCAAGTTATAAACTACTGAAACACATACATACAATAGTTCAGCAAGTAATTTGGAAAGATAAACAATCCTACTATAAGCAGACCATTAATCGAAAGTATCACATTTGCCAGCTTTGCGTCTTGTGCGCCTAGTCGCTGCCCAAAATCATCAAAGTAAATATACTTAATGACTCTCAAATAGTAGAAAGCACCAACGATAGACATAATAACTGCCAAAAGAGCCAGCCATATAAAATCGTTGTAGACCAAGCTCTGTAGTACATACAACTTGGCATAAAAACCTACTGTTAAAGGCATGCCCGCCATAGAAAACATCACCAATAACATTATAAATGCTAGTCTAGGATGAGTTTTACTTAAACCTTTTAGATCTGACAGTTCATCAACATCGCTACGATTACTTTTGTTTAATAACAGCAATACTCCGAACGCACCCGCTGCCATGAGCACATAGATAATGGTATAAAATAACGCTGACGCATATCCAAAACTCTCACCGGATAAAAAACCTAGCAGTACAAACCCAACATGAGAAATAGTCGAATATGCTAGCATGCGTTTGATATGACTTTGCGCAATAGCAATTAGATTTCCAAATACCAAAGACAAGACAGCCAATATCATTAGCATCTGTTGCCAATCATCTAGCAACTCTTGCATTCCATGACTTAACAAACGTATTGCCATAACAAATGCAGCAAGCTTTGGAGCTGTTGAAATAAATATTGCCACCGCGGTAGGCGCACCTTGATAGACATCTGGTACCCACATATGAAACGGTACTGCACCAAACTTAAAGGCAACGCCCACTACAATAAACGTTAACGCAAAAATTAATCCGATATTTATACCATCAACATTTTCTAGATAGACGCTAATCTCGGTCAGACTCAAGGATCCTGTTATGCCATACATAATTGACATTCCATAGAGCAGTAATCCTGAAGCAATTGCACCTAATACAAAATACTTGATCGCAGCCTCTGCAGCATTATCGGAGTCACGCAAGTAGGCCACTAAAGCATACAAACACAAAGACAAAAGCTCTAAACCCAAATAAATAGTTATGAAATTTTGCGCAGAAGCCATCACCAACATGCCTAATGTGGAGAATAATCCCAATATATAAAACTCAGGCCGTGAATTTTTAAGATTCAATAAATAAGGGCGTGCATAAATGAAGATAACTGCAACTGTCGTGCAGACGAGTACTTTAATTAACTTGGCGAGGTCATCGTGCACATACATTTCTTTAAAGAGCACCACATCCGGACGCTCGATACCACGTATTAACAAAAACACCATGCCAAGCAAAGTTGCTAAACTTAGGATATAGGTGATGTGTTCACTCTTTCGTTCCGCAAACAGGCTCACTATCAATATACTCAGAGTACCAACAAGTAATGCGATCTCAGGCATGACCACAAGTGACTTCGTCAACAAACCAAGTAAGTCTGATAATGATTCTACTGAATTTATATCTAAGCTATCCATTACGATTATGTCATTTCATTAAGGAAGGTTAGTTTGTTGAGCTTGATACAAAAGATGCGCAACAGATGCATCCATCATTTCTATCAGTGGTGCAGGCCATAAGCCGATCCATAATACGAAAAACGCAAGCACCGACAAACAGAAGAACTCACGGCCATTTATATCTTTCAACTTGGCAACTTCATCATTACCCACTTCACCAAACACTACTCGTTTAACCATCCACAGTGTGTAGGCTGCACCTAAAATTAAAGTCGTCGCAGCTAAAAACGCAAACCACACATTAGCTTTAAAACTTGCCAGGATTACCATGAATTCGCCTACGAATCCGGAGGTTCCAGGTAACCCTGCATTAGCCATAGCAAAGAGCACAAAAAAGGCTGCAAACTTCGGCATGGTATTTACCACACCACCATAATCAGCTATTTGACGACTGTGCATGCGATCATACAAAACGCCTACACACAGAAACATGGCACCAGAAATAAATCCATGCGAGATCATTTGCACCATACCGCCTTGCAGTGCAAGTTCTGAATAAGAACTATTGTCAGTCGCTAATCTGAAAATAACAAAAAACCCAAGTGTGACAAACCCCATATGGGCAATCGATGAATAAGCTATTAGCTTTTTCATGTCTCTCTGCGCTAAGGCAACAAAACCGATATACATCACCGCAATCAATGAAACTGCTATAACCAAATAAGCCAGCTGATAACTTGCATATGGAGTGATAGGTATACTAAATCTCAAAAATCCATAACCGCCTACTTTCAACATAATGGCAGCTAACACAACTGAACCACCTGTTGGTGCTTCCACATGTGCATCAGGCAACCAGGTATGCACTGGCCACATCGGTATTTTGACTGCAAAAGCAATAAAGAAAGCTAAAAATAAAAATAACTGCTGTTGCTCATCAAAGTGTGTGAGCTGCAATGCAGCTATTTCAAAAGTGCCAGCATTTAGGTACATATAAATAAGCGCAATCAACAAAAACACTGAGCCAAAAAAGGTATACAAAAAGAACTTTATCGTTGCGTAGACTCTTCTCGGCCCACCCCATATTCCAATAATTAAAAACATTGGAATCAACATGCCTTCAAAGAAGATATAAAAAAGAATCGCATCTAGTGCGCAGAACACACCGATCATTAAACCTTCCAGGATAAGAAAAGCGGCCAAGTATTCAGCGATACGCTCGCGTGCAAGTTCCCAGCCCGCAATGATAACCAACACCGTGATTACTGCAGTAAGTAGAATCAGTGGAACTGCGATGCCATCTACGCCTAAAGCATAGTAAATATTAAATGCATCAATCCATGGAATTTGCTCATAGAATTGCATTGCATATTGGCTACTATCAAAGCCACGCATTAAAACAATACTTATAACCAAAGTAGCTAATGCACTTAATAAAGAAATCCATTTGGCAAAATCAATAGAGATTTTTTTAGCTGTCAATACTAATAAACCTCCAAAAATCGGCAGCCAAATTAATATACTTAATATAGGTAAAGAATTAAGCATAGCGACTATTGCAGGAACACCTTACTTAATAAAATTAATAACCCTATGATCATGACAAAAGCATAGTGATATAAATAACCGGTCTGAATAGTTCGCACTTTTGCAGAAACCCAGTTAACAATTTTTGCTGATCCGTTTACCAACAAGCCATCTATCAGCAATCGATCACCAAAAGAATCACAAAATGCGGCAATTTTGCGCGAACCACTTGCAAACAGTATTTGATAGAGCTCATCAATACCGTATTTATTTGATAATACTTTATACGGAATACGTAATTTCTGCTTTAGAGTTTCAGCAAGGCGTGGTTGTTTCAAATACAAAAACCAGGCACAGAAAATACCAGCAAAAGCCAAGTACACCGCATAGCCTTGAAACGCATGCGCAAAGAACGATCCGATCCCATGATAATGTTCCCCAAGTTTTGCTACCGCCTGATGATGCTCAGCTACAAAAATACTTTCTGCAAAATAATCTCCAAATACAAACGAACCTATAAACAAACCAGCAAAAACTGAAGGGATCGCCAATAGAATTAGAGGCATAGTTATAACTTTTGGAGATTCTTTTACATGTTCTTGTGTGTGCGCATCCATTCTCGATTCACCATGGAAAACCAGGAATAACAAGCGGAAGGAATAAAACGCCGTTACAAACACTCCAGCCAACACTAACCAGTAGGCAAACTCTGCAGCTGGTAAGTCAGAATAATGTACTGCTTCAATAATGGAATCTTTAGAAAAGAATCCAGAAAAGCCTGGAAAACCAATCAGCGCTAACGTACCGACAAAGGCAGTCCAATAGGTAATCGGCATATATTTACGCAAGCCGCCCATGTTGCGCATATCTTGCTCGTGATGTAATGCAACAATCACTGAACCAGCAGTCAGGAATAACAAAGCCTTAAAGAAAGCGTGTGTGAAAAGATGGAATATAGCAATTGAATAAGCCGATGCTCCTAAAGCCACTGTCATGTAGCCCAGTTGTGACAATGTTGAGTAGGCAACCACACGCTTTATGTCGTTCTGCACAATACCAATCAATCCCATAAAGAAAGCAGTTATCGCGCCAATAATTAGTATGAAGTTTAATGCAGTATCACTTAACTCAAATAATGGCGACATACGCGCCACCATGAAGATACCCGCAGTTACCATAGTGGCGGCATGAATCAATGCTGAAATCGGTGTTGGTCCTTCCATCGAGTCCGGCAACCAAACATGCAACGGCACTTGCGCGGACTTTCCCATGGCCCCTACAAATAGTAGTAAACATATTACGGTCATTACTGGCCAATGAATATTCTCGGTAATGGCAAAAGTTTGTGTGTTTATTAAGGGGGCTTGGGAAAACACAGATTCGTAATCAAGTGTGTTAAACACGGCTAACACTGCACCAATGCCTAATAAAAAACCAAAGTCTCCAACTCTATTAACCAAAAATGCCTTCATGTTGGCAAAGATAGCGCTGTCTCTTGTATACCAAAAGCCTATTAATAAATAAGAAACTAAACCAACTGCCTCCCAACCAAAGAATAACTGTAAAAAGTTGTTTGCCATCACCAGCATTAACATTGAAAAGGTAAACAACGAAATATAAGAGAAGAAACGCTGGTAACCAGGATCGTCATGCATGTAACCAATGGTATAGATATGCACCATTAATGACACGAAGGTCACCACCATCATCATCGTGACGGTTAGCGGATCAATCAGGAAACCTATCTTAAAACTAAAGTCCCCAAGTACTAGCCATTCATAAACATCAATGTTGTATGACACGCCATCAAAAATTACCTGCTTGAATACAACAAGGCTTAATATAAATGAAACACCTACGCCTAGTATTGTTAACCAGTGCGAAGCACTTCTACCGATAGTTTTTCCAAACAAACCGGTAAACATGGAGGTGATTAATGGAGCAAGTACGATTGTTAAACAAAGTGCTTTCATATTCTCTTTGTCTAACCTTTCAAATTATCTATGTCTTGTACGTTTATCGTTGAACGATTGCGGTACAACACAACTAAAATAGCCAAACCAATGGCCGCCTCAGCAGCCGCCACAGTAAGGATAAAAAACACAAAAACCTGACCTGCCAGATCATCCAGGTAGTACGAAAATGCCACGAAATTCATATTTACTGCCAACAACATCAATTCAATTGCCATCAGCAACAGAATTACATTCTTTCGATTGAGAAAGATGCCGGCAATGCTCAGTGAAAATAGAATTGCACCAAGCACAAGAAAATGCGTCAAAGTAATCATTTTTTAATTATTATTTACTTTCCAAACCCTATTTATTGAATTGAATAGTTTATTCTCTATCTAAGTCCACCAAACGAACACGATCTTTCTTTTGTGCGCTAATTTGCTGATGCGGCTTCTGCTGCTTAGACGCGGCTCGTTTGCGCATGGTTAAGGTAATCGCTGCAATGATCGCCACTAACAAGATCACACCGGCGATTTCAAAAGGATATACATATTCAGTAAATAACAACTTACCCAGCTCTTGAGTGTTACTGTAATCAGCAGGCTTTACGTTAGGTTGAACATACTCAAATTTAGATTTACTTAGAATGATAATCATCTCGGCCGCCATTACAGCACCAACAAGCAAACCAACGGGTAGATACTTTGCATATCCAGCACGCATTTTGGCAATATTGATGTCTAACATCATCACCACGAACAAAAACAACACCATTACAGCACCAACGTAAACCAACACTAATACGATGCCTAAAAACTCTGCTTCAAGTAATATCCAGAGCGCACCACTGGTAAAAAACGCTAGCACCAAAAATAATGCTGCATGCACAGGGTTACGTACTGTAATCATGGCAACTGCAGATAGCACTAGAATGCCCGAAAAAAAATAAAATACTGTAGCCTGGATTAACATTTAATTTTTATTCTTAATGTATATCTTATTTGTCTATTTTATCTATAAGGCGCATCAGCTTGACGGTCAGCTGCAATTTCATCTTCATACTTCCTACCCACTTCCAACAACATATCTTTTGTCATTATTTGCTGACCACGCTCAAAAAAAGCATATTCAAACACACGTGTTTCAACGATGGCATCAACCGGACAAGACTCTTCACAAAATCCGCAATACACACACTTAAATAAATCGATGTCATAACGTGTTGTTCGCCGGCTACCATCTTCACGTTCTTCACTATCTATTGTGATGGCCAGTGCCGGGCATACTGCTTCACATAACTTACATCCAATACAACGCTCTTCTCCACTTGGGTATCGGCGCAAAGCATGCAAGCCACGAAATCTTGGTGACTGAGGTGTCTTCTCTTCTGGATACTGAACCGTGAATTTTTTAGTTGTAAAACGTTTACCCGTTAAGCTCATGCCTTTCAACAATTCAAACAGCGTAAAGCTTTTTAAGATATTAATTAACCTGTTCATATTCAATCAAACCAAGGTGGTACATGAAAATAAAGCAGCACCCCTTCAACGAAAATCCAAATCAACGTTATCGGTAATAATATCTTCCAACCCAAGCGCATAATTTGATCATAGCGATAGCGCGGGAACGTTGCGCGAAACCAAAGGAAACAAAATATAAATAAACACGTCTTGGCAATAAACATGTGTGGCCCATGACCAAGCAACACACCTAAATATGGTACAGCAAACCAACTCTCAGGAAATGGACTTAACCAACCACCTAAAAAGAGCAATGCAGTTAATGCCGAGATGAGTATGATATTTGCATATTCTGCTAAAAAGAATAGTGCAAACCCCATGCCTGAATACTCAACATGGAAACCAGCAACAATTTCAGACTCACCCTCTACCACATCAAAGGGCGCACGATTTGTCTCTGCCACGCCTGCAATCAGATAGGTTAAGAACAAAGGAAATAAAGGCAACCAATACCAATGAAAGAACCCACCACGCTGCTCATTTATGATATCACCAAGATTCAGACTGCCACTCGCCATCAATACACCAACTAGCGCGAAACCCATTGCAATTTCATACGAAACAATTTGTGCTGCAGAGCGCAATGCACCTAGCAAAGCATACTTGGAGTTTGAAGCCCAGCCAGCAACAATCACGCCATAGATTCCTAACGACGTCATCGCTAATAGATATAATAATCCAGCATTAATATCAGCAAAATTCCATCCTTCCGCAAAAGGAATTACTGCCCATGCAGCTAATGCAGGAATCATTGAAAGCAGTGGTGCAATGCGGAACAAAAAACGATCTGCATCACTCGGCAGTATCATTTCTTTAAACATTAACTTTAAGGCATCTGCTATGGGCTGCCCAAACCCTTTGGGACCCACTCTATTCGGTCCAATGCGAACTTGCATGAAGCCAATAACTTTACGTTCAGCCAAGGTTACATAAGCTACACAGCCGAATAACACCAGTATAAAAACAAACATATACATAGTCATCAACACAACCGGAGGAATGGCTTCAATAATATTTTGCACCCAATCAAACATTTGCAGTCCTCTGTATTTCTACAGGTGCAATCGCTTCACCTAACATATCGATTTGTGCGGAACTCTTTTGCACCCAAATACAATTATCAGATAGGCTTTCATTAATACGTAATGGCAATGTAACCTCTTGCTTGCCCTGGACAACACGCACAACTTGTTCATTCAACATATCAAGTTTTTCAGCCTGTTGTTTAGAGATGGCTACATGATATTGCAGATCTTCCAATACCTTTTGTAATGATGTTGCACGCCGGACTATATTATCTACCGCATAAATAGGTGTATCTGATACACGATACATTTTATTTACATCTGATTTGAGATTAACATGGTTAAAATCTTTTAGATGACTAGTGATTACCACTTCGCCAGAAAATAATTGCTTTAATTCATCTCTAATCTGTTCACTGGTTTGATACTGCACATTATCAAAACCTAATTTATTTGCCATGACTCGCAATACCTTCCAGGCAGGTCGTGCTTCTCCAGGTGCTGATACGGCTTTGCCCACACTTTGCCAATGACCTGTGGTATTAACATACGTCCCATCCGTTTCTGCAAAGGTTGCAATCGGCAAAATTACATCTGCATATTGACGAATTTGTTCGTTTTCAAAAGGTGTAAACGCAACAATAAACTCTGCAGCTTGCATGGCCTCTAATACTGCTGGAGAATTTGCAAAATCGAACTCTGGCTCTAAATTAAATAATACATAGGCCCGTCTAGGCATAGACAACATTTCTGCTGAATTTAAGCCGGTTTTTTTGCTGCTAACACCTGCCGGTAATCGATGTGGAAGTACACCAGACAACCAGGCACCTACTGTATTACCCGATCTTGCAAGTATTCCAAAATTAGAGTTGGTTACTTTGGCAATAAAGTTACTTAGTGCACGTAGTGCTGAAGCTTGCGGATGACTATCGGCAATTGCTCCTATCATTACACTCGAGCGTTCTGCATTCTTTAACGAGTTATATATAAGCTTTGCTTCTTCCGTGATTGTCACATTAGCAACAATATTTTTTAGCTCCGAAGGTAAATCTTCCAAAGATTCAGAACACTTAGCTATTTCTGCCAGGGCGTTAAACCATTGCTGTGGAGCAAGATTCCAGGTGTATTGGCTAGTAAAATGAAAATCATATTCTTGGGAGTTTATCGAGCTTACTTCACAGCCTTTTATACTCGCTTTGCGAATACGATGCGCCAGCATGGGCTGTTCCAAACGAATATTACTTCCTACCAGGAATACACTGTCATTTTCTTCAATCGATTTAATTGGCTGCCCTAGATAAGGAAACAATGGCATGGCATCTTGATCTGTAAAGTCAATCTGCTGCGTACGGTGATCAATATTGTTCACGCCTAATTGACGAAAAACTTTTTGTAACAAATACAATTCTTCTAAAGTTGAATGTGGTGCAGCCAGCACACCGATATCCTCTACTGGATACTGCTTAAGCTTATCTGCAAGCTGTGACAATATTGTGTCCCAATCACTTGCCCTCCATCCTTGATCGCTTTTCAGCATAGGCTGAGTTGCTCGATCCGTTGAATTCAAACCTTCATAACTAAATCGGTCCCGGTCTGAAATCCATGTTTCATTAATGTCATCATTTTCTCGAGGCACGACACGCATCACTTTGTTACGCAAAGTATGCAAATAAACGTTAGAGCCAACACTGTCATGTGGCATAACACTGGCCGATTGCTCCATTTCCCATGCACGTGCTGACATACGGGAAGGTTTAGCATTCAATGCGCCAACGGGACAAACATCGATAACATTACCTGACAATTCTGAACTTAGAGATTTTTCCACATAAGTACCAATCTCCAAAAACTCGCCACGACCGGTAGCACCTAACTCACTAATGCCAGCGATTTCAGTTCCAAAACGAACGCAACGTGTGCAATGAATGCAGCGTGTCATATCCGTAGAAACTAATGGACCCAATTCTTTATCCACTACTACACGTTTTCGTTCGCTATAACGTGAAATACTGTTGCCGTAACCCATAGCAACATCTTGCAACTCACATTCCCCACCCTGATCACAAACTGGACAATCAAGCGGATGATTAATCAATAAAAATTCCATTGTCCCTTGCTGCGCATCTAATGCTAATCGAGACTTTGTATAAACCTTCATACCTTCCATAACAGGAGTTGCACAGGCCGGTAGTGGTTTAGGTGCTTTCACAACTTCAACCATACACATACGGCAGTTTGCAGCGACAGATAATTTTTTATGGTAGCAAAAACGAGGCACATCAACATCGTACTGATCCGTAACCTCGATAAGCATTGCACCTTTACGCGCAGTGACTTCTTTATCGTTAATAAATATTTGTACGGTTTCTTCAGACATTAATCATTACCAATTCTTATGCCGCATCTTTTTGCTTGTTAACTTCCAAGATGCTGCAACCGTGTTCAATGTAGTGCACAAACTCATGGCGATAATGTTTGATAAAACTATGCACCGGCATTGCAGCTGCATCACCCAAGGCACAAATGGTTCTGCCTTCGATCTTGCTTGCAACATCATCAAGTTTATCGATATCTTCCGGCTTGCCATTCCCTTCCACAATCCGACATATCATTCTATACAACCAACCCGTTCCTTCTCTACATGGCGTGCACTGACCACACGACTCAGAAAAATAAAAGCGCGATATGCGTTGCAAAACTTTTACCATATCGGTCGAATCATCCATCACAACCACAGCGCCAGAACCTAAAAGTGATCCTGCTGCAGCGATCGATTCATAATCCATATTGGTATTCATCATTATTTCGCCAGGCAATACTGGCACAGAAGATCCACCAGGTATCACTGCTTTTAATTTTGCAGCGTTTCGCATACCGCCCGCTAACTCAAGCAACTCAGAGAACGGCATACCAAGTGGCACTTCATAATTGCCCGGTTTATTTACATGACCTGAAACAGAAAAGCATTTTGTTCCGCCACTTTTCTCAACACCCATGGAAGCAAACCATTCGGCACCCTCGCGCATTATGCTAGGCACTGACGCAAAAGTTTCTGTGTTATTTACAGTAGTCGGTTTTCCGTACAAACCCACATTCGCAGGAAAAGGTGGTTTAAAACGAGGTTGACCTTTCTTACCTTCCAATGATTCCAATAATGCAGTTTCTTCACCGCATATATATGCCCCAGCACCCAAGGTATCGTATAGATAAAAAGTAAAATCAGTACCCATTATATTGTCCCCCAAATATCCCGCTGCATAGGCTTCATCTAATGCTTGTTTAAATCTTATATACGGTTCATCTAAAAACTCACCGCGTAAATAGTTATAACCAACGGACAAACACATTGCATATGCTGCAATAGCCATCCCTTCAATTACAGAATGAGGATTAAATCTTAAAATATCACGGTCTTTGCACGTACCAGGCTCGGACTCATCTGAATTACATACTACATAGCTTTGAATGTCTGGATTGCGTGGCATAAAACTCCACTTCAATCCTGTAGGAAACCCTGCTCCGCCACGACCACGCAAGCCTGACGCCTTGATTTGTTCAAGAACCTCATCGGGGGAAATATTTTCACGCAGAATTTTTTCCCAAGCTGCATATCCGCCCACACTAATATAATTTTCCAACGTCCACGGCTGGTCAAATTGTAAGGTTTGGTAACAAACGTTATTTATTTGCATGTCTTATTCAATCGAATTATCTAATTTTTATGGTCTAATTCTTTTAAAATCTGATCAACTTTTTCGATGGTTAAATTTTCTTTGTATACATGATCCACTTGCATCATGGGTGCGCCACAACATGCTGCCAGACACTCTTCTTCCCGTTTTAAATAAAATTTACCATCGGGAGTGCTTTCACCTAAATCAATACCGAGTTTATTTTTTAAATGCGCTACGATTTCATCAGAACCACGCAGCATGCAAGACAAGTTTGTACACACTGAGATAGTATGCTTTCCGACAGGTTGCAATTCAAACATGGAGTAAAACGAAGCAACTTCATACACGGCTATAGCCGGCATTTCTAAATATTCTGCAATCGCATCCATCTTTTCTACTGGCAGATAACCGTCTTCATGTTGCAATGCACGCAAAGCGCCTAATACAGCAGATTGTTTTTGATCGAGCGGATAACGCGAAATCCAATCTTCGATTTCTCCCTGCAAGTGCTCAGATAAAACTGATTTTTTGTTAGAGATTTGATTCATCGATCGATTTCTCCAAACACTATATCTTGCGTACCAATAATTGCCACTACATCCGCAAGCATATGCCCACGCGACATTTCATCTAAAGCCGCTAGATGCGCGAAACCTGGCGCACGAATTTTTATTCGGTAAGGTTTATTGGCACCATCTGAAACCAGGTAAATTCCGAATTCACCTTTAGGATGTTCAATTGCAGAATATACTTCGCCTTCAGGCAAACAATAACCTTCAGTAAATAACTTGAAATGATGGATAAGTTCTTCCATTCCCATCTTCATCTCGCCACGTGATGGAGGAGCCATCTTATGATTATCCACCATTACGGGACCAGGATTAGCCCGCAGCCAAGTAATGCATTGTTTGATGATATCGTTTGATTGACGCATCTCTTCCATGCGAACTAGATAACGATCGTAACAATCACCATTAACGCCGATAGGAATTTTAAAATCCAATTTGCTATATGTTTCGTATGGCTGCTTACGGCGCAAATCCCACTCTATCCCAGAACCACGCAACATCGGACCGGTAAAGCCTAACTGTAAAGCACGCTCGGGAGTCACAATACCAATATCAACTGTACGCTGTTTCCAAATACGGTTATCGGTCAACAGTGTTTCATACTCATCTACACAGGATGGAAAACGTTTCGTAAAGTCTTCAATAAAATCCAGGAAAGAACCAGTCCGCGCTTCGTTTAATTTATTTACTTGTTTTTCATCATGCCACCGTGACTCGGTATATTTAGGCATAGTATCCGGTAAATCGCGATACACACCGCCCGGACGATAATAGGTTGCATGCAAACGTGCACCAGACACCGCTTCATAACAATCCATTAGGTCTTCACGTTCACGGAATGCATATAAAAACACTGTCATGGCACCAATATCTAATGCATGCGCACCTAACCATAATAAATGATTAAGAATGCGAGTGATTTCATCAAACATTACACGTATATATTGCGCGCGTTCCGGCACTTCAATACCCGAAAGTTTTTCAATCGACATGACATAAGCATGCTCATTACACATCATGGATACATAATCGAGCCTATCCATATAGCCAATACTTTGGTTATATGGCTTACTTTCAGCAAGTTTTTCTGTGGCTCGATGCAACAGCCCTATATGTGGGTCAGCACGTTGAACCACTTCACCATCCATCTCTAAGACCAAACGTAATACACCATGCGCCGCAGGATGTTGTGGGCCAAAGTTCATTGTGTAATTACGTAATTCAGCCATTAGCAGATTCCTTATCCGATTTACTTTCAGACTGGTTTTCTGAATTACTTTCTGGATGGCCATCTTCAAAACGATGATCATCTCTAATTACTTTTGGTACGTTAATTCTTGGTTCGATTGATACTGGTTGATAAATCACGCGCTTTTGATCCGGATCATAACGAACTTCTACATGCCCCACTAATGGGAAATCTTTACGGAATGGATGTCCGGTAAATCCATAATCTGTAAGAATGCGGCGTAAATCAGGATGGTCTTCAAAAACAATTCCATAAAGATCAAATGCTTCACGTTCATACCAGTTTGCAGAAGACCATAAGCCAGTTACTGACGGAAGCATTGGAAGTTCATTGTCTTTGCAGAGCACTTTAACCCGTAATCTTATATTTTTTGTTACAGACAAAAGATGGTATATAACTGCATAGCGCGCACCATCCATCTCCGCATCTTGCTTAGCATCATCAAAGGTAAAACGACCAAATGAAGTCTTTTCTACACCTCTACTAAATCCAGATGATGTGGCCGATTCAGTATTCCACTCATCTATTCCAAATTCCAAATAGTCTATTCCTGCTAAATCGATAAGTTGCTCAAATTTAAATTCTGATGCATGTATCAATTTACTTAGTACGCCCAACAATTCATCAGGATGGACAATGATATTTAGTTCATCAAATTTAATTTCTACAGACTGCAGTGAAGATGCAAACACACGTTGCAGCTCTGAACTAAGTTGATTAAGTTGCTCTTGCATAATCAAGACACTTAACGTGCAATGGTATTCGTGCGACGAATTTTATTTTGTAATTGTAGAATACCGTAGATAAGTGCTTCAGCGGTTGGCGGACAACCCGGCACATATACATCAACAGGTACAATGCGATCACAACCTCTTACAACGGAATAAGAGTAGTGATAATAACCACCGCCGTTTGCACATGAACCCATAGAGATCACCCATTTCGGGTCAGCCATTTGGTCATAAACTTTGCGCAATGCAGGCGCCATCTTGTTTACCAGTGTTCCAGCCACTATCATCACATCGGACTGTCTTGGGCTCGGCCGAAACATTACACCAAACCGATCCAGATCATATCTAGCAGCACCTGCATGCATCATTTCGACTGCACAACAAGCTAACCCAAATGTCATCGGCCACATTGATCCCGTACGCGCCCAATTAATTAAATCATCAAGTTTGGTAGTAGCAAAACCTTTGTCATGGAAGCCTTGATCATGAAAACTTTGCTCCAAAGGGCTCATTGAAGTAATTGCTGAAGAGTTTATATTTGCCATAACAAACCTTTAAGTTTCTTAATTGGATTCAATCCCAATCAAGTGCGCCCTTTTTCCATTCGTAGATAAAGCCAATGGTAAGAATAATCAAGAAAATAGCCATTGCAACAAAACCAATTAAACCTACTTCACGAATCGACACCGCCCAGGGAAATAGAAAAGCGATTTCCAGATCAAAAATAATAAATAATATTGCGACCAGGTAGTAGCGCACATCAAACTGCATGCGCGCATCTTCAAAGGCCTCAAACCCACATTCATAGGGAGAATCTTTTGCGGCATCTTTTGTCCTTGGGCCTAGCTTTAATCCGAGCAACATGGGGATTAAACCCATAATCGAAGCTATGACAATAAAAATTAAAACTGGAAGATAGTTTTCAATCATTATAATTTCTCAAACAGACTGGCACATCCGTGACTGGCACATCCAGACCGAGCCACATTGGTTTATGAAAAAAGTCTTTACACATTTGTAAGCGACTGATTTCCTCACGATCTAAATATAGAAGGCCACGATTAATTTATCATTTTATTCTCTGGTATTGTTACAAATCCTACCACTTCAGATAGCACAACACATCTTGACAGGGTACCTGAGTATTCAAGAGCATTCATAATTATATCGTGCGACATTAACTTGACAGGACAAGGCTTGTTTATTTTGTGTACAAGACAAATTGCTCACAAACTCGAATCGCTTCGAGATGCTTTATCTGCAATGAATAATTAAATGCAAGGGTGGTGCCGATGGCCGGACTCGAACCGGCACGAGGTTGCCCCCACTAGCCCCTCAAGCTAGCGCGTCTACCAATTCCGCCACATCGGCTGCATGAAATAGAATATTTTATCCAAGCAATACTTACCAGGATGTATTTTCCCTAATAGCGATATAAAACAGGATAATCGCAAGCTAATAAATACCCAAATTGGCTTTAACAAGAAGGGGTTAGATCGACTAACTACAATATGGACAAGAATAAAAGATCATGGGATCATGGTTCTATCAGCAGTTAATAACCATACTCACAATTTATTTAAATTATAGGGAAAACTATAAAATGGAAAAAGACGAATATAAAGCATTCGACATGGCTGCATTAATTGTAGGTGCAGTAATTATTATCGCTGCTCTTGTTGTGGCATTTGTATTTTAACAACATACATAACACTTTATAAACGAGTAGCTCTGTCAGCATACAGAAACCATTGCATACAAACCTCTAATCTACTCCGGCACGTCATCCGGCGAAACTTTATCGAGAGCACTTTCAACTTCACCCTTGACTGAGTCCATGCTGTCTTGAAGTTCGTTTAAGGAATCTTTCATGACAGCATCAGTTTGGGATTCCACTGGCATATCATTCTCTATACCCATTTCTTGTCCAGGTAAATCAGAGTCCGAAGCCTCATCTATAGAAGGAATAATATCAGAAGATTCTGGATCTATAAGATCATCAACCTCCGGTATATCTGTCGTACTATTAATTTCAGTCTGCTCAATATTATCAATCACACTTTCCGTGACAGGACGATTACTAGCCAAATATGCAAGTGTTAAGCTATTTAAGAAGAACAATGTTGCCAGTACGGCTGTCAAGCGAGTTAAGAAAGATGCTGATCCTTTGGATCCAAAAACTGTACCCGAAGCACCACTACCAAAAGCCGCGCCCACATCAGCACCTTTACCGTGTTGAATAAGTATTAATCCAATTATGCCAATTGCCAGCAACACATCAATGGCTACCAAGATGCTATATAAAGTATTCATGTATAAAAGTTATCTATTTAAGTAAGGGTTTGTTGAATGTACAGACGCGAAATTGCCCTAATTTGCTGCCAGGGCAATACCTATGAAATCTTCTGCTTTAAGTGCAGCCCCACCTATCAGGCCGCCATCAATATCGGACTGCTGTAACAGCTCTTTTGCATTTTCCGGCTTCATGCTGCCACCATAAAGAATTCGTATATTAGCCGCAATATCTTTATTTTGCGCATCCAGTGTAAGTCGAATCTCCTCATGCACTTGCTGTGCTTGGGCAGGGGTTGCAACTTGACCCGTGCCAATTGCCCAAACTGGCTCATATGCAATTACCGCATTTCTAAATGCTTCTACACCAAATAGATCAAGCACGGCATTAATCTGTTTGGAGATAACAACTTCGGTATGCCCTTCTTCACGCTCTTGTTGAGTTTCTCCAACGCATAATATAGGGGTTAACCTATTTTTAACCACATGGGCAAATTTAGTGGCTACTTTTTCGTTTGAATCACCATAGACATGGCGTCGCTCTGAATGACCGATAATGACATACTTACATGCAAAATCATTCAGCATTGCAGCTGAGACTTCTCCGGTATAGGCACCCGTTTCTTGATCAGAACAATCTTGGGCACCAAGTGATATGTCAGCCTCACCTAATAATTTCTGCACATAAGAAAGATAGATAAAAGGCGGACATACTACGAGCTCAGCATTTTTCACTGAGGGTAATAGTTTTTTAATTCCAGAAATAAGCCCATCAATACTGCTTAGTGTACCGTTTAGTTTCCAGTTTCCTGCTATGAGTGGTTGACGCATATAGATAGATTTAGGTGTTAATTGTCTGAATATAATGGCGCGCAGCTTACCGATGCCAAGCGTGTTAGGCAAATACTATATTGTATTTTAGACCTGATTTCTCGTAGAACTTGTAAACATGAAACATACCAGCTTAGCAAGCAGCAGTAACACTGTCCGCAATCTGTTGAGCCAATTGCTGGACTTTTGGTGCATCCACTCCCTCTACCATGACACGAACCAGAGGCTCTGTTCCAGAAGGTCGAAGTAGCACTCTACCGGAATCGGCAAGATCAGATTCTGCGTCTTTCACAGCCTGCTGAATTTTCGGAATATTATCTAAATCAAGTTTAGTTTTAATGGGTACATTAATAAGTATCTGAGGATATTTTTTCATGCCTGATTTGGCATCACGCAAACTGATTTGCTTATTGACTAAAACCTGCAAAACCTGCAATGCCGAAACGATTGCATCACCCGTTGTAGTTCTATCCAAACAAATAATATGTCCAGAAGACTCTCCGCCAATAAACCACGAACGCTCTTTAAGCATCTCCATCACATATCGATCGCCTACATTCGCCCGACCGAATTCAATATCTTGTGCACGTAATGCATGCTCAAGACCAAGATTACTCATCAGTGTTCCTACAACACCACCATTTAAAAGATTTTCTTTTTTACGCGCATTGGCTATGACATATAAAAGTTCATCACCATCCACTATAGCACCTGTGTCATCTACCATAATCAAACGATCACCGTCACCATCTATTGCTATACCAAGATCTGCATGATGCTCAATAACCGCCATACGCAACTCTTTAGGATCGGTTGCACCACATTTATCATTAATATTCAAACCGTTTGGTTTCGACGAAATACTAATAACTTCTGCACCCAACTCAGTAAATACATTCGGAGCAATATGATAAGTAGCGCCATGTGCACAATCCACTACTAGCTTTAAACCATTTAATTTTATACGCGTTGGAATTGTACTTTTACAAAATTCAATATAACGTCCGGCCGCATCAGTAATGCGCTCGACTTTACCAAGTTTATCTGAGGCAACGACCTTTAATGGTTTGCTAAGTTGCTCTTCAATCTCCAGCTCAATTGAATCCGGTAATTTTTTTCCTTCTGAAGAAAAGAATTTAACACCATTATCGTAATACGGATTATGAGAAGCGCTGATCACAATTCCTGCAGCTGCACGCAATGTGCGCGTTAAATATGCTACTGCCGGAGTAGGCATAGGCCCAAGTAAGCGCGCATGAACTCCCGCAGCAGACAATCCTGCTTCTAATACCGATTCAAACATGTAACCTGAAATTCGAGTATCTTTACCAATTAACACCAAATCATTTCCTTTGCTGCATAATACTTGGCCAACAGCCCAGCCCAACTTCAACACAAATTCAGGCGTCATTACGCCATCGCCTACACGACCACGGATTCCATCGGTACCAAAATATTTACGATCCATAAACTTGAAGCCAACTCATAATTTAATAGTAGATTTTATAACCTATTGGACAAATTAAGTACGTTGATTTGCCCGCAAAACGATAAAATCACGCGTTTGCGTGATTGTAATGGCATTTCTTTTAGAGATTCGTTGAGGATACTCAAGAAGCAACTGGATAAAGTCGCTTCTTGAATACTAAAGACTACTAGTGTTCGCCTGCCGGCCCACCAATTGGGCCTGCATCTGCATCTTTAGCTTTGTCATCTTGAGAAGTAGACGCGGCGCTACCTGTACCTGAATTAGGTTTGTCATCGTCCACCCAATCTTTTGGAGGACTAGGGACTTTGCCTTGCATAATTTCATCAATTTGATCTTTATCGATGGTTTCATACTTAATCAACGCTTGCGCCATAGCATGCAGCTTATCCATATTCTCATTAAGAATTTTTTCAGCGCGCTCGTAATTCACATCAATGATGCGACGGATCTCAAGATCAATTGAATTTGCTGTGTCGTCCGAAACAGATTTGTGCTGGGTTACCGAATGCCCCAAGAAAACTTCACCATCATCTTCACCATAAGAGAGTGGCCCCATTTTCTCAGACAAACCCCATCTGGTCACCATAGCGCGTGCGAGTTCGGTTGCACGTTCTATATCATTAGATGCACCGGTGGTTACACGATCTGGACCTAAGGTTATTTCTTCCGCAATACGGCCACCAAATAAAGTAGAAATTTGACTTTCCAAACGCTGTTTACTATGGCTGTAACGATCCTCTTCCGGCAAGAACATGGTTACACCTAGTGCACGACCACGCGGAATAATCGTTACTTTGTAAACAGGATCATGATCAGGTACTAAACGACCTACAATGGCATGACCCGCCTCATGATAAGCAGTGTTTTTCTTTTCCTCTTCGTCCATAACCATAGACTTACGCTCGGCGCCCATAAGGATCTTGTCTTTAGCTTTCTCAAACTCTTCCATATCCACAGTACGTTTGTTAGCACGCGCTGCAAACAGAGCAGCCTCGTTAACTAAATTTGCTAAATCCGCACCAGAAAATCCAGGCGTACCTCGTGCAATATAATCTGGACGCACATCTTTACCCAATGGCACTTTACGCATATGAACTTTAAGAATTTGCTCTCGACCACGAATATCAGGCAGAGGCACTGTTACCTGACGATCAAATCGACCTGGACGCAATAACGCAGGATCCAAAACATCAGGCCGGTTGGTTGCAGCAATTACGATTACACCTTCACTGCCTTCAAAGCCATCCATTTCAACCAGTAATTGGTTAAGTGTTTGCTCACGTTCATCATGACCACCACCAAGGCCCGCACCACGATGCCGCCCTACCGCATCAATTTCATCGATAAAGATAATACATGGTGAATGTTTTTTGGCTTGGGCAAACATATCACGCACACGTGATGCACCCACACCGACAAACATCTCAACAAAGTCGGAACCAGAGATGGTAAAGAATGGAACTTTAGCTTCACCAGCGATGGCTTTTGCTAACAATGTTTTACCTGTACCTGGCGAACCTACCATTAAAACACCGCACGGGATTTTACCACCCAATTTTTGAAACTTGCCCGGATCACGTAAAAATTCTACCAATTCTGAAACTTCATCTTTAGCTTCTTCAACACCTGCTACATCAGCAAAAGTGACTTTTATTTGGTCTTCACTCATCAAGCGCGCTTTACTCTTGCCAAATGACATGGCACCGCGGCCACCACCACCTTGCATTTGACGCATGAAGAAAATCCACACACCAATTAGCAATAACATCGGGAACCAGCTAATTAAAATATCTAGAAGTAATGAACGCGATTTTGCTTCGCCCGCTTCAACCGCAACATTATAGTTAAGCAAGGTATCTAAAAGCTTGGCATCGCCCGGACTATTAGTTGCAAACTTTTCGTTGTTTTCAAGCACACCTGTAATCTGACGATTATCAGGACTAATCATTACTGACTGAACATTACCTGCCTTAACTCTTTCAATAAATTCGGAGTAGGTAAGTTCACCAGCAGTTTCTGGGCGTGGAGCAAAATTATTGAAAACAGTCATCAACACAACTGCAATCACGGCCCAGAGCAATAAATTTTTTACCATGTCGTTCAAAAGCTTAACCTCTTACTTTGAATTCAAATACTTATACAAATTCACCTTACTATAACTTAATATTAGTGGCCAGGGCATACATCTCACGACTACGTGACCTGGACGCGTCAGGCTTACGAATCAATACCTTACTGAATTTTGACCGCAACAATTTTACATAATCATCAAAACCGGCACCTTGAAACAGCTTAACTATCAGTCCACCATCAGGTGCCAAAACCTCAACACTAAACTCAGCGGCTAGTTCTGCAAGATACATGGCTTTTGGCTGATCAACACTATTGATACCACTAATATTGGGGGCCATATCGCTTAAAACAAGGTCTATAGGTTTATGGCCCACTAATTCACGCAAAGATTCATATATATCTTGCTCGGTGAAGTCACCTTTTAAGAAATGCACGTTATTTATCGAGTCCATGTCCAGTACATCAATAGCAATAAGTTTACCGGTCTTACCGACTTTTTTCGCAATATATTGACTCCAACCCCCTGGCGCTGCTCCCAAATCAACAATATTCATTCCCTGGTGAATGAGTTTATATTTTTTATCTAACTCTTCTAATTTATATACTGCACGTGAACGCCAACCTTCTTTGATCGCACGTTTAACAAACGGATCATCGTTGTGTTCTTTAAGCCATGCTTTACTTTGCATAAGAAATTACTAGAAAACGAGAAAAAAGAATTGAAAAGTAGTTCTGATTTATTTTAATACTAAGCAAAACTATTATTTTAAAAACAGAGTTTACTTTGCTGTAAATGAGTATTTAAAAAATATTTTTAACCGCCTAGCAGGATAAATCACGACTTGCAGATCACACATAACGGACTTCGACAATCTCATATTCTTTGTTTCCTGCAGGTGCCTCAACAGTGATTACATCACCTTCCTCTTTTCCAATCATTGCACGAGCAATTGGAGAGGTTATAGAGATCATACTTTGTTTAATATTCGCTTCATCTTCACCAACTATTTTATAGGTAACTTCATCTCCACTATCTTCATCAGCCAACACAACCGTGGTACCAAATACAACTCTGCCATTAGCATTTATTTTAGTTACATCAATAACTTCAGCGTTAGACAATTTGCCTTCAATTTCTTTAATACGGCCTTCCGCAAAAGACTGCTGCTCTCTAGCAGCATGATATTCTGCATTTTCTTTAAGATCACCATGCGCGCGCGCGGTTGCTATCGCCTCAATAATCCGAGGTCGCTTAACATTCTTAAGTTCATCCAGTTCAGCACGTAATTTTTCAGCACCTGCAACCGTTAATGGAACTCTATTCATACTTCACACCTAATAATCTAAATGATTAGGAAAATTAATGTTTGGTTTGCATATGTAAATCTTGCAAACGATAAACCTGATAATGATCTTTACTTTGCATAGCTTCTTTAAGCGCCAATGCTCCAGCGATAGTAGTGGTGTAACACACTTTATGTTGTAGCGCTTCCCTTCTAATTGTAAACGAATCCGCAATCGCTTGTTTGCCCTCGGTCGTATTTACTATTAGATCTATTTTACCATCGATTATCATATCAACAATATGCGGACGGCCTTGACGAACCTTATTGACCGTGTCGCATGCAATACCTTTCTCGCTAATAGCTCTAGCGGTGCCTTTGGTGGCAACAATCTTAAAACCCAGGTTATTTAATTGCTCAGCGATTAGCGTTGCTTGTTGCCTATCTTCCTTGCGGACACTTAACAATGCACATCCCGAGGTTGGAAATTCTGCACCGGCTGCTAATTGCGATTTTCCATAGGCTTCACCAAAGGTTTCACCGACCCCCATAACTTCACCTGTAGATTTCATTTCAGGGCCTAATATTGGGTCCACTCCTAAAAACTTAATAAACGGGAATACAGCTTCTTTAACTGAATAATACTTAGGCGTAATTTCTTTAGTCGCACCCTGCTGTTTAAGTGTCTTGCCAACCATACAGCGTGCAGCAATCTTGGCCAGTGGCTGACCGATGGCCTTTGAAACAAATGGCACCGTACGTGATGCACGTGGATTGACTTCAATCAAATAAACTTTTTCATCTTTTATCGCGAACTGAATATTCATCAAGCCTATTACTTTTAACGCAATTGCCAACTGACGTGCTTGTCCACGCATGACATCCTTAACTTCTTCGCTTAAGTTATACGGTGGCAGTGAACACGCACTATCACCCGAATGTATACCGGCTTGCTCTATGTGTTGCATGATGCCGCCAATCAATACCTCATCACCATCACAGATAGCATCAAGATCAACTTCAACTGCATTATCAAGAAAGTGATCGATTAATACTGGAGCATCATTTGAAACTTTGACCGCTTCTCGCATGTATCGCTCTAAATCTGCACGGTTGTAAACTATTTCCATCGCGCGACCACCCAAAACATAAGAAGGCCTAACCACTACCGGATAACCGATTTTATCTGCAGCCTCTACAGCTTTATCTATACTGGTCGCAGTTGCATTAGGAGGCTGCAACAACTTCAAGTCATTCACTAATCGTAAAAAACGTTCGCGATCTTCTGCAAGATCAATGGAATCAGGACTGGTCCCTATGATCGGTACACCCGCCGCCTCAAGATCTTGCGCAAGCTTTAATGGTGTTTGTCCGCCAAATTGAACAATAACTCCATGCGGTTTTTCAACCCGCACAATTTCTAAAACATCTTCTAATGTTAGCGGTTCAAAATAAAGTCGATCTGATGTGTCGTAATCTGTTGATACTGTTTCAGGGTTGCAATTCACCATAATGGTCTCATAACCATCTTCTCGCATTGCCATGGCTGCATGCACGCAACAGTAATCAAATTCAATTCCTTGACCAATACGGTTAGGACCACCACCTAAGACAATAATTTTCTTATTATTAGTCGGCTCAGCTTCGCATTCTTCATCATAACTGGAATACATATAGGCAGTATTGGTCGCGAACTCAGCCGCACAGGTGTCCACTCTCTTGTAGATAGGATGCACAGCCAAAGCATTTCGTTTCTCGCGCACTTCATTTTCGCTACACTTTAGAAGCGTTGCAATTCTTCTATCCGAAAAGCCCTTGCGTTTAATATTTCGCATCGCTTGCGCGTCGATAGATGCCAACATCATGGCAGCAATATCAGCTTCCATATCAATAAGCTGTTTTAACTGCGCAAGAAACCAAGGGTCAATCGATGTAGACTCAAACAGCTCTTCATTACTTTTTCCCAGTCGCATAGCATCAGCCACATACCACACTCGATTAGGACCGGGTTCTTGCAATTCGGAAGCCAATACAGCTAAATTTTCTTCGTCATAATCATCATGCATGGAATCCAGGCCATCAACACCCACCTCTAAACCGCGCAATGCTTTTTGAAATGACTCCTGGAAAGTGCGACCTATCGCCATCACCTCACCAACCGATTTCATTTGCGTACTTAATTTTGCTTTAGCTTGAGGAAATTTTTCAAAAGTAAAGCGAGGAATTTTTGTTACTACGTAATCTATGCTGGGCTCAAAAGAAGCCGGAGTAGCGCCACCTGTAATTTCATTTTGCAATTCATCTAGCGTATAGCCGATTGCAAGCTTGGCAGCTACTTTAGCAATCGGAAAACCGGTAGCCTTAGAGGCCAAGGCCGAAGATCGCGACACACGTGGATTCATTTCAATGATAATCATGCGACCGTCTTCAGGATTGATAGAAAACTGAACATTAGACCCACCGGTATCCACGCCAATTTTACGCAACACCGCAAATGAGGCATTACGCATAATTTGATATTCTTTATCCGTCAAAGTTTGTGCAGGTGCGACTGTAATTGAGTCACCTGTGTGCACACCCATAGGATCAAAGTTTTCTATTGAACAGATAATGATGCAGTTGTCGTTTTTATCGCGCACCACTTCCATTTCATATTCTTTCCAACCAAGCAATGACTCTTCGAGCAATACTTCACTAGTCGGTGAGAGATCCAATCCATGTGCAATAATCTCTTTAAACTCTGCAAGGTTATAAGCAATACCGCCACCACTTCCACCCATCGTAAACGATGGACGAATAACCGTTGGGAAACCCAAACTGGGTTGCTGTTGAATAGCCTCTTCCAGGGTGTGTGCAATAGCAGAGCGTGCAGATTTCAACCCAATATCTTCCATCGCACGACGGAATAATTCGCGATCTTCCGCCATATCGATGGCTTCTTTTTTCGCACCAATCATTTCGACCGAATATTTTTCTAAAATACCTTCACGATCTAAATCCAAAGCGCAATTTAATGCTGTCTGCCCACCCATAGTGGGTAACAACACATCCGGGCGTTCTTTTTCAATAATTTGCGCCACGGTTTGCCACATGATAGGTTCAATATAAATCGCATCCGCCATCTCCGGGTCGGTCATGATAGTGGCTGGATTAGAGTTCACCAAAATTACACGATAACCCTCTTCGCGCAGCGCTTTACATGCTTGTGCACCTGAATAATCAAATTCACACGCCTGCCCGATCACAATTGGACCCGCACCAATGATCAATACACTTTTTATGTCCGTACGCTTAGGCATGACTTATTTATTTTTATGATTTATGACTTATGGTTTTTGTTTATGCTCTTGCATCAATTTGATGAAATGTTCGAATAATGGCTTAACATCATGAGGACCCGGGCTTGCTTCGGGATGCCCTTGAAAACTATAAGCTGGCTTTTGAGTATGACGAATGCCTTGCAGCGAACCATCAAACAATGATCGGTGTGTTGCTGCAAGTTCTTTTGGTAAAGTTTTCTCGTCAATCGCAAAGCCATGATTTTGGCTACTGATCATCACCAAACTAGTGCTTAGATCTTGCACAGGATGATTAGCACCATGATGACCAAATTTCATCTTGATCGTTTTCGCGCCACAAGCTAAACCTAGTAATTGATGCCCCAAACAAATACCAAATGTTGGAATGCCTGCTTCTACAATTTCTTGGATCGCTTGAATCGCATAATCACATGGCTCCGGGTCTCCAGGACCGTTTGAAAGAAACACGCCATCAGGATTTTTTGACAATACTTCACTTGCAGGTGTAGTAGCCGGTACAACTTCAAGCTCACAACCGTAGTCATAAAGAATGCGCAGAATATTACGTTTTACTCCAAAGTCATACGCTACAACCTTGAAAGTATTGTTATTCTCACTAGTTGGGTTTTGATAACCATACTCTAAAGTCCAACCACCCTCACTCCAGGTATAAGGTTTATCGGTAGTAACTTCTTTAGCCAGATCCATGCCTTTTAATCCAGCAAAGCCCTTGGCAGCGGTTAAAGCTTCTTGCTCATTGATATCTTCACCCGCCATGATCGCGCCATTCTGCGCACCCTTCTCACGCAGAATTCTAGTCAGCCTACGGGTATCAATATCCGCGATAGAAACTACATTACGTTTCTTTAAATAAGTTGATAAATCAGATTGTTGTCGCCAATTACTAACCTGCACTGGTAAGTCTCGAATTACTAATCCAGTCGCAAAAATTTGTGCAGATTCTTCGTCTTCTGCATTGGTACCAACATTTCCAATATGCGGATAGGTCAGTGTGATGATTTGTTGTGCGTAAGATGGGTCTGTGAGAATTTCTTGATAACCTGTCATGGAAGTATTGAAAACAACTTCCCCTACCGATAAGCCCGATATGCCAATGGAGCTTCCCCAAAAAAGACTGCCGTCTTCTAAAGCAAGCAAGGCGGGGTGATCACTCAAAAAAACTTATCTCCTATTTCCTTGGCCTAATCAATATATAAAGCGCAGATATAAAAACGGGACGACTTGTAGGGTCATCCCGTAAAAAATCTAAACTATCGGTGTACCAGAAGAATTGTACTCAACTCAAAGGTCTTGCGAAACCGAGAATTTGGGATATTGAGTACTTTATGATCGATTAGGAATTTAATAGCTAGTCTTTCTCTTGATAACCTAAGACACACCAGAACTCATTATTACTTTTTAATTAAAAACTTAGCAGGAAACCTAGGCCACTCACACTAAAATATTTCTAATCCATGCCCCAAAAAAACCATCGATTTACCTTAATGCATCACCAGATATTGAAAGTTCTATCTGTGGACTAATAGAATAAAACTCATTTTATATCTGTTCAAGTAGATTACTAATCGCCTCTTCTACATCTTTTTCTGTGAATTGCTTATTTGGGTTATCACCCGTCAATCGATATTGTTCAAATCCTTTAGTGTCATAAATTAAAATCGCAGGGATACGGCGGTCTCAATGGGTCGATGCAACACTTTGTCATTACGAAAAAAGATTAATTTACTCGCATCTTCCATGATGCGACTCTAATTCGCACGTCCTGTACTCACACTTTGGGTCGCAAGCAGTCATAAAGTTTATGGGTTGCGTCCTAACATGGATTCCAATCTCGATGCACTAAAACCACTCATTTTATTATTACCCACCGTAATTAATGGCACGCCCTTGCCACCTAACTTTTTATATTTGCTATTTGCAGATGCATTGACTTCAATATCGTATTCTTTGAACTTAATATCATTACTCTGCATATAATTTCGTGCATTTTTACATACACAACACCAACTGGTGGAGTACATCACAACTGATTTTTGTTTAGTGGGTTTATTAGATTTGATATCATTCGCTTTCGAATATGCCGAATCACTTAATCCATCTGCATTGTTGATGTTGGTATTCACATCTACTGCTTGTGCTTCTATTGTAGATTTGTCTGTAAACACAACACGTCCATTTTCATCTATTGTTTTATAGATTTCTGCACTTACCAAAGTTGGTAGAAGGAAGAAAATTACTATTATTAATTTCATATCAATAGCCCATCTCTTGCATTTCTTTTTTTCTTGCTTCAGTAGCATTTTGAATGGTTTGCTCTACACCTTTAGCTTTATCCAATGCAGTTTCATAATCTTTAAAAACATTATCATCACTTAACTTTTGATGTTGTGCTGATTTATCCACCACTACCGCTTGCTCATTTGAACAAGCAAAATTTAGCATCAAAGATACTACAATTAAGAAAGAAGAGAAAAACTTCATATTCCCAACCTTGTTTTGTATTACAAGTCCAACCAAAGTTTTTTAGGCTGCCGCATACCTGCAATTTTACAACCTTGTTGGCCATAGCCATAGGGAAACAATGCATATACATACTTACGGGTGGCTTTTTCCGGACCAAGCTCGGCTTTTAGTTGTTTTAGCACCTTACGTAATTCAGGTACTGAGCCGTTTTCGTAATAATATTCACGAATAACTCGAATCAAATTCCAGCGATCATCATTTAAATCTATCTCTTCCGTTTTTGCGATATCTATAGCAATTTCTTCATTCCAATCATCCGGATCTAATAAAAAACCATCATCATCTTTTTCTATTTTCATGTGATTATGATTTCTGAAAGAACAAATAAACGGCTAAACAAACTAAAATAACTGAAAATATTTTTTTAAAATTTGCCGTCGAAACATGTTCCAACAAATATGGTCCAATTGATGCGCCAATGATTCCACCTATACCTAATGAAATGGCAATCTTATAATCAATATTTTCAAACTTAGAATGTGCGAAAACAGCAGACAATGAAATGATTAATATCGCTAAAAATGATGTGCCTACTGCCTTTTGTGCGGTGTAACCCAGGGCCACCAATAAAGGCACCATAATAAAGCCACCACCCAGACCGGTAAAGGATGCTGCTATTCCCACTAACAACCCAGAGAACATAAGTAGTAGATAATTTATTGCCATATGATTTCCTAAATTTATTAGCTTGTTTCTGAAAATAATTTACATCTCGTATCGATAGTGGCCCGTAATTTCGTATTTAAAAAGTATATCGTCTTCGACTGGACCACGACCAATATTATGGATAATTTTTGGTCGTTCCGAATCTTGGACGCGTTGACTCGAAACAATACCAATATGCGGCAGGTTGCCAGGCAACATCCAAGTAACAAGGTCACCTGCTGTGTAATCATTAGTATCTTGGCTTATTTTTAATTCATTTCCGTATCTTGAAAAAAATGTTTGTAAATTAGGTACACGACGATGGTCTATATTGGTATCAGTAGAACGCAAGCCCCAATGATTGGGGTACTTAGAGAAATTAGCGCGCATATCTTCATGCACCAACTGCTGCAAATCAACACCTAGTGCACGATAAGCTCTAACGATTAGATCCGTACATACACCCTGGCTTAAAGGCACATCACCCATAGGGTATGCGATGGCTTGGTACGCGCCATCATATCTAACATTATAAGTTGTTCGTTCTTGTGCAGCTTTTACAAGCAACTGGGAAAAAGATTCAGCATTTGAAAAACTTGTTTGTAAACACAAACAAGTTGCAATCGTTAAAAAAACTTTATTTAAGATCGAGGACATCCTGCATGTCATAAAGACCGTTATTTTTTGCAGACAACCAACTCGCTGCACGCATGGCACCAGATGCAAACGTCATTCTGCTAGATGCTTTATGAGTGATCTCTACTCGCTCACCGGCTCCGGCAAATATAACTGTGTGATCTCCGACAATATCACCGGCACGAATCGTTTCAAAACCAATGGTTTTCTTATCTCGCTCACCGGTAATACCTTGTCGACCATATACTGCACAGTCTTTTAAATTCCTGCCCAAACTTTCTGCAACCACCTCACCCATTCGCAGTGCTGTTCCAGATGGCGCATCTATTTTATGACGATGATGGGCTTCTATAATTTCAATATCGTATTCATCCCCCAGTGTTTTTGCAGCGGTTTGTAATAACTTAAAACAAAGATTTACACCTACGCTCATATTGGGAGCGAACATAATTGAAATTTTTTGACTTGCTTCTTGAAGTTTTTGCTTTTGAGAATCATCCAGCCCGGTGGTGCCGATCACCATGGACTTACCATGCGTTACGCAAGCAGCTAATGACTGCATGGTGCATACTGGAATGGTGAAATCGATTAACACATCAAAATCGCCAGTATGGCTTTCTAAATCACTATTAATCGTAACTCCGAGACTTTCCAATCCGGCGATCATACCCGCATCCTGACCTATTGAATTTGAAGATGCTATTTCAAATGCGGCACCTAGCTGGGTATCTTGGTGATCCACACACGCCTGTACAAGCGTTTTACCCATACGACCACTTGCGCCATTTACTGCTACACGAACCATTATTGAATGCCCTTTGAATTATGGGCTAAAGTGTACACCAAACTATTCCCTCGTCACACGAGGCGAATAACGAGAATTACTCATCCCAGAATTTTAGATTATCAAAAAAGCCTTTTACATTATCTGTCCAAGAATGAAATTTTGGACTATGACGGTCACCACCTTTTTCAACATCCTTAGAGAATTCTTTCATCAAGTCTTTTTGTTTTTTAGTTAGATTAATAGGTGTTTCAACTATCGTTGTACACAGCATGTCACCGGTTGCCCCGCCACGCACGGGTTTTACCCCCTTGCCTCGCAGCCTAAATAAACGTCCAGTTTGAGACTCGGCTGGTATTTTTAATTTAACTTTACCGTTTAATGTAGGTACTTCTATTTCTCCACCCAGTGCGGCCATACTAAAACTTACAGGAACCTGACAATGCAAATCATTCTCTTGACGAGTAAATAATTCGTGCGCTAAGACATGAATTTCAACATATAAGTCACCTGATGGACCATTATTTGCACCCGCCTCGCCTTCTCCACTTAAGCGAATTCGATCACCTGTATCCACACCGGCTGGAACTTTAATGGACAGCTTTTTATTTTCTTTTGTTAACCCTGTGCCATGACAATAATCACACGGCACCTTTATCGTTTGACCTTTACCTCGACATTTCGGGCAAGCTTGTTGGATTGAAAAGAAACCTTGTTGCATACGCACTTGCCCAACACCACCACATGTCTCACATGTTTCTATAGATGTATTGGGTGCTGCACCTGAACCTTCACATTTTTTACAGGTAGTTTGTTTAGGAATATCAATCGTAGACTCGGTACCAAACACGGCCTCTTCTAAACTAACTTCTAGTCCATATTGCAGATCGGAACCACGATAAACACGTTGTCTGCCACCGCTTCGGCCGCCGCCACCAAAAATATCACCAAAGATATCTCCGAAAATATCACCAAAATCACTCGCTCCACCACCCGCACCAGGCTGCACCCCTGCATGGCCATATTGATCATAGGCCTGGCGTTTATTGGAATTACCTAAAATTTCGTAAGCCTCTTTCGCTTCCTTGAATTTAGCTTCAGACTGTTGATCACCAGGATTACGATCGGGGTGATATTTCATTGCAAGTCGACGAAAGGTTTTCTTTAAATCACCCTCAGTTACAGTACGCTCTACACCTAAAACTTCGTAATAATCTCTTTTTGCCATATTATTCTGGAGTTTGCTTTCTATATTTAACTAGAATTTTATCAATTCCCTATACACAAAAATCCGGGCTCGTTTTCACGATCCCGGATTAAGTTTAACTTTACTGATAAGTTATTTACTTTTTGTCATCTACTTCTTCAAATTCCGCATCAACCACATCATCATCCGCAGTATTTGCAGTGCTATCTGTTGAAGCACCATCAGCACCTGCCGCATCATTTTGAGCATACATGCGCTCTGCAAGTTTGCTTGACGCTTCTGCTAATGTTTGAGTTTTAGTTTCGATAACGTCCTTATCACCTTTATTTAAAACTTCTTTTAGATCTTTAATTGCGTTTTCGATTTGCATGCGCTCTGCTTGCTCGACTTTATCACCCATGTCCGCTAGTGATTTTTCAGTAGCATGAATCATTTGGTCTGCGGTATTACGCGTTGCGACCAATGCTGCAAACTTTTTATCATCTTCAGCATGCGCTTCTGCATCTTTAACCATGTCATTGATTTCATCATCTGATAATCCACTAGAAGCTTTTATAACAATAGACTGCTCTTTTCCTGTTGCCTTATCTTTAGCGGATACATTAAGTATGCCGTTAGCATCAATATCAAATGACACCTCAATTTGTGGCACTCCACGTTGAGCAGGCGGAATATCGGATAGATCAAAGCGACCCAATGACTTATTCGCAGAAGCCTGTTCACGTTCACCTTGCAATACATGCACGGTTACTGCAGTTTGATTATTTTCTGCAGTTGAAAACACTTGTTGTGCATTGGTAGGGATCGTAGTGTTCTTTTCAATCAACTTAGTCATAACACCGCCCATGGTTTCAATACCAAGTGATAGTGGAGTTACATCTAACAATAATACGTCTTTAACGTCGCCACCTAACACACCACCTTGAATAGCTGCACCTACTGCAACGGCTTCATCCGGGTTGACGTCTTTACGTGGCTCTTTACCAAAGAAATCTTGCACAACTGCTTGTACTTTTGGCATACGAGTCTGACCACCCACCAAAATTACATCATCAATTTCTGATGCAGATAGACCAGCATCTTCAAGAGCTTGCTTACATGGTGGAATAGTACGTTGTACAAGCTCATCTACCAAAGATTCAAGCTTGGCGCGTGTAAGTTTAATATTTAAATGTTTAGGCCCAGATGCATCTGCAGTGATGTAAGGAAGATTCACTTCGGTTTGTTGACCTGAAGATAATTCAATCTTGGCTTTTTCTGCTGCTTCTTTAAGCCTTTGCAAGGCAAGTGGGTCGTTATGCAAATCGAAACCCTGATCTTTCTTAAATTCATCTGCAAGGTAATCAATTAAACGCATATCAAAATCTTCACCACCAAGGAAAGTATCACCGTTGGTAGATAACACTTCAAATTGATGCTCGCCATCTACTTCTGCAATCTCGATAATCGATACATCAAAAGTACCACCGCCCAAGTCATATACTGCAATCTTGCTATCACCACGTTTTTTATCCATACCATAAGCAAGTGCTGCAGCGGTTGGTTCATTAATAATTCGTTTCACTTCGAGGCCGGCAATCTTGCCTGCATCTTTTGTTGCTTGACGTTGAGAATCGTTAAAATATGCAGGCACAGTAATTACCGCTTCAGTTACCTCTTCACCAAGATAATCTTCAGCAGTTTTTTTCATTTTCATTAATATACGAGCAGATATTTCTGGTGGCGCCATCTTTTCGCCGTTCACTTCTACCCAGGCATCACCATTGTCAGCTTTGACAATTTTGTATGGCACGAGCTTAATATCTTTTTGCACGGCCTCTTCATCAAAACGACGACCCACCAAACGCTTAATGGCGTTTAAGGTGTTAGTCGGGTTGGTTACAGATTGGCGTTTTGCTGCCTGACCCACTAACACTTCTCCTTCTGCTACAAACGCAACAATAGAAGGAGTGGTACGATCACCTTCGCTATTTTCAATTACTTTAGGTGTGGTGCCTTCCATAACCGCAACACATGAATTGGTAGTTCCTAAATCTATTCCAATGATCTTACCCATCACTTATCTCCAAAATACTCAAATTACTTTGATTAATAATTAAACAAACTGTTATCTATACCGGTAGATTGGGCCTCGAAGCTATTTTTCAAGGATAAATCTATAAAAAATCGACTTTTTACTCAATAAAGTTAGTGTAATTTAGCGATTTTCCTAATTTCGGGGTTGATTTAACCCGCCTTAGAAACAATCACCATTGCCGGCCTGATCAAACGTCCGTGCAAGGTATAGCCTTTTTGAACCACGGTTAGCACGGTATTAGGCTCATGCTCAGTGCTTTCTTGCATGGTCATTGCCTCATGCAGATTAGGGTCGAATGCCTCGCCCACTGGATTTAATTCTTCTACTGAAAACTTTTCAAACACATTACTGAACATCTTGAGTGTTAATTCAGACCCTTCTTGCAGCTTTACTACATCAATATCATCAGCATTTAAACCTAACTCCAAACTATCTTTAAC
Source organism: uncultured Thiotrichales bacterium (assembly GCA_964486815.1). Lineage (GTDB taxonomy): Bacteria > Pseudomonadota > Gammaproteobacteria > UBA4575 > UBA4575 > JABDMD01. The sequence goes on from CAZAOO010000005.1 coordinate 45,113, forward strand.
TTGTAATAACTCGCTTGCAAACTTCTCCACTGCATATTTATGGGCATTAGCTACATCGCGCTCTGTGCGCTTACGCAAGTTTTCCATCTCAGCTTGCATGCGTAACATCTTTTCATGATATTCAGTAGCTTGCTGCTGTGCAGCCTCTAACTGTTGATCTAGTGAAGGCTGCGACTCATCTGAATTGGTTTCAGCAACTTCAGCCTGAGATTGATCGTCTTCTATATCTTGATTAGGTTCTTGTGTTGGCTCATTCACGATTGAATCATCCGTTTCTATATTTTGTCTATTTTTTGCTCTGAATTCGATATTAGAGTTATAAATTAAACATGTAGGCTAAATTTTACATTTCAAGCCTTAGTATTCAGTTTTTTTATTTTACTGCTTCTTATGTAAGGCTTCGCCTAGTAGCTTAGCAGTTAGATCAACAATGGGTATTACTCTTTCGTAAGACATTCGCGTCGGGCCAACTACCGCCAAAACTCCCATAATTTCATTATCTACAGTGTAAGGTGAAGTTACTACACTGCAATCATCAAGCGCTTTATAGCCAGATTCTTGGCCGATAAATATCTGTATACCTTCAGCGCATATGCACCTATCCAGTAAGTTTAAAAATTCTCGTTTTTGACTGAATGCATCAAACAAACCTCGCAATTTGTATATGTCGGATAGTTCCTCATATTCCATCAAATTCGTTTGGCCTACGACTACATAATCTGACTCACCTGTACTCGTATCGGAAAATACTTTTTCTCCCATTTCAACCGCAGAACGCATCAACTCATTCATGTTTTCACGAACGTGATCTAACTCCTGAAGAATTTTTTGTCGCGCCATAACCAAATCTTGCCCAGCGCACAATTCATTCAAATAATTAGCTGCCTGCTCCAATTCCGAAGGACTGTATTCGCGATCGGTATGTATGATGCGATTTTGCACTTCTTTTTGATTGACGATTAGAATTGCAAGCACGCGTTGATCGGATAATGGTAAAAACTCTATTTGCCGCAACTCGACACGATCATGTTTTGGCAAAGTAACCACACCAGCCATGCTAGTTAAACCAGAAAGCAACCCAGACGCACTCTCCACCAAGCCACTCATTGTTAAATTAGATTTAAGGTCTTTTGATACGCGAGTAACCAAGTCATGAGTTAAGGGCTGCACCTTGAGCATAGTATCTACAAATAAGCGATAACCCTTTGTTGTTGGAATTCTCCCCGCAGATGTATGAGGTGCTTGGACAAAGCCCATTTCTTCAAGATCTGCCATTACATTGCGAACCGTAGCGGGGCTGATATCAAGCTCAGACTTCTTTGCCAGGTTGCGCGACCCCATCGGCTGCCCATCCGTTATATAGCTCTGCACTAACACTTTTAATAAGTGTTGCGCGCGAGCATTTAACGAACTATTTAAATCTTCATTAAGAGTCATAGATAAATGGCCGAATATGTAGCTACTAGGTGAAATTTAGCACTCAATGCAGGAGAGTGCTAAATAATCGCAGTCAACCCAATACATGTCAAGGAGCCTGTTGGCGTAGCTTGCAGCCCATGGTGTAAGTGCCAGATCCATGCTAGTTTTAAAAAAAATCAAAGCCATAAACCATCCGTGAGCCAGTTTTCCAAAATCGGTATTATTTCCAAACCTGACGACCCAGCGATTGCTGTAACCGTTCAGTCTCTATATCAATATCTTCAAGGCCAATCGCTTGAGATTTACACTGATAAAGTAACTGCTTCATTTCTAACATCTGTGCCTGCAACTACACTCAGTCTTAATGAACTTGCATCCCATTGTGAACTGGTCATAGTAGTTGGCGGTGACGGGACCATTTTGCATGCCGCACAGAGACTCATTCAAAAAGAGATTCCTTTGCTTGGAATTAATCTTGGTCGTTTAGGATTTCTTGCTGAAATTAGTCCGCATGAAATAGAAAAACAACTCGATCTGATTCTTGCAGGTGAGTTTAAAGAGGCACAACGAATTGTTTTACAAGCTAGCCTAATCCGCAATGGCAAAACTATCGCATCTTGTTGCGCTATAAATGATGTTGTTGTTCACGCCAAGCAAATGGTACGCATGATTGAACTAGAGTCTCGTGTCAATGATCATTATGTAAATACACTGCGAGCCGACGGCTATATAGTAGCAACACCTACCGGATCAACTGCATACGCATTATCGGGCGGAGGCCCAATCTTACATCCTAGCGTAGATGCAATTGTGCTGGTACCCATATGCCCGCATACATTAACTAATCGACCCATAGTAGTAGATGCCGATAGTCGTGTTGAAATATTATTATCAGAAGGAAACCGACACACAGCTTTAGCATCGATAGATGGACAAATTGATATGGATTTTATGCCAGGTGACACAATTGTGATTGAGAGATGCAAATATGCACTTCGTCTTATTCAACCTAAAAACTATGATTACTTTGATGTTTTACGTGCCAAACTGCGTTGGAGCACCTCTCCTGACACAAAAAGTAAATAAGTATTAAAAATACTTAGACTAGTATGCTCAAATCTATTTTTATTAAAAACTTCGCAATCATTGATGAGCTAGAGCTGGACTTTTTTGATGGCATGAGTGTACTGACTGGTGAAACTGGCGCAGGCAAATCAATTATTATAGATGCACTTAACCTGGCTTTAGGTAGCAGAGCAGACCGCTCTGTTGCGCGCAATGAAAAAGAAAATGTAGAGGTTGTGGCCACTATTGACGCCAGTAGCTCTAATGACGCTCTATCCTGGCTAAAAGAACATGCTCTTGATGATGGTAACGAATGCGCTTTACGCCGCGTAATTAATATCGATGGAAAATCCAAAGCTTATATAAATAATAGCCCATCTTCAGTTACCGCTTTGCGTAGTCTGGGAGATTTATTCGTAGACGTATACGGGCAGCATGAGCATCAATCTCTAATGCGCCTTGATATGCAAAGACAGCTGTTAGATGGCTTTGCCAATAACAATAAAAATATCGAAAAATTAGCAACGGCTTTCCGCCTTTGGCAAAGCTTGAAAAATCAATTGCACATCGCTCAGACCAACCAAGCCGACACACTCGCTAAACTAGAGCTACTTCGCTATCAATTTCAAGAGTTCGAAGAGTTAAATTTACAAAACGGTGAGTATGAAGAGATCAATGAAAAATTCACCTTATTAAACAACTCCAATGAACTGCATGAAAATAGCATGCGCATTTCACAACAACTTGCTGGTGATGGTGACAGTACAATATACGATACCCTAAGTTCACTAATCAGTGATGCTGAGAAATATACTGCGATCGACAATAATTTAAATGAACCAATAGAGTTATTACAAAGTATTCATATTCAAATTAAAGAAGTCGCAACCAGTTTGCGTAATTACTCAGAAAATATCTCATCCGACCCTCAAGAATTACAAATTCTCGATGATCGCATCACTAAAATTGAAGAAATTTCACGTAAACACAAAGTAAAACCAAATCAACTGGTTGCAATGCATACGTCAATCAAAGAAGAATTAGACTCTATAGAAAGATGCCATGATGACCCCGATAAAATTAAAACATCAATGCAGGAAGCAGAAAAACTTTATCGTGCAACGGCTAAGAAAATTAGTAGTGCACGCAAAAAAGCAGCTAATGAACTGAATGAAAAAATAACTGAATCCATGCAAGCACTAGGTATGCAAGGTGGTCGTTTCCATATTCATATAGAACCAAAAAAATCTACTGAACTGAGCCTAAATGGCCTGGATGAAATACAGTTTTTAGTGAATACTAACCCTGGACAATCATTGCGTGCGCTAAACAAAGTTGCATCAGGAGGCGAACTTTCCAGGCTAAGTCTTGCCATACAGATGGCCACTTCTAATAATTTAAAAATTCCTACCCTTATCTTCGATGAAGTCGATACCGGCGTAGGCGGAGCCACTGCGGAAATTGTTGGCAAGCATTTAAGAAAACTGGGCAATAGTGCACAAGTATTTTGCGTCACCCATTTACCTCAGGTAGCCGCTCAGTCACACCATCATTATAAAGTGAATAAATTTGAAAAAAATGAATCTATTACAACCAAGATATCTCATCTGACAGAAGATGATCGTATTACCGAACTTGCCCGCATGTTAGGCGGCGTAGAACTTACTAAAAACACTCAAGAGCATGCAAAAGAAATGCTCCGTCAAAGCAAACTATAAAATATGAATTACTTAAAAATCATAGCTTACTCTATAACTTTAATTTTACTGTTAGGTTGTCAAAGCAAACTCTTAACAGTTCACAAAATTGATGTGCAGCAAGGTAACGCACTTGATTCTGAAATGGTGAATAAAGTCGAATTAGGCATGACACAAGAGCAAGTGCAGTATGTGCTTGGCAGCCCCCTTATCACTGACAGTTTTCACCCTGGTCGCTGGGATTATATTTATTTATTCACTCCGGGTTATGGCGAACAAGAGAGGAGACAATTGACGTTAATATTTGACCGCGGCGAAGTCATAAAAATTGATAAACACGACTTTACTAAACGTAAAGTTGCCAGCGACATAGCAGAGGACGGCAAAAAAGATAAAGCCAAAAATAGTAGCAAGAACAAAAAAGAGAAAAATAAATTAAGCGAAAAAGATCAAAAAGACCAGGAAGACCTTGAAAAACAAGCCGACATTCTAGAAGACGTATTGCAAGAAAATAAAAACCCAGATAACCCTAACTAAGTTTTTCGTTACTTCACTCAATAAATACCTTACAACTTAATAAATAATCTATTTACATTCGCCTATTCGACTACCTTGCCACTTTGTAGCCATTGTAAATTCTTGACCACTAAAATTGGCTTTAATTACCATATCCCCAGTAATTGAACTGCCGGACGATTGAGCACTGCCCTCGCCTGTCATAGCAATACCTTCATTTACACATTGAATAGTCCACTGCATAGATTTAGCATCCGAATTAGATTCAAGCACTTCACAACCACTATTACCATCCATGATACGTTCCGGACTAATTTCTGGCTCTTTAATACAGTCTTGAGACACATTATCATGCGTGCCCCCAGGGCTTGTTACCTGGCTTTTATTTTCCCACAACCCCGGCTCTACTTTCATACCTCCAGCAAATACCAAGCTAACCGAGCTGGATAATAATGCCAAAACTGAAATGACTTTAAATGAGTTTTTTATCATTGTGACACCTAAATATGTTTCTGAAAGTCCAATTAATTTTAATGCACTTTAATTTACAATTGTATTCTCTAAATACTCGCAAGAATTCTACGCGCGTGCATGGGATCCATAACTAAAGGTCTATATATTTCTATGCGATCTTGATTGTGCAATAGCTGTGTATTTTCTACAATTTTTCCGTAAATACCAACTTGCATCTTATCAAGATCAATTTCGCTATGCTTTTGCAGTAGCGATGATTCATTTATCGCTTGCTCAACGGTACTATTAACAGGAAGTTCAAGTTGCACCATCTCCTGGTGGTCGGGTGTTGCATACGCTACGTATACACATATATTTTGATCATCATCCATATAGTTGCTGCGCCCTTTCTGTAAATGCAGACACGAGTTTATTCGCTACCTGACTGAATATCGGTCCCAAAGTAACCTCATAGATGCGATTAGAAAATGAAAATTGCATGTCTAGCTCAACTTTGCATGCATGTTCATCTAACGCATGAAAAACCCATCTACCTACCAAATGTTTAAATGGCCCTTTTACTAAGCGCATTGTAATTTCTTTATCGGTGACTAATTCATTACGGGTAGTAACAGACGCATTGATGCCGCGCTTGGCAAAGCTCATCGTAGCTTGTTTTTCATATGCGCTATCATTATGCACCTCACAACGCACGCACCAAGGTACAAACTCCGGGTATGAATCTATGTCATTTACTAAATTAAACATTTGAGCCGCAGAAAAAGACACTAACGCACTACGTTGCACATGGGTCATAACACTGCAAGGAGGATCTGATTTATCTTGATACGTCGTTAAAAAATGACTTCAAATGCTCATGTATATGTTTATACATTCCGCGTTCTCGACATTTTTTGCCTCGTCTCATAATAAATCAAACCCTCTTTAGGAAATTCCAAATAATTCAAGTAATAAGAAACGCACTACCCTCGATTCATGCAACTTTGTTACATAAATCAAAATCATAGTTACACCTACCGGTGTTATATACCTTGCCAGGAAACGCCATACTTTATAAGCACCTTCATGTTTAATTTTTAACTCTTCACGTCGCGACTCTTCAGTCATCAACCATGCTGTAAAAATACAAATCAACAACCCGCCTAATGGCAACATGATATTAGATGTTAAATAATCGAGTAAGTCGAAAAAAGATTTTCCTTCTAAAAATGTACCATTAAATACTTCAATTTTTTTCCAGCTATTAAACGAATAAACCGTGCCTAAACCTAAACCCCACACCACCAGACCACAAACTATTGAAGAAATAAAACGAGAGATTGAAAATCTTTCAACTAGCCAAGCTACAGCGGGCTCAATTAAGGATATTGCTGATGTCCATGCCGCAAACACTAACAAAATAAAAAATATCGTGCCGTAAACCAAACCACCCGTCATTTGCCCAAATGCCAGTGGCAAAGTATTAAAGATTAATCCCGGGCCTTGCCCAGCTCCCAAACCATTTGCAAAAACAATCGGAAAAATGGCTAAACCAGCTAAAATTGCAACCAAGGTATCTGCTAGCGCAACCTGAAGGCTGGTTGTGGCAATTGAAGCATCATCTGGCAAGTACGAACCGTACATCATGATGGCTCCCATACCTAAACTTAAACTGAAAAATGCTTGCCCCATAGCTTTAAGTACAACTTCAGGACTTATTTTAGAAAAATCAGGAGTAAATAAAAATTTGAACCCTTCAATGAATTCACCTTGAAACATTGAATAGCCAATCAAAATTATTATCAAAATGAACAAGGCCGGCATGAGAATGCGGACTGCTTTTTCCAAACCGTTGCTAACCCCCCTCACCACTACCAGCATTGTTAATATAATAAACAGGGTATGCCAAAACAAAAGTCGCTGTGGGTTGGATAGTAAATTATCAAATATTTCACCAGCTTGTTCGCTATTCACACCAGAAAATGTGCCGCTAGCGGTCTCTACTACATACGCAAGTGCCCAGCCTGCGATGACACTGTAATAAGACAGAATCAAAAACCCTGCAAGCACACCCATCAACCCAAGCAAACGCCACGCACTACTACGTTTTTCTTCTCTCGCAAGTGTCGACATGGTATTAACAGGACTACTCCTACCGCGACGCCCCAATAACACTTCAGACATCATTACCGGAATGCCGAATAGTGCGATACAAAGCAAATACAAAAGTACGAATGCTCCACCGCCGTTCTCACCCGCTATATAAGGAAATTTCCAAATATTCCCCAAACCCACAGCAGAACCCGCAGCCGCAAGTACAAATGCGAATCGTGAGGACCAGTATCCATGTATCGAAGTTCTTACTATTGCCATAGATTTCTTATTTTATTTATAAACAACTCTAGCAGGATCGATGCACATGACTCAAAATCATTAAATTACCATCGAATGCATATGATAAATACACCATAATATCGCGATGGCAAAGGCTAAGCATAAATCAGATAACACGATCGCGGTGAACAAAAAAGCCCGGCATGATTACTTTATTGAAGAGAAAATTGAAGCTGGTCTGGTCTTAGAGGGCTGGGAAGTCAAAAGTTTACGGGCAAAAAGTATACAGTTGAAAGAAAGCTATGTGCTTGTAAAAAATATGGAAGCTTGGCTGTTAGGTGCCCACCTTAGTCCTTTACCCTCAGTATCGACACATAAGACCCCCGATCCTACCCGCACACGCAAGTTATTGATGCACAACAAAGAACTCGCCAGGTTAGTAGGTGCAGTAGATCGTAAAGGCTACACTCTCGTACCTCTATCAATGTATTGGAAGAAAGGTATGGCAAAGTTAGAGATTGGCTTAGCAAAAGGAAAGCAAAAACAAGATAAACGCGCCAGTATTAAAGAGAGAGATTGGCAACGTGATAAGCAGCGAGTTCTAAAACGTAGCTAGAAAATTTAACCTAGCATAGTAACGCTAGGTTAAATTAAATACTCGACATTTACAGACTAAATGTTTGTATTAGTTTGTTTTTATGCCGCAGTTAAATACACCAGACTTGGCTTCTTTTTGCGTAGCTTCTATACATTCTACATATGAACCAAATTCACCTACAATGGTTGATGCGCTTGAGTTGGAACTCGCAAATACTTCTCCAACCCACTTGCCACTAGCCGTACCACCCTCATCACCACACGCTGTAAGCATTACGGCAAACAAAACACATACTAAAACCTTATCTAACATTAGACATCTCCACATAGTTAATCCTTAGGTTAATACTTGATTAATTCTCAGGGTTGATCTGAACAGTGTATTAGAAATAACCGGCAAAATGTAACGAAAATCAAGCAACTCAGCAACTGTTAAGATAATTTTCTCAGCGTTTTTACTTTGATTTATCCAGTAACCAAACGCAACCGACCTCACTTTCTTGTTGAATTTTGTTCAAAAAAGCATCATGCGCCTGCAATTCTTCATCATTAGCATAAATAACTTTCAAGGCATCTCGATCTTTATCCAGTTCTTTTTGAGCACTATTTCTTTTTGCCGAAGAACCTGAATTTGCCGCTAAACTAAGACTGGTCTGACCTCCAGTTAGCGCGAGATATACATCTGCAAGTATTTGTGCATCGAGCAATGCTCCGTGCAACTCTCGATGTGAATTATCTATTTCATAACGTTTACACAGAGCATCCAGGTTATTTTTTTGTCCGGGATGCATTTTTCTTGCCATGCTTAACGAATCAATTACTTTGCAGCATGTATTAATATCCGTAATTTCATGACCCGCTAGTTTTAATTCTGCATTAATGAATCTTACATCAAAGTTGGCGTTGTGAATTATTAACTCGGCATCGGCTACGAACTCTATGAAATCATCAGCAATACTCGAGAATCTTGGTTTATCAGCAAGAAATTCAAGCGAAATTCCATGCACTTCTTGCGCGCCTGCATCAATTTCTCGCTCCGGATTAAGGAACTGATGATATTGTTGATCGGTTGTGCGGCGATGCAACACCTCGACACAACCTATCTCGATGATTCGATGTCCTTGTGAAACCTCAAGGCCGGTTGTTTCTGTATCAAGTACAACTTGTCGCATTTGAAAATTAGTGTGTAATAAAAAAATCTACAATAGCAGATTATCAATCGCATCATTCGCTAATTGGTCCACCTGTTCATTTTCTACATGCCCGCTATGCCCCTTCACCCACTCCCAAGTAACATCATGTTGTTCAACTAATTTATCAAGCTGTTTCCATAAGTCTTCATTCTTAACTGGTTTTTTCGCAGCTGTTTTCCAACCATTCTGTTTCCAGTTTGAAAGCCATTGTTGGATTCCATCCATTACGTAACGTGAATCAGTAGTCACGTGAACTTCGCATGTCTTTGTAAGTTTTTCAAATGCAGAAATAACCGCCTGCAACTCCATACGATTATTGGTTGTTTCTTCCGCAGCACCATTAATATGCGTTTCCTTGCCTGCATAACGAAGAATCGCTCCCCACCCTCCAGGACCTGGATTCCCTCTACAGGCTCCATCTGTAAAAATTTCAACGTGATTTTTCGACATAGCTATTCTTTTTTGCAGTGAGTCTTTCTTGCAGCGGGCTCGGATACATTTACTGGAATCATACGTCGGCGTAGTTTCCATGTTTGCAGGGTTGGCGTAAGAGTCAGTTCACGTTTCTTTGCAATAAATATTTGTAATCCGCCTAGACGTCCTAATCCTACTCGCTCTGCTTTGCGTAAAAACTGCATACGTTTTTGGAATCGCTCATTTTGTATGGGTGGCTGCAAGCCAACGTGCTCAGTCGTTATAAGCTTGAATCCCAATAACGAAAGCCAATCCTTTAACCTTCTTGATGTATAAAAGTGCGCAGCCCAAGGTGCGCGCTGACTACGCATGAATATCAGTTTACTTAAGCCCATCATGCTAAATGGATTGAATCCAATTAACACCAAGTGCCCTTCAGATATCATTACACGATGAGTTTCTCTTAAAACTTGATGAGGTTTTGGTGAGATATCTAATGTATGCGGCAAAACAATTAGATCTAATGTGTTTTGAGGGAAAGGCAATGCTAACGAGTTAGCCACTACATTACCTTTTTCAGTATTTAAGGCCATGTATATTTTTTGCCCAATCTTGCTACTAGAAATTAGATCAATGTCATTTGCTAAACTTCCAATTTGTAAAGCATGATAGCCAAACAAACTTGGTAACAACGTATCCAGTTTAGCCAACAACTCTTTGTATAAATTTTGTCCTGCTGGAGTCGAATACCACTCTTGCAATTGCTGTGTATATTTAACTGAATTAAAAAGCACTGACTCTTTCATGTGTTAATTCTACCTTAAAACAATCGCTTGTGATGTAAACTTTTCATGATAGATTAAGATTCACAGTGACGCTGAGCGAATTTCATTTTAAAATTAGCTGTTGAACTATTTTTATTGTCTCTTTATGCTTCACGGCAATGGAGAAATGGACTTTTAACAAAAGCAGTTTACTAGTATTTTTCTTGGCTTTTGTTGTCATGGGCTGTACTCACTCACCAACAAGTCCAGATCTTAGCGATTCTGAAATTATAGACAAGGCACACGGAAATTCGCTAGCACCTAAAGCGGATTTTATTAATCCGCCACCTGTCAATTTCCTTAAAAAAGATTTAGCTACTACAAATTTAGCTACTACAAGAGACAACAAGCTTATATGGCAACATATAGAAAACAAGCTTGCCTTAACGGATTTATATAACCATCCGCGTGTAATACAACAGAAAAATAAGTTTTTAAACCAAGACCAATATTTATCTATTGTAACTAAACGCGCTGAACCCTTTATCTACTATGTATTAAGTGAAATAGATAGTCGACAAATGCCTGCAGAATTGGCCATTTTGCCAATTGTAGAGAGTGGTTATTACCCAAGAGCACGCTCACATGCAAAGGCAGAAGGTTTATGGCAAATCATGCCATACACAGCGAAAGATTTAGGTTTAAAACGAACAGCTGGTTATGACGGTAGACACGATATTCACGCATCTACTTCTGCGGCACTCGACTATCTTTCTCAAATGTATAATATGTTTGATGGAGACTGGTTGCTGGCTCTTGCTGCATATAACTCCGGACCACAACGTGTAAAGCGTGCACTGAAAAAAGTCAGTGCTAACAAAAATGGCACCTATAGCAAAGACATATACTGGGACTTACGTTTACCGCGTGAAACTCTTGAATACGTACCAAAAATTTTGGCTTTATGCTCCATCATTAATGATAAAGAAATCAGCTACAAACTACTTCATCCAATAGAAGATAAGCCTTATTTATCAGCCATTCAGCTTAGCAAGCGTATTTCACCTGCAAAACTAATTCAGACTACTGCTGTCAATGAAACTGAAATTAAATTATTAAACCCTGCGATTCAAAATCTTAATACTCCTGTACCTCCCGGTTATAACTTATTAGTTCCAGAGCGTGATGCAGAATTTTTAGCGCTAGCCATTAATAATATGGAAGAAGCTCCCAAACCAAATTGGACAAAACATACAATTAGTCGTGGTGAATCACTAAGCGGGATTGCAAGACGATATAGCACAACTGTGAATGCACTGCGTGAATCAAATAATATGCAGAATAATAATATTTTTGCAGGACGAACTTTAATCATACCACTTCAAATAGCTACACATAGCCAAAACCAGAACAACAACAATCAGAGCAAGTATTCAAAAACTAAAAGAGCTACTGCAACACTAGACGACTCGATTGACATAATAGATGCTCCGTATGTCTATGTAGTGGCAATGGGGGATAGTTTTTGGAAAATTGCTAATCGCAACAATACAACGGTTAAACGATTATTCGAAATCAATGGTCGCAATGCTGGTCTGCCCCTACAACCCGGTGAAACCATCCTCATAGACTAGATCAGACCTAAAACCTAGAAGACCTAGCCCAGCCTCTTTCTTTTAAGCAACCCCTACGAAGCCTTCAAAATGCAAGGTGGACCACATAATTCACTGATTTTAATGACTTACATCCCTAAAATATGGGTATTCGTCGCACGCATAGCTGCCACTTATAGTCGTCTTAGGGGCGACTGTAGTATGCTCCAAAGCCTTGAAAACCAATATTCTTGAGCATGAAAATCAAGCTTATAAATGTGATTTGGCCATACTAAGATAGGCTGAACACAATACTGGTTGACTTGTATTACCCGTCTATGAATCTACGATTAGGCACAAGAAAACAAGAGACAAACGGATGTGTGTATGAGTCAAGTTAGACTTGATTAAGTATCAATATATATGATGCTTAAAGAAAATAAATTAAATACCAAATGGTTTACCTTAAGCCTTTTGGTTGCAACTGTTATTGCAGCATTGCTTTGGGTAATGCAACCACCTATTTTAGTTACACAAGTAACTGTTATTACGTTAATTTCACTAATCTCGCTCACCTGGGCATTTATGGTACCGCCCAGCAGCAATGATTCTATTGCATCACCAGTAGATCTAGCATCTAAATTTGAGGCACGTAGTAATAACCGCAATGTCGGACTAAAACTTCAAGGTTTAGGAAAATTAAATATAGCGCTGGAAAAATTTAAACTATGTCCTCACAACCACGACACTGCAAACTTATTATATAACTTAGCAATCGATTTCCAAATTAAAGATGAACCTGAAAACGCTAAAAGCGTATTTGAATTCATTTCAAGTTTTGAACCTGACTTTAAAGATATTCAGCAACGCATTGCTTTTTTTAATGGCGAACTCGCTACACCCATTGACAATGCTAACAAGTCGCAAATTAATTTAATACCAAAAGAAGAACAACAAGAAAATAACTTACCAATACCATTACCTAAAGAAACCTTATCTGAACCGGTAATAAAGCAGTACTCGACCATCATTGAAAAAGCGGTTGCTTCTGGAAAAACCATTATTTTGTCACCCGATGCCGAGCCTCAAGTAGAGAGCATACTGGGAGAGGAATTAAGCGAGTACCCAACGCTTTATGGTAGTCGTTATAAAGTTAAGAATATACTCGGTCAAGGCACTACCGGTGCCGTTTTTAAAGGCTATGATATTGTTACCGACAAAATAATCGCTATTAAAGTGCTCAATTTATCATCAGAACTTGAAGCCAACCAACTAGCAGAATATAAGTTTCGCTTTCATAGAGAAATCGAAACGGCAGGCAATTTAAATCACCCCAATATTGTGAAAATCCTTGATAGTGGCGAGACAGACGGTTTTGCCTATATTGCGATGGAATATGTAGATGGTATAAATCTAAGAAACTATGCTCGAGCAGACCGGTTGCTGCGTCCCAAGACTGTATTAAAAATAATCGCACAATGCGCTGATGCCTTAGCCTACTCGCACAAACAGGATCTTATCCACAGAGACATAAAACCTGCAAATATCATCTATAACCAAAGCGATGATTACGTTAAGCTTACGGACTTTGGGATTGCGAGAATCCCAGATTCTACGAGAACACGTGCTGGATCAATTTTAGGAACACCTTTATATATGTCGCCAGAACAACTTGCGGGTGAAAGATTAGATGCACGTTCAGACTTATATTCATTGGGTGTAACCCTATACCATCTGTTAACAGGCTCGCCGCCATTTAGACCAAAAACTATGGCTGAGTTAATGCGATCTATAACACAAGAACAACATAAAGATATTTCTGAGATCAACCCAAGTACACCCACATGCATAGCCTGGACTGTAAACAAAGCACTCGAAAAAGAACCCGACAAACGTTTTCAATCTGCAGCAAGCATGGCCAATAAGCTGCGCGAATGCGAGATGATGTTAGATAATTTATGAATCTCAAAGGCATTTTAGATATCGCGGGCCGTTCAAATGTAGGGCTTGTGCGCACCAACAACGAAGACAAGATCGGTGAAGATCAGGAAATCGGTTTAGTTGTTCTCGCAGACGGCATGGGTGGTTATAAGAGCGGTGAAGTCGCTAGCGAAGTTGCAGTGAATACTATTCTAGAAGAGTTACGTGCAGCTATACCAAATCTAGTGCCTGGTGAAATAGATAAAAAAACAGGCTATACAAGAGAAAGTTTAGCTGCAAGAAATTCTGTCGTAAAAGCCAACGAAGCCATTTTTTCCATGAGCAGCAACGATGCACAATATCGCGGCATGGGAACAACTTTAGTGATGGGCATTTTTTATGATAATCAGGTCACCATCGCTCATGTTGGTGATTCAAGAATGTATCGCTACCGTGATGGCAAGCTGCAACAAATCACTGTAGACCATACCTTGCTACAAGAACTTGTAGATCGTGGCTTCTATACGCAAGAAGAAGCGAATACTTCTCTTAATAAAAATTTGGTAACACGTGCTCTAGGCATTGAAGGCAGTATAGCAGTCGATATCAAAGAAGATCTCGCGATGCCTAGTGACATCTATCTTCTTTGCTCCGATGGTCTGACAGATATGGTCGATGATCAGGAAATTCATGCAACCGTAACCGCCTTTAGAGACAATCTGGATAAGCTAGCTGACAAACTTATCGCCATCGCAAATGACAATGGTGGACGAGACAATGTTTCAGTTTTGTTAGCCCAGCCAAACAAAGAATTCCCTGGCAAAACTAAATGGAAGTCAAAATTCAGTAAATTATTGTCAAAATAGATCGTGAATTATGAGTACAGCAAAATTAATTGTCAGTCTTGATAAAAAAGTAGTTGATGAGATTCCTATTGAAAAGGAAACCATCACTATCGGAAGGCGTACTGATAATGATCTTTGTTTAGATAACTTAACGATTAGCGGATACCACTCGCAAATTAACTTTTTACTCAATGATTGTTTTTTAGAAGATCTAAACAGCACTAACGGCACTTTCGTTAATTCAAAAATAGTTAAGAAACATGCGCTTAAAGATGGCGATATTATCGATATCGGCAATCACCGTATAAAGTATGTAAACCATTTAGCATCTAGCTCAGCTAATAGCGAATTTGAAAAGACTTTAATTCTTACAGCTACTTCTGATAGAAATAATGCACTTAAAGAAGAACAAGACATACGATCTTTAGAAGAACAAATTAACGAACTTGAAGAAGAAATTTGCGAGGCAACTGAATCGAGCGATGATCATCAGGAAGAATCATCTCTTCACACTGATGAGGAAACTAGCAGCAAACTTGATCAACAAGATAACTCTGAAGATAAGAAACTAAAATCAGAATATCCTAAGCAAGAATCTGTAGCTAATGATGATGCAGAAGATATCCAAATAAGTTCTCAACCTCCAGCATCCAATATTGGTCGCATACAAATTTTGAATGGGAAAAATAGTGGTAAAGAAATCACACTAGATAAATCTTTAACCACCGTAGGCAAACCTGATGTTGCCGTTGTAGGTATTACAAAACGAAATACCGGTTACTACATCATGCATATCGATGGCAAACCAGACACGCCATCAAAACTTAATGGCGAAGTAATTGCAGCAAAAGCAGAACCTATTGAAGATCACGACATCATCGATGTTGCAGGAATTAAGCTAGAATTCTTTGTCGAATAAGCTAATCTAATTACGCAACTTTTTCTCTTTCAGGCGGCACTAACTTCGGTACTGCAGCTAACAGTTTCCTGGTATATTCGTGCTGTGGGTAAGTAAGCACCTGTTCTACTTCACCTTCCTCTACAATCTTGCCTTGATACATTACTGCCACCCGGTCTGCAAAATATGCAACAACAGACATGTTGTGAGTGATAAATAAATAACTAATCCCCAGACGCGCTTGTAAAGCATTCAATAAATCAAGAATTTGTGCCTGCACCGAAACATCTAAAGCACTGGTTGGCTCATCACAGATAATGATTTTTGGGTTTACGGCTAATGCTCTGGCAATACAAATTCGCTGGCGCTGGCCGCCCGAAAATTCATGCGGATAGCGTAAGTGCGTATCTTTTGATAAACCTACTTGCTCTAAAAGCTCTAATACTCGCGCCTTGCGTGCTTCTGAGTCGCTCAACACATTAAGCGCTTTCATACCTTCTTCAATGATGTCTCCAATCAACATGCGTGGATTCATTGATGAATATGGATCTTGGAAAACTATTTGCAGGTTGGTTCGTTGTTCGAGTAAATCTTGCTTACCAATTTTATGAATCGGTAGCCCTAAATATGTAACTTCACCTGAGGTAGGCTGAACTAAACGTAAAATACCTTTGCCTACTGTGGTCTTGCCACTTCCCGATTCACCCACTAAGGCAACGGTTTTACCCGGAGGAATTTCAAGTGAAACTCCATCAACTGCCTTCACATGACCTACCGTGCGTTTTAGTATTCCTTTCTTGATGGGAAAGTAAACTTTTAGATCTTTAACACGTAAAGTATCTTTCTCAGTTACCTTCTGATCAACTACCATCTCGATCTTATTGCTTGTCAGTAAGGGCTTACCACGTTTTTCCATCGCTGGTAGCGCTGCAAACAAATCCCAACTGTATTCATGCTGTGGATTAGAGAAAAATATTTCATTGCTTGATTGCTCGACAATCTTACCTTGCTTCATCACGGCAACATGATCAGCAACTTGCTTTACCACGCCTAAATCATGAGTGATAAATAAAATCGCTATTTTAAATTTTTGCTGCAACTCATTAATTAAATCTAAAACACGCGCTTGAATCGTTACATCTAAAGCAGTGGTAGGCTCATCAGCTATTAGTAACTTAGGCTCACATGCTAGCGCAATCGCTATCATCACACGCTGCTTCATACCACCCGAAAGTTCATGCGCATAAGTATCTATGGTATGCGCAGGATTCTTGATGTTTACTGCATCCAGTAAATCTAATACGCGTTGTCTTGCTTGCGCCTTGCTCATACCCTGGTGACGTATTAGTACTTCTGCAATTTGCTTACCTACCTTAATTACAGGATTAAGTGATGTCATAGGCTCTTGGAAGATCATAGAAATGCCACTGCCACGGATGTTGCGTATTTCTCGCTCGGGAAGTGACAATAAATCTTGATTACCAAGGTAAACTGAACCCGTAGTTACACGCGCAGCTTCTGGAAGCAAACGTATCACAGATAAGGCTGTAATAGACTTACCGCTACCGGACTCACCCACCAAGGCAAATGTCTCACCCTCATTGACCTCAAAACTCACTCCATCCACAACGGTAACCTTACGGTCCCCTGTTTCAAACACAGTACTCAGGTTCTCAATTCGCAATAACGGAGAAGATTTTGTTTGTTTACCTAAAGTAGACATATTTCAGACATATTAATTGTTTTATTTGTTTAACTACAATGACTTGGCAATTCTTGGGTCTAATGCATCACGTACGACATCAGCAAATAAATTAGCGAATAACACCATGGTAAACATAAAGAACAAAGAAGCCGCTAACGACCACCACACTACTGGCTCACGCGCCATCTCAAGGCGTGCGCTGTTAATCATATTGCCCCAACTATTCATGGTTGGATCAACGCCTATGTTAATATAAGACAACACAGCCTCAGCTAATACTAAGCCACTAAAATCAAGCACTATGGTTATTAGCACGATATGCATCATGTTCGGCAGGATGTGGCGAAAAATAGTTTGTGTGGGCCCTACACCAAATGCAGAAGCCGCTTGAACGAAATCGACTTCACGTAACTTAAGAGTTTCAGCACGTAGCAGCCGACACAAACCCGTCCAACTGGTAAGACCCAAAATAAGACACAAGAATAGTAAACGCATGTCTGCACGCTCGGTAAGGCTGGCAAACTCTTCCGCGTGTTTACCCATGTAAACATTTAACATCAAAACCGCAGCTGCGATTAATAGCACTCCAGGAATTGAATTCAAGGTGGTATACAAATACTGAATCACATCATCAATCCAACCTCGAAAATAACCCGCCATAATGCCTAGAGTGATCGCAAATGGCAGCATTAATAATGTTGTTAACGTGCCAATTACAACACCTGTACGAATACTCTTTAATGCTTGATATAAAACATCTTCGCCAACCTTATCAGTGCCCAATACATGATATTTACTCGCCCACTCAGCCCCCACTAATAGCACTAACAGCAAGAACGCCAAAGTAGTTGCTATAGTTCGCCATGGAATATCTGATACACCTGTTGCGATATTTTTAAATACAGTAAAAAATGATTTTTTAGTGCGTAGCGAAAGAATCAAACACAGGAGCACCATCAATACCGACCAGACCGCAAATGCTTTAACCATTCCTGTCATCGCTAAACGTAATATATCCGCACTTTTCTCCTGCTCGGGATTTTCCAGATGCGCTCCACCCCAAGTTAATCGCGGATACTCACGTGATTTTGTACCATCTTCAAATTGCACAGTTTCTTTGGCAAACAAATATGCCGCGAAAGGGGCAGAATAGGTTTTTTCAGTGCTATTGCGAATATCAGCAACGATTAGATCAAACACGCTTCGTATTTCACCACTATATTGAGTTTTCCCATCTGCTGATGAATTTTCAACTTTAGGATGAAAGTGCATTGAATCAAGAATACCGATACTTATATATAACAGCAGTACCATTATCGAGATCACGCCCGCCTTACTACGTACAACTTGTCTCCAAGGTTTACGCAAGTGTGGTTTGCGCATAGCGTACATAAAGAATGCAAATACCAGAAACACTAATAAAAATATCAACACATCTGTGATTAGAAATACTGGTTTACCAAACATAATTCAATCTAACTCCAGCATTAGTTCAGTCTTACTCTGGGGTCAACCACAGTGTATGAAATATCTGTTAGTAATAAACCAATAATGTACAAAACCGCACCCAAGAAAACCATCGAACGTACAATTGAAAAATCCTGCCTGTTAATTGCATCAATGGTGTAACTTCCTAATCCAGGTATGCCAAAAAAAGATTCTGTAATCAGGCTTCCCATAAATAGCAATGGAAGAATTACGACCACACCGGTAAGTATAGGAATCATCGCATTACGTAACACATGCTTGAACAGCACCATTTGTTCAGAAATCCCTTTCGCACGCGCAGTACGCACATAATCTTTATTTATCTCTTCTAAAAATATCGTACGGTACCAGCGCGTGCTCGAGCCTATTCCACCGACAATACCGATCAATACCGGCAGGATTAGAAATTTTATTCCAAACACGCCTTCTTCAAAACCAGATATGGGCACCACACGTAAAATTTTACCCATGACAAATTGCCCGCCAATGATGTAAAACAAACTGGAAATAGACATCAGAGCTACACAAATCACGACCGCCCAGTAATCAATATAAGTACCGCGGAAAAACGCAATAAGCAACGCCAAAGATATCGTCACCAGCAGGCCAACAATCAATTGTGGTACTGCAATAGCCAGGCTTGGCCACATACGCTGACTGATATCAAAACTAATATCACGTCCACTATCTGAACGACCAAAATCAAACACAAACAAGCGTACTGATTTTGTATAGAAAATAGTTTTTGTTAACTTATCAGCGCCCTTTTCTTCAGCATTATAAAAAAGCGGTTGATGGTAGCCTCGTTCAGATTTCCAATCTTCAATCTGTTCTTCAGTTACATGCTTTTCACCTAAAAACATTCGCGCCATATCGTCTGGTGAATTTACAACAAAAAATAATAAGAACGTAAGGACATTCACACCAATAAGAATCGGAATCGCATACAAGATGCGGCGGATAATGTAGGCAATCATTTCATGGTACTCCGCTCGCGTTTTCTAAATGCAATTACAGCAGGTATTAACGAGGCCAATAAAAATAAACCGATCAAAATTAATGGCCAATAATTAGGTTTATTCCACGCTTCGCGTTTGACCTGTCGATCTTCCCAAACTACACGCCTATACTTCAAAAGATTGTTTGCCATTAAGTTGGGTTTTACGTTTCGATACCAGTCATGAAATAAAGAAACTGCTTTAGGATGAAAGCCCCATAACCAAGGTGCATCTTGTTGAAGTATATTCGTCATTTCTTTAATCATCGCTAAACGTTCTGGCCCATTTTGAATGTTTTTCATTTTTTCAAAAAGGCGATCGAATTCCGGATTAGAATAATTCGCTGCATTTTCTCCATGCTGTTTTACTTTTCCATTCGGCCCATACAAAAGAAAAAAGAAATTTTCTGGATCAGGATAATCCGCATTCCAACCCCATTGGAATATTTGGCTGGTGCCATTACGCATTTTTTCCTGGAAACGATTATAGTCGGTAGCGCGTATAACCAGTTGAATACCCAGCTTTTGATACTGTTTACGCATCCAGTTTAATTGCGCCTTGGCGTCAGGACCTGCCGAAGGAGTATCAAAATTCAATACTAAAGGCTTCTTGGTTTTTGGATCTATACCCCCTGCATAACCCGCCTGCTTCATCAAATCGATCGCAACTTCAATGGCCTTTCTTTTAGGCTCACCAAACTTCCAGTCATACACAAATGGATTAATACCTGCTTCACCTTCAATATTTCCAAATATACCGGGCGGAATCGGACTCTGCGCAGCAACACCACGTCCGTTTGCAAAAATTGAAATGTACTCTTCATAATCGACTGCAATTGATATCGCACGGCGCAACAACCTGGATTGCTGTGAATCACCGCCTACAACGGAGTCAGTCATATTAAAACCCATATAAAATATAGAAGTCGTAATTGCCGTTGCCAATTGAATACCCTTCTCTTGCATTAACTCGGTTAATTGCAAGTCGCCACCTGAACCAAATTGTATTGCTTGATCAAAACTATCTGAAGATACGCTAGATGCATCGTAATAGCCTTGCAAAAACTTACTCCAATACGGAATGGTTTCTTTTTCTAGGCTGTAAACCGCTTTATCAACCAGTGGCAATCGTTTCCCAGCATCTATAAGTAATCCATTCTCTCGGTCTTCAGGCTCGCCTTCAGATGGATAACGTTCGCCATGAAAGTTAGGATTTTTTTCCATTACCATACGCAAATTTGGATTGTTTTCTGTCAACATATATGGCCCGGTACCTACTGGATACCAATTGAGAGAAATATTGCGCTCTTCCATACCATCTTGCGCATAAAACTTTTCAGCTTCCCAAGGCATGGGAGCAAAGAACGGCATCGCTAGCCAGTACACAAGCTGAGGATACTTACCTTTTATACGTATACGATACGTATAGCGATCTACTATACTTACACCGGCTAACTTGATGTCGCGAAGATCATGCCACCCAATATTCGAATCCGGGTATTTCTCGCCAACTTGTTTATGAAACTCTTCAAAACCAATAATGTAATCTCGCATTACACCTGCAATAGGAGAATGTAGGTAAGGACTTGCTATGCGCTTAATTTGGTATACATAGTCTTCAGCAGTTAGCTCACGTGAACCTGTTGCCTCAAAGTCACTTAATCTATAGATACCTTCTAAATCTTTCTCAGTTAAATTTAAATTAAGCGCATCACCCTGATTATTTTTTGCAAATGCAGGATGAGGTTGAAATTTAATGCCTTGTTTTATTTTAATGGTGTGCTCTGAAAACTTAATGCTATCTACTGCGTCTTCATCCACCAGCACTTCGTCCTCACCAAAATAGCGCACCTCGGGTAATTGTGAAGCCGTAAGCGGAACCAACGTATAGGGGCGCAGCAAATAATGATATTGCAGGGGCGGTTCATATATTTGTGCAATGAATTGGTATTCGTTAGAGCTGTAGGAACTTACCGGATCTAAGCGTTTGGGTCGTTCACTAAACGAAGAATAAGTAACATTTTCGATATTCCCTTTGCCGTCACTCGAACGATCACCACGGCTATCGTTAGGATAAGGATTATTCCATGCACCATCGGAGCAGGCGCCAACAACAAACACCATGAAGGTGGTGATAATAAGTATTGCAGAACGACTGTTCACTTAATGAGTTTATGATAATCTAACCAAGAAAGATTATTCTTCCCTTAAACATAAATAGAATGGAAGTATTATAGACTGTTTAAGCGAAAATGTAGTTCAGTCTTGATAAATCTAACTGTATAACTTTTAACCGCTACGAAATTATAAAACGGAATCAATCATGGGATTTTTAGCAGGAAAACGCGCCTTAATCGTTGGCATCGCGAGCAATCGCTCCATAGCTTGGGGCATTGCCGAAGCAATGAAACGCGAAGGAGCGGAACTGGCCTTTACCTATCAAAATGAAAAACTCAAAGGTCGAGTTGAAAAGTTTGCGGCAGAAATTGGCGCAGAAATTGTACTACCTTGTGACTTGGGTGAAGATTTGCAGATTACTAACCTTTTCACTGAACTTGGTAAACACTGGAACAATCTAGATATCCTGGTTCATTCTGCTGCTTTTGCTCCCAAAGAAGAGCTTGCAGGCGATTTTGTAGACTTAACCACCCGAGAAGGCTCTAAGATAGCGCATGACATCAGCAGCTACAGCCTGACTGCACTCGCCAAAGCCGCCAGACCGCTTATGAAAGGCAGCAACGGCGCCATCGTCTCACTGACTTATATGGGTTCAGTACGCGCGATGCCAAATTACAACGTAATGGGTCTTGCGAAAGCTAGTTTAGAAGCCAATATCCGTTATATGGCCTATGCCTTAGGCCCTGATGGTATTCGAGTAAATGGCATCTCTGCAGGCCCAATCCGCACCTTAGCGGCTGCCGGAATTGGAGATTTCAGAAAAATGCTCGACCACGTAGAAGAAAATGCTCCACTACGCAAAAACGTCACCATTCAAGAAGTTGGTAATGTTGCTGCCTTCTTGTGCTCGGATTTAGCCAGCGGAATTACCGGTGAAATTACGTATGTAGATGCTGGTTTTAATATTGTAGGCATGTCTGGTTACAACTAACTACGTTTGCTGCCAGCATGTAGGAGTATAATGTTTCAATATCTATACTAAACTGATGTCGCATGCCTGAGTCTAACCAAACAGTGGCACTTGTGGTTACTAAGTGTAATCGTCCTTTTGTGGAATGTCATAGGAGCATTCGACTACTCATGATCCAGCCCAAAAACCAAGCCTATATGAAGATATGTGCAAGAAATGTCACTACCTAAATATTTATTTTTTACTTAAATAATTAATTATGGCAACTCATCATGCAAATCCTGGTGAAATCGTCGACCTACAAACGTGGGCAGCGGATTTACCTAAAGAACACACAAAAGCTATCGTCAAAACAGATGATATGGAACTAATTAGAATTGTATTGCCTGCCGGAAAAGGCATTCCCAATCACAAAGTGCCTGGATCCATTACAGTGCAATGCATATCAGGTAAAATAGCCATCATCGCAATGGGTGTCACACAAAAACTAAATTATAACCAGCTACTACACTTAATGCCTGGTGAGCCTCATTCACTTAAAGCAGTTGAAGACTCTGTGGTTTTATTAACCATAATTTTTAATCATTAGATGGTAGTTGTGAGCCACGCCATATAGAAAATAAAGCAGGAAAAACAAATAGCACCATAATTAAAGCCGAGCCTACCCCGCCAATCATAGGAGCTGCAATTCGTTTCATAACATCTGCACCTGTACCAGTGCTTAGCATTATGGGTAACAAACCTATAAAAGTAGACAACCAAGTCATGAGCATTGGACGAATTCGCTGACTTGCGCCTTCTATTATGGCTTCTTGCAAATCAATTCGATTATGCAATCGATTTTCACTAATTCGATTACGCCATGCAATATCAAGATACAGCATCATTAACAAACCAAGTTCAATGGCTAACCCAGCTACTGCAATCATCCCAACGGCTACTGCAACACTTAATTTGTATTCCAAAACAGTAAGCAACCAAATACTACCCACTAGTGAGAACAATAAAGCTGACATAACTAATAATGTTTCAACTAAAGATTTACGATGCATATATAACATGAAAAATATAAAAAACAGTGTCAGTGGAATGAGGATTTTTAGCTTTTCTTTAGCTCTTTCAAAATATTTAAATTGGCCCGCCCATGCCAAACGATATCCTGAAGGAATAGTAACTTTCTCATCAACTACTTGCTTTGCTTGTTCTACATAATCAGCTATGCCAACTGTGTCCTTAACATCAACAAAGACAAATCCGACAAGTTGGCCATCTTCGTTACGCAACATTGGAGGACCCGTTCTAAACTGAATGTCTGCAACTTGAGTAATTGGAATTTGTGCGCCACTTGCAGTAGGAATAAGCACTCGCTCCAGCGCATCAACGCTATCGCGATACTCACGTGCATAACGTACCAAGATACCATATCGTTCTCGTCCTTCAACCGTTTCACTTACCTTTACGCCACCCATTGCGGCTTCGACTACATTTTGCACATCCGCAATATTCAAACCAAAACGTGCTGCTGCTGAACGATCAATATCAAAATCAAGAAAATATCCGCCTGTAGTACGCTCTGCAAATGCACTACGTGTATTTGATGCAGTACGTGAATCTTCTAGCAATGCTCGCTCAATATTTACTGCCGTTTTTTCTATCTGTGCTAGATCCGCACCAAAAACTTTAATACCAAGTGTAGAACGAATACCTGTAGCTAACATTTCTGTTCGCGTTTGTATGGGCATCCACCAGATATTTGGCATACCAGGAAATTGCATTGCGGCATCCATCTCGTCGATGAGTTTGTCCCAGGTCATATCCTCACGCCACTCACTTTGTGGCTTTAACATAATATTGGTTTCCATCATTGATAATGGTGCAGGGTCGGTAGGGCTTGAGCTGCGACCCACCTTGCCAAATACACGTTCCACTTCAGGAAACTTTAGTAACTCTCGATCCATGGTTTGCATCACACGCGTGGCTTCCGCAATCGACATGCCAGGTAAAGCAGTTGGCATATAAAGAATACTGCCTTCATTCAGAGGTGGCATAAACTCACTGCCTAAATGTCGATATGCGGGGATAGTAACAACCATTGCAACACCCGCAGCCGCTAACACTAACCACCTCCACTTAACAGCAAGCCTAACGAGTGGAGCATAACCAGCTTTCAAACCTCGATTTAGCCAGCTTGCGTCACTTCGAATTCGACCCCGAATAACGAGAACAACAAGTGCTGGAATTAACGTTACTGACAACAATGCTGCAAAACCCATCGCATAGGTTTTTGTAAAAGCTAGCGGTTTGAACAATCTCCCCTCGGTACCTTCAAGTACAAATACGGGTAAGAATGAAACTGTGATTATCAGCAGTGAGAAGAAAATACTTGGGCCAACTTCCTGCATTGCTTTTATGATCAAGCTTGTACGCGCTTCACCACTTACATTTTCACCTTGGAGTTTTTTGTGGACATTATCGATAATAACGATAGCCGCATCCACCATCGCGCCGACAGCAACCGCAATACCACCTAGCGACATAATGTTTGCAGTAAGGCCTTGATAATACATTGGAATAAATGCCAGAAGTATAGCGATAGGCAACGTCACAATGGCCACCAAAGCTGAACGAACATGCAACAAAAAGATGATGATTACTAATGAAACAATAAACATCTCTTCCAAAAGTGTACTTTTAAGTGTGCTAATTGCACTTTTGATTAAACTTGAACGATCATAAACGGGTATAAGTTCTACGCCGTCAGGCAAACCTGCTTGCAATTCAGTAATTCGATTTTTGACACGATCAATTACAGTCAACGCGTTTTCTCCATAACGCATGACAACAATTCCTCCCACTGTAATGCCTTCACCATTAAAATCTGCTTGCCCACGTTGCAACGCTGGCCCCAAACTCACCGTTGCAACATCTGCTACTCGAATAGGAACACCGCCACTGCCTATTCCTAACACAACTTCTTCAAGATCTTGTACAGATTTCACATACCCACGGCCACGTATAAATTGTTCATGGCCCGCAATCTCTAGAACTCTACCGCCGACATCATTATTTGAGCTGCGTACCGCAGCAGTAACTTTATTAAGAGGAATTTTATATGCCGCGAGTTTGTTAGGATCAACATTGATCTGATATTCTTTTTCAAAGCCACCGATCGAAGCAACTTCTGCAACACCCTCCACTGCCTCTAATGCATAGCGCAAATTAAAATCTTGTAATGAGCGTAAATCCGCTAAACTTTGATTTCCTGATTTATCAACCAACGCATATTGATAGACCCAACCCACTCCAGTTGCATCTGGACCCAATGTTGGTCGCACACCATCGGGCAAATCACCCGTAGCAGAATTTAGATATTCAAGTACCCGTGACCGCGCCCAATAAATGTCTGTACCGTCCTCAAAAATTGCATATACAAACGATAAACCCATAAAACTTTGGCCACGCACAAACTCAACATTTGGCGCAGCTAGAAGCGTTGTCGTTAGTGGGTAAGTAATTTGATCTTCTACTAAATCCGGACTTCGTCCTGGCCATTCAGTAAAGATAATTACTTGTACATCTGATAAGTCGGGGATCGCGTCAAGCGGAGCATTGATAAGAGAACGATAACCCCAAAATGTTGCAACACTGACAATCATCAAAGTGAGTAACCAATTCCGCGCAGACACTTCTATTAGTTTTTCTAACCATCCATTCTGAACGGTTACCTTGCTATCATTTACCATTGATCAATACCTGATTTCAGCTTGGTTTCAGATGCAATTAAAAAATTACCCGAAGTAACAATGGTATCGCCAAGAGTTAAACCTTCAATAATTTCAATATAGTTGTTTGCACGTCTACCTATTTTTACTTTTACAGGTTTGAGTTTGCCCTCACCCAAGTCAACAAAAACCACACGACTATTACCAGCTATCATGACGGCTTCTTCAGGAACTGCGAGACGATGACCAAACTCAGCGACCAAATTAACTTCAGCATACATATCAGGCTTCAGTTCACCGTTGCTGTTATCAAGATTCAAACGAATTCGAGCAGTACGACTATCACCTTCAAGGTAGGGATAAATGTAATCGACCGTCGCCTCAATTGTTTTTGAAGGCATATAAGGTAAGGTTATAGTTGCCGCCATACCTTTTTGAATAAGCTCTACATCTGCTTCATACACTTCTGCTTCAACCCATACTTGTGACAAATCCGCTATGCGAAATAACGTTTCTCCCATTTTTACTGCACTACCTTCTGCAATATTTTTTTCAACCACAGTCCCACTTGAAGATGCATAAATTGGAATATATTCACGCGGCCGACCACGTTTTTCGAGTGCCTTGATTTCCCAAGACGATATGTCCCATAGCTTCAATCGTTGGCGCGCAGCAATTAATAAACTATCATCAGGACCTCGACGAGCCAAACGTTTTAAAGTCTCGAGATATTCTTGTTGTGCGGCCAATAATTCAGGACTGTACACAGTGAATAACACATCATCTTTGTTTACTTGAACCCCTACATAATCCGCTGAAAGTTCACCCACCCATGCATCAAACTTTAGAGAAACATTACTTAAACGACGTTCATCATAGGTGACTTGTCCTACCGCTCGAATTACCTTACTCAAATCAATATGCGTTACCTCTTCTACCTCAATACCGATCATTTGCCTGCGACGATTATCGATTGTGATGGATTTAGAAGCGATGTCGTCATGCGTAACCGCCACCAAATCCATACTACAAATTGGACAAGATCCGGGAGTTGAAGATTTAACAGAAGGATGCATTGCACAGGTGTAATGAGAAATCCCTTTAGGAGTTGCAACGATTTGCATCAACCCCGGTTCACCTGTTTTAAAACCAAGTATAAGATCAGCATGACCCAGTGATTCTGTTTCTATATCTACAACTAATGACCACGCTCCGGATTTATTCAAGCTGACAATACCTTGCAAATGACCTGGCTCTATGACTTCAAGCTTAATGGGTATATTAATCAATGATTCATTTGGTTCTTGCTCAAACTGCGCAATTGCACGTACTTGAGTTGGTTCTACAACCTGATCATTTTGATCGCGAACCCATAACGATAATGTGTGCACGTCAATCTTTGAAGTAGCAGGCTGCATTGCTGCACGTATGCGGAAATTTCCAACGGTAACAAACTCTTCAGCACCAAGCTTGAATGTAGACTGTTGCCGAGAGTCTTCAGGGCTCATATTTTTTGCGTCGTGATTCTGGAAATAATTTCGAGAAAAGAATGCTGCAGCAATAATAACAATGAGCACTGCAACGATATTGAAAATATTCTTTATATTAGTTTTCATAATCTACTCCCGTGCTAAAAGCTAAATGCTCATCAAATCTACTACCCGTCCATCGCTCTAGATCGGCAACACGACTAAAATAATTTGCACGATTACGCTCTAATGCCTCTTCAGTTGTGAGTTTCTTTTGCTCAGCAGTAACCACAGACAAAAAACTGCCCGTTCCACTTTCATAATCTGCAAGTGCTGCACTTAAATATTCGCTTGCTAATGGCACCAAAGAGTTTTCGTAAAGTTCAATTGTCTCACGCGATTCAATAGTTTCTGCATAGGCTCTGGCTAATTCACCTAGCAATTGTGCTCGCTGATCAAGCAAGCGCATTTGTAAATTGCGTTCATTCGCTTTTGCCTGACTTAATGCCGCTTTGCGTTTACTACGGTCGAAAGGAACATTTATAGATACACCTAAAATTGGGCGTTTATCATGCTCATTCCACAAACTGTTATAACCTGCATAAAGTTCTAGATCCGGATAAAAACCTTTCTCGGCCAAGTCAATTCGAGCAGTATTTGCGGCCACTTGAGCGTTAATACGTTTTAATTCTGGGTGCAAATCAAGAGTTCTTTGTTCAAGTTCAGCTAGTGCTGGCACAGGTTCACGAATAGACACATCCGCGACTGAAGGAAGTGGAGTATTCGGATTCTGATTCAGTAATGTATTAATTTGTGCCTGAATCGAAGTCTTTAATCTAGTTAACCCCAACCCATGTCTATCAAGATTTCGTTGTTCAACCTCAGCTTGTATTACATCTTGCTGCAAAGCCCGTCCTGCTGCATATCGAACTTCAGCAACTGATCGCAGTTCTTCAAGCAACTCACTAGTTGATTCATGGATCTGCAATGATTTATTTACAAAGTACCATTCTGCATAGGCGAATTTTGTTAATGCTATCAGACGTAATCGCAATGCATTTACATCTTCATGTGCCACTTTAGATTCTTGAAGTGCTTCCTGTTCACGCGCCGCGAGCGTGCCAGGCCACGGTAATTTCTGGCTCAGTCTTATATTTTGATTCAAACCTCTGCCATCATCAGCATCAATAGTTTTTGGTGCAAATCCATAACTAAAGGTTGGATCATCCAAAGAACGGGCTGGATCTATCTGATACTTCGTAGCTTCTTCTATTGCAAGAAGTGCATCAATACCTGGATTTCGCTCCAATACCAAATTAACCAAACTACTAGCAATAATAGTTTCATTATTGTCTTGATCTGGATGTTGTCCGTGCTCAGCGCTAACCCAGCCCGGTGCCAACATATATACAAATAAACTAAATAATAATTTTTTTCGAATTGATACGGCACCCATATGCCACCTCCATTACACTGCAAGAACAAAGTAATAAACAACTCATAATGCAATGCGCTAGAGCACACTACTCACAAGCTAGAGGTTGCTAGATTTATATCCGAATGCGTCGTGTAATGAGGTAGGTATCAGAACCTGGACTGTCGACAGGAAGAGTACGGTGGAAGCTAATTGCTGTGACACGAATAGGCGCTTGCCATTGTTCACTTGCAATAATTATTTCTATCGGAGGATCAACATCGGAACGAATCTCAACAGATTTAATGACACCTGCATCACTAATTGCTTCGTCATCAAAACCAAGCTGAATAGATTCTTCACAGCATTGATATTCAGATATTATTGAATCGCTACTATCTGTATCCGTGCAAAGATTATGATCATCACAACAACATTTATCGAGGAAAACAGCATCCATCATTCCACATGCAAATACTTGCTGTACCTGCAATGGCCCTACTAATAGCAAAAATATTAAAGCTCGAATGATAGGTCTGTGATGCATATTCATGATGATTAGTCTACGACCGGATAAATTTAGTTTCAATATATATCACAATTTGTAAGCCGTATTGACTACAGGGTATGAGCGGGCTTTTTATGCGTCTATACGAACACAAGTGTACTCAGATTCAATACATAAACCGAGAAAAGGACAGTTGATTATTCAACACAATCAAGCAGATAGAGCTATCTATCTACTTATTCTAACTCATACGATCTGGTCACTTAGTATTGTTTGTACCACAGCCTTGGCTTTTAAGCTCATCAATCTGTTTACGGATTTCTGCCATAACTTGTCAAAATTCAATGAGTTTCCAGAACCACATTAAGCACTAATTATTTTATCAAGCTTTTCTTGCTCGATAGCATACGAGTGATAATCCAAATCTGCAAGTGCTAACTGCATCTCTAGCAATGTTTTTTCAGCTGTTCCTTCTCTAATCTTATTAAAGTCAATACTGTTTGTTTATTGAAATACTTTAGTATTCACTTTAATTCGAAAATCGGTATTAAAATAATAAAATTAAATACAATAGATGTGTACTTACTTCAGAAATTTTATTGTTTATGGCTATTTACGATTAATGAAATCCAAAACTCTTCATTGACAAAACCATGACTCCAAGATTTCCATTTTTCTGGCAAACCTTCAGCTTGAATTTCTTCTAGAGTTTTACCTTGGTTGACTTTTTCTAATACATACATGGAGGTTTCAAGCATCATATTTTGCGTTTTCTCAATGCCTGCAATATCAGTAAGCTCACCATGACCCGGAATAATTTTTACATTTTTTGGCAGCCATTCCATGATAGCCTGTAAATTTTCTGCATAACTAAAAACATTGCCTCCTGAATCAAGATCTATAAATGGAAATATATCTGTAAATAAAAGATCACCCATATGCACAACATTACTTTCTACAAAATAAACGATCCCATCACCATCTGTATGGCCATTTGGATAATGCAAAAACCTAATCTCTTCACCGTTAAAATGAATAGACAATGATTCATCAAAGGTAATTACCGGCCATGCTTGCTTGGGTGACGCGGGCGTTTTACCAAAATAACCGTGTTGATCAGTAGATACGCGCTTACGCACATTATGGTGTGCAATTATGGTGGCACTCTCACCAAATACTGCATTGCCACCAGTATGGTCACCATGCCAATGAGTATTCAAAATATATTTGGGTTTATCACCTCGCACACTTTCAAGTGCTTTGGTGATCTTTGCACTCATAGGCGCAAGTTGATCATCCACCATCAAAGTTCCGTCTTCACCAACAGAAACTGCTAAATTTCCACCTGCAAAACCATTTACACCCTGTAATATATAAATATTATCAGTGACTTTAATTTTCTTTAAATCAATTTTAGAAAAATCTTGATCATTAAAGTCTGCAGCACTACTTACATGGGCTGCCGAAAATAATATTATGGTAGCAAGTATCTTGTAGAAAATATTCACAACTTTCTCCAACTAAAATTCAAAAGTATTTTACAAAATTATTTTAAAAGTCTGCTTTTAATACCACTCGATAACGTGCTTTACCTGCTTCTAGATGTTCAAAAGCATGATTCACATCACTCATTGCAAACTCTTCTGTCACCGGCTCTATAGAATGCCGCGCACAAAATTCAAGCATCTGATTAATCGTTGCAGGACTACCTAAGGGGCTACCCGAAACAGATTTTTGGCCAACAATCACAGGAAATGCAGGAACAGGAATTGGATTGGGCACTACACCCACCGTATGCAATCTTCCTTTAGGTGCAAGTGCATTAATGTAGCTCTCCCAATTCAAATCTACATTAGTAGTATTAATTATAAAATCCATAGAACCGGCGATTTTTTCTAGTTCACCATTATCCCGTGAATTAATTATATTGTGTGCACCCAGATTTTTAGCTTCGTCTGCTTTATCAGGTGAAGAAGTAAACGCAGTTACCTCGCATCCCCATTTTTTTAAAAACTGAATCGCCAGATGACCTAGCCCACCTACTCCAATCACACCGACGCAGTTTGTAGGTTGAATATTAAATTGTGTAATGGGATTAAATACCGTAATGCCACCACAAAATATGGGGCCTAACTTTGATTGATCCAGTCCTTTTGGAATACGAGACGCCCACACCCAATGGCAGCGAACATGGTCAGCGAATCCACCATGGCGTGCAACAATAGTTTGTTCTGGTGTTAAACATAAATTATGGTCGCCTGATAAACACTGATTGCAGTGCATACAGCTTTCAGAGAACCAGCCCAGACCCACTTCATCACCAATTTCTAAACCTTTAACATGCTCACCTTTAGCTACAATTTCACCTACTACTTCATGGCCAGGCACAAAAGGGAAATCAGAAATCCCCCAATCATTATTCAGCATGCTTAAATCAGAGTGGCACACTCCGCAATACTTCACTTTGATATCGACCTGATCAGCACCCAAATCAGGCAAAGAAAACTCAAACGGTTCTAATGAACCTTTTGTTTTAGTCGCGGCATAAGCATTAACGGTTCGCATGAATATTGCTCCTGATGGCAAGATTATATTGAGTCACAGAATATAGTATTAATCTATGTATGATCTACCTAAATAAGATCTACGAGTATAGTCTTAATTAGAAATTAATTTTAAAAAACTACATACCTCTATCACAAAGACGCAAATTGGCTTTGAAATAATGCGTGCATTTTGAACTAGGCAGTTGTGGGAATATCTACCAGGGCATTTAGCAATTTTTTCTCACACAGCACCCAGAAAATTACTACAAAATAGTAGTATGAACGCATAGGCTACTTTTTTTAGTGTGATTTTAACTATGATCTATGAGTGCAGCATCATCGCACTCTTTACACTCAAGCTCATGGCCCAACATGCTATCCCTACCTTCTTTAGTTAACACCCATGGACGACTCACCATGGGAGGATTATGTCGAACGTGTTGGTAGTGACCACAAACCAAGTCTACCACCCAATGATTTTCGTCATCTTTATGATAAGCAACAATATTTTGCTTCATATATTTATCTAACGAACTTTATAGTTAAAAATATATAAGCCGATTAGCTTACCAGCCAATTTTCTGCTGCCGGTTCATGGCTTAAATCAAAGGCTTTAATTTTTAAACCGGGAATAAATGCCCCTTCAATCTCGCTGGCTTTTCGCACCCAATTTTCATCTGCCAGTACCGCCGCTCGATCAAATTTTTTAATAAAGCGAAACGCTTCCGGAAAACGTGAAAACTCCACACCCATTGCACCAAGCGTAGGTAAGCTGTAGTTTTTAATACGAAACAACATATGACCATGCTCAATATCCTTGGCACTAGCAAACAACTCATTCAATGCAACAGACATTTCATCCTTATCAAGCTTTCCACAAATTTCAACATCTATTCGATTGTCACCAATTTTTATTACTTTAAACATAGGCCCTCCATTCAAGGACTACTCTTTTTAAATACCATACACTTCTAAACAAGAAACATTACTGATCTGTATCAATGGTTGTCAGCATTAGATGTGATAATTAAATTACAAATTCATTCAACAATAATAATCGAATAAAATTTTTTTACTAAGCCGCTTAATTAACGCTTAATTAATAAGATAATTTTATATTGTTTATGTAACTCACTAATAAAACGGTATTGAATTAAAATTCAAAAATAATTTATATTGCAATTCACAATAAAGATCGGAAGATAAAAGTGTACTTCAATAGGTGTATTAACAATGAAAACAATAAACGATATTACACCATCCAAGAGACGGCACATGATAACGCAAAGAGACATCGGAAAAACTAGTATCTTGCTAATCGCGCTGATAATAATAATGACATTATATTTTTTATTCGGATAATTTATTCTTCACTCGTAACATATTTTGAATAAAATTAATTATTATATATACAGTTATTATATACAGGTAGGCGACTAAAATATTATAGCAATTGGACTGGATTCACCAAACCGCATTAAGCCAACAAACATGCGGTAGAGTACCCATATATTCAACACACCTACCAATAGAAAAGCACCGATCAATAAGCTCAAATCTTTTGCAGAAGTATGATCGGCTCTATAGCCTAAAACCATCATAGCGATTACGAATAACATCGCTGCTATATAAATCATGGCGGTTTTAATTTGCCAATCGCCATGAGACTCAAGCCAGGTTTCTTTTATATTATCCTTGAATCGCCAATGAATAATTAACGCTGCGAAAATAACTACAGGTAACACCAAGCTTACACACTGAATAATATAAACCATCAGCACTTTCTTCTTGTTTTCTTCTATATTATTTTTCATATTTACTCATCATCAAATTTCTAAGAATTAATTATTAATACCTTAGATCTACTTACCTTGCCGGATCTCGATCGAATTAGAACTCATACATTATATTCAAAAAACATTCGCATAGCGTTCCAAGAGAGCCAAGCATAAATTCCCAATATAGTCCAAAGTATATCTTTTGGGCTACTCATATACATACATATTACTTGCACTTAGTAAACCATGGGCTATCAATATGTTGTTATCAGATTCTGGCTACCTGTACATATTATATTTCCCCCATAAGGAATATCTTGTTACCACCTACAGCCAACACTCACAAAAACCTTACTATTGTTTAAGAATTATCGAATTGTTAAATATACATATAGCCATTAATCTTTATTCA
This sequence comes from uncultured Thiotrichales bacterium, assembly GCA_964486815.1. GTDB lineage: Bacteria > Pseudomonadota > Gammaproteobacteria > UBA4575 > UBA4575 > JABDMD01. Next base: position 79,947 of record CAZAOO010000005.1, read on the forward strand.
CTTTTAACGAATAACAAAATATTCGACAACCAACACACTACAATAAGGAAATATAACTATGCGCAAAATGAATTGTGCTCTTTTTACAATTCTACTTCTCACACTATCACTTCAACCGAGTTTTGCTCATGAAAAAGTATCTGGTTTAGTAAATTCGGTCCGGCATTAATCACACCAAATGATGACAGTAATGATGCAGATGGTCTTCCTGATTCTCGAGTAGATGTGGACTCAAACGCCACATTAGGTTTTACATTGGGTTACATGTTTACTCATAGAATTGGACTTGAATTCTTAGGCATGACCCCGTCCAACCACGATTTACGTGGCCGAGATTCACTGAGTGCTGTTGGAAAGTTAGCAGCTGTAGATGTGCTTCCTCCAACTTTGATTATGCAATATCATTTTAATGATTAAAGAAAAAGTATTAGATGCCCAAAAAGAGTGGGGCGAAGGCATTGAGGCCATCAGCAAAACCTTCATTGATAAAGGCGACTACAAAGCTAGAGCGTCTGACCATATTAGTACGCTTTATGCATATGGCAAGAGCGAAGTACTTTTTAAACCTACTTTGGCTGCAGAAGATCAATTCCGTGAAACATTTGATGAAGCACTCTCATATTTCGTGGGCGGATCAATCGAAGAAGATAAAGGTTTTGCGATTAAGCCATGGTCAAAAGTGAGATGGGGTGCATCTCAAATCATTACTGACTCAGATTCAGCTGTAGCGATGGGAAATTATTTCTTTACACCTGATGGTAGCAATGAAGAAACAAAAGTAGAATATACTTTTGCTTACATGGCCGATGAAAATTGTGATCTCAAGATCACCACACATCATTCATCTTTGCCTTTTAATCCAGCAAACTGAAATTTAGTCATTTGTAATACAAAGTTGTTCCGAAGCGCATAGAAGTCAATAAGAAGACCTCCTTTTTTTCTTATAGACTTCTAATGCGTCAACTCCGTAAAGCCCACTTCTCCCTAACTAAGTGAGCTTTATTTTTTTATAAATAGTTAGATAGATAATTTAATCGGTCTATATCTGCCGTTACTTTCGAATTACATAACGCGATAATAATATACTGCTTACCAAACCCAATGCAGCAAAAAAAAAGGAACATAAAATAATGTTGATGCCCTTGTAAGCCAGGTGTTTGATCCATCAACCAACCCGCTACAAATAAAATAAATATATCGGGCGTAAAACCAATCACAGAAACCATACCCACTGCCGTTCCTGTCATAGTAAGCGGCATCTTCACTTCTTCATAAATTGCAAAATAGAGCCCACGTATAGCAAATATTGCAATACACGTAATCAGCACATTACCGATAAAAATCCATGCAAAATCAAGCATCGGTGTAGCAAATGCAAAATATAAATCTGAAGCTAAAAGCAATATAAAACAAATCGATACCATTTTTACCACATGAAATCGATCGACAAGCAATCCAGCAGCAATGGCCGCAAAGGGTCGACTCCATGACCCCAAGGTAAGCAGTGTGGCTGCTTCAATTTCATCATAACCATACACATCCACCGCAAATAGAGTGTAGTGATCAAAACCTTTGTAGCCTACATACGCACATAGAACGATTAACGCCTGCAACCAAATACTAGGAAAAGAAAAAACTTTTTTAATATTTACAAAAAGTGGTCGCCAATTTTTGCCTGGATTGGATTCATATTTACCTAGAGTTGATTCGTTATGCACAGATGACTTAAATGCAAACCAGATATAAATACCCATTACAGCTGTAATAAACGTGTAGCCATAAATGACGGAACGAAAGACTTGGGTTTTCTCGGCAATACTAGCTGCCTCACAACCCATAGGGAAAGAAGTTTGAAACACCAATACCGCGATAGAAGCCAGCACCACTGCAAGTAAGCCACGCCCACTTTCAAGAATTCCAAACCCTAACCCTTGTTGATGTACATTTCCCCATTCTCGAGTAGCACGAATTAAAGCACCTCAAAATAAAAGAATAGTGGTAAAACCAAAAAAAACCCATATAATAAAACTGATAATGAATAATTTAGTATCGTAGCCATAAACAAACCACCCAATGCACTCATCCAAAGTGATAAGGCAATTAACTTATAAGCAGGATAACGATCCGCTAACAAACCTCCAGGAAAGTAGCAAAGCATCGCGGCAATACCGTAAACACCTTGTGCAGCTCCTAATTCTGTCGCCGTTAGGTTGAATATCTCCAGCATAATCGGTCGAAAGAAACGTGCAATATGAAACGGCAAGGCAAAAATAGCCTCGCCCGCAAGAATGAGGCCTAGTATTAAAATGAATCTATTCTGATAGATCAAATTGAGCTTCTTAGAATAATGTTATTTTTCATTTACCTTAACTGAATCAAGAAATTGCTTGATTCGTTGAGCCGCTAATTTAGGTTGAGTTTGTAATAGCATATGCGGTGCATCAAAAGACTCAACCGTTACATTATTACCCAGCTTCTCTACCAACTTCATAGAGCTTGCATACACTAAGCGATCCTTTTTCGCCCTGAGATATAAAATGGGCAGCTCACATTTCTGCAAAATACCGGTTACATCTACACCCGCAATTTCTCTTAGGCGATAAAAATACACTTCACGAGATAACTCTGCAGTAGCCGCTTGGATATTCCGAATTAATTTCGTATCAGACACACCATTCATTAACATGGTTCTTATATGCCAAGCAGGAGTTTCTTTTTGCAAGTGTTTGGGTTTTAAAAAAGGCCGAATTAACCTAGAAAAAAGCACTTGAGGATTTTTAACAAACGAAACACATAAAATAATCCCTTTCAGGTTTTCATTCGCATAGTTTGAAAGCATCATCGCCAACGGCCCACCGAACGATTCACCCAGAAGCACATAAGGCGTATTGGGCAATTCATCTTTCAAGTAATGGCATAAATCGGAATATGTCATTACCTTATCACTGGAATAAGAGAGAACGATGGTATTAACACTATCGGATAATTCTTTATGAAGTGGCGAGAACAGACGACCCGTACCATCAAAACCTGGTAATAAAACCAATGTTGGAGCGATATGTTGAGTCACACGAGAGTTAATCAATTAGTCTTTTAACCGTCGAAAACGGTTAGTATATTTATGAATTATCCTTTGCGTTAATAATACTATCTATTCGTCATATAAACTAAAAGCAACTAGTTATGATTACATCTATCTAATCTAATTAAAGAGCGTATGCTGTTTAGTTAGTTAGAACCCCGATTATTTGTAGTTTCCTATCAATCAGTCGGTAGTCGTTTCTGATGAGCGGCTTTGAGCTTTTGCTTCCTACCAAAGTCTAGTTTCGAGATGGATACGATCACCACATTCTATCCTCTCACTTTTAATTAGGGTTTATCAAAATGAAAATTCGTGTAGACCATTTACCTTGGTATACCTCATCTGAAGATTTAAGAAAACTTTGTGCTCCCTTTGGGGAAGTATTGGCTGCAACCGTTATGTTCGATTGGGCCACCCACCGATCACTTGGCTATGGGTTAGTTAGCATGGCCAAAGACGATGGCCATAAGGCCATCAAAGCATTAAACGGCGGCATGTACAATTTAAATACATTAAAAGTACAGATGCTAAATGCTGTCTGAATTTTGTTACTGCCTAAAATGAAACAAGCATCATGACTTTATTACAACTAGGTATTGTTGGCTCATCCCTTAAGGAAGACGAGCGATGCATGCCGATCCATCCGGATCATTTAATGCGTTTGAAAGAACCGATTCGCCGGCAACTCATCTTTGAAACCGGTTATGGAAAACCCTTTGGTCTAACCGATAATGATATTGGCTCTCAATGCGGAGGCATTGCCAGCCGCAAGGAACTACTTGCCGAGCTTGATGTGGTTGTACTACCCAAGCCACAGTCCCAGGACTTGCAGGAATTAAAAAAGAACGGAACACTATGGGGTTGGCCCCATTGCGTGCAACAACGTGACATCACTCAAACTGCGATTGATCGCAAACAGACGCTCATTGCTTTTGAGGAAATGCATGTTTGGGGGCCGGATGGTCACCAAGGTAGACACACCTTTTATAAAAACAATGAACTGGCAGGATACAGTGCAGTACTCCATGCGCTACAACTTAGAGGCATTGATGGTCATTACGGTAACCAACGAAAAACAATCATCTTTAGTTTCGGCGCAGTAAGTCGAGGCGCGATCTATGCTCTTCGAGCGCGCGGCTACCGCGACATCACTATATGTGTTTTACGTCCCGACCACTTAGTGAGAGAAGAAATTCCATTTTGCCACTATGTGCAAATTCGTCCTGGTAATTCAAAAGATGAAGCACGTATGGTGGTGGAAGAACATGATCATACGGTACGTCCGCTATTAGAAATCATCAGCGAAGCAGACATTATTGTTAATGGAAGCTTTCAAGACACCAACCATCCTATTGATTACTTATTACCAGACGAATTATCTTACCTAAAGCCACGCAGCTTAATTATAGATGTCAGTTGTGATGCAGGCATGGGCTTTCCATTTGCCAAACCCACAAGCTTTAAGAATCCCATGTTTAAAGTGGGCACAGTGGATTACTACGCAGTAGACCATACCCCCAGCTATCTTTGGGAGAGCGCAACATGGTGCATTTCTGCAGCGCTTTTAGTTCATTTACCCAGTGTAGTAGAAGGTCGTGATAGTTGGTTTGAAAACGAAACCCTACGACGCGCCATTGAAATTGATAAAGGCGTAATTCAAAATAAGAAAATTCTAGAATTTCAACAAAGAAAATCTCAGTATCCACACTTATCTATAGAATCTAGCCTATAAAGTCTGGCCTATAGAGTCTGGCAATTAAGATTGGCAAAAATAACACTAACGAACTTTAAAGTGGTCTGAACTATTTTTCTTAGATAATGGGATTGGTTATATGAACTGTATTGAATCGGCTATAAATAATAATTTTGATTATTATTTACCAGCTATTTTTTCAATCTTAACTTTGAGCTTTTCCCTAGCCATATCTACATCATGACTAAATTTAATTTGATCTTCTATGCTGTATTCAAAATATGGGATGTTACTTAACTCTTTCAAACCATCTGATATAAAATGTTGCACATTTTCATTTGATTTTTCTAAATCGTCTAACAATTCAGCATAACCATTTACTAGCGAAATAATATCTTCCGCATCTTTGCTTTCCAGCAGATCGCCTTTGCCTCTATCATTAAATGAATCAATTTTAGCTGCCAGCAAATACACTGGACTAATAGCATTAATCTCTATCACACCAATATCAATCTTACAAGTATACTCTATAGCTTGTTTAAACCATTTATTTTTAAAACCAAGTATACTTTCCTCTGTAGGCATAAAGTCTACTGGCAAGCCATCGATAACATATCTACATATTGGTGCGTGTTCTGTCTGATCTTCCTTAAAACCAAGGCTCTTAACCGATTCAATAAACTTGTTATATTCTGGATATGTAGCAACTTGCACAACCACATCAACATCTTTAGTCGGGCGAGATCTGTCATCTTCATTTATGTACAATGAAACGATAGACCCACCTACAAACATTATGTCATCTATTAAAGGCTCAAGTGCTTTCGCCGCTTTAATTAATAACTCGGTATTAGGATTAAGTAAGTTGTAGCTTTTCTTTAATGGCATCTGCTCCAATTCTTTTAACTCTTGCGTCGCCGACTCTTTGAGAATCTAACAATGCTAATAACTCATAAAGTTTTGCATCCTCTTTAGCAGCTTCTACCGCATTCTTATGAATAGGGTTACAGAAGTAACCTTCTTCACCCTCGTCATCAGGCCATACCCAGTGAAGATGATCACTTGGCGCTAATTGTTCATTTATGATACCGATTGCATCAGCTGTCGGCATACCTTTAATCTTTGCCATACTTTCACCAGCTGGAAAAGCATACTTCGCACCATGAATCATGAATTCGGCTAATGCAAGTCGGTTCACTTTTAGATTACCCCGGCTGCGCTTTTTCTTTTTACCAAACAATAAGGCTGCACCCCTAGCGCGTTCAACAGAACTATGCACAGCACTGGGTGGCATGTTGCCTAGTGATTCACCTAATGATTCATAAGAAAAATTTTCGTCATCAAATACCGCTAGTTTCATCGTTACTAGTAGATCTTGTGGTCTTAATGAATCATATTTCATGGTTTTAAATAATATTCTATATTTTAGAATATAGTATATTATAAGAGAAGATGTAGCATATACAAGGATTAATGGCAGAAATTGTGATATTTCGCTCAACATTTAACCGCCTTAGACCGTCTGTAATCACTTATCTTAGCTGTGCTATAGGATACTCACGTCTCAAGCACTTTGACCAGATACTACCGCTCTTTCGCGGATCTGAAATGTATAAATGTGCAACGCAAAAAAAGAGGTCAGTCTCAAGTGTTCTAAAAATAGGTGGACATGCTAAACAAGGGCAAGATACTCGAAGAGGGAATGATGTCCAAATGCACCACATACATCAAAGAATTTAAACTAGAAGCGGTACACTTTTTAAAAGTGATCTCAGTCAAATTAACTTAGCAGAAAATTCCTTTCCTTTGTTATTCTACTACTTCTGGTTTTAGGAATTATTGGTTATTTTTTACCTACAAATTTCTCAGTCAGCAAATCAACTAATATTACTCGAAAATATGTGCTTTTAGTTGATCATATAATGCAAGATCTTTAGAGAAATTGGGACAAGGCGTTCGCCGCATTCAACTCTATAGACAGCAAACGTAATTCAAAGATAAAGCTGATACCGCATTTTGTTGGTCAGGGAGAAAACCGATTATTCGAATGATAATGGCGTGATTCAAAATCAGAAAATTCTAGAATTTCAAAAAAGAAATGCTAATTACCCGCACTTATCTCTATAGAACCTGGCTTATAGAGTCTGGAAATTAAGATTGGCATTAAATAACGCTAACGAACATTAAAACGATTTAAAGTGATTAATAAAGGAATTAGCGACCTTCCTCAAAACAATTTTATTTAAAGGTCAGCGATCCCACCACTTTTTGGTCCAGCTTTCTTAGCTAGCTTTGCGGCTTTCTTTTCTTTTGGTGTTAAAAGCGCTTTCTTTTTAACATCTTTTTTATTGTCTTTACCTTTACTCATGATACTTTCCCCTTAGTGAAACGTCATAAATCTGAGACCAGCTTAAGCCAAGCTAAGGACGATGTTACTAGTGACTTACATTCAAACCACCTAGCTAATGAACCTGTCAATGCCTAACCAGTTCAGTATGAACCTATAAATACTCATTTGATAGCAATTGCATGCATTAGTTATTTTTATAAATTAACTCAAAAGAAATGAAACCTGAATCCTTTATGACTTTTCGGTTTATTCAGCATCGTAAGCATTATGCTTAAAGTCTTCTATCGTTTGCTCCATTTCCGCGATGGCATCATCTAATGTCATTGCATTTTCAGGATCTTGAGACTTCATAATCGCTTCATATTGTTCACCTGTGGGTGTTCCTTTAAGCTTTTTGATATTTTCGAGTGACTCTTGCATTTGAGCAATGACTTTAGGCGCCTGTTCTTTAGCCTCTTGCTTGGCTTTTTCTAGTGCTTGTTCGAATTCTTGTTTTTTCTCATGCCCCATTAATTGTTCTTTCTCTAACCTCTTCACTTGTTCACGCAAAGATTCTTGATCAGATTCTACTGCTACACTTGGCTTAACTTTTTTTGCTAATTCAATTTCAGTCTCAGTTTCCGATTGCATTTTTTCAGGAGTGTTTATAGAAGGCTTGACACTTTCCTTAACCACCTCAGATGATGGTTCCGCATCTCCAAAATTACCAAATATAGTTTGGTATACACCAGAAAGAACCAACACAATCCCTAACGTCCAAAGTGGAATGGGAATGATCGGCAAAACGATATTAATGATCTTTTTTGCCCGCAAAAAATAAAACCAGGCCGCCATTAACAAACCACCAAGGATTAGCATTAGCCCGTTACTCAAATTAAAAGGAAGCAATAGAATTAGCGGCAAAAAACCAATTATGAAAACAAAGAGTCCACACACAACTGGAATGGATGCAATACCGAGAATTATTTTATTTAGTATTTCCATTTTAATATTTAAAGTTATTTTACGGCTTGAAGGGTTCCAACTCCTTTGTTGTTCAGTCAAATTTATTTGATTTAGTGATCAATCGAGTCTGACGCTATTGATTATTCACTATATTGATGACTTGACCCGGCAGTTTCCAAATCGGATTCTATAACCTCAATGAATTCTGAAATTTTAGCAAAATCCACAATATCAATTAAAAAGTAATCATTTTTCTTTTTGTTTTCATTATCAATGTAAGCGTAGTCAACTTCGAGCATGAAGTTTTTACTGATAACTGTTAGTTCATCAGGTTCAGTCATTTTTGTAGAACGAAATTTATCGAAGTTATTGCACATAATTACAGGCATCTCGATATATTGATGGTAGAAACTATCATTACTACTTGTATTGAACAAATCAACATCTTTTAAATTAACCATTGAATACAAACATTGCGTCAACGCTTTATAGATTGGATCTGCACTGCCTTTGCTTTCAAATAATTTAGCTGTATGTTTTTTTGCTACATAATGCATTGCATCAGTGTATGCATTGTTTTTTTTCCATCGCCATGCGCTCATCAAGCGAGCGGAGTGTTTTGTCATTATCTTTACGGTCAAACCAAAATACTGTTGGATCATTGATATACTTACATTCAATAAACAATCTAATGGTAGTCATACTCAATTGATTATCTAGTCTTCTAGATTCTCGGGACTTTTGTACGACTAAATCTATTTCTCTTGGCTTATCAGTAACACCATCTAGATAATATGGACTGACTAAGACTTCCCATCCCATACCTTTAAAATATTTATAAACTTCATAGTGAAAATTGTTTCCACTTTTCTTAACAAACTCAAATTCAATTTCGACAGCCATGACCTTATCCTCAAACTTTTCCCATTAGATCACCAAACCCAAAGGATCCCGATCAAATGGGTCTAACTCCTTTGTTGTTTATCCACTATGCTCAATACACTTCCGACCTCTTTTTCGCACATTCTCGACTCTATGCAAGATATTTTGCAGTGGTGGGTTTCGATCATGCCCTAACTGCCCATTAGTACATGCGTTCGTCTAATTGCTTAAGTGTGGGCTGGCCTAGGGTTTGTCAGCCTTAAAAGTTACTTACATTCGACCAAGATGCCTTTATTGTTGAAAAAAAGCGGGCTTCCATCTAGGTTTGTGCCAACCGTTTTATCGTTATTACCTGAAATGATGTTGTACCCATTTGGACATAATTCACCCGCTTTTTCATAGCATTTCGCTATCGGTATAGCACTTCCAGAACAATCAATACTGTGGCCTTTTTGACCGCTTGGTAACACGATTTCCTTAGAGGTTGCACAACCCATCAATACCAATATTAACAGCGTTGCCAACATCATTTTAATAATCTGTATTCTGTTATGAGCGTAATCCATTTGTAATCCAGCCTACTTAATTGATTTTGTTTTGATTCACCTTACAAGCTTCAAGAATGAGGCTATATATGTTACCGGAGTCGAACCGGTATAGTACTTCTACCGAGAGATTTTAAGTCCTTATGCCTGCAAAATCCCCTTCTCTCCTTCCGTTCTACCAATAATCACTGCCCCACATGAATCGCTAAACACATTCACAGCTGTTCTAGCCATATCCAACACCCTATCCACTGCTAAAATTAAGCCAATGCCTTCGGCTGGCAAACCAATTGCAGCTAATATTATTGCAATGGCGACTAAGCTTGCGGAGGGAATGCCTGCTACACCAATGGATGTCATCAGTGCTAACACGACGATGGACACTTGCGTGCCCAAGGTTAAATCTAAACCGTACGCTTGTGCGATGAAGATTGCCGCTACACATTCATACAATGCGGTGCCATCCATATTGACCGTTGCACCTAAAGGTAACACAAAACTGGTGACTCGATTAGAAACCCCTGCACGGTCTTGCACACAATCTATGGTGACGGGTAACGTTGCTGATGAGGATGCGGTTGAAAATGCGGTGAGTAATGCTGGTGCCATGGCTTGGTAATGTTTAATCGGGCTGACACCACCTACAAACTTTAATAACAGCGGCATAACGACCACAATATGAATCAGTAAGGCGATGATGACAGTAAAGAAGAACGTGAGTAATGGTCTGAATGCATCAAAACCTGAAATGATGACGACCTTAGCCACCAGTGCAAACACTCCAAGCGGCGCAAACTTCATCACTAGATCGGTAATCAACATCATTACATCAAACACACCCTGCCAGAAACTTTGCAGTGTTTTCTGTGTTTCTAATTTTATTCTGGTCATGAAAAAACCAAACAACAAACTAAAGAAGATCAGCCCTAGCATTTGGCCTTCGGCTGCGGCTTGTACAATATTGGTGGGAACCATACGCAAAAAGATACCGACCACATCGCCCGCGGATTTGCCTTCTACTTTTTCCATCACCATGCTGGTGTCTTCACTTAGACCCAACATGTCTTTGGCTGGCACACCATCGACAATGCCGGGTTGCACAATATTTACTACGGTGATGCCAATGAGAATTGCGAAGGTACTGGTAACTACATAATACAAAAGCGTTTTAGTACCCAAGCGACCAAATGCTTCACCGGAACCTAGATTGCTCACACCCATTATGATGGAGGAAACAATCAACGGCACGATGATCATTTTTAAGGCATTAAGGAAAAGTTCGCCGATGAAATCAAAAATAGATACGAGTGAAACACCCAAGACACTCGTTTCTGGTGTGACTAACCAACCTACGAGCACTGCGAGTAACAGTGCGATAAGAATTTGCCAATGAAGTTTTAGCTGCATGGGAGGCAACTATACTAGAGAATGAAACAGAAAGAAGTTTATTTCTTGCCCGCTTAGTACTAACTTTAAACCAGATTAAGCTAGCTTTAACCTGTTTGAACCAGATTTAACTTCACAGACAATGGCTACTCGCTAATTGCTGCTCAGCAATTACTTTAGGTATTTTCTAGACTTACTACCTATGTAGATTGTAGATAATGAAACTTACAATGAAACTTACTAGGATAATGAAGTTTACTACTGGTCCGTATCCACAATCTGGTTTTCAAAGATGATCACTTCACCATCGGCTTGAATATCATCGATGATTGCAGAAAATTCCCTGCGACCATAGTTCACGCGTTGTGAAAGCGCTTGATATTTCGCATCGTCCAGTTCTTCTGAACCTGGCGTAACGGAAAATAATTCTATTAAGGCAAAACTGCCATCGGCTTGTGCTAAACCACTGGCTTCTGTGTTGCCTTCTGTAGGATGCGGCATGGAGAACGCATGCTGACTTAAGCCCGCTGGCACACGATTATCATCACGTCGTATTGCGCCATGTGAAATAAGTTCTAGATCATTTTCGGCAGCGATGGTGTCTATACTAGTGCCACCTTTAATTTTTAAGAACAGTTCTTTGCCTTGTTCTGATGTGGCTTCGGCCGCTTTGCGGACCGTTAGGATACTTTTGATTTCATTTTGCACGGAAGCAATGGGTTTTTGTTGTGAAACCTTGTGTTCGAGTACGCGCATAGCAATTACATGACCATCGGCCACTTCAATTAAGTCACTATTTAATTTTTCTACTAAGATATCATCTGAAAATGCCAAGTTTTTAACCTTAGGAAAAGCAAAGATACCTTCATCGTTTTCTGCTGTTAAATAATCCGTTTCTTTTATTTCTAGTTCAAAGTTTTCTGCAACCTCTTGCAAGTCATCCGGCTGCTCTACGACTAAATTAGCAATTTCATCTGCCACTTCAATAAACCGTTCTTGTGCCAGTTGGCTTTTACGCTCATTGATAATTTGCTCACGCACACTTTCAAAAGACTTTTGTTCGGGTGCTTGAACTTCATCTAATTGAACAATCTGCACGCCTTGATCAGTCCGTATGACTTGACTGTAGCCATCAATTTTCAATGCAAACAATGCATCTTCAAGTTCTGTACTGGTGAAATCTCCCGGTGCAATGAAACCTATATCACCACCCTTGTTTGCGGAAAGCGTATCTTCTGAATTTTTTTCAGCCAGTTCTGCAAAGTCAGCACCGTCATCAAGTTGTTTGATAATAGCTTCTGCTTTTTCAGTCGCCTCGTCCCACTCAACCGCATCAGCTCCTAATTCAGTTGGCACTTTGAACATAATGTGTCTGGCTTTACGCAATTCCGCAGTTCGGTAGCGCTCAATTTGACCGTCATAAATAGCTTGTGCACCTTTGTCACTGACACTAATGCTATCCACCAGATCTTTTTCTTTAAGCTCTACATAGGTGAGTTTTACTTGTTCGGGCGTTTGATACAATGCTTTGTTTTCATTGTAGTAGCTTTCAATCTCTGCATCCGAAACGCTAACCGCTTCTGGCTTTAAGGTGACTAGGGCATATTTGAAGTCACGTGTTTGTTCGGAGATTTTTTGAAAACGCTGCAGCTCCGCTTTTGGAGTAAACGAAGAGGACGATATAGAGTTTTCAAATTGGCGTAACTTATCTTGCTCTCTTAATTCGTTTTCAAATTGCGCTTGGTTATAACGCTGTATTTCTAATATTCTTTTGTATTGAACTGGATCAAACTTACCATCTTTTTGAAACTGCGGAATGGCTTGGATTCTACTTATTAGATTTGCATCGCTAATCTCAAACCCTGCTTCACCGACTTCTTGACGCAATAACTCGGTACGCACCATGTCGTTAACAACTTGCTTGCGCACGATGCTTTCGTCTGGATATTGGGATTGGTAGTTTGCGCCGAGAATGGATTGCAGCGTTTGTTTGCGTTGCTGCACTTGCTGGTTAAATGCCGGCAAGCTGATTTCGTTACCGTTAACGGTTGCAACTGGAGCTGCACCGCCGCCGCCAAAGTATTCTTGTATACCCCACAAGGCAAAAGATAAAATTAGTAAACCGATAATGGTGTAGACAACCCAACCGCTGGCTCTATCTCTAATATCTTGTAGCATGATGGATGTTCTTTACTTTAGGGTTTCTGTGTTGTTGAGCGTTTATGAATGAATAACAAGTTCTAGTGAATTGTGTTTTTTTATTACTAAGTACTATATTAATTAATTACTCTTGTTGATCCTAGTTGATCTTAGCCAGCGCGGGTTAGGCGCTGGCTAATCTCTACTTTCTTTTTTACATAGCCGGGCTTTCTATGTCAGGTCGCTATTTATCTTTTGGGAATAAATGGCGGAGTGGACGGGACTCGAACCCGCGACCCCCGGCGTGACAGGCCGGTATTCTAACCAGCTGAACTACCACTCCGTCATAACTGTGGTGGGTGCTGAGGGATTCGAACCCCCGACATCCGCCTTGTAAGGGCGACGCTCTACCAGCTGAGCTAAGCACCCCAAAAGGCGCGCTAGTTTACGGCATCCTTCAGGCCTTTGCCAGCTTTGAAGCCAGGAACATTTGAGGCTTTGATTTGGATGGTTTCACCAGTACGTGGATTACGACCAGCACGAGCCGCACGGGCTTTTACCTGGAAGGTTCCAAAACCAACTAAAGAGACCGTGTCACCGCTCTTAAGAGCCGATGTAATGGAACCTATTACTGCATCTAGTGCTCTCGCACCGTCTGCTTTAGAAAGATTTGCCGCTTCTGCTACGGCTTCCGCTAGTTCTGATTTATTCATTGAGCTAAGCTCCCCTGTATCGGTTAATACAGCCGGTTCAGGCTGTACGTTGAATTAAGAACAAAAACTTCGTTCAAAAACCTCTGCTTAACCACGCGAGATTAATTTACAAAGACAATGTTGGTCGCTGTGTTTTAATGATCGCGTAGTATTTAGATCATTGAACGCAAGTGTTATACCAAGCGCTTCCAAAGCAAGTCAACAAAGTATAGCCCTTTATTTACAACAAATTTTAATATTAATGGGCCTGTGCAGGCTTATTCTTTGCCGTTGTTTTCTTGCCTTTTGACTGAATGTTATCCACAACTTCTGCTTCATTAAGTGGCTCTGGCATCTTTACCAGTGCTACTTGAAGTACTTCATCAATCCATTGAACTGGAATGATTTCAAGCTTTTGCTTGATATTGTTAGGAATCTCACTTAGATCTTTTTCATTTTCTTTAGGAATCATCACGATCTTGATTCCACCACGATGAGCGGCCAAAAGTTTCTCTTTTAGGCCACCAATCGGCAGTATTTCACCACGCAAAGTTATTTCTCCGGTCATGGCCACATCGGCCCGAACCGGGATCTTTGTGAGCGCGGAGACGATCGCGGTGGTCATACCCACACCCGCACTCGGGCCATCTTTCTTCACCGCACCTTCGGGTACGTGAATGTGGATATCGCACTTCTCATAGAAATCAGGCTTGATACCCAGCACAGAAGCTCGACTACGCACCACGGTATGTGCCACTTGGATAGACTCCTGCATAACATCTTCTAACTGACCGGTACGGCTGGTCTTACCTTTGCCTGGAATCACTACCGCCTCAATGGTTAATAATTCACCACCTACTTCAGTCCAGGCTAAGCCTGTGACCTGACCGACTTGATCATTTTCTTCTGCTAAACCATAACGGAAACGTTTCACGCCTAAGTATTTATCCAAGTTTCGAGTCGTAATGGATACCTTAGAGGTTCCTTTATCCTTGTCTTTGTTTAGTACAATCGACTTCACAACCTTACGACAAACCTTTGATATTTCACGCTCCAGGTTACGCACGCCTGCTTCACGCGTGTAGTAACGAATCACATCACGCACCGCGGTTTCAGCAAAATGTATTTCATTTTCCTCAAGACCATTAGCTTTCATTGTCTTTGGCACAAGATATTTAATCGCAATATTTTTCTTCTCGTCTTCGGTGTAACCCGGTAAACGAATCACTTCCATACGATCTAATAATGGGCCAGGAATACTTAATGTATTGGCCGTTGCAACGAACATCACATCTGACAAATCGTAATCTACTTCTAGATAATGATCGACAAAGGTATGGTTTTGCTCAGGATCCAATACCTCCAGCATTGCGGATGCAGGATCGCCACGGAAATCCGCTGCCATCTTGTCGATCTCGTCCAACAGGAATAGCGGGTTGCGAACTTCAACTTTGGAAAGGTTCTGGATAATTTTGCCCGGCAATGAACCGATATAGGTTCTGCGATGGCCACGAATCTCCGCCTCGTCGCGCACGCCTCCAAGGGCCATACGAGAGAATTTGCGATTAGTAGCACGCGCGATAGATTTACCAATCGAGGTTTTACCCACGCCTGGAGGTCCTACCAAACATAAAATTGGACCTTTAGATTTCTTCACCCGTTGCTGCACGGCTAAATATTCAAGAATGCGTTCTTTAACTTTATCTAAACCATAGTGGTCTTCTTCAAGAATAGCTTCTGCAGCGGCCAGGTCATGGCGTACCTTAGACTTTTTCTTCCACGGCACACCGACTAACCAGTCGATATAATTTCGCACCACGGTTGCTTCCGCTGACATCGGTGACATCATTTTTAATTTGTTTAATTCAGAATTAGCCTTTTCTTTGGCCTCTTTCGACATGCCCGCTTTTTCAATTTTATCTTGAAGCTCATCTACTTCATTCGGCACATCATCAATCTCACCTAATTCTTTTTGAATGGCTTTCATTTGCTCATTCAAATAGTACTCGCGTTGAGATTTTTCCATCTGCTGTTTGACACGACCGCGAATACGTTTTTCGATTTGTAATACATCCAACTCACCTTCAATTAAAGTTATTAGGTGCTCTAAACGTAGTTGAACTGTTCTGATTTCTAATACATGTTGTTTTTCATCAAGCTTTAATGACATGTGCGCAGCAATCGTATCGGCAAGCCTTGAAGGCTCATCTATACCTGCAAGTGAAGTTAATACTTCTGGTGGCACTTTTTTGTTTAGCTTTACATATTGCTCAAACATGCTGGTTACAGAACGAGCCAAAACTTCTAATTCTTTTTCATCTTCAGCTTCATCACTCTCTAATAAAGCAATTTGTGCACTAAAAAATTCTTCGCCTTCTGAATAATTAATAACTTCTGCACGCTCTACCCCTTCAACTAGA
Organism: uncultured Thiotrichales bacterium; assembly: GCA_964486815.1. Taxonomy (GTDB): domain Bacteria; phylum Pseudomonadota; class Gammaproteobacteria; order UBA4575; family UBA4575; genus JABDMD01. The sequence goes on from CAZAOO010000005.1 coordinate 96,081, forward strand.
ACCTTTATGGTTCCATCTGGAAGTTTAAGTAACTGTAAAATAGTAGAAAGCGTTCCAATTTGATGGATCTCATCAATTTGAGGATCATCAATTTCGGCACTCTTTTGTGCGACTAACAAAATCTGTTTGTTATCAGACATTGCTGCATCAAGTGCCTGGATAGATTTTTCTCGTCCTACAAATAAAGGAATGACCATGTGCGGATACACCACCACATCTCGTAGCGGCAATACCGGTACTGTTTGACTTGCGTCTTCAGTTAAGTCGTCAGATACATCCTTTGAACTTGAATCTTCACTCATATATTTTATATACCGTTAGTTAAATCTGTTTATTTACGTGAGGCAAATTGGTTGATTTTATCAATAAAACCTTGTAGTTAAGAGAAATGCTTGATAACTCAAAATATGAGGATATTTAGTGGGGAATTCAAGGCCAGCAGGGCTGACTGTACACATTAATGAGCTAAATAGAGTTATTTTGCCCATTTATTAACCACATGTCGCCTGTTAATCGTCAGATGCGGCCTTTTCGTACTCTGTACCTTCGTAAATAAGATATGGCTTGGAATCACCGGTGATTACACCTTCATCTACCACTACCTTACTAATGCTGTCTTGTGAGGGCAGGTCATACATCGTGTCCAGCAATACATTCTCTAGAATGGTACGCAAGCCCCTGGCACCGGTTTTACGGTCCATGGCTTTACGTGCGACAGCATAGAGCGCATTTTCTCTAAACTCAATCTCAACACCTTCCATATCAAACAGGCGTTTATATTGTTTAGTAATTGCATTCTTGGGTTCGGTAAGTATGCGTACCAAAGCCTCTTCATTTAATTCTTCCAAAGTTGCCACAACAGGTAGTCGTCCGACGAATTCAGGAATTAAACCATAACGTATCAAATCTTCTGGCTCTACGTTATGCAGAACCTCACCTATGTTTACTTTTTCCTCTTTGCTGCGTAACTCCGCAGAGAATCCAATACCACCTTTTTCAGTACGGTCACGAATCACTTTATCCAGGCCTGCAAACGCACCGCCGCAGACGAACAAAATATTACTGGTATCGACTTGTAAAAATTCTTGTTGTGGATGCTTTCTTCCCCCTTGTGGTGGTACGGACGCGATCGTGCCTTCAATAAGCTTTAGCAACGCTTGCTGCACGCCTTCACCTGAAACATCTCGTGTGATGGATGGGTTGTCTGATTTACGTGAAATTTTGTCGATTTCATCGATATAAACAATACCGGTCTGTGCTTTTTCTACGTCGTAATCACACTTTTGCAATAGCTTCTGAATTATGTTCTCAACGTCTTCGCCCACATAACCTGCTTCAGTAAGTGTAGTTGCATCGGCAATGGTGAATGGAACATTTAATAAACGTGCCAGGGTTTCTGCAAGTAATGTTTTACCAGAACCTGTTGGGCCAACTAATAGAATATTACTCTTGGCCAGTTCAACTGCGTTTTTACTCGAGCTCTTAGCATCAAGACGTTTATAGTGATTATAGACCGCAACCGATAATACTTTCTTGGCACGTTCTTGGCCGATAACGTATTCATCAAGGATGTCATTAATTTCAACAGGCTTGGGTAATTTAGCAGCACCGGCTGGCGCTTGATCCTGCATTTCCTCACGAATAATGTCGTTACATAACTCGACACACTCATCACATATAAATACAGAAGGGCCTGCAATTAATTTGCGAACTTCGTGTTGACTTTTACCACAGAAAGAGCAATACAAAAGTTTGCCACTTTCCTGATCCTTGGTTATTTTATCATCACTCATCGAGAATTACCGCACATCTTCTATTTAAATAAGATGCTGATATTTGAATTTAGTTCTATATGGAAATTTGATTATCTCTAAAGATAATACGCTCTAGTTAGGCCAACTATACGCTTATTTTTAGACTTTTGTAGTGCATTGAAACACAACTTTTGAACAATTTTTAAGCATTCTTCGAACTCATTGATTCCGAGTTCATTATTAAAAACTTAAGCTCTTGATTTTAGTGCTGGAATATTGACACCTGGCTTTCTAACTTTCAGAATTTTGTGTGCGTTTGTCTAGTACTTCATCAATTAACCCGTATTCTTTTGCGGTTTCGCTATCCATGAAATTATCACGGTCAGTATCATCTGCTATACGCTCAACAGATTGGCCAGTGTGATGCGCCAAAATATTATTTAGTTCTTCACGTATTTTTAAAATTTCACGCGCATGAATATCTATATCAGCAGCTTGCCCTTGAAAACCGCCAAGAGGTTGATGAATCATTACACGTGAATGTTGCAAAGCATAGCGCTTACCAGCTGCTCCACCTGCTAACAATAAAGCACCCATACTTGCTGCTTGTCCGATGCATAGCGTACTAATATCTGGGTTAACAAATTGCATGGTATCATAAACAGCCATACCTGCTGTAACTGCACCACCGGGTGAATTAATATAAACAGAAATATCTTTATCAGGGTTTTCTGATTCTAAAAATAGTAACTGCGCCACCACAAGATTAGCCATCTGATCTTCAATCGGTCCGACAATAAAAATAACCCGCTCTTTCAACAAGCGCGAATATATGTCGTATGCACGCTCGCCGCGCGCTGACTGTTCCACTACCATTGGCACAAGACCTAAGGCCTGTGTATGTTGCGCACCATTTTGTGGATCCGAGTGTTGTGAATTAAAGCCAGACATAATTTATTTCCTACTAATAATTAGGTTGAAAACTTAGGTTTGTTTGTTAACAAATTCATCAAAGCTGAATTTTTTAGATTTCTTTTTAGCTTCACCAAGCACATAGTCTACTACTTGCCCCTCCATAACCAGCATTTCTATATTAGCCATCGCTTCACGGTTGTTACGGTAGTATTGAATGACTTCATCAGGCTTACCATAGCCTGCAGAAATTACATTTAGTTGCTGAGTGACCTTATCTTGATCAAGCTTTATTTCTTTTTTATGCACAATTTCGCTAATTATTAAACCAAGCGATATTCTTTTCCTTGCCTCTTCTTCAAACAATCGGTCTGGAAGCACATCATCAGGCAAGCCTGAGTTATCTGGCATTTGCATATTATTCATAGCTTGAGCACGTAATGCTACAATCTCTTGTTTTACTAATGCATTTGGAATCTCTACTTTGATTTCTTTAAACAAAGAATCCATAACACTGTTCTTTTCAAATGCTTTCTTTCGTTGCTCTAATTCAAGCGCCGTGTTGTCACTTAATTGTTTGCGAAAAGCTTCTGTTGTACCTTCTTCAATACCAAATTCTTTAATAATTTCTTCACTAAGCTCAGGCACTTCACCTGCTTTTACTTTTAACACTTCAATTTCAAAAGTAGCGACTTTATCTGCAAGATCTTGCTGCATATAATCTTTAGGGAAGGTTACGTCGAAAGATTTTTTATCACCCTTTACAACACCTTCAAGCTGTTTTTCAAAATCGGGTAATAAATTATTAGCACCAATTACAGTAGAGAAATTATCTTGGCTGCCGCCCTGAAACACTTCCCCATCTACTTTGCCGACAAAATTCATCGTCACCTGATCATCTTGTTTGGCTTTACGATCAACTTCAGTCCAAATAATTTTCTGTTTAAGAAGTTTAGCTACAATATCATCGATATCAGCATCAGCAATTTCTACATCAGCTAGTTCAATTTCAAATTTACTGGCATCTGTTAAATCAATTTCAGGATACACTTCAAAAGTGGCGATATATTTTAAATTTTGATTAACCTCTAAACTAACGGGATCAATACTTGGGCTACCTGCAGGGCGTAATTTTTCTTGTATCACCGCTTTTTGAAAACTGGTCTGCATCGTTTCAGCAATCACTTCTTGTGTTACTTTCTTACCATACTGCTGTCGTACTACACGCAAAGGTACTTTGCCTGGGCGAAAGCCAGACATTTTTATATTGGTAGTTAGGTTTTTTAACTTTATTTCGATAGCAGAATTTACTTCTTCAGCCGGTACTTCTACCGTCATTTTGCGTTCTAAGCCTTCTGTTGCTTCTAGAGATACTTGCATGGTTTTTATTTAAATTTTAGTTAGATTATTATCTTAATGATTATAAAAATATTCGGGAATATCAGTGACCGCTATAGGAGCTCATTTTAAGTTACTCAGCTCAAAACCGTTCTTAGCTCTTTTAAGCTACTCAGTTGCTCATCTCTAGACTATTCTTAGCTCTTTTTAGCTGCTCAGTTGTTCAGTTCTGTACAAACAGTGATCTTTTTTTAATCACCCGTAGTTCATCTCTAAACCAAAACACCTTAGATGTTTTAGTTATCGTGCCGAACTATGGTGCGAAAGGAGAGACTCGAACTCTCACGGGTTACCCCACTGGTACCTAAAACCAGCGCGTCTACCAATTCCGCCACTCTCGCATTATTTCACTAGGTTAACGACTCTTCACGAGCCAGCTTCATAAGCCTTTTTCTTGAGCCATTCTCATGAGTCCAGCCCCATGAACAATTCAGAATTATAACCGAATTTATTTGCCAGAAATGTAGCCGTAGCCATTTATTCTGAAGATATATTAAGCTTATAATCCCTCTATGCCTGCACTTTTAATCTTTATTGCATATTTTGCAATAACACTTTTGAGTGGGGCGACTATTTCCTACCCTATGCATCTGTTGCTGGCGAATTGGTTTGAGCTAGATTTTGACCGCGTAGCCAGCCGCAGTGTATTGCTTATGGCAATTGTATTATTTATAGCGCTCTACAAAAAACTTGGTTTTAGTAGTTGGCAAACCATCGGCTACAATACAGACAAAAGACAATTCTTCAGAGATGTTAGCAAAGGCATTGGCTTTGGCATCTTAATTATGTCACCTGTCATCGTTGGTTTATTGATCACCAAAAACCGTACTTTCGATATAGGCTGGGAAATATCTCTATCAAATATTGTTGGCTTGGTCGCGACCTCTATCGTAGCCAGTTTAATTATTGGCTTTCTTGAAGAAACCCTTTTTAGAGGCGCAATGCTAGGCGCAATTAAAAACCACAGTACTGCAATGTTTGCTGTAGTGGTTACTAGTTTATTTTATGCCATGGTTCATTTCATTAAGCCCGATATCGAACTGAATACAAACGATTTAAATTGGGCCAGCGGTTTTGTACTCTTAAAAAATGCCTTGCCTGGATTAGCAAACATCCCCGCCATTATGGATTCATTCATCGCTTTATTTTTAGCTGGCGTACTACTCTCTTTGGTAAGGCTGCGTACTAACAGAATCGCACTTTGCATAGGTATACACGCTGGCTGGGTGATTGCGATTAAAATATTTAAACGCGTTACTGATTCAAATCCCGCTTCTGAATATGCTTTTTTAACAGGCAGTTATGACAAAGTGATTGGCTATCTAGCTGCAATTTGCATTACAATTTTTATCATCCTGGCATTAAACATGATGAAGCAGAATGTTCAGCATGAAAGTAATTAATTTTATCAGCGCTAAGGTTTACTAGTGCTCAGTTTGCTCCACACGCTTCCAGCCTATTAAATAATGATCCAATAACCAATAACGATTATCAGAGTTAGTATATTTGATTTCACGCGCATAATCCGCTGGCCATTGTGTGTTTTTATAATTCTGTTCCGCAACCTGTATTGTTTGTTGTTTTTCGTTAATCGTCACCACTACCGCAACATGCCCGGTTCCTAGATAACCTTTCCCATAAATTATTAAATCCCCCTTTTGTGGTAATGCATGAGCACCATTCACCATCGATACAAAATTTTGGGTTTGATGATTAACTGGGTTGGTAACCTGTGGTATTGCCCAAATATCAGCCGCAATGTCTACATCACCAAACACTACCCCCTGTTCCTTTAATAGCCAACGTCTCGCATATTCAACACACTGCCATTTTATACCCGTGTAGACATCATTTAGATGATTTGGCTCGAAGATGACGCAATCTGAGTCGCAATTAGAATATGCCGGCACACCGGTGGGCGTCTCGCCCAGAAGCTTGCCATAGAACGTAACGCAACCCGTACTGCATTGCGTGGGAATCTCTTTATTTTTATCCGCAGGGAGCTCGGAAAATACTTGGCCAGAGAGCAACAAGCTTACAAGCACACCCTTTGCTAGCAAGTCTTGCAATACATGGAATAAATACTTTGTCGTATATCTGTGCATTTTGGGCTGATTCATTTGCTAATTGTTAGCTAATTAAGCTTACAATTATATCCAGTTGGTATATCCAATTAGTCATTATTAACCTGAAATGGTGGTCGGAACCCAAGCAGCTAAATTGCCACTCATAGTTTGAATATTTAGTATTAACGTTCAATTATGAGTAAAATTATACAAATTTTGTTATTAACTCGAAATTAAATACCTATTTTAAATTTACGGAGTACTTGTGGGCCTTAAAGTGAACTGTTCCGATTTAGCGGCCATATTTGGCGTAAGCCAAACTAAGATTGATACTTGGGCCGAACAAGGATTACCTTTTTCGATTAAACCGAAAAAAAATTCGACACTACCCACCACTTCGAAAGATTACATCTTTGATACCACCGAAGTAATTGAATGGTGTATTAAAAACAAAATCTCTCTCTAATCTGTCCTTCCAATTCTATTTAATTAACCATTTATTAAACAAAAAAAGCCCGCTATACGCGGGCTTTTTAAATAGTACCACTAAAGCAACATTACTCTGTGATACGTAGCTCTACTCTGCGGTTTTGTGCTCTACCTTCAGAAGTAGCGTTATCTGCAACCGGCTGGGTTTCACCATACCCTGCAGCTGACAGACGAGAAGCATCAACACCTCTTGAAGTCAGATAACTTCTAACAGCATCTGCACGACGCTGTGATAAGCCTTGATTGTATCCAGCATCACCTTGACTATCCGTATGACCAGCAATTTCAACCCCTACACCAGGATTAGCATTCAATGTGTCGGCAGTCGCATCCAGTACTGCGATGGATTCACTCTTCAGCTCAGCAGAATCTGAGTGGAAATAGATTCCACTTAGTGAAATCGCTTTTGCCTTAGCTTCACAACCCACGGCATCAACTGTTACGCCTGCAGGTGTACCAGGACATGCATCCTTGCTATCTACTACGCCATCACCATCGCTATCTAATTCACAGCCATTAGCATCAACTTTTGCGCCTGCAGGGGTTGTTGGGCAATGATCTTTATCATCGGTAACGCCATCACCATCCGCATCACCAGGCGCTTCCATAACAGGCTCAGCAGCTTCAACCGTACTAGGGCAAATAACGAAGCCTAATATTCCACCTATAACGGCACCTGCCAATGCGCCATCAGTACTACCACCTCCGATACTACCTACTGCTGCACCACCCACTGCACCTGCCGCAGCACAAGCTACGCGACTATCGTACGAACGAGTTGCGCAGCCCGCTGCTAGTGTTGCCACAAGCAGAAGCAGACATATTAATTTTAAATGTTTCATCTAGAGTTACTCCAAAAATTATTATCAAGATTCGTCTTTAACAAAATGCTTTAAACGACCAATTTTATTCATATTTGCCATTACAAGTTATTTAGGCATTTACTGTTATTCATATTGTTAGTCTAATAGTAAGACCGCATATTTCCATTTGCAAATATTACTAATTGCAATTACTTAGCCTAGATAATAAAAAATTATTTAATCTATCTCTGTATAGCTATAACGATAGCTATAACCGTTTATAGAAAAAGTGGGGTGAGCGATGGGGATCGAACCCACGACCACAGGAATCACAATCCTGCGCTCTACCAACTGAGCTACGCTCACCATAATTGGAAACCGGATACTAACGTATTTCTGGATAAATTGACTATGTTACTTTTTAGAGAGCGTAGTATTATGTGATCAAATATGTACTGTTGATACCTACTATTACATGGTACACCACACTACTCATTATTGGGCGCCCGACAGGATTAAAAAATACTTCCATATATTTTGCCCTGCGGCCATCGCCTACAGCGATGTTAAAAATCGTTCCTGAAGATTTTGTCGAACCTCGGTTCGAATAACTCAATACATACCATTTTATTTTTGGCCTAAAAGGCCATAAATAAAATGGTGCGCCCGACAGGATTCGAACCTGTGACCCTCGGCTTAGAAGGCCGATGCTCTATCCAGCTGAGCTACGGGCGCCAGCAGTATTAGTGTATCACTAGCCATCCATCGCAGTGAATGATTAATAGAGTGAAGATTTAGATTTAATTTGTCCCAGTCGACCACTTGCTCAAACATAAAGCAAATAAACAAGAAAAAGCAGAAATTAATATCGAGTCTTATTTCTAGAAATTAGACCTAGAAATTAAACTATGTTGAATTCGAGTGATACACCATGGACAAACACAAGAACAAATTGATTTTATTAAGGCAGAATAGAAATTGATGGACCTAAGTACAACTATTTTATAGTGATGTATACTTGGTTCAATCTCTCTCGCATAACTTATAACGACCTATTATGTGGACAGTAGAGAAACCACCGGCAAAATAAATAATGACAATTATACTTAACCACTCGCGATTAGGCATTTGATAACACTTAATGTTAGATAGATTATCCAGTGTATTTTTTATACATTCCGTACTCAATAGCGGTAAGGTCTTAACAGTTTTGACGTTTATCATATAGAAAATATTTCTGCTTACTTCAGACAAGCAACTTAATGTACTGACAGAAATGACAAAAGCATCAAGAATACGCTTATTAATCGGTACTAATTTTTCACTAAAATTTTTATATCGTTGCTATAATTACCCAGCCACCGCAAAAGTATCACGAACCTTAATAAAATCTAATATGCTGATTCCTTTTCTTAAAGTTTTATCTTTGCTGCCTCTAAGAGTGTTATACGGAATCTCCTGGTGTTGTTATTTAGTTTTATTTCACATCTTAAAAGTTAGAAAAACACTCACGCTTAACAATATTAAAGCCTGTTTCCCAGAATATTCTGATGACGAATGCAACGCACTTGCTAAAAGCCATTACAAAAACACATGCATGGTGATTGCTGAAACGATTAAATCACTTTCTTTCAGAAAAGAAGAAATAAAAAACCGTGTCGAGTTTAAAAATATACATGTGCTAGAATATTTTTTAGAGCAAGACCAATCTGCAATTATCATCACAGCACATTATTGTAATTTTGAATGGGCCCTATCTGCTTGCGCTCAACATTTAAAGTTTCCCGTTGATACAGTGTATCGAAAACAGCGCACTGACAGTCTGGAAAAATTATTTTACTATTTACGCGCTCGCTTTGATGTAACCCCCTTAGTCATGGAAACCTGTGTAGCAGAATCATTGAAACGAGCTAAAATTACCCGCATGCTCGCAATGGCTGCTGATCAATCCCCCAAAAAAGATGACTCTCCATATTGGCAACTATTTCTAAATCGTGATACAGCTTTTCACACTGGTACTGAAAAAATAGCCAGAGCCTTTAAATACCCAGTTATATTTATGTCGCTCTCAAGAACACGTAAGGGTTATTATCAAGCAACATTAAAGTTACTCGCTGAACCTCCATTTGCAGACGAACCTAATCAAATTATGCGTTTGTATATTTCTGAGCTTGAAACCCAGGTGCGCGAGAACCCTGAAGATTGGCTATGGGCGTACCGAAGATGGAAACTTAAAAAGCCAACCCACGTCTAGATTATACTCACTAGCTTTTACTCAAATTACAAAACAATCCTTTGCAAAAGCTCATCATAAAACTCATTGCAGCAATTCCACTGCCTATTTTATATTGTTTTTCATGGCCACTTTATATTTTCCTTTTCTATATTATTCGATTCAAACGCAGCATCGCAAAAAATAATATACATAACTCTTTTCCGAATCTAAGTGCTATAGAAAAAAAGACATTACTTAAAAATCACTATAAGAATAGTAGTGAGGTTTTTTTTGAAATTATAAAAAGCATTAACATGAAACCAGAAAATCTACTGAAACATGTAAGTTTTGAAGATAGTGAGGAAATTGAGAAGTATTTACAACAAGGACAGACCGTTCTGTTAACTCTAGCCCACCAAAGTAATTTAGAATGGGCCATCCTAGCTGCCAACCAGAAACTCAACTACCCTTTTGATAATATATATAAACCTTTACATCTTAAGTGGGCCAACGAATTAGCACTGGAATCTAGCGAAAAATTCAATATCACGCTAACGCCCGCCAAAACGTGTGTAACAGAATTAATTAAACGTGCAAAACAAACACGCATTATCACTATTACACCTGATCAGGCCCCTAGACGCAGAGATGGCGCTTATTGGGTAACCTTTTTAAATCAGGACACTCCGTTTTATCTTGGCCTAGAGAAATTAGCAACTCTGTTTAAATATCCGGTATTCTTTATGACCTTTGAGCGCATTACCCGCGGTAAATATAAAGCAAGTTTTAAATTGCTATGCAAACCACCTTATGAAAAAAACTCAAATGTAGTTTTAAAAGAATATGTCAACGCTGTAGAACAGCAAATTCTGCAACAACCGCAAGACTGGCTGTGGACTCACAAAAGATGGAAGAAGAAAAAATCCCTATACGATTAAAGATTATTTGGTTTTAATATACTCGGCAAGCGCTGCAATGGTTGGGTATTCCACTAAATCCGTGATTTCAATTTTGTCAGGGTATAGCTCATCTAGACCGGCATGAATTTCAACCAGTGAAAGCGAACTTGCTCCCAGCTCCAGCAAACTATCATCGATACTAAATGTTTTATCTGCTAGTGCTTCTTTACAGACTTTCTTAATCGCATTAACGATTTCATCATTACTAGACTCATTCACATTCACTAGCGCATCTTTTTCAAGCGCTATTTCATTTAACACCTCATCAAACTCACCGTTAAGATACATATCCACCAAGGCGGAGCGTTGCACTTTACCACTGGTGGTTTTGGGTACTTTTCTTATAGGCAAAACGTAATGCACTTCAATCCCGTATTGTTCATTAACTCTTGTTTTAACTTGTGAACTAATGTTTTTAAATTCATCTAATTTGCCTTTGTGCAAAATAAAAACAATTATCTGCTCTAAATCATTTTTAGCAGATGAAACTCCAGCTACCACTACCTTGCCCAACTCTAGCTCATGCTCAAGTCCTGATATAGCTTGCAGTGTTTCTTCTATATCATATGGATAATAATTTTGGCCATTCACAAAAAGAATTTCTTTATAGCGACCCGTGATAAAAAGACCCTTTTGAGATACAAAACCAAGATCACCTGTACTAACCCAGCCACCCTCAAAAAATATTCTGCCATCATCACCAATTATTTCTTCGGTAACATTTTCACCGCCAATATGAATGTGGCCAACCGTGCCTTCGGGCAATTCTTCTCCTTCACTACTACTAATTCTTACCTTGCAATGCGGTATGGGCCAACCTACACCTACAAGTGTTGAAGTCATATCGGATTGAGAAGTGATTTCTGCTTTAGCACCAATCGCCAAAGATTCTCTGTGCAAATCTGCAACGCTTAAGTCTGAGTTCACAGGAGGAAAACTTACTGCCAAACTTGCTTCAGCCAAACCATAAACAGGAAACATACTGTTGCTGGGCAAGCCGAACTTCGACATTTCATTGCTAAACTGCTCGCATAGGTTCACAGAGATAGGCTCTGCCCCATTAAAGATTAAACGCATGTGTGACAGATCTATTCCATCAAGCCCCTTGCGCCCATAAGCATTTAAAAAGTGCTTGTAACCAAAATTAGGTGAACACAATACATTGGCTTGCTTGTTACTTGCGGCAGTCATCCAATATAGAGGACGACGAATAAACAAATCTGTACGCATAATGTAGTGGTTGTAATTACACACTATAGGATTCAAATGAAATCCTATTAACCCCATATCATGCGTCAGCGGCATCCAACTTAAGCTTGTGTCCTTTGCAGTGAACTCAGCAGCTTGTTGAATCCCATCGATATTGGCCATTAAATTACGATGCTTTAACACAACGCCTTTTGGGCTTCCTGTTGACCCTGATGAGAACTGAATAAAAGAAACATCTTCAGGCGCAACTTCTATAATCTGACCCGTCTTAGACACATCAACCACGTCATCGCTTAATAACACATGCTCAGCGATGGCTTTATAGGCTGAAACCTCAGATGGCTTATCAGCACTGGTTTGTAATTTAAGCAGCGTTTTACGATCGGTATATAGATATACGTTGTTTGATTTTTTATCTAGCAGTTGCTGATAGACATTAAAAATTTTTTGGCGATGTTGATCACTAATTCCTATCGCCAGTGGTACAGGAATAATACCACCCAGTTGGCACGCCCAAAAAACATCCACCATTTTCTCATTATCATTTAAATTCAAAATGAGATAATCACCTTGTTGCATTGCTTTTTGTTGCAATACATACAACAAACCCAGGGCACGTTCATACAAGGCATCAAAAGTGATGATTTTCTCTTCATCTTGCCCGTTTATGAAACCCACAAATCGGTCTTCACTTCGATTATGCATTAATGCATCGACTAAAGTTTTAAATTGCATATGGAAAATGTACTAGAAGTGATATTTAAAGCAAGATGCTGAGAAAGCATGTAGAAGACTGTATAACAATGGTTTCGTCATTATTGATTTACGTGAAGTCTTTACACGTAAAGGTGGTCGGGACACAAAGATTTGAACCTCGGGAACCCTGCTCCAAAAGTTGCATTAAAATGACACCTATGTGTTTATTAACATTAAGTATTAGACTTTTAAATAAAGCAGGCAAATATACTAAAAATCTGCAGATATAATACTATATTATTCAACATCTTAGAAATTTATATTTGAAACAATTATACGCATATAAATATAGAGTACATGTGGGCAAATAATAATTCGACACATATTGATAATCTTAAAGCGCTAAAACTGAGCGCCTCCATACGAAACTTTTGCTTATTCTCTAATGTAGTATATCTATCGAACGCTGTCCTTAACGATTCATAAACATATTGTACTTCCATTTAAAACTAAGATGAGGTGCTATAACTTAAATCAAAACATTCCTTTCTCTTAATTTAATGGATTGATTCCATACATAAGGAGCATTATCACAAACGACTTTATATTTACCATGTAAGTATCAGACTTTGACTAATATCTACTTTAGATTAAAAATAAATAATGCTTCTTGCAGCCTCTTAATTTCAAAAACCTACACAAACTACTGGTAGCATTGGATCTCCAGTCCATTTATTTGACCCATGATCTAAAAGTTTTATTTTACACTCAACCCATGCTTGACCTCGTCTAAGATAGCAGAACCAATTGAGAAGCCAAATGGTGATTCTTCAGCGATGGTTTTTGGTCATGAGATTAACTACCAAAGAATAATTCGAATATATTTTATGAATACAAGCACCATAATTGTTAAACACTCTAATAAATTCGCACTTTTTTAGATTAAGCAAGTGAGTGAATTAGCTGTACTTATTTGTAGTTGGAGCACTAATTACATTTACTTCTAGATAATCTATGTTCAAGAATCTAATGGGTAAGCCTTAATAATCCTTAATAGTATTTAGACAACAATGGGTGATGATTTCAAACTTTCTTTTACACAATAGCTTGACATATTTTAGACTATACGTTTGCATCAGCTCTAGCAGCTATTAATTTAATCATACTGAAACATTACAATGATAAAAAAACACCTATATATAAATATTCCTATAATTTGAATCAGCTAATGGATATAAGATTGCTTTCTAGAACCACTAATATAGTCAAACATCCAGGAATAATAAACCGAACTAATCGTGAAAAATTATTAGGCCAACGAGGTTTAGTAGTGTGGTTTAGTGGCTTATCAGGCTCAGGAAAATCTACACTAGCGCATAGCGTAGAAGAAGTTTTACATAGAAAAGTGTATTTAACCCAAGACTGGATGGAGACAACATCAGATATGGATTATGTAAAGATTTAGGATTTTCGCTTCAAGAAAGGGGAAAAAATATTCGTCGTATTTCTGAAGTCTGTAAATTAGCCACTGAAACAGGAATTATTACGCTTACGGCTTTTATTTCGCCTTTGAGGAAACAACGACAAAGTGCTCGCAAGTTGATAAATAAGAATGATTATATAGAAATTTATTGTAAATGCTCAATAAAAATTTGTGAAGAAAGGGATACCAAGGGATACTATCAAAAAGCAAGAGATGGCTTAATTAAAGAGTTTACTGGCATCACCTCTCCATATGAAGAACCACAAAATGCAGATCTAATAATTGATACTGAAAATAACACTTCAATCTATAATACAAATAAGATAGTGAATTTTCTTTTAAAAAACTGCTTACAATGACTTATTCTATAGATAAAATTTTATGTTACATATCTATAATTAATATTAATGTTTTATAAATAATATCACTCATTAATATTAATAAATTTGTAATATCACATAAGTATAATATCAAAAGTGTAAAAGTGAATTACTTATAATTAGCCCTTCATTATTGACACAGTAGGATGATTATCTTCTTTAAGTTTATATTAAGAAGATGAAAATATAAATACACACTCGAACCCAGCTGCCTTGACATGGAAACAGTTCTAATCGCCGAATCAGATGAAATTTACCTCAGGATGTTGTCTTCAATAGTATCCGATGCTGGCTTTCATTCAGTTGAAGCTGCGACACACATAAATGCATTATCTATTATTAAAGATAAGCTTCTTTCATTAATGATCTTAAGCTGGACGCTTAAAAACATAGGTGGCGGGAATTTTTTATCCTCTATAAAAAATGATAGCGAGTTATCTTGGCTTCCAATCATTACACTTCATAGTTCAGAATATGAATCTAGTCGCGTAGAAAGCTTGCGTATAGGAGCAGAAGATTGCCTTTCCAAACCTCTTGACCCAAATGAACTTATTTTGCGTATTAAATCAGTAATAAGTAGAAAGCAAACAGTAAATTTGCAAAATGAAGGAGTTGTTGAACTTCATGGTTTAAAACTTGATACAAAATCGTTGAGGATAAAAGGAAAATGCAAAAGCACATATTTACCTATGACCGACTATCAATTATTATTTGAATTAATGACGAACCCTGGCGAAGTTTTTACTAGAACCCAATTGAAAAATATTATATCTAGCATGTCTACAGAAGCAGACGATAGGCTTATTGATGTGCATGTAATGCGATTGAGGCGACTATTAAAAAACATCGGGCACGCAAACATTATTCAAACTGTAAGAGGTGTAGGATATAGGATTATAGATTAGCATCATCCATCCTTTTCGAAATCTAGCAGTTACTTCCTATGATAACTAACGAACAATTATTTTTTTTGTACAGCTAACAAATCATCAATAAATGACTCTTGTTTTATAAAAGTTTTAAACACCCAACGTAAAAAAGGTTTATTGAAACATATAATTCTTAATGTAATGTAACGGGGGTCTGTTATAAATAGTCTATAAAAAATAGTATCGTATTCTTTGATTTCATGAAGCAGTATTTTCGTATCCTTTGGTTTCAAAAACATAATTTTCAACATGCCATTAAAAAACATGCGTTTTAGTAACTTAATACGCCAGCTTTTAAGTTTACTTTCAGGAAATAATTTAAATTTTTTTGCATACTCGTAAGGATTATCAATATATTGTGTGTTTCTTATAATATCTCTTACTGATACATTACGACTTGCATTATTTTTATGCTTGCGCCATACACCGGCATACTCATCGATAAACCCTACTTTTTTATTTAAAATTAAACGTAATTGAGATTCCCAATCAGCCCCATAAATATCTACTTCATAAAAACCAATGCTTCTTGCATATTCAACATCATGTACACTTGTTAAATGAGGTATAGAATAATTTTTATAGTAGTTTATAAACAACCAATTACCATCGATTAAATTTGGAAGGCTATGATTCATATTATTTAATAGATACTTCCCACTGGATTCTATATAAGTTTTTATATTAGAAAATACCAATACAATATCTTTATTTTTCTCAAACAAATTAACTGCTTTAGTAATATAACTTTCATCGATTAAAAAATCATCTCCATCTAGATTTAATACGTAGTTTCCGTTTACATGCTCATATAAACACTTTCTATAATTTTTTACTCGCCCATAGTTTTTTGAATTTTTAAGGTGAACTATATTGCTATTCTTACTCACATATTCTGCAATCACATGACTGGTATTATCAGTTGAGCAATCATCACTGACAATAATCTCTATATTTTTATAGTCTTGTGCGATAGCAGATTCAATCGCCTCATGAACATATCTTTCTTGGTTATAGGTAGGAATAACAATGCTTACAAGCGGTGTAGAGTGCATAATTTAGAAATTATAGAGTTATGGATAGGGTGTTAGATGTAAATATTTTTCTTAAATCTAACTGTCACACAGTTTTGTTACTTCTATGTTATAAATATTTAAATTATCATGTTTCTAAATTATGAATAGCGTTTACAAATCCCACATAGATTGTGGGCATATATATAATCTGATTATCACATCGACAATACTAAAAACTTAAATACTTAACTCACTGATTTAATATATTTTTGTAATATTTAAACATCATTGTCATATTATCGTAATCTACGTAACGTAGTGTTGGACGACTATACTTACATATAGCGTGTCTACAATCATTCACTACTAATTTTCATGCTAATTGAATCCAAACATTTTGAGCTGTTTTTTCACTTAATAAAAAGAGAAATATCAAGTCGTTATAAAGGCTCACTATTAGGTCTTTTTTGGATTGTTTTCATACCGATACTATCACTAAGTGTATATACACTAGTCTTTGGAAAAATATTCCAAATAAAGTGGCATACTACTGAAGTTGATCAATTTGAACTGGCGGCTCTGTTATATTCTGGGCTGCTATTATTTCAATTCTTTGCAGAATCTATCAATCAAGCTCCTAATACTATTATACAAAATAGCAATTATGTAAAAAAAGTTGTCTTCCCACTCTATTTGCTGCCAACTGTAAAAGTAAGTGCTGCATTTTTTCATTTATTAGTTGGTCTTGTTGTTTTGACAGCATTAGTATTTATTACTCAAGGTAAGTTACATATCACTTACTTATCTATAATATTAATAATGATTCCGCTTGTACTCTTTACGCTTGGCTTATCATGGATACTAGCTTCATTAGGAGTTTACTTTAGAGATATTACACATGGAATTGGAATATTTATTTCATTGTTATTATTCCTGTGCCCAATATTTTACCCAGCTGAAGCAATTCCTGATGATTTAAAAGCTATAATCTATCTAAATCCGTTTACATTTCTTATTGAACAAGCCAGAGATGTTATTATTTGGGGTAACCCACCGAACCTAAAAATTACTCTAATTTATATTTTTGTTAGCTTAGCTTTTGCTTATTGTGGAAAATTCTGGTTTGAGAAAACTAAAAATGGTTTTGCAGACGTCATCTAGCTAAATTAAAGCTGAAATATAAAATTATGAATAACCAGATCGCCATAGCACTCAATGCAGTTGGAAAAAAGTATAGGATTTATAAAAAACCGCAACATCGCCTATACAATTCTATCTCAAATGTATTTATCAGAAGCAATAGCACTACAATGCACAACGTAGCTAATTCAAAATTTTATACGGAGTTTTGGGCTCTAAAAAACATATCTGTTCAAATTTATAAAGGCGAAACTGTTGGTATAGTCGGTAGAAATGGTTCAGGAAAATCTACTCTCTTACAAATTGTTTCCAAAGTCCTAGCATCAAACACCGGCAGTATTGAAACAACGGGACGAATTGCTGCATTGCTGGAGTTAGGTGCGGGCTTTAACCCTGAATATACAGGGCGTGAAAATATTATTACCAATGCAACCATACTGGGACTTTCCCAAAGCCAAATTAAGGAGAAAATGGATGAAATTATAGAATTTTCAGAATTAAATACATTTATAGACCAACCAATAAAAACATATTCCAGTGGCATGTATGTTCGCCTAGCATTCTCAATTGCAATAAACACCGAACCTGAAATCCTTATTATCGATGAAGCGCTTGCTGTAGGCGATGAGGCTTTCCAAAGAAAATGTTTTTCAAAAATCCATGAGTTTAAAAAGAGACAAGGTACGATTTTATTTGTCTCTCATAATGCTTCGTTAGTAGTTGAATTATGTGACCGCGCAGTTTTATTAGAAAATGGCGAGATGTTAACAATAGGACAGCCTAAAAATATAGTCTCATACTATCAAAAACTCATTTATAGCAATTCACATGATGAAGCTAACATCCTAACGGAAATTAAAAACAATACATTAGATTCAGATCGTATAGATAACCAAACAAGCACAGTTTCATTTAGTGAACTAACTGAAGACTTTGATGCCAGCTTGAAACCCACAAGCACTATTCATTATGAAAACTATAATGTTTTTATTAATGATGCTTATATAAAGACATTAGATAATAAAAAAGTAAATATATTAGTACCCAGAAATGACTATATTTTTTGCTATAACATAAAGTTTAACGAAGATGTACACAACATCAGATTAGGAATGCTAATAAAGACTATCACTGGTCTAGAGTTGGGTGGCGCTACAAATACTTCATTTTGTTCGCCTATTAAATTTGTTGAAGAGAATACAATTATAAATATTGAATTTAAATTTAAGTGCTTACTGAATAAAGGTACTTATTTCATGAATGCAGGAGTTACTAGCAAAAATGATGGCAAAGATTCTTTCTTAGCTAGAACAATAGATATTCTAATGTTCAAAGTTAAAGAACAAGATAGAATTCAAACTACCGGCACAATTGACTTTTTGATCACCTCAAAGATCAATATTGATAAATTAGCAGTAGCATGAATAAAGAAAGAAAAGTAGTAGTTGTGCTTGGAATGCATAGGAGTGGCACCTCTGCATTAATGGGAATAGTTAATAAACTTGGAGTGTTCGTTGGAAATAATCTGATCGAACCAGTTAAAGGTGTTAATGACAAGGGTTTCTGGGAAGATAAGAGTATTTTAGAGACTCATAATAAATTATACGAAAGTTTATCGCTAGACTGGGATGGGGTATTTGATTCATCAAAAGTCAATTGGTCAAATAAGCTTATAACAAATCATATAAATAAGCTTGACTCTATAATTGCTAACGATTTTATAGGCCATGAAATTTGGGGGTTTAAAGACCCTCGAACTTGTAGACTATTACCGGTGTGGAAAACATTATTCAAAAATCATAATATAAAACCCATATATTTAATTATATATCGTCATCCATCAGAAGTTGTTAAATCTTTGGCGCATAGAGATGGTTTAGATAAGCAACATTCCTTACTTTTATGGTTATTACATAATTTAGATGCAGAATACTATACACGCACTTCTGCCCGTATATTTGTTAACTATTCTTCATTAATAAACAATACTAATATTGAATTATCTAAAATATCCAAGCATCTTTCTGAAAATAATGTGCAATCTAACTTTACAAATAATAAATATATTATTGATTTTATTGATCCTTCATTAAAACATCATAATATAAATTCTACTAAAACTTCAAAAAAAGAAGGATTATATAATTTTTCAATACAGTATTACTTGCTATTAGAGAATCTGAGTAAAGGAATAACAAATGATTCTGAAATTAACTTATTTAGAGATAATTTTTTTAAATATTTTAATACTTTCTCAAAATTATTAGAAAATCAGTTTAAGAAGTCCAAGTTATTAAAAGATACTTTTTATAATGCAGAAGAAATAATCAAGAACTATGAATTTAACCAATCAGAGTTAAATAAAATAATATCTAAAACACAAGAATGTTATCAAAAAACTCAAGAGGTATTATTAATAAAAGACAAACAACTAAGTCAGAATGATGAATATGTTAATTCTCTTAAAAAGTATATATCTGAATACGTGAGCAATTACGAAAGCATTGTGAAGTTATTAAATTCTAAAGATTTACAAATTAGCGAAAAAGAGAAATATAACAATGAACTATTTCAAAGCTATAATAATCTTGAAAATATTTACAACGAAACACTAAAATCTTTAGAACAACGTGACAAACAATTAAAAAATGAATATAAGAACAGCACGTCACTGTTAGCTAACTATGACAATACCATACAAATCCTTAATGAAACTATGACGGCATTAAATATTATGGAAAATAATTTAAACGAAACATTAAAAAATAATGAATTACTAGAAAAATCTCGCAAGGAACTTGAAAAAGAATATCTAGAAACTATAAATAACTTAAAAAAACATGAAATAATGATTATTGATAGTGAAAATAAGTATTCGAATATGAATGAAGCTTATAATAATCTGGAAAATATATATAAAAAAACCACAAGTCTTTTAGATGAAAAATTCCTTGAAATAGAAGAACTAACATGCCTAGTTAAAGAAAATGAAGAAAAACTAGAATCTCTAACATCCATAGAAAATGCAATCAATAAGAATAAAATCGTTAACAAAGAAGAAACATCAGAAGAGATTAGTCACAATAATATCTCTACAAATGAATATGAAACAAACTTAAATTTATTAGTAGAAAATAGTTCACACTCAAAAATGTTTCGTATTATAGAAGAAAATTGCCATAATAAAATAAGCAGAATATTAGAAGTTGGATGCTCAACAGGATTTTTTGGAGCCTTACTTAAAGATTTTGGACATGAAGTATGGGGCATCGAAATTGATCCAAAAACAGCTGAAGTAGCTAGATCTCGCATCGATAAAGTGTTTACAGGTACGATTGAAGAATTTTTGAATGACTCGAATTTATTAAAATTAGAATTTGATTACATTACATTTGGTGACGTACTGGAACATTTAGTAAACCCATTAGATGTACTCAAAAAATGCAAAAAAATACTATCTGATAAAGGCGCTATCGTTATCTCTATTCCAAATATTGCACATATTTCTATTCGTACAATGTTGAGCACTGGAAAGTGGACATACAATGAATGTGGAATAATGGATCGAACCCATTTGCGTTTTTTCACTAAAGATTCGCTGATAGAATTATTCACTGATGCAGGCTATTGCATTGACGTGATAGATAGGACAATTGTTGGAGGAAATGAAACTGAAACTATAGTTGATCCTAACACTCTAGATATTGTCAAAAAATTATCTAATGATGATGAACAAGAAGTATTTCAATATATATTATCTGCAAAGCCTTCTAATCAATCTGAAATAATTGAACGTAATATACGATTCAACACATTAAATCAATCTAAAATTTTATGCTTATTACCTTTTGCAGATTGGTCAATTGGGAATATTAGAATTCGTGACCCTCTAGATAAATATTGTTCAGTATATGGAGGAGCCTTAAGGATTCTTCAAAGTGACAAATGGACACCGGAAGATATAGCCTGGGCGGATACAATAGTTTTTCAAAGAGAAGTTAATATTCCAATGCTTGGTATAATTGAAATGTTTCAAAAGTTAGGCAAAAGAATAATATTTGATATAGATGATTTGTTGACAGAAGTGCCCTCTTTCCTTATTTCTCACGAATCTTGCGAAAATTCCAAACCATTCTTAGAGGAAGCTTTTCGCATGGCTGATGCCGTCACTGTTACAACTGAAACACTAAAAAATGAGTTGCTTAAATATACTAATCGAATTCATGTAATACCCAATTGTGCAAAAACTTTATACCCACCTACCAAACATTACGATAGCACTGATCCTGTAAATATTCTAATTGCTTCAAGTGATTCAGTGCGTGTAGATTTTGTTTATGAAACTCTGCATAAGTTAGTTAACAATAAAGATATCAATATTAAAATAATTGCAATTGGTCCCCCAGGTGAAGCACTCGAAAGTGAAAAACTTACTATTGAGTGGCATCCAAATATGACTTATGACCATTTTAAAGCCTTTCTTGCCACATTAGACAATACAGTTGGTGTAATACCACTTGATGATTCTAAATTCAGTAGTTGTAAAAGCGCAATAAAGTATTTAGATTATTCTTTAGCTGGAATACCCACTATTAGTTCCGACTTGCTTCCCTATTCTGGAGTTATCAATAATGGCATAAATGGCATTCTATGTGAAAACGAGTCAGATAGTTGGTACAACTCGATACTTGAACTTATTATATCTATTGATAAAAGAAGCTCACTTGCTAAATCAGCACGAATGTATGTGAATGAAAATTTTTCCCTAAGAAATTCTGCTGATGCCTGGGAATCGATGTTTATCAACACACAAGCAGGTATGGGGCAACAAGGTACATTATTAACTGATATTCCAAGATCCGAAAAGTTAACTAATTTCGCCAAGCTATGTATTAAACCCAGAAAATACAAAGAAGCTTTAGATTTGCTAATAAATGAAGGGCCGTCAAGTGTTAAAAACAGAATATCAAAGCACTTTTAATGTTAATAATCACTAAAAATGAACTTTACTTTGTAATGATCATCAATATACACACACAGTAACTTTTACAGCACGTAACAAAATATATACCTCTATTTAATGGAATTTAATGACCAAGTAGCAGCTATTATTGTTACATACAACCCTGACTTTGAAACTTTATCTCAACTGATTAATAGCATCAGTCCACAAGTAGGTCTTTGCTTAATAGTTGACAATACACCTAATGAAATTACTGCTAGCTTAGTAAAAACAACTTACCAAAGTGCGAGTATTCAATATAAATGGATGAAAAAAAATGTAGGACTCTCAACAGCACATAACCATGGCATAAAATGGGCAGAAAAATTAAATAAAAAATATGTTGTTATCTTTGATCAAGACAGTATTCCTAGTAAAACTATGATAAGCGAACAAATGCTTGTGCTAAATGATTTAACCAATAATGGCATAAGGGTTTCTTCAGTAGGTCCATTAATAATTCATAGAAAATTAAATAGATATATGCCTATTATAAAAATAGATAAATATCGCGTGCATAGAATTGTTTATGTAGAACACATGTCAACTTCTAAAACATATGAGAGAGTTAGTTTTCCAGCTTCATCGGGTAGTTTAATACCAGTTACAATATTCCAGCATGTCGGATATATGGATGACAGTCTATTTATAGACCATATAGATACCGACTGGCACTTGCGTGCTATAAAAAAAGGGTATTCAGCTTATGTTGCTCTGCATTCAAAAATGCAACATTCCCTTGGAGAAAACTCTTATCGTATCTGGCTTGGGAAATGGCGCTATTTATCAAAACATAAACCATTTAGATATTACTATATGTTCAGAAATACTATTTTATTGTACAAGCGTGACTATACATATTTTAGATGGCAGATATTTGACATGCGAAGATCTATCCAAATTTTTATAATGTGTCTTTTGATAAAACCCAGATATCAGAACCTTAAAATGATTGCATACGGAATAATTGATGGCATTCAGGGTAAAACAGGAGAAAGCACAAGATTCTAAGCTTGTCTTTTAGATTTACTATTTAGCTTAAGGATTTAAAATCTGATTTGCCTTTTGCTGTGCTTCAATATTTTGTAACGCTGCAACCAGTGATTTTGTATCGCTGTCGACCTGTCTAATCATATTTGCCATTTTAGGCTGCAAATTCTCAGGAATTCCATTACTTAAATCGGTACCTGGCTCTATTATCAACACATTCGATTCTGCATCAAGCACCCTCTTAGCGTTCGCAATATCTGCGCTACCCGTCACAACTGCTTGTCCTTGCCCTGCAACAGGCGTATCCAATACGATGCCTGAAGTGGGCAATAGTTGCTGCTTTAATCTATTGGTAATTCTGCTTTCTTGAACTACAGGCTCGCTAGAAGCAAGCTGTGTAGATTCATTTGTATTTATTTCTAAATCATGAGGAGGCTCTAGCAAATAAACGGAGGCCAACTCATCACCATTATTATTTATTTCAAAATTTAAAACGAAATTGTCATAACCATATTTTTTTAAAGAATTGTTTAAAATCTCATACAGTGTTCCTGAAAGATAAAACGATTTCTTTGCACCCAAGCTCTCAAATGATGAGGTGTGATCAATCAGCTTTACATTGAACTTACTTATAAAAGCAGCTAATACATCTTTCAACGTTGCTTGGCGCGCATATAGCCGTATGTATTCTTCAGTAACTTCAAATGTTACTTTTAATTGCTCTGGTTTTAGAGCTTTCACATAATTATTCTGTGCTTCATCAAGTTCTCTTTTTATTTTAAGTAAATGAGATTCATGAAGATTTTTTGCGTTCTCATTATTTAATTCCACGACACTATTTACTTCCCCGACACTCGTGTCTAAATCATTAGTTTTTTCAACCACTTGTAATACTTTTTCATCATTCACTGAAAAATAATTTACACTGATAAAGTAACTAGTAGAAATTATCGCGATTGCAACCACAGCTATGCCGGTAAGTTTCTTAAAGAAAAAAATGCGTAGTTTTTTTTGAGAAATTTTCATATTACGTTCAACACCTGGATATATAATATTTTGAAATTTATATTTATTATCCTATCTCACAAGTATTACAGTTTTCTTTCATAGAACAATAATTAATCAGGTAAATTAATAATTATTTAAAACCTTATATATTTTGTATTAAGAAAGACATCTTAAGCTATGGCCATGCTCTTATATTACTCCGTACTCATCACAATTGAGGTTACGCCTACAGGCTCTCCTGTGTTTTTATCAACATATCTGATAAAGATACGACTTTTTGCATAATTAAGTTTTATTGGTTTATATGCATGATAAAATATAGCGAAAGATGCTGTCTCACCATTCGAATAATCAATACTGATATTTTTGGTGAAATCATCCAGACATGTGCCTTTTTTAGGGTCTGTTTCACAAACACTTAAATGCAATGGCAGATTTCGTTTATCTGGTTTAATAGTAACTACACCTGAGGCACCCAAATTTGCACTGCTAACCGGGAAAAGCCCGTTTTCACCTACTTTAACTTTAAGCTCATTCTCAACTACCAGGCCTACAATATTTGGCAATGGTGTGATTTCTTTTTCCTCAACAGACTCACCTTGAACCCATCTCAACAAGTTATCTTTATTTTCCAGCACTAATTGGGTTTCATCATCGTAGACAGGCTCCCATGCGGATAGTTTTGATGAAATCAAAAGGTATACTACAAATACACTTACATATACATATTTTAAAATAACGTATATATTCATACTAAATTGTTATATACAACACTACAATGAATCGATACATTTTTCTAAGTAAAACACCCATGGCATTTCATGAATTTTAAACTTATCAAATAGCTTTTTATTAGAAAGCACTGAATATTGAGGTCGTTTAGCTGCTGTTGGATAATCGCTAGTTGGAATAGGACTTATATTAATTCTTTTACAGCGTTTTCTTTCATATCCTATGTGAATAATTATTTTTGAAAACTCATACCAAGACATGGATTTTGAAATACTCAAATTGTAGATACCATGCAACTCATGCATATCTTTTTCATTCAAACTTAGATACTTTTTCAGATATTTTTGCAAAACTTTAACGGTAGTGGTTGCAATAAAATGAGCAGAATTTGGGCAGCCGATTTGATCATCTACAATCTTCAAATTATCTCGCTCGTTTGAAAGTCTTATAATAGACTTAACAAAGTTGTTACCATTTGGTGAATATACCCAGCTCGTGCGAAAAATTAAATACCGGCAATGCGTAGCTTGTATTAACTTCTCACCTGATAATTTTGATTCTCCATATACATTTATAGGGTTTGGGTAATCATTTTCTTCATAAGGTGAATTTTTAGTGCCATCAAATACATAATCTGTTGAATAATGCACGAATAGAGCATCTAATAATTTTGCCTCTTCAGCAATAATACCTGGTGCTTCAGAATTTATTTTTGTGGCTAAATCGATTTCTTGCTCTGCATTATCTACTGAAGTATATGCTGCAGCATTAATAATTATCGTTGGATTAAAATTGCGAATAACTTTTCGAATCGTATCATGTTCGAGCAAATCGATACTAAACGGTACAGAGTTACGTGATATTGCGATTACTTCTCCGAGACTTTTAGAGGTCTCAATCAGTTCACGACCAACTTGGCCATTACAACCAATTATAAGTACACGCTCAGTCATTCAGTACCTGTACGTTGATATTCCTCAGCATGTTCAACTTCAGGAAGCTCTGATAAACCTAGCAAAGAAAGCAACACACCATCTTGATCTTTGTCTGAAACGATAGGATTACTTATCGGCCAATGTATATTGATATCCTGGTCATTCCAGATAATGCAGTGTTCAGCGGCTTTATTGTATATATCAGTACATTTATAGCTAAACAAGGCATGATCAGACGTAACACAAAACCCATGCGCAAAACCTGGTGGCACATAAAGTTGCTTACAATTGGAAGATGACAAATAGACACCTACCCATTGACCAAACGATGGTGAACCTACTCTTATATCTACTGCCACATCAAAAACTTCGCCATCTAGGACAGAAACCAATTTACCTTGTGCGTTAGGATTTTGAAAATGCAATCCTCTAAGCACATTCTTTTTTGAATAAGAAAGATTATCCTGGACAAATTCTTCAGCTATACCAGCTTCTTGATAACGCACTCTATTCCATGTTTCACTAAAGTGCCCCCTTTCATCTACAAACACATTAGGAATAATTACCTTAACTTCTGACAATTTAGTATTTTCGACTTTCATAACGCTACGCACACCTTGCTAAATTGAGCAAATGACCTTGGTAACTATTTGTACCAAACAAATTTGCTATGAATTCAAGATTTTCACCATCAATCCAGCCATTATTAAAAGCGATTTCTTCCGGACATGCTAAGTGAACACCCTGGGTAGCTTGAATTGATCCAACAAAATTAGAAGCTTCTAAAAGTGAATCGTGAGTACCTGCATCCATCCAGGTCGAATCACTATCTAGTTTTTCAACTTGTAATTTTTTATTAAGCAAGTAGACGTTATTTACATCTGTTATCTCCAGCTCACCTCTAACAGATGGTTGCAGTTGAGCTGCAATATCAACTACATCGTTATCATAAAAGTACAACCCCGTTACTGCATAATCTGATTTTGGCTTAACTGGTTTTTCTTCAATACTCAAAGCCTCACCACTATCAGAAAATTCAACAACACCAAAACGTTGTGGGTCTTTGACACGATAGCCAAATACTGTAGCACCCTGTTCTCTTTGCTTTGCTATTTGCAATGAACTTGAAAAGTTTGGACTATAAAAGATATTATCGCCCAAAATTAAACAACTATTGTCATAGCCTACAAATGATTTACCCACTATGAATGCATCAGCTAGCCCACGTGGGGTCTCTTGCGTAGCATAACTTAGGTTGATGCCCCATTTGCTACCATCTCCTAGTAGCCTTTGGAACTGCTCTACTTGTCCTACATCTGTAATAATTAAAATATCCTTAATACCTGCTTGCATTAGAGTCGTAAGCGGGTAGTAAATCATAGGTTTATTATATACAGGGAGCAGCTGTTTACTTACCACTGAAGTTAGTGGGTATAAACGCGTACCATTACCACCTGCAAGAATAATTCCTTTAGTATTTTTTGACATGTCTATTACAACCTTTTATAAGTAATTATGCTGAACGTTTAAGTACTGATTTATTATTAGTAGGATTAAGAACAACATCACACCAAGCTTGATGATCCAAATACCATTGAATGGTTTTAGTAATTCCTGACTCAAAATTCTCAATGGGTGACCAATTTAGTTCTTTGTTTATTTTTTCAAAATTAATCGCATATCTACGATCATGACCTGCGCGATCTTCAACATATACAATTTGATCATGATATTTTTTACCTGATGCCTTGGGACAAATTTCATCTAAAAGCGCACAAACAATTTTTGCGATTTCAATATTAGTTTTTTCACTATCACCGCCAATACAATACTTTTCGCCAACTACACCCTTTTCTAATACTGATAAAATTGCACGACAATGATCCTCGACATAAAGCCAATCTCGAACATTATTACCATCGCCATATATTGGAATAGAATTACCACGTAAGGCATTCATAATGACTACTGGAATTAGTTTCTCAGGATATTGATATGGGCCGTAGTTATTTGAACAATTAGTAATTAAAGTAGGCAGTCCATAAGTCCGATTGTATGCATGCACTAAATGGTCAGCGGCTGCTTTGGATGCCGAGTAAGGTGAGCTAGGTTGATAATTAGATTTTTCAGTAAAATATCCTACTGCATCTAAATCACCGTATACCTCATCAGTAGAAACCTGTAAAAAACGAAAATCGCTATGTTCATCTTGCATGTCATAGTATTGTCGCGAAACCTCTAACAGCTCATAAACGCCAACAATATTTGATTGTATAAACGGGCCTGCATCTTTAATTGAGCGGTCCACATGGCTTTCTGCTGCAAAATTGACTACTGCTACTGGCTTATATTGTTGAAATATTTTTGATAATAATGAACGATCTGTAATATCACCATGCACAAAAAAATGATTTGGATGATTTAAAACATCTGAAATCGAATCGATATTTCCTGCGTAACTTAAGGAATCAAGATTGATTAAATTAAACTTTTCACAATTTAGTAATAATCTGACAAAATTTGAGCCAATAAACCCAGCACCGCCAGTAACTAAAATTGACTGCTTAACATTATTTTTACTTTCTTGTGATGAAACATCATGCAAGTGCGTGATATTTAGGGCCATTGAAACTCTCTCTACTAACAATGAAATTCAATGAGAGTATTTATAGGCCTGAAATGTTACATAAACATTTAACTTGAATTATAGTTGTAGGGCTTTATCCACAGAATAATAATGGTAAATTCTAATTAGCTGCCTACTCAGTTAGTTATAAAATTTAAATTAATTAAACATTAACTAATGTAATGAAAAATTCATCAACTTTTTATGCTGTGACCTCCTGTTTAAGTAGATTCTGCCGTTTAATTTCATCACCAATATGAGCAATCCACTGGTGTGCTACGTTTTTGCTCTTTTCATATTTTGATGCACTTAGGAATGCACTACGTGCAGATGTGAATTTTTTCTGATTGAACAGAGACATCCCTAGCATAATTTGTGCCGTATCTGGCCGCTTCAAACCTCCTTTTGATAGCCCTTTATTTAGAGCAGTACTTGACTCATCCCATTTACCAAGATTGATATATAACTGTGCTAAACGAATATAAAGATCGCCTTTATCCGATAACGATGCTGCTTTTTCTAATGGCGGTATTGCTTTTTCATCATATCTCGCCTGCTGCCATGCCTGCGAAAGTAATCGTAAGTTTTTTTCACTTTCTTCAATAGTATTTTCAGCTAGCTCTTTCTCCATCACCTTGGCAGCTTTATAGGGCAAGCCATGTAATAAAAACAAATTAGCCAAATTCACTTTTTGTTTGGGTTCGGTGATATAGCCTTTTTCATAGAGTACTTCCATAATCGCTAACTGTTTTTTTGTTTCGCCAAGTTGACTATATGCGGCGGCCAAAGTCATCATGTATGAATCTTTAGGATACAAGCGAATAAGTTTCTTTAACACCACGACCATCTTGTCATAATCTTCCAGTTCGTAATGGATTACACGCAAAATCAATAACCAGTTTTCTTTAGGACGTTTACCTTGATCTTCGTACATTTTTATTGCTGTACGCATAGGTTGCAGTGCATTTTTATAATCTTCTTGTTGAAAATATGCTTGACCCAATAGCAGATACAAATCCGCACCAGGCTCTTCTGTTTCTGCAATTAACTCTTTGATAGTACCTAACGCACTATCATAATCAGCCACCACAAAATATAATTGGCTTATGGTTTTTAATACACTTAGTTTAAGCGCATCTGGTAGATTTTTTTGTTTTAATACGTTGTTGTATGCGCTAATTGCATCTTCATATTTTTCCTGAAGATAATAGGTATAAGCAGTATAGTTCCAAATTTGCGCCTGTTCATAATCAGATAGCCGGCTACTTTCACGAATATTTTTCAACGCAACATGTGCGCCAAGATAATTTTTTGCTTCTACTTGCGCCTGAGCTTCTTGTAACTTTTTGAAGACATTCTGACTCATAGCTTCTGTTTGTTTAGTTTTCTGTTCTTTTTCATCTTTATTTTTCGCAACCGCATTGGTTAATCCCGTAAAGCAGAATGCAGTACTTACGAGCATAAGAAAAACTAAAACTCTAGCTAAAGCATTTTTTCGTTTATCTAACATTTCTATATCCACCATTAACGTTCAATTTGGAAAGTAATTTTGTTACGCACACCCGGTACTTCAACAGGCTTGCCATCAACCACCTTGGGCTTATATTTAAATTTTAACGCTGCATTTATTGCAGATTTATGAAACACATCCGTTTTAGGTACTGAATCGACCACTATTGCATCCTTAACGCCACCTCTTTGTGTAACGGTAAACTGCACAATTACATAGCCTTCGATTCCACGAGATAAGGCACGACGCGGATATTGTGGCTGAACTTTAACAATCGGCAGCATATCACCATCGGAAAACCCACTAGAAAATCCATCTGCACTCACATCCACTTCTGCATTTACATCTACCGCGCTGAGTGCAATTTTTTCAGCCTCGGGTTTCACATCGTCTAATTGAGGCTTGGGTGGCTCAGGAGCAATTTTTGGTGGTGGTGGCTTTTCTGGTTTAACTTTTTTCTGCTCAACGATTTCTTGTTTTTTAACGCGCACAAAATCAACCATCTGCCCACGTTTCTTTTTGTCTAATTCATTATTAGCACTGGTAATCAAATATTGCATAGTCCAGAGCAAAGTTGCTGTCACCGCTATAGCAACTAGTACACTAATCAACAAACGAAACAAACCATTAATGGGTGAAAGCTGGTTTGTAATGGCTACATTAGACAATTTATAACTACTCGCTAAAATATATTAATTTATATATTAATTTTCATCAGCAGCTATAGCGATATTGAATACATTTGCTGCCCTAGCGGAATCCATTACTTTAACCAATGTATCTGTCTTAGAATCTTTATCTGCTTGAATGACGACTGAACCTTGAGGGTTTTCCGCGTGTAAACGTTCAATATTGGCTCTAACTTGCCGTATATCGACTTTCCTACGATCAATCCATACTTCATTTTCTGCACTAATAGCAATCAATATATTTGCATTTTCTTGTTTCACTGATGTCGGTGCATCAGGTCTATTTACATCAATTCCGGTTTCTTTAACAAAAGTTGCGGTTACAATAAAAAAGATTAACATGATAAACACCACATCTAGCATAGGTGTGATATCAATGGCTGAATCGTCTTCTTCACCACTAAATTGTCCAATTCTTCTTCGCATAATTAATATTCCAACTGTAATATAAAGAAATGACTAATGATCCAGGGTCATTTTTTCACTTAGCACTTCACGTTTGATTGATGCTTGACGCTGTAAATACACACTCATAAATACACCAGAAAGTGCTGCAACCATGCCGGCCATCGTCGGCACCGTTGCTTTTGAAACTCCCGCAGCCATTGAACGGATATTACCAGAACCCGAAATCGCCATAACTTCAAAAACCTCAACCATACCAGTAACGGTTCCTAATAAACCTAATAGCGGGCAAAGTGCCACAAGCGCTTTTATTAATAGCAGATTGTTTTGTAATTCTAAAGAAGCTACTGAAATGAGTTGTTCCCGAATTTGATGCGCATACCATGATTTTTTTTCTTTACGTTGATTCCAAATATTGAGGACATTATTCTGAAGTTTTGGATAACGTAGTTTTGAAAATAACAAGCGTTCAACAATCAGCACCCACATCAAAAATATTACTAATGCAATTAAAGTAAGAACAGGTCCGCCCAACTCCATAAAATCGCGGATATTTTCATAATTTATTTGTAAAATTTCCAAATCTAGACCCAGCTAAACAAATAACTTAAGCAGCCACTGCCAAAGTAGCATGATTTTTTTCAGCTTGTTGAGCCACCATTCCAGCGGCTTGTTGTTCAAGTATTTGAGTTAAATTTTTAGCACGGCTGGCTACAAAGGTATGCAGTAAAACGGTAGGGATTGCCACACACAAACCGAGCACTGTAGTAACCAGTGCTTGCGAAATACCACCTGCCATTAATTTAGGGTCACCGGCACCAAACAATGTTATTGCCTGGAACGTAATGATCATACCTACTACTGTACCAAGCAGTCCTAGCAATGGAGCCACCACTGCAATTATCTTTAAAAGCATCAACATACGGTTAAACTTAGGTGTCTCTTTCAACAATGCTTCACCTAGTTTTAATTCCAACGTTTCAATATCCGCATTGGCATTACTGTGATACGCATTTAATACCCTGCCTAATGGATTGTTTGCAGGTTTTGCTATATTGCGGATCTGAGAAGCAACTTTGGTAGAAGTAACTGATAACGCAAGGAATCTCCATACAGCAATCGATAGCGCCAATGCACCCAATGCAATGATTATATAGCCCACTACACCCCCCTGATTAATCCGTTCAATCAAATTGGGGGATTCCACTAATAAGGATAATAATTGTCCACGCGAAGGGTCTATTCCAAATGGTGCAAAGCCACTTGAGGTACTTTCTAAAGCTTCCACACTTGCCAGGAAACGGTTTTGCGGCTGGCGTGCAAGCTCAAGTAAATTTCCTGTTGAAGGAACAAAGTTTAAATATTTACCTTCGGATATCATATTAAACATACCCACGCGCGTGACCATTTGTTCAGCCTTTTCACCATTAGCTTTAATCACCTCGGTTGGAAAGGTTGTAACTTTTCCAGACTCCGTCATTTCTTGCTGCAATTGAAACCATAACTGCTCAACATCTTTAACGGTTGCCAGTTGATTGGTTTCACCCATTTTTTTGGCAAGCTCCGTTAAAAATTCACTGCGTCCTGGAAACTGAACCTGAGTAATAGAAGACTCGAAATTACCTCTAGCATCACCTGAAACTTGTTGAATTACTCCAAAAAGTTCTTTCAATGAACCCAATTTAACTTTCAATTGTTCTTCTTGTTCTTTTATCGTTTCTTCATTCTCTTCAAACAGGAGTTCCAGCTCTTTACTACGTGCTTCCATTCGATCACGTTGTGCCTTCACCTGTTGCAATTTAGCCTCTTGTTGATCTTTATTTGCTTTAAATTCTTCCAGCCGAGAAGCATTCTCAGCTGCATCAGCCGCACGCCCTTCCTTCACCTGCTTTAACAGTTCATCAAGTGATACGGCTTTTGCCGCAAACAAAGTTTGTGAAAAAAACATACTAATCAATAAGATAGAGGCTATTTTCAATAATTTATTCATTACAATTTCTCCTCTGCTGCCGGCACAGGTAAAATCATTAAATCGGGGGCAATTTGTTTTCTGGCGATTCGAATACCTTTGCGAACTTGCTGCTTATAGGTCCCTGCAGGCACTTCAACCCAGGCTGAAGCGTCTTTATCCCAAGCGCCAGTAAAAACACCATCTGGTGTTTGGTACATCAACGACACGCGACCAATACGAAGAAAATCAACTTCACGAGTACCACCTGCGAGCTCAACCTCTCCTTTATAGGATTCAATCGTACGTCCATAATCATTTTCAATCTGGTAGGCTTCTAAAACATTACGAAATTTTTCTGCAGTAGATACATCAGAACGTTCAATTGTTTCACGCAACCTCATCACTCTGGTATTACGTTCTTCCGATAAAAAAGGCGTATCCAGTGCAACAAAATCTTCCAATGAATCAATCATTCTTACCATCAACGGCATTATCTGGCGCTCTATAAGCGTAACCTCATCCAAAGAGTTTTGAATATCTTGTAAATCAGCATTTTGATGATCAACTTGTTTTTGAATTAAGCCGTTATAGACTTTTAAGCCATCAATAACTTTCAGAGTCTGTTGATACTCTGTCAAATAATCACTAATTTTGTCACCCAACTTATCAATTGTATCCTGTGTTTTCTTACCTTCTTTAACTCTAGCCTCACCTTCATTTACAACTTGATCAACACTTGTAGTATTAGTCGTACTAACTGCTGAATTTTCTTCTTCTGCATAACTCGTCGAAATCAAAATTGAAACCAAAACCGCTAGAACCATAAAACTGCTAGTAATGTTCTTAATTAGAGATCGAAGTCGTGTTTTAGTGATTTTGCTTAATCTAGACAAATCGTTAGCTTGCATACCCATTTAAATGCTTCCAATTAATGTGAATTCAGAATGTTGAGAAGCTAAAAAGCTTCATGAAAAATATTGATAAGTATTTGGTGTGAATTTCAGTAGTTCATTTATCAACGCATCCTACTAAGGAAATATGTAAGAAATGTTACAGAATGATGATTTATTTTAATGGTTATTTTTTATTCAGTTAATTGGCTAATATTTACATTTGAAAGTATTAAATTGAATTTCGAAACAAATATTTAATAAATATTTAACATATTCGTTATACGCTCGCGGGCTCTTAATCACTCAAAATCAACCAATTATTAGTTTTATCAACAAAATTTCTTTGAATTTATACTCATCAGAACAGGAAAACATCCGTGAGAAATCACCCACTTATTAAATATTCATTACCTATCTTCCTAATAAATATTTTTATGGTTTTTATGGTTTTGAATCCTGCTTTTTCTGAGGAGAATGATTTATCAGAAGTCAGACTAACCTTCACGCAAGATGGCCAACCTCTCTCAGGTGTAACTATGTACGTGAATGATGATGAGGAAGTCACCACCAATGAAAATGGTAAAGCTTCAATCAGTGTTTATTCAGGGGTCCACGCCATCACACTGGAATATGATGATCTCGATGTTGCCGATCTAAATATCGTAGTTTCATTTGGTGAAACAGTTTCAATAATTGCAGAAACGCAAGCCAATGCAGATATTCCATCAATCGATATTGTAAGCACAGGCGTTAAAGGTGCGAATAGCGTATCGGGGTCAGGAACCATCAGCGGTCAAGTACTTTCTGGCATAGATAACGAACCCGTTCCCAATGCCAAAATAATAGTATTAGGTTCTGCAGCTGAAGTGATAACCGATAGTGAAGGAAATTTCATAATTGAAAATATTCCTGGTGGCAGTTACGGCATGACCATCACTCAAGATGATTATAAAAGTTATAGCCTGGATCACTTTGTTGTAGTAGCCAATGAACCCATAAACTTAGACATGCAACTCTTCCCGATCATGAAAGCCAGTATCGATGCCCCCATCGATGGTATTGAGATTGAAGAAGTCATTGTAACGGCAAAATATGTTGCCGACGAAAGCAGTATTGCAGGCGCACTAGAATCAGTACGCTTATCCGCAGATGTCACTGAACTCATCAGTGCCGATCAAATTGCAAAATCCGGTGCCAGTGATGCTGCAGCCGCATTGAACCGCGTTGCAGGAGTGAATGTCGGTGGAGATGGTTTCGCAAATATTCGTGGTTTACCCGCGCGCTATTCAAAAACAACCTGGAACGGTTCCGAACTTCCCAGTACCGACCCCGTTCGCAGAACCATACCCTTGGATCTCTTCCCTACCGATGTGCTCAAAGGCATTGAAGTTCTAAAATCATACTCGGCAGATAAACCAGGTGAGTTTGCGGGTGGTTTAATTGATTTACAAACTATCAGTATTCCTGATGAAGATTATTTCAAAATTTCAATTGGTACAGGCGGCAATACTGAAACTACATTTCGAAGGGGCCTCACCTATGAAGGTGGTGGTGGTGATTTTTTCGGTTCAGATGACGGCACACGTGATTATCCGGACCTAATTGATCAACTGACGGATAAGGGTAGAAAAGCTTTAAGTCTTATTGGTAGTGGTCCATTTGCTCCTCCTTGCACTCCTTCATCAACTTTAAATTGTGTAACTTTAGCTGATCTGGAATTTGCAGACGATA
This sequence comes from uncultured Thiotrichales bacterium, assembly GCA_964486815.1. Lineage (GTDB taxonomy): Bacteria > Pseudomonadota > Gammaproteobacteria > UBA4575 > UBA4575 > JABDMD01. Next base: position 132,002 of record CAZAOO010000005.1, read on the forward strand.
GCTTTGCGAATAACTTACGTGTGCGTGAAAAGAAAATAAACCCGGATGTTGGATTATCATTAGCAGGCGGAAAACGTTGGGACCAAGATTGGTACACCTTTGGCTTCAATACCGCTTTCTCCTTTGATAACGAATGGCAAAGCACGAGTGGCATACGTAATCAAGTTCCAGGTGTGGGTCCTGATGGATCCGTTTCACCAAGTCCGTCTAACTTCAATACCGAAGTTCGTACTGAAAATGAAATTACCCTGGGCGGTTTGTTTGCGATGGGTCTTGAATTTGGCGAAAGTACCGGCTTACAGAGTAATACATTCTATTATCGTTTAACCACGGACACGACTGCCGTTCAAAATACCGTAACTGGCGATCGAACAAATGAAAACACCACCTTACAATGGATAGAGAATGAGCTTTTTTCACAACAATTTCTTGGCCAGCATGATTTAGCCTCCTATTTTAGGCTGCCAGTGGGTTTAGATTTTAACTGGTCGTATCTCCTGTCACGCACTTCTCGAGATGTTCCAGATCGTGTGACCTATGGGTATACCGATGATTTAGCCAATGCGACTCCTCCCAATCTAGCCCCGGGCGGTATTCGGCATGAGTATGACTTCACCATCGATAAAACCAGAAACTTTCGTGCTGACCTAGACCTTGCGCTATGGGAAGAAACCAGCTTTCCAACCACATTAAGCACTGGTTACTCTTATTTAACCCAACGTCGCTCCAATAATCTGATTCGATTCGCTCAGAATCTTCCTGTGGGTCAGCCCATTACCGACCCCAATCCTGAAGTAGCGGCTGCAACGCCAGGAGTTGGACTGGGAATTAATATTTTCGGCGCCGGTCCCGCGGCAGATTTTGACGGTTCGCAGAAAGTTAGCGCAACGTATATAGCTGTTGAACAGGGACTATTTGATTTTTTACGATTAAATGCCGGGGTACGATTTGAAGACGCCAGTATTAATGTTAATGGTATTACAGCAAGCGGTCCTTCATTTAATGCCACAGTGGATGATTATGATGAGTTACCGAGTATTTTCGCCACCTGGTTTATTAACGACAGTATGCAGTTACGTGCTGCATGGAGTGAAACATTAACCCGACCTAATATACGTGAACTTTCACCCATACCGTTTGATGATAATGTCTTGCGAGAGGATTTTCTTGGAAATCCAAACCTAGTCAGCTCAAAAATAGACAATCGTGATGTACGTTTTGAATGGTATTTTGGTGATGATGAAAATCTAACTATCGGTTACTTTGAAAAAGACATTTTAAATCCAATTGAGGTCATTTCATTCAGTGTCGCGAGCGACACAGACCCGTTTGATTTAACCTTCGCAAATGGTACCGAAGCCGATGTGGAAGGATGGGAGTTCAGTTGGCGCAAAAATCTAGGATTTTTCAGCAAAATTGGATTACCTGATTCCATTATGGAAAATTTTTATTTTTACGGAAACTATTCGGTGATTGATTCAGAAACCGAAGTAGATCGTAACGCATCAAATGCCCGAGCTCCCGCTCAGTTGGGGACAGTGGAGTTAGTGAAAAGCGCTCTAACCGGCCAACCTGATTGGTTAGCCAATGTGGCCATTGGTTATGAGAGTGACGATATAGAAGCCACCTTACTCTACAACCAAGTAGCTGACTTTATTTCTGCGGTGGGTACAACTATAGCTGTTCCAGGTAGCCCTGTCCCTCTCGTTGGGCCAGACTTCATTAATAATTCGCAACCCAGTTTAGATTTTATTTATAAACAGCGCATTTTCGATAATTTCAAACTGGGTTTCAATGCTAAAAACATTCTCAATCCTGAAATGGAAATCACGCAAGGCGGTATACCTGTTACCGCTTTCCATAACGGACGTGAGTATAGTTTATCGCTGTCATGGGAACCTGAAAAATTAAACTAATGTTTTTCGTTAATTTAACTATGTATTTTTCTGAATATAATTTAGTTAAAGCTTCAGGTTAATATAAATATTTAACTTACTGATATAAACAAGATACATATATAACCTCATAATTTAATGTTCTAGTGATTTTTATCTCCGCTACTAAATCATTGTTTTTTGAAACATTTCTGTAAAAAAAATTGCATTCTATTGTAATACAAGCCTGTTAGATTGCGCTTGCGATGCGATCAGTCACATCGCAAATATCAATTATTTCATTATTGGAATAACTAAATTAACTCTAGAAGGAGTCTTCTATATTATGAATCCTAAAAAACTTATAACCGGTGCGGTTGCGGGTTGTATGCTTACGGCGGCAGGTAGCGTATTTGCTGCTAGCTTTCAAGAAGAAGCATTCAACTTTGGCGCATTGCGTTTCACCATGGGTGATGCAGAGCTAACCTCTGATTACGCATGTGGAGCTGCAGCGTGTGTGTTACCCACTGCCCAAACTACTTCAACGGATGATATAAGCGCAGTTTCTATACTTCCTGCTGTGGCGCCTGGGTTTAGTTTCGACGCAAGCTTTTTCGAACCTACCAACTACCTAGGTGCGTTTGATCCAAATGCCACTACACAATGGTGGGAAGGCTGGACGCTAAGCGATGGCCCGGGTAGTCTTCAACCGGGTTTTTTTCATCCCCTCTCTGACAACTTACTCAATGGCACCTTGCTACCCGATCTAACAGTTACTACCACTGCAGATTGTGAAGCAAAATTCTATGATGATGGAACACCACAGATTGCTGGAGGCGTAACCATTGCTGCCACGACTGCTACTGCGGAAGGCGTTGCATTCCCTGTATGTGTTGTAAACACTGCAGTAATGCCTGTGCTACGAGAAGATGCAACGATGACCTCGGATGTAATCTGGTTGATCGCGGGTGGTAATAACCTTCAAGTTGGTGACGGCGATGTCGCAAACATCAACACCAATGCCGCAGGTTGTGACGGTTCAAACCCTGCTATCAATCCATCCACCATTACCATAGAGGCCGGTGCGCAAATCTTTGGTGATAATTCTGCAGGTACCGGTTCACTAAACGGCATCGAAGTGACACGTGGCTCGACAATCTTGGCAAATGGTACGGCTGATCTACCTATCGTGATTAGCTCCGCGGATGCAGGTAACATTTCATGGCCTTCAGCTACCAATGACTTCACTGGCATTTCAGAATTTGCCGGTGTAATCGTTAACGGTTGTGGCTTTGTTAACAGCGCTACTAGTTTTGGTGGTGATGTTGCATCAGAAGCGGTGCAAGCTGGCGAAACACGTCTTTATGGTGGTTCTGTACCAACTGATAGCAGTGGTGTTATAACCTACGTTGTGATCGCAGAATCCGGTGCAGAATTCCAACCGGATGAAGAGGTTCAAGGCTTAACGCTTGAAGGTGTGGCAGCTGGAACTACTATAAATAATATCCATATTCACTACTCTGGTGATGATGGTATTGAGTGGTTCGGCGGAAATGTTAATGCTAAATATCTTGTTGTATCAGTAATGAATGACGATGGTTTGGATATGGACCTTGGTTTCCAAGGCTTAATCCAGTATGCAATGGTTCTTCAAAGTACTACTCTTGGTGAGCGTACCATTGAGGCGGATAACTTTTCTGATGCTAATCCAGATAGACTACCACGTACCATGCCTACCATTTCAAACCTAACCCTTCTAGGTGCAGCAGGTGATCCAGCTTCAACTTCAATTGGAATGATGATGCGTCAAGGCATGGGTGGTTTTTATGATAAAGTGGTGATAGCCGACCAAGGCGATACTCCTGCACTTCGTTTTGATGGAGGCTGTATTGATATGGACAACCAAACACCAAACGGTGCAGCGGGACCCGCAAATGCAATCGCAACTCAGTCACTCATTTTCACAAACACCTTGTTTGATTGTGATGCAGGACCACTTGTTGCAGATACGGATCCTGGTGCAGTTACATTTTTCACAAGCCCAGTATTAGCAAGTGCGGTTGCTCCATTGAGCCGTTTTGTTGATGTTTCAGGTGGTGTAGCTTCATACTTTGTATCCATGATCAACCCTAACGCAATTGCAGGTCTTGACTGCTTGGTTCAACCAATTAATGCAGTAGATGCTACCTATTTATATCAATCGGTAGATGCTGCAAATATGTTGAACGGACCACTTAATGGTTCCAAAGACATTGGTGCAGGTGCGACTGAAGGTTATGTAATTGCTTACAATCCAAGATCTGCTTTTGCAGCAGCTCCACAAGAGATGTCTGCACATTGCATTAACTTGGGTGCAACAGCTTCTCTTGAGAACCTGAACCAACCTGTACTCGGTGCAAACGCTGGCCCAACCGCCGATATCATTGCATTGTTGACCGCTACTACTATGAGTATTCCATTAAATGGAGCAAACGTATTAGCTGCTGGTTCATTCAATGCAGGCAATGCAGCCGGTACAATGACAGTAGGAACTACTTTAACCTCTACTGATGTTCAAGATTCTACCGTTTGTACAGTTTGTGAGTTTATGCCTGGTACTACCAACTGCGTAGTTCCTACAGCGCCTACTGCAACAGTAAACTACATTGCAGGCTCCAGCACTAGTATTGGTGTGTTCTGCTTCAACAACGGTGACCCAGTGGCAAATGACCCTGCAAACAATCGTGTTACTGTAGACTTTACAGAAGCAGGTACACTTAAAGGTCAAGCTAGCTTTGATATGATTGCTAACTAAGACGTTAAGACTGGTTCTTTCAGTCATCAAAGAAGGGGCATCATTGGGTGCCCCTTTTTTCTTTGCCCATAAAGTTATCAGTAAGTAAAATTTAAACTAATGATTTAAATTTACATGGAATTTAGGATAAAACTTGAATAATATTTGGAGAATATAATGATAAGAAAATTAATTTATATAACAGCAATAATAGTCTTTTCTACACAGTCATGTAGTTCAGAAACCAAAAATGACTCGATGCAAAATAGTAATAGCGAACAAGAATTACTTTCAGAAAATATCCCAGAACATACCAGTGAGATTGAACAAGCTATTGCAAATCCTGAGTTTGATATGCAACAAGACGCTTGGAAATTTGATGTATGTAATTTATGGAAAAAAAATGATTGTGTTGACCCAGCAAGCGAAAGCTGCAAATACTGGGAGCCCAGCGAAACACATTTGGGCATGAATCCAGAATTATGTGTTAAGGCGATGAATGCAACGTTAGAATACTGTGAGCGCAAAACCGCGTTCTTTATAAACAATCCACGCAATTGTGAATGTGTCGAAGAACAGTATAAAAAGACAACTCACAGGCCAGACGCAAGCAAACAAGAAGGCCCTATCTTTGCCAAAGAATGCTTTATTGAGCAGAATTCATAGCAAATATGCCCTTTTATAGTTAGCAAAATATTTGCTGCTTAAATAATAAGAAAGTTACGCAAAAAATAATATTTATTGGTATGGCTCATATTTATGAAGACTAGAATAGGATATGTATTATTTTTCATATGTTTAATGTTACTAACAAGCTTAACTAAGATTGCTTCTTCTGAAGCGCAACATAGCTTGCAGACCACACAACTTGATATTATTCAACAATCTTTTCCTGAATATTTAAATTATTTCCATAGCTCAAGGTTTATAGATCTTAGTCAGCATTGGAGTGACTCCAAGATTGTTATGAATGGTTATCTACATTTATATAATCCTGATGTTATAAAACTAAACCATAAAACTGAAAATAAAAATAAATATAAAATGTTTTTATTTGGCTGGTCTAATGATTATTGCAATAGCACTCTCCCAGGTTGTGATGCAATATTTACTATAGAAACTAAAAACCTTGAAAAATGGCATATAAACACCCCGTCTCAAGCAACAAAACAATTACCAGCATTACAACCGGTTTTAACAGCGGGCGATCAATATTGGAATCAATGGCATATTGGTGATCCATCTGTTATCCACCTTACAGATACTTATTTTATGGCTTTCTCATCAGTAGGCTATGATCAAGACGGTATCAGCCCCTATGCAAATGAGGCCATAAATCCTAATCACGCAAATGATACCGATGGTTACTATTATACTATTGGTGGCGCATATTCAACCGATGGCAATAACTGGACTTTCATCAATCACCCAATTCTTTCTACCGATTTAGAGTTAGGTAAAAAAGATATGGTTATATTTGGAACTTTTCATAGACCATCTCTAATGTATGACGGAGATCGCTTTAAAATGTGGTTCGACTACTACCATGGTGCACCTATTGATAAACCAGTAGCCTTGCCTGAATTTCATCATTCAATGGGGTATGCAGAACTCATCGGCCCAGCTACTCTGGATACTTTTTTAACCGCAAACTGGATTATTAAACAAGGACTAAACTTCCCTGCTATTCCAAACTGGCCTAACCCCGAAATCATAAAAGTGCCCTTTGGCTATCTATCTTTTGCAGATCCAAAAGGACACTATGGCGGAGATTGGGCAGGAAGAAAAACGTCCATGGCATTTTCAAAAGATGGAATTAATTGGAAAATATTAGGCTTTATTGAACATGATAGTGACTGTAATGCGAACCATGTGCCTGAAGCCTACCTAGAGAATGAAACTCTTTATTTATTCACTTCCTGCATGAAAAATGCTCACTATGAAAATATCAAGCTGCGTACTATGCCACTAAATATATTAGAAAAACTAGTAGCTGATTAATGCTCGATGTATGTCTGGCAAATCTTTTGGCTAACTAAACTAATGATTTATAGTAATATTCTATAAATATCATTCGGTTTTGTGACCAATATCTAATCTCTGCTTACTCTTCTTTCAACTCATTAAATACATACTATTTATCGGGGTTAATATTTCAGCTGGAAAATACTGATTATTCTATATGTTAAATAAACGTCTAAAAGGAGTTAGCGTGAAATTTAAATCTTTTCTTACTTCAGTTGCCGTGTCTTTTGTACTTACTAGTTCTTTAGTATACGCGTCTGATATCACTGCACAAAAACTATATAACCAAGAATCTCAAAAATGTGAAGAAAAATTTGGCAATGAAATAAGTATGCAAAAAAGTCAGTGCATAAACCGCATATCGGTAGAGCAAGCGGAAATGTATGATTATACAAACATGGATTTAGTACATGATGCAAACACCAAACGCCTTGAATTTACTCAAAAAGTATTAAATAAAGAAATGTCGCCTGCTCAGATGCGATTTGCGATGAAGAGTATCTATCGAGATATGCACTCACTTACTTCATATAAAAATGATGCATATTTTTTAGTACATTCTGATTAAATAATCATTTCAATATATTGATTTAATTCAAACTAGTGATAAAGACCGACTTAATAATGTACTTTAAGTCGGTCTATTGATTAATGTCACTATTTATTAGTTGAAGCTGCTGTACTCGTTGCGCCTCTCAAAATACCATTAATGTCTACAAACTTGATAAATAATTCGGTTACGAATAATTAAGATAAATACATTTTTTAATCAAATTTATTAAGTGATAAAACATGAATCTTATTTTGATATGTAACATATCCATAATATTTCCATAACATTGGCTTAGTTGTTAACTGTTATGAGACTCCTGCAAACAATAATTTCTTAACTTTGAAGGGAGCCATCGATGAAAGTATCAGTATGGGGTAAAACTATCCTATTACCGCTTGTGTCTATTACATTTTTATTTACTATAAATTCTGCTATAGTCAATAATGAAAATTTATCCATTTCAATTAATCCTATTGGCACCTATCAGTCAGGCATCTTTAATGAGAGTGCTGCTGAAATTTCTGCATATGATAAAACGAGCAAAAGATTATTCGTCACAAATGCGAGTAGCAATTCACTAGATGTATTGGATGTATCTTAACCAAGTAGCCCTGCACTTAGCTTTACCATTGACTTATCTCCCTATGGCGCAGCCCCTAACAGCGTAGCTGTGAACCGACGTGGCATCGTCGCTGTTGCAGTTGAAAGTGAAATTAAACAAGATCCAGGTTTTGTTATATTTTTCAATAACCAGGGTGTTTTTCTAAATCAGCTCACGGTGGGTGCACTACCTGACATGTTGACGTTTAATGCCGGCGGCAATTGGTTATTAGTTGCTAATGAAGGTGAGCCCAGCGATGATCATACTGTTGACCCTGAAGGATCAATCTCGATCATACGTACTCATGGTGGCGAGAATAGAATTAAAAGACTACGAGGTTCCAGCGTACGTACTGCTGATTTCAAGCGTTTCAATTTAACCAATATAGATCCCAATACGTATGTTTGGCCCTAACGCAACAGTTGCGCAAGATCTGGAACCTGAATACATCACTACTCCTAACAACCGCTATGCCTATGTAACGTTACAAGAAAATAACGCTATCGCGAAAATAGATATCTTTAGAGCGAAAGTAACTGATCTTTATGCATTGGGCACCCAAAATCACAATGTTGTGCCATTAGATGCGCGCAATAGAGATGGAGCAATCAACCTTCAAAATTGGCCAGTTCAGGGATTTTATCAACCTGATGCGATTGCAAGTTACCGAAATTTTGGTAACACCTATCTTGTAACCGCAAATGAAGGTGATGCGAGAGATTATGACGCTTTTAGTGAAGAAGTACGTGTAAAAGATCTTATTCTAGATCCGGTTGCCTTTCCTAATGCATCAAATTTACAAGCCGATGAGAACATCGGACGACTCAGGGTTACCAACGCCAATGGTGATATCGATAAAGATGGTGATTATGATGAGTTATATTCATATGGTAGTCGTTCTTTTTCAATCTGGACTCCTAATGGGCAGTTAATTTATGACAGCGCGTCTGACTTCGAAGAAATTACCGCTAATTTAATTCCAGAAGAATTTAATTCTACTAATGATGAAAACGATTCATTTGATAATCGCAGTGATGACAAAGGCCCCGAACCTGAAGCAGTTACGATTGGAAGAATCAAGAACAAAACATTTGCTTTTATTGGTTTAGAACATGTTGGTGGCATCATGGTGTATGACATCACTAACCCATTTCAGGTTAAATTCATTCAGTATGTCAATAATCGAGATTTTGATGGTGATGCTGAAACAGGTACTGCGGGTGATTTAGGGCCAGAAGGAATTGTGTTTATCAATAAATTTGATAGCCCAACTCGCAAACCCCTACTTGCTGTAACCAATGAAGTAAGTGGAAGCACAACTCTGTATGAAATTAATATAAATTAATTATTAATTTTCATAACAAAAAAGCCCTGCAATCTTGCAGGGCTTTTATTAATAAATATAATAAAAATTCAAGTAGGTACATTCATAATTGTTATTGGCTTGACAATTACTAGTTGACTAAACGAGTTCAAATGTTCTTTATTTGTAAGTATCTATATAGGAGTTATTAAAATCTTGAGATTTAATCAAATTATTAGAGACTATATTTTGATTATCATTAGTTTCTAACTTATTTTTAAAACCATAGGCAATATCCTCGATTTCAAAATTGTTTTCTATTCTTTTGATGCGTTGCTGCAAGTTATTAATCTTATTGATATTTGAAGCACTATATTCAACCAACAGGCCATATGAAGCGAAAAATAACACGCTGCCAATAAGTGCGACATACCATTTTATCGGCAAATAAATTACTGATAAATAATCAAAAAAACCAATACAACAAAAACACCATAGAAAACCAAAAGTATATCTTTTATAGCTCTTGATTTATTAATAAATAACATAACCACTCTTCATTTTGAATTAATTTACAATTCATAAATTAGCGATTATTTGCTACCAAAAAATTACAGCTGTTTTAAATAATTGTTTGAATTTATCTCTATAGAAGAATACAGTCATATATTGATCATTAATAATCATCCAATCACTGATAAAGCGGATTATATTTCAGTCTTTTTAGACAGCAAAAATTCACATTATAAAAATAAATTAGAACAAAAACTCCAGAATATATAAACACGTAATCAACAAAGTCATCCTGAGATGATTATCTCTCTGCGAAAGTATAGAAAGATCTGAAAATAAAATACGTGTGGCGCAATCTTTGAAAGTTCTCTAAAGACTCCATGAGGCCTGACACTTTTTTACAAACCCTATTATAAATTTTTCTAATAAGTTAATACACTCGTTTGGAAATTATTAACGTACTGGTTAAAAGACACATTATGAATGGACACCTTTATACTATTTAGACAAAAAACCAACGCAGAATAATTGGATCTATAGTTACAGAAAGTTATTGACCGATTTACGAGATGAATGCCTTCACCATATCTAAGCCATAAAAGGCCTGTCAAACAGATCATAAATCGACGTAACCAATTGCCACATTGGACATATGTAAAGCTAGATCAATTAACACGAATATTTTCTCGGACTCTAGAAATTTGGCGCATGTTCCGACTTGCCAAAAAATAAAGACCATTAACATGAGATACTTGGTTTAAGTATTGTCAACATAAGCAACAAGGTTTAGATGCTCAGTTTGCCGCGGATCAACCACAGAAACATATAATAAATAAGCACGTTAAGAATCGATCTGAGATCGTTTAGACCTAATTTTCAGACGAAATTGATTACACTAAAATGAAAATATCCACACAAAGTTTTGAAAATTATTTGAACATATTTGAAAAACTATATTGTTGTCTAAATTATGAACAGCAGGGATGGAAATAAATTAAGTGTTAAATTGGTCGGGACACGAGGATTCGAACCTCGGACCCCCTGCTCCCAAAGCAGGTGCGCTACCAGACTGCGCTATGCCCCGACATTTTTGATATGACCTATTATTAAAGCGATCTTACCGATTGCGGATCATACGTGTTAGTGATTAACGAGGTCAATGCCGCAAAAGTGCAGTCTACGACTTAATCAGCCATATAGCTGGAATTGCGCTATATTTTTGATATCACCAAGCTAGTCAAAATGAACTCTTGGGTGGTTTTAAAGACCAATATATGAAATTATTCACATTCACAAACGTACTGGAGGCGAAATGAATACACTGCGAAAGCAAATATTTCTAATAGTATTCATACTTTTATTTACATTCACATCTAACATTCAGGCAGAAACTACAATGGTAAAAATGGATACTAATCAAGGAACGATCATGCTCGAACTCGACGCTGATGCTGCTCCTAGCACTGTGGCAAATTTCTTAACTTACGCAAAAGAAGGCTTTTATGATGGTACAATTTTTCATCGTGTGATCTCGAATTTCATGATTCAAGGCGGCGGGTTCACTGAGGACATGGACCAAAAAACTGTCCACGACCCTATTAAAAATGAAGCTAATAATGGTCTAAAAAATGATAATGGCACCGTAGCCATGGCTCGTACTGGCGACCCACACTCTGCCACAGCACAATTCTTTATTAATGTTAAAGACAATGATTTCTTGAATTTCAGTAGTGAGACATCTCAAGGCTGGGGTTATGCTGTATTCGGCAAGGTAACTGAAGGAATGGATATTGTAGAAAAAATCAAAGCCACTCCTACCACCACTAAAGGTCCCTACCAAGATGTGCCTGAAGAAGCCGTCATTATCGAAAAGGTTACTATAGTTGAGTAAGCCCTTTTTTACGCAAGCAACGGAGTAATGTCTCAAACCTTATTTGTTTCCGACTTGCACCTTGACCAAAAAAGGCCGCACATTGTTGCGGCCTTTTGTCGTTTTCTAGACGACAGTTCTTCTGCTGATGCGCTTTATATATTAGGTGATCTATTTGAGTATTGGATTGGTGATGACGATCCGGCAATTGGCTTAGAGCCAGCTATCAATGCTATTCGCAAACTAACGGATTGCGGTGTTCCAGTATATTTTATTCATGGCAATCGAGATTTTTTGATCGGTAAACGATTCGCCAAACAAACACAATGTGAAATTCTCGCGGAAGAAACAGTAATCAACCTGTATGGGACACCCACCCTTATTATGCATGGCGACACACTATGCACGGATGATGTTGCTTATCAAAAGTATCGAACTAAGGCACGTAGCGTATGGATTCAGAAACCATTACTAATGCTAAGTGTAAAACAGCGGTTAAAAATAGCAGAAGGTTTGCGTAACAAAAGCAAATCTGCCACTCAAGAAAAATCTGATGACATCATGGATGTAAATCAGCATGCCGTTGAACGGGTAATGCAAAAATATAATGTAAAACATCTAATTCACGGTCATACACATCGCCCTGCTGAACATGAATTTAAAATGAAGGGCAGCACATACAAAAGAATTGTACTAGGCGACTGGTATGAAAACGGCAGCGTTCTACACTGCACACCTAATTCTATAGATCTGCAAGCAATTAAAACTTAAAATGCCCGCCAACAAAGCAAAGTGGGCATGCCAGATGGTTAATTAATTAGTTAGTGAGGAAATTATTTAAAAAATTCAGCTATAGAATACAACTCACCCTGGGAATCAAGAGAATATCCTGGAAGTTTACCGACACCTGATGCAAAACTTTGGCTTTTAAGAATATCAATAAGCTGTTGCCCAAGTTCCGATTGTAGCCAGCTATGCCTACATGCCAATACATATTGCTCATCTACAATTGGAATAAAATCCAAATTAAAATTGGTGGCGGCATATTCAATACCAAGACCTACGTCAGCGGAGCCACTTGCTATATGAGCAGCTACAGCAGAATGGGTAAACTCTTCATTTGTATAGCCAGATATATCCTCTGATTTAATATTTTCTAGCGACAAGTACTCATCCTGTACCCCGTCAGCACCATGTGGACCAACTAGCCTGATTGTCTAAGAGATAGTT
>CAZAOO010000006.1:0-140650 GCA_964486815.1 uncultured Thiotrichales bacterium
TCATACATAATCCCATCCTAGCATCAGTGCTTAGATGGAATAGCCCCTAAAGTTATTGTGTCGTAATGCGTTCAAGCATTAATAGTGGTGATAATCTTCTATTCGACAGGTTTAGTAAAATGCATAGTTTTCATGCTTATAATTAATTATAATCTAGAACCCACGTGTTATTCGTCGGGGTTATGCCTCCGCTTAGTACTGGATCGTTTTAACACACTGTTTAGGCATAAATTTATTGGCTCCGAGATAAATGGTAGTTATGCAAAACTGTGAATGAGCTCAAATTATTTAACAGCAACTGACACTAAACTGTACTGGTTAGTTGATTACTGAGGAGTAATATTACTACTGAAAAGGGCTAACCTATCGAAAGGTGGGGGCGCAAAATTACCGGTCTAAGGAAGCAAGGATTCTATGACAGCGGAATTACCAGATAGTGAACCTCTCTCTAACAACTCTCTCTCATTCTCTACGTCTGAACGCTGTCTACCTTGCTTCCTAATTCCTTTGACTAAACGAGTTGTTTAGTCATCATAAAGTCTATATCTTGACTCGTTTCAATTTAACTAGCTTCAATCGATTTTTTTTAGATTGCTCCATATAACAAACACAATAAGTGCAGCAATGATAAAATAAATTTCGTCGTACATACCGCCTCCTTTGATTTATTATGTAAATTATTTTATCAATAAATATTTGATTGATGATGAAATGTTTTAATAATATTAATAAATTAATTTTATAATATTGCAAACATGTCTATATACTAGGTGTTAAGGTAAGTTTAATGTTTCTAGACAGTAAACTTCCTACTATTGGCCATAAAGAATCTTCAATTTATTTAGTCTGGTAAGCGATCAAAATTAAATAACTCTTCGATTTTAATTGCTTAATTTTATGCATAAGACAATCATAAGCATTGGCCTAGTCATCGTTGTTATTGGTGTTGTATAGCCGCAACTCAACAAGCTTTTATTTGGTAGATCACCCTGGTGATATTGCAATTGGAAAATATGGATTTAAATTTTATTTCCCTATTATAACAATGGTAATTGTAGGTGTCGTTCTCTCTTAATATAGTTTGGTTATTTAGACAATAATTATTAAATGTTCGCTACTCACATAGTAGATAGTAGATAGCAGAATTATTTGTTACATTTTTGAAGCATGGAAAATAAAGGGATGGTTGAAACATGAACTTAGCAATAGAAGCAGTAAAAACTTATTTCAATGCATGGAATAGTCATGATGTAGAGGCAATTCTTGATTCGTTAACACCAGATGGCACCTATAGCGATCCGGTGGGCGGTGAAAATTTATCAGGTCAGTCTTATGCCGATTATATCAACACTCTTTTCACTGCATTTCCTGATCTTAAGCTGGAATTAATTAACAATACGGTTGCCAGTAACGGTATGGTCGCAGCACCATGGATATTATTTGGAACACATAAAGGTCCTGTTGGCGATTACTCACCAACTAATCGAGCGATTGATTTGCCTGGCTGTGATTTTATTACTGTTGATAATGGAAAAGTAAAGAAAGTTATCGGCTACTTTGACCCAGAATATTTATTCAAGCAATTAAAATAATATTATTTATTTTAATAACATTCTAAGTAACCAACAATTGGTCGTTGATTACTTGTAGTATTTAACCGCTCTTGCCAATAATAATACAGCTGTTAGCAGATAAAATACTCCGCCACCTCCGCCTCCGCCACTACCCGAGGCACTAGGCGCTGGGCTGTTAGAGGTTGTAGTTCGCTCACGAGCAGTAGCTGTAGATTGGTTTGAAGGCACACTACTAATAGCATTTACGGCATTTACTCGATAGGTATAAGCCGTACCCACTACTAAGTTGGTGTAGCTATCACTATAGGATGTGATGTTTGTAGCCAGGTTAGCAATCGTTGCGAATCCTCCACCATTACTTGATCTTTGTACTTGGAAGTTTTGTTCGTTATTACTGTTATCTGCCCAAGAAAGTGCTATATCCCCGGTGTTTTGTGCACTCGCACTAAAACCTGATGGCGCATTTGGTGCAGCAGCAGCCTGGTTAACCGTGCGATTATCAGTGACTAGCTGATTTCCAGTGGTTATATCAATTCTCTGAGTTACATTAGAGCTATCAAATGAAGATGTGAAAGTGAAAGTGCCTAAGCCAGCTGTTTGGATTTTTTCAGTAATGATCTGTTGTGTAGCTGGGGTAATAGAGGTAATTGTGCATTGATATGATTTACCCGCTGCTATTAAATTACAAACTTGCCCGTTAACAGTAACTTCGCTAAAACTTGCAAATGCAACATTATTGATATCACCATCGATTTGTACGTTGCTAACCGCAACGGTACCATTATTACTTACCGCAATCTGGCGTGTGATTTCTTGTTGTTGGGAAAGATTATTAGGCGGCGCAGCGCCGAATTTTGCAAGTGCAATATCTATAGGCTCCTTATAGCAATTTCCGTTAGCTATATGAGCATTAATTTCTGTCATGGAGCAATTTGAAAAGGCGCTTAAACCATTGGCCACAACTGGTGACATAATATGTGTGCTGACCGGGCAAAGTGCATTTGCGCCTGAGCCATCATGGTTTGCACCAAAGTTATGGCCCATTTCATGCGCTAGAATTATCGAGGCAACTCCCTCAGATCCACGATCTTCATTGACACTTACCGCAATACTTAAACCATTTTGTGTAACACAGGTAGCATTCAACGGGGCGATGCCCGCTACGCCATTTCCTATTAACGGCACTTGAATATCTCTAGCCGTAATGAGCGCACCTAATGTTCGTTGACTGTTTCCAAAAACGATTGCTTGATTAATTATTGCTTGATCTAAGAGTGTTTCAGCATTAGTTTCACCAGCAAAGAGTGGATTATTATTATTGAAACTTTGTATAGCTGTATTGTTTATCGCGATACCTAAGCTGTTGCGATAGATTGCATCAATGTTATTTAAGATGCGCATCGCACGTTGTACTGAATCAGCATATTGGGCAGTGTGAAACTGATCTAATGCTAGTACTACATTAACTGCTTGCGTGATACCACCAACAGCAAGTGCTACACCATTTTGACCAATTACATTTGCATTAACCGCATTTGCACTTGGCAGAATGGATGCTAATGCAGATTTAGTAACTTCGTTATAAGCATGTGGCATTGCACACATGTTCGAGATATCAAATTCACCACTTAAGTCCATCTCGGTGGCTTGCATAGATACAATATTATTGACACCTACAACACTTAAAGCAGTGCCTGAAAGTCCAGCGCCTTTAAGCTCATATAATTTATCATAAATTAAGACAAGACCTTGCCAGTCTCCATCATGATAGGAAGCTGCTACCCAGCTTCCAGGAACATCCGGGACAGTTCCTTGATAAAGTTCTACCTCTTCTGTATCTGCTTGTGGATTTTCATCAACATTAACTTCGATACGTTCTGCTAGGCTACTTTTGTTGAGCTCTATTGAATAATCAATGCCATCTACATTGATCGTTAAATCATCAAGATCAGGAGTTGCATGTGCAATGCTAGAAATTAAGCCCCAAATGATTAGTATGTGAAGTCCAACTCGTATTCTCATAAATAGTCACTTTGTATTTGCCAGTTTTTGAATGCTGAAATTTACCGGGGTCTCATATTAGAGGCAATTATAGAAATCTCGTCGTCTGCAATGTTTTCTTTAAAATCTACACTTAGTTCTTTTATGTAACCGTATTCTTCATCGTAAGCAATCGATAGGTCTGCCGGATTTTTCTCCAACGCTTGCTCAACAAAGGTAAACATTGCTTGAATAGTATTAAATTCACCATAGTGTTGAGGGTCTACGATTTCACCTGTGTCCGCATAACGTACTGTTGTAACCTTGTTGTCTCCGATTTCAAAAACCATCATTCTCACTACTTCAGGAACGCAATAACAGATCCTCTGCATCTCTATCTCATAGTCAGAAATTCCATGCGACATCCATTTTTCTCTGTTCAACTGCACTTCTGAAGCAATATCATCTGTAGTTGATTTGGTACTTACAGGCACAACTTTTTTAGTCACTTCTTCAACAACAACTTTTGTTGTTTCGACATCTTTATTCCCACCACAAGCGCTAATACTAAAAATGATCCCGCAAGCGATAATAATACGTGAGTAGTTAATTAAACCTTTCAAAAATTTTGATTCTGATGTTTCGTAAATTGTATTTAGTGACATTTTGAACTCCTTATCTAATGAGGGCCTATGCTGTAGCAATAAACGGTAGTTTTTATACGACAAAGTGTGTCAGGAATATATTTAGTAAATTGCTAAATATTCGAATGAAATTCTATTTGATACAGATAGTTAATCATAGTATGCGTTAACTATTTATGCAGTGCTAGGCGATGCACGGCGATCACCACTACCAATGACCTGAATTTAGATACTAGTCAGCGGGAATGAGAATTAAGGCCTACAAAGGTTCCACCATTTTGCTCGCATAGGGCTCTCATCAAGGTAGCAAACCTGATACCCGTACTTTGTTCACTGGTAGGCCGGCTAAATTGAATAGGAAAACCAACGGCATGGATCCGCACACGCCGCTCACCATTATTGTTTTTAGGATTTAACCTGTTAACTTCGCTAAGTACAGATTGTATGGATGGCCCGGTAAATTCATCACCAAACACATATAAACTAATTTTCTTGTTTTTAGAGTAAAAGGTATTTATTGCTGCGTTTATGCCTTCAACTGGGCTACTGTTACTAAAAGCTTGCCATTTACTCAAGCGTTTAATGATTGCCTTTCTACGAGCAGGGGTGTCTGGAATCCATTTGCCGCTATACTGAGTAAACATATATTCACCCATATCGTTCATTACCTGAATGCCTTTTACTTTGGGATAAATATCTAGCACCTCTGACAGTTTTTGTACTACGGTACTCCAGCCGTGATTAAACATACTACCTGAGGTATCAATAATAAAAATTATATATTCACTATCTACCGGAATTCCGCCAACTGTATTATCAAGTTCACTTCTGGGTATGTGTTGACGTTCTTGTAAACGAAGCATCTCTTCGCTTAAGTCCTGCTTCGCTGTGGCAAGTTGCTGTTCAATTTTGTTCTGAACAGTAGAACTATCTTTTGATGCAGAGAACTTTCCTAATATAGAAGATAAATCACCTTGGAGTAGTGCTATCTTTTCAGCTTCATTATCAACTTGTTCCTTCTTGCTGACCAGCTGACGATTCAAAATATGCGTTTCACCTCTTATCTCAAATAATTCCTCTTGTAGTTTCGAGACAACATTTTCAAGATCTTCGGTATATTCTTCAAATATTATGGGTTCAGCAGTTTTTGAAAGCACGAGTAATAAAATAAGGGCACCAAACCCACAACAAACACAGTCTAGAAAGGACAAGCTAAAAATATCTATACTTCTGCTGCGTTTCATTTGAGTAATAATATATCTTGCTTAGATTATCTTTAAGGCCAATCTTTAGAAGGGCTGAAGAAAGCACCATTAGTATATTGCGCCAGTTTCCAAAATTCACTTGAGGCTTCTGGATCACCTTCCATGTGAAACAGAATTATATTAACGGGAATTCCTCCAGGTAATCTTTCTAAGGCTTTGCGGTAATGTTTTTTGCGTTGCTTGGCGCTTACTGTGTTGCCAAAATTTGTAGATACACCTTGTGTGGGTAATCCATCCGTTAACAAATATATATTATCGGGTGGTGGCGACAACTTGTTTATGCTTTCAAAGGCCTTGTATAAATTAGTACCTTTTTCTGGCGCTGTGTCAAATAAGTTCTTTACGGCATTATTCAAATGTTTACCATTAGCACCATCTAGCCATTGGTTACCGTTATCTTCATATACTGGGGATACCGATTCATTGAAGCTATAAATTTGAAAACGACTTGTTGATGGTATACGGGTAGTAATCCAGTCAACGGTATAGAGAACCTGTTGCCATTTGGCAGCTCTAATTCTTTCATTGGCAGGTAGGTTACGAAAACGCAATACATTAATAATTCTATCTGCCAACATACTCGCAGAGCTATCCACTAAAATTAAAATTCTTTCGCCACCCATCTTTAATCCTGTTAGATACTGGCGCTGGCCTTGTCCTGAGAACTCCCTTAAACGATCACCTTCTAGTTGTTCGTTTGCACCTCCCTCCAGGCGGTTACTCTCCTCTTCGATTGATTTTAAATCTTCTTTTAGCGCTTCTATGCTTTTCAGCTTGGCAAGAGTTTTTTTGTCTAATCGCGCTAGTTGAATTTTTTCCTTCTTAATATTTTCAATAACTTCATGCGTTCGACCTTTTGTCTCAATCAACTTATTATCTACTTCTTGCAATGAATTCTTTAGCTCAACTAGATACTTCTTGGCGTCTACTATTTCAACATCCAGTTTTCTTACTTCACCAGTTACATTGTAGTTGACCTTTTCTCTTCTCTCATAAGTATTAGCATTGATAATCATAAAAAATAAAATTACAGCACCAAATCCACAAAACATTACATCTAAAAAAGCCAGGCTGAAGGCATTGAAACTTCTACGCTTCATGAGCAACTACTTTTATAAACTGAATATTCATTGCATGGCCCTTAATATCCAAAACATCATCAATATTAATGGTAGCTGTATTTTCTAAGAGAGATTCATTTAATGAGACATGTTGAGAATTAAAAACTTGTATTACTACACTAAAACTATTCGTAGTGATTCTGCATAAACTATCTGCACGTTTCTCAAGCGTTATTTTAGGTGCCGCATCAGTACTACATGCAATAAATAAATCTTGCTGTAACGAATGTGCGTAACCATTAAGTAAGGCATGTGTAGGAATGCTTGAAAGGTTAGATAACTTACCAGAAGTAAATGCTAGACTCATAATTTCACTAGCTTCTTGCCAAGGCAAAGCATTTACAAAGTGAACTTTTTCGTATTTTATAATTTCATTTCTATAAAGTACTGCCTGCTGACATAGGCTAATTTCATTTAGCTGAATAACCGCACAACCAGGCAGGCTGGCCAGAAAATCTTGCAACCCAAACGCTTGTTTGCAAGATGCGCTGCAAAAAATTGCTATCTTATGGTAATTATGGAAAAGCACGTTAAAGTGGGCGGCAAGATCTTTAAATAATTTCTTATTGGCAATCTGTAATGTTTGTTTATGACATTGAATTGAGAAATGTTTTTCTCTAGCATCCAATTTGCACTCAATAGAATCTGTTTCATTTAATGCTGTAAGCCAGAGCGGCAGCTTATCAAAAAATTGTTGTTCATCATATGCATTATGTAATGGGTCAAATCGTGTTTCAGAAACGAATTTCTTGGCAATGCTATTTGCAGCGTTTTGAATAAACTGTTGAAAGCCATAGTTTATTACTCGGCTGGGTTGCTTGAGAGAAATCTCTTGTTTATCTTGAATTAGTTCTGTAACTACAACTTGCTGCTGTTGTAGGTCTAAAAATACCGCTTTACAGTCGTCAATAGGATGCTGCATTGCCAGTGAAGCATTGCAGACAATGCCAGCTACGTTAATTGCAAGCTTCTTGCATATGCCAAGCAGCAAACCTAGGTCATTTTTATTGAGTGTTACAGAAGTAATTAAGACTACTGCTTGATTAGAACATTTTGCCAAGTTCCATATATATTCCAAATGACGATAAGCAATTTCAGCATTGCTGATAACGACTTTGGTGTTACTATTTCCCGAAAGCTGGTTCCAGAATAGAGTGCTACATTCACGTGGTCGCAAATGGGCAAGATGCTCTGCTTGTTCTCCAGCCGTAATAGATCTATCTGATTCAATCAGGGCATAGCTTTTACTATCTGCCAGTATGTTTGTACCATCACTAATACGTACACCACTACCATAGAGATCGATTATTATGATTGGCTTACTAGTGGACACAGCAAGCCACTCTAGCGAACTTGAAGATGTTGTATCAGATTGTTATTACAGTAATTTTGAGCATCTAATATATAGCGTTCTTGGAGAAGCTGTAATTGATGAACTATGAACATCAATATAATACTGATACACAACGCTATTAATGTAGAGTTAAATGCAACACCTAAACTTTCTGTAACACCTGCTATATCACCCTCAACAGCTTTATGTGCCTGCCCCAATGCATCACCAATTCCACGTACTGTGCCTAAAAATCCAATAGATGGAATCGCCCAAGTGATGTAACGAATAATGGATAACTCGGAATCAAGACGTTCAGCCTCTGATTCACACACCGTACTGGCTGCAGATGAAACATCCTGAATATTTTCAGTTGAGCTAAATCGATGTAATGCAATGCTTAAAGCTCTGGGCAGTAAATATTTTTGCTCATCTTCGGGTAGTGTTTGAATTTGTCTTGTGAGCTCCCGTGAATCCTGTGGTAAAAACTTAATCCCATCTTTAGCATGTAAAATATCTTTGTCCAATAAACTACGTTCTTTAAATAAGATAGTCGCTTTATAAGCCATTATAAAAATCGACCAAAACATTAATATAAAACATGCTTCTTGTTCGTAATCACGAATTAATACATAAATTGATCTTTTTGGAACATAGTCGTTATCAATTTTAAGCTGAGTCGCTTGTTGTTCTAGTTCTGCTTCTGCATTGGGACGTATAATTGCTACATACGCTGCATGTACAACGATTATTATTATTAACAAGCTAAACACTTGGTATATAAATTCAAATGGGAAGTTTTTTTTCATTTTTATGAGTTAATTGTTAAATATCATTAGGAAAAGTAACTGGCTTGTCTGCAGAAACTTCTTCAGAAGGTATAAATTCTTCTAAGGTCTTAACTTGAGCACGTTTGCTGACACTTGATTTTGTGCCGCTAACTTTTTCTTTTTTGTCAGTTTGATTCTTTTCATCTTCTGCTGGCACAACCACAGAGGAGCATAAAAATATCAGGAGCATGCATACATAACGTGTAATCATAACTTTGTTAGTCTATGTATTTGGCGATTCGAAATCCAACATCAATTCGCTTTTTGTTATCGCGATCGCGGTAGCTAAGTCGTGTGCTGCTTAAGTCTCCGCGCATCCAGGATGCACCACGAATTACATGCTTATTATCAATAGCCTGACCCATAACTGGTCCGCTTGGATCAGTAAACACTTCATCACTTAAGCTAGGGTAAATACTATGATAGTCATGCGTCCATTCAGCTACATTGCCACCCATATCATAGATACCAAAAAAATTTGCGTCAAAGCTGCCGACAGGGGCCGACGCTATAAAGCCATCATTATAATCAGGGAATGTAGGATCTAATAACTCCGCAGCGGATAGGTCAGCATAATTACCGCTTACTTGAGTTGGCGGGAAGTTGTCCCCCCACTCATAGCGATTCATACTACTACTACCCTGAATACGTGCAACCCACTCCCATTCACTTTCAGTGACCAAACGGTAGCCACTCGGAATTGGATTTTTGGCAATCAAGACTCCATTCTCATCGCGATATACTTTATCAAGTCCCTCTTTTTCGCTTAACCAATTACAGTAGGCTGCAGCTTCATGCCAACTTACATTTGCGACAGGTAAATTATTTGCGGATAAATCTTGGCCTTTATATGAGCCTGAACTATGAGTGCTTTTAAATGCTAAAAACTCTTGGTTTGTTATCTCGTGAGTGCTGATATAGAAAGGTCTTGTCAGCTCAACAGAATGCAATGCTTCATTGGAGCGTCTTCCCTGCTCACGTCTTGGTGCACCCATTGAAAATTTGCCACCAAAAATCAATTTTAATTCTTGTCCTTCGGAAGTCCGTAGCGTGTTTGGTTTGCTAACATTTGCAGTGTTTACGAGACGCGAGAGCGCTATATCAAATACTTGAGGCGCATGGGGTTCTGGGGTAATCATTTTTTCAGACACTACATAGCCAGACTTTCTAACCTCAATTCGCTGGCTTGTGCTAGGTAGTGATAATTTTACATTGCCAGTGCCAACAAACTTTCCATTTACAAAAACTTCAGCATCTGCTGGTTTCACGTTTAATACAACAGTACCTAAAATAGGCTCAAGAGTTGCCGAGATGTTCTGTTGTTCTCCCGGATTTAAAGTAACGCTTTGTTGATTTGATTTGAATCCGGGCTTGGATAGCATGATAGTGTGTTTAATATTTGGATTAAGACGCAGAGTAAATGGCGTAACACCATGCTCCACACCTGCGATAGTAACAGTTGCTTTGGCTGGTGTGCTGGTAATTATCAAATGACTAGGGCTCATAAACAACTCCGCAACCGGAAGATTAAATGGTTGACCTGCATCAATCAAAAAATCTTTTATATAAGGCATGAAATCTTTATGACGCAAATCGAGACTGTACTGTCCTGAATCAAGCTCTAAAGTTTGTGGGGTTTTGCCTTTATTCTCTCCGTTTAACCAAATCTCAGCGCCCGAAGGTTTAGAGTCTATAACCACACTTGCCCAATCAGGAAATAATTTTATATCTAATTGCTGCTGAACTTGCTTACCTTCAATTACAATTTGAGTTGTATACGGCTGGTAACGATTAGCATTAGCTTCTAATGTGTAAGTGCCGGCAGCGAGCTCAATGTTATTTGCGGGAGTATAACCATGTTTTTTTCCATCAATTATAATTGCTACTTTTTCGATAGGTTGGCTGGTTACATTCAAATAGCCAGGCTTCCTATCCATAGTAAAAGATAATGTCTGGGATTGATGCTTAGTTACTTTTATCTCTTGCTTTAATTCCTTGTAACCTGCTTTCTCCACTTGAATCAAGTAGTTTCCTGGTTGTACTAAATAGCGACCGCGAACTTTTATCGGCCAAACCTTGCCATGCAAGGCGATACGGTCTGGTGTCGGCTCAATTTCAATTAATAAAGTTTTAGCTGTAAAAATGTAGGCTATTACTATGCCAAACAAGCCAAACATTAATAAACCGATAAACGATATAAGACGGCCGGTATGTTTGCTAGACTTTTTTCTAACAGTAGTTGCAATAGGAATTATCGGTTCAATTAATTCTCCATCTGATGCTATTGCTTCTGTTCTAGAAACTAGGTGGGAGTCGTCTTCATATAAAGATATAGAAAGTGTATTTCCAATCAATTCACAGTGAAAGGCAGCATCCTCGATTTCTAAAATGTCATCATGCTGAATTTCCTGCTGACCACTGACTTTTTCACTATTAAGCAAAATTCTAAATTTAGAATTATCAGTGTCGATATAAGCGCGATTAACGATGATTATTAAAAATGCAGGATCTTTTGTAGGCTTTGAAGAGCTTAAATCATTAGAAATTTCGATGTCTGCATTGCTGTGAAATCCGATTGATAGCGGAAAGTCAGCGTGTGTGTAAAAGCGCGGTCCTTTGCGGTCACTTATGCAGACTTGCTCAATCATCTTTGCTTATATAATTATTATTTATTTAGACTTTAAAAAATCAAATCGGTTCATCACAACGCACTGATATAGTTTTTTCTGGCATATCAGTTGTTACAATGAGTGTCTTTCTTACATCCCGAAATCCTGGCCGCGAACCTACTATGGTGTATTTGCCAATTTTAAGCTCAAGCTGATGCTGCTCGAATTTCCCAAATTTACCTACCTTAAATATGACGATGTCTGTTAGGTTGTCAGATTGCAAAGTGATAGAAATCGGTTGTTTTACTAGCTGTAGCAAACTCTCTAGACTAATGGCAGCTTGTTGAATTTCTTTTCCAGGCTTATCAATAGCAGTGATTTCACTGAGTAATAGGCTAGCTTCTTTGGCCACTTGTTCTGAGCTTAACCTCAGCTTGTTCTTAATATGATCATCAAGTCTTGTAAGTATATCTGCTCGTTGACGATTACGTTGCAGGCCTTCTTGAGCAGGTAGTGAGTTAGGTGAAAGTGTTAAAATTTGTTGATAACTCACCGCTGCGTTATCCCAGTCTTCCGCTTCTTCAAAATGCTCGGCTTCAGTCATCAAAGCGGATAATTTTTCCTTATGTATCGCTTGTTGTACCGAGGCTAGTCCTTGTTTTGACTCGTTCGAATTAGGAGATAATTTATTTGCAGCCTGAAATGCTGTCTTGGCATCACCGAATTGCTGTATTTTTAGCGCTGCATAGCCTTGATTGATGAGACGGTTAAATTCATTCTGGGTTAATCGATTATTAACTCTGTCTAAAGCAGATTTAGCCTCGTTAGATAAAGGGTCTAGTGCAACTGCTTTCAGATAGGTACCTTTCGCATCAACAAATCGATTTGAAGCTTCTAACGTTCCACCTTGTTCAAGTAGTATATATAGCTCTTCAATGGTTTCAGCTCTTATTAGTCCATTTATTGCTTGCTGGTTCTCCGGTTCAATGGACTTGGATAATTCAAAATGGATTATAGCGGTGTTTTTTTCTGCCTGAGTTAATGCCAACTCGCCTTTTTGTAAATTCCCAGCAAGCGTTGGAGCAATCTGTTCTTCAATTGCAGATAAAGCCATAACAGCTTCTTTATAAGAGGCTATCGCTTGTTGGTAATCTTGTTTGCGAAAATATTCGTCACCACTTGAGCCTAATGCTAGAGCAATATTAAATTCTTGTTCGGCCCACTTTTCTACTGCCTTATTTTCTAATAGTTTCTGTTTCTCAATTAGCTGTAGTAATAATTCTTCTGCCTCAAGTTTTAAGGCACTAATTTCTTCAGGAGATAGTTTGACTAGGGGTTCTTGAGTAGGCTCTTCAATAATTTCTGCAATTTCTTGTTTAGGAGCTACCTCGATTTGCACAGGTTTGGCGATGTTATCTTGGTTACGCTTTTCTGCAACATATTTAGGCAAGAATGCAAAAACAATAAGCCCACAAAATAGTAAAAATATAAATGCAAGCCACAAAATGGCCTTGCTGTTTAAAAGCGGTGTTGATTCCTTACTTGGCTTTGCAGGTTGCTGTAGGCTTTCAAAATCAATTGCTTCAATTGGAGTTGCATCTTTGTCATGCATTGCAATTCTATAGCTCTAATATAAATTGGTTCAATTCGATGGGTACTCATGCTGTGACATCACACCTTGTGATGAAAGAAAGTTTTACATTATTATAATTGTGCGCTGTCTGTATCAACAGTATTATCTTCAAACGCAAAGCCGGTTTCATTGATATAAATCTCGCGTAATAACTCGCGCCACTTTTGGTACTGTTCTTCTATAGAACCAGTTAACTCTACTGTACGTCCTTCAATTTCAACTACTAATGGATTGACTTCAGCTTGTAAAGAGCCCCCCAGTTCGCGAATGACTTCATTATGAATTTCAGCTTCTTCACTTATATCCATACCATTTTTATATAACAGTGCGCCGGTAGTGAATAAGCCGGGACCACGCATAATACCTGCAACCATAATCAATGCAGCTACAAACTTGGTTTGATTGGCTTTACGTTCAACAGCTCGCCGTTGCTCAGCTTCAATCAAGTAATATTTGCGCCAGTTTTCATATGACTCCCACATTTCTCCATAGAAGTTAGAGTAATGTTCATTAATCGTGTCTATAAACAAAAATTCTCTATCCCTAATTTTGCGCACTCGATCTAACATAGGGTCATTACTTGCAGGCAAACGGGTAATGGTACTTTGCCCATCTGGTTTGGAATCTAGGTAACTATCGAAAGGGTCTGGTGATATTCCTGCAGCATATCGAATTTCAGATGTATTTCGAATTGCAACTAGTTCTTCATCGGTCAAATTTTTACGATGTTTGCGAATGTCATTTGCAATTCGATTGTAAACATACTGATAGACGTCTCTACCCGGTTTTGTATTAAGGTAACTTTCATCATCAGCAAAGGTTTTATAAGATTTTTCAAACCAGGCTTGTCCGGTACTATCTATAACATTGATTTTAAGAATCATCTCTTCGCCATTCGACGTTAAGATCGTTCCCGTAACCACTACATCTGCAATATATGATTTTTCTGGTAACACTCGAATGGCTCCCCAGCCATTTGATTTTTGCATAGTTTCTTTTAAATGGTAGGCCATAAATCGAGATTCGGCTTGTCGTATATCTTCGTTTACACCTTCTTTTTCTATTTGTTTTTCAGTGATTTCACCTTTTTCAAATAATAGAATGCCTACATCAAGCAAGTTGCTTTCTTGTAGTTGTGTAGTTTCTGTCTCTATTTCCTCTGGTTCACTAACTTTAACGCCAGTCGTTGAGCAACCATTTAAAAATAGCAATAGCAATAAAATTGAAAAGAGAGATGAAAAATTATTATAGTTATACATACGTTATGGTTTTAATTATTGATTAGATACGTTTGATGGTGGTGTAGTAGCGCTTGCTTGTTGTTTTTTATATTTACGATACTCTTCCCAAAGTTTTTCACGTAGCTCAGGGTCTTGTTCTTTCTCTGCCGCTTCACGCAATTGTCTGGCAACGACATCATCATCATTGCCACTCAGTATGTTTTTAGGTGCTGTGCCCTTATTCCCTTGTCCGGAGCTGCCAGTATTGGATTCGTTAGAGACATCCGTAGAATTTTCTGCCTCACCCTCCTCATTGGTTTGTTGAGAGCCGGCTTTAGCTAGCTGTTCTCCATCAGATCCACTTTGTTCTAAATCTTCACCGTCATCACCAGCTGCAAATTCTTCATCTGTATCAATTCCATCTTCAGCGGCTTCTAATGCTTCGCGCTCTTGCGCACGAGCTTGTTTTTGTTCTTCAGCTTGCTCAAGTTCACCATGTAGCTGTTTATCATAAGCATGTAGTTCTTCTTCAAGTTGTGCATCTAATGCTGCTATTTTTTCCTCTTCTGTTTGTGTGCCACTCGTTGGGCTTTCTTCCGTTTGATTTTTCGCTGCTTCGTTGTTTGAGGATTCACTACTGCTACTTTTATTTGCCTGTTTTTCCTCAGCCGATTTTTCTGATGAAGACTCTTCAGAAGCAGGCTGTTCAGAAGATTCAGCACTAGATTCTGATTTTGGGGAAGGTATTGAAGGCACGCTACTTGATGACGATGTGCTACTGCATGCGTGGGTAAGCATGCTAATTATGAACACAACTAGTAGACGTGGTATTACATTCATATCGATATGCTTAATTTGCTAAGCCCCTGAATAATCATGGGAAAATGTTGAAAATACAGTGAATACTATACTGTAAATAACACTCGTTAGGCTAAAAACATTGTAACTATGTGACAAGCTAACGGTTTGCTTAGTTCCTAGCTACTTTTTACAAGCTGATTGTATAAATGAAGCCGTAAAACCTTATATTTAGTGCCAAAATAAAAGCACAAAAATACCGCCTATATTTACGCTTCGTGAATACTCGTTAAAAATTTTTTTTGCATTTAAATACTATCCTCTAAATAAGCACATGCGACTTTTTACACGTTACACACAAAACAATTAGAACTAACGCCTACAACTAAAGTCTTAATAACATAAGGAAGCCCCCAAGCCATGGATGGCACCCTCGCTTGCGTATTCACAAATTTTTAAAGCATTTAAAGCGCATAAATATTACTGAATAGCTTTCTTATTATTTTCTATTAAAGTGATTAATATATTGAACGCGCATATGTTTGATTTGCTGCTAGATGAAGACACTGCCGTTCACCTAGGCGCATTTATAGTTGTATTTGCCGTTATTGCTCTGTGGGAAATGTTCGCTCCTCGACGTAAAAGCACTTATCCTAAGAGTTTTCACTGGCTTAATAATTTAACAATAAGCTTGATCAATATAATCGCTACCAGGTTGATCATACCGGTTACATTGGTATTTGTAGCAATAAAGGCAGAATCATTAAATATTGGTTTATTAAACCTGGTCGACCTACCTGACTTAGTGACGGTAGTTGTTACAGTACTATTATTAGATTTTGCTATATACGTACAACATATAATTTTTCATAAAGTTGAATTTTTGTGGCGTCTGCATCGCATGCATTATGCAGATTTAGACTTTGATGTCACAACAGGCATTCGCTTTCATCCAGTCGAGATTGTTCTTTCCTTAGCTATAAAAATGTTGGTGGTATTGGTGATAGGCGCGCCTTATGTTGCGGTGCTCATTTTTGAAGTAGTACTAAATATCACTTCATTATTTAATCATGCAAATATTCGTATCTCGGCTAACACTGATAAAATTTTACGTCTTTTTGTCGTCACTCCTGATATGCACCGTGTGCATCACTCTATAATAAGAAAAGAAACTGATAGTAACTTTGGTTTTAATTTACCGTGGTGGGATTACATATTTAAGACATATCGAGCTCAGCCACAGGCTGGCCATGAGCATATGAAAATAGGCATCGAAGGTTTTCGCAATCCACGCGAACTTTGGTTAGATCGTTTGCTTTTGCAACCGTTTAGAAAAACAGGCTAAATTTCATTTTGTTTTAAATAGTTAATAACCATATTTGTTAACAGCATAATTAAGATAGCTGCAGTAGTATAAGCATATAAACCAATATGTTTTTCTACGTTCCCTATAGCACCCAGTTTTACTACAACGACTAATATTGCAACAACAAATACATCCAGCATTGACCACTTTCCAAAGCGATGTAGTAGACCGAGTGTTTTTTGTATGTTTGTATTTGCTGTTGATCTGCTCAATATCAGTTTGGCAAGTAGGGCTAATTTAAAAATTGGCAGAATTATGCTGAGTAGTGCTATTACAACGAATAAAAATAACTGTCCCTCTTTAAGAAGATTCCAACAAGCTGTTAAAAAAGTGATAATAGATGCAACTAAACCTATGGTAAGAAATAGTGCAGACGCCACAAGCAGCAGAAACAGTACAGATTTGTTTGGTGTAAGTTGCATATTATTAATAAGCTATTAATCTGGATCTTAAAGAAGTCATTAAAACATGCAATCAATACAAGAACTCAATGCAGATCATAGTTTATGCGCCGTAGCATATACAGTCAGTATGGATTGGGAAATTTCTGAGGCGGCGGAGTATTACGTAAACGTCTGGAAAGAATAAATGCAAAACCCGAACCGGTTACCACTATTGTACGCTATCAAGCCGAAAGTGCTTTTCCTGCCCATCAACATGTTAAGGGCGAAGAAATCTTTGTTCTTGAAGGTACTTTTTCAGATAATCATGGGAATTACCAAGCGGGAAGTTATCTGCGCAATCCTGCGGGGACATCACATTCACCTTACAGCGATGAAGGTTGCGCGATCTTTGTTAAGTTACAACAGTTTCAGACAAATGATTTGAAGCAGTTGCAGATACAAACCAGCCAGCAACTATGGTTGCCCGGCCTGATTCCAGGCATAAGTGTCATGCCATTACATGAATATGGAAGTGAGCATGTAGCCCTAGTAAAGTGGCAAGCCAACACAGCTTTTCAATCTCATTAACATATTGGCGGTGAAGAAATTTTTGTATTAGAGGGTACTTTTGAAGATGAATATGGCAGCTATCCGGAAGGCACCTGGTTAAGGAGCCCACCAAATAGCGTTCATACATCTTTTACTAAGCAAGGATGTGTGATTTTCGTAAAAACAGGCCATTTAGAGCGTAAACAATGAGAATCAAGCAAAATTTGTTTGAATACCCAGCTAAATACTGTATTTTACATGCCTGTATTTACAACTATTTTTACCTAAATAAGCTTTTCCAAGATAATTTACGTAAATAATTTAAACTGTCCTATCCTGGTCTGGACACCTTATCGAAAAAGTGATTATTTGCTCTATTGTTGGGGAAAAATTTATGAATAAAGAATTAGAGAAGCTAGATGGAGAAGATAGCGCAATATTGAACAAACGTGGTTGGTTTTTAGTCACCTATTATCAAAGCAGAGATGGCGATAAGCACTCTAAATCTTTTGACTTAGCAGTAGAAAAAGCTAATTCTATAAATCGTCAAACGGGTATACGAACACGCAAGAATGAAGCTCATACCATATTTGAAGTTTGGGAAAAGTGGTAGTTATATTCATTTTCGAAACGCATTTTACTTACTGACCTGTTGCCGTCTTTTTGTTTCGTAACTGATTAGCCTTTGCAAGTGATGCTGCAAAGTTACATGAATTAAACGACAGCTTCTTTACATTTAAATCATATTAGTTTCATAGCAAGTAGTTATAGCAACTACTCATAGTGGCCATAGCTATGTTTGTTGTATTATGGAGTGTACTGATTTCTTATATCAGTTTGAGGCTATAGCGTTAATTATGATGTATGCGAATGATGACATCTACGTCTTCGATTTGTAGATGGTTAGGTAATTCGGGTAGTTTTGAGATTTGCACACTTTCATCAGATACATCTACCAGCTCACCCGTGTCTGAGTAATATAAGTGATGATGCTTTTGTAAGTTGGAATCATAGAATACTTTTGATGGATCTACGATCACCTCGCGAATCAGCCCGTGCCGAGCAAAAACACCAAGTGTGTTATATACAGTTGCTTTTGAAACCTCATCAACTTCTTGATTTACTGCTGTTAAAACCTGCTCTGCAGATAAATGTTGTTTGCGTGTAAATAATACCTCACCAATTTTTATGCGTTGATAAGTAGGCGTAATTCCAGCGTTACGTAACATAGCCACAACCTCTATACGAGACTTAGGAAATTGATCAAGACTATTCATATAACTAAATTATCATATAACTAAATTATCATATAACTAAATTATAGAGATAAATTAGACAATGTCTATTTGTAGCACTAACACCTCAATAATTGGAAGAATAATTCATTATCTAATAGCTAAATACGGCAATTTGTGACGCATTCAGCGATTTAGTTATCAGCCCACTCATCACTCTGGCTGAGGCAATGCCCATGGTGATGCCATATCGATAGTGACCACTATTTAAATAAAGCCCACTAATACTGGGGTGTTCGCATATATAAGGAACAACACGCTTGCTGCCAGGACGGAGTGCTGACCATTGCTTAATAGGTGCATGTTCAGCTAGTGCTGGTACGAGTTGTTTTGCGAATTTCTGTAATGAAAGTCGTGCAGCTTGAGTAACTTCATTTTCAAAGCCTACGTGTTCAATAGTACTGCCACACAAGATATGACCATCCTGCCTGGGTATTAAATAAGATTTTTCTTTAAGAATAATGCGAGTAAGCATTTTTTCTGGTGGCTTATAAAGTAGCATCTGGCCACGCACAGGTTGTATGTCAACCTTGCTATCAATTAGGAATAAACTATTAGCCCATGCACCATTGCAGATAATTGTTTTATCAGCAAAAAACTTATTAGTTTTTGTTGTTATGCCGATTGCTTTTTTTGCTTCTATTAGTATTTTATCAATATAAGCATTTTCATAAATTGTAATATTTTTTTCTAGCAGATATTTTTTTAGTGCAGCAATTAGTCTAGGAGGCCTCACCTGTTGAATGCCGGGTATATACAAGGCTTGTTTATTTTCTTTTGACAATAATGGTTCATATGCAAGTAAATCTCCATGAGAAAGAACTTCGACTCTCTCATTTTTTTCTTTAGCCCATTCCAGCGCTTGTTTTTTTTCATGCGTATCCAGCACCAACATTCCTGACTGTATAAGTTCAACATCTATAGCTGTTTCCTGCTTTAATTCATCAGCTAATGCCGGAAAGTTATTTCTGCCTTCATCAATTAATAACTGTGCAGTTGCATTCAAGTGCCAAGGATTTAAGGGTGACAAAATACCACCAGCTGCCCAGCTTGCTTTCCCGCCAAGCTGGTCTTTTTCAATCAAGGCTACTTGTAAGCCTTCATTAATGAGATTTCGCGCAGTAAGCATACCGATGATTCCGCCGCCCACAACTAATACATCAAAATGTTTGTTTATTTTATTTGCCACGTCACTTGAGTGTTTGTTATAAGAAAATCTGATTAAATAGAATACAACAACTATAATTATTATCTTACTAGAGAATTCAAGATATCTAACTGTGAAAATTGTAATTAATGGCGAAACTAAACAGGTGAGTGAGAATTTAACTGCGCAAGCATTATTGCTGGAGTTAGATTTGGCTGAGAAAAAGCTTGCCTTAGAGGTAAATGAAGAAATAGTGCCTAGAAGCGAACTGTCTGAATATGTTATTCAGCCTGGTGACCGTGTAGAGATCATACATGCGATTGGTGGTGGTTAGTTAAATATCGGGTAAAATTAAACACTACTTAGCGTCTATTTAATTTTAGGCCAGGAATGGCCTGAACCACTGTTAGAAATAAGAACATAGCCGCCCAGCACTCACAATACTCTTCGATGACCCTGCCGTAGTGTGTGTGATTTAGGCCTGATCGATCACATAGCTGAGAGATAACTAAAACCGTAAACCATAAGAACAGTGAAACGACATGTGGTTCAAGTCTGCGTAGTTTTTGCCATAAAGGTACCTCTGGCATTAGATAAAACTTTCCTCGCGTAACATGTTCAATGGTAAATAGTCGATGCACATTCGCTTCTCGAAGAAGGTAGATCAACAAAACATAGGCAGAAGCTGCTACGGTAAGCTTAGGCGCGTCTAATTCAGTATTAAAATAAGGATTAGTAGTGTCAGAATTGCACACCCGATGAAGGTCAGTGTTATGATAGAAACATAACCTGCATCGGCTATACCAGTAGCGCTGATAGAAGCAGGTAGTAATGTTGCATGCACTATAATGTAGATCGGTAGCAACGCTAGAAGCAAAATATTAATGAAGTTAGAAGACCAGCACTTGTTCATTTCTTGTATGTCGGTAACACGTAATTACAATGGACTTGAATGTAACATAGAAGCAATATCATGACAGTAAATCCCGCTATTACCCCTGTGATCAAAAGCAGTAATGACTTTTTAAGTCTTGCAGGAATAGATTATCAGTCTCGTTTATTAGTCGGTACAGGTAAATATAAAGATCTTCAAGAAACTCGCGCAGCGATAGTGGCTAGTGGCGCAGAAATTGTTACCGTTGCTATTCGCAGGACAAATATTGGCCAAGATAAAGATATGCCCAACTTGCTTGATGTAATCCCGCCAAGTGAATTTACAATTTTACCAAATACTGCAGGTTGTTACACTGCAAAAGATGCTGTGCGCACTTGTAGACTCGCACGTGAGTTATTGGATGGACATTCACTTGTTAAGCTTGAGGTGCTCGGAGATGAAAAAACACTCTACCCAAATGTGGTTGAAACAATAGATGCTGCAAAGATACTTATAGCAGAAGACTTTCAAGTTATGGTGTATACCAGCGATGATCCTATTGTTGCCAAGCAACTTGAAGAGCTGGGTTGTGTGGCAGTGATGCCACTTGCAGCTCCAATTGGTTCTGGACTGGGCATTCGAAATCCGCATAACATTTTTACCATTATTGAAAGTGCGTCGGTTCCCATTATCGTTGATGCTGGAGTTGGCACGGCATCCGATGCTGCGGTGGCTATGGAATTAGGCTGTGATGGTGTATTGATGAACACTGCGATTGCAGAAGCAAAGGATCCCGTTTTAATGGCATCAGCCATGAATAAGGGCGTAGCAGCCGGTCGCGAAGCATTTTTAGCGGGCCGTATGCCGCGACGCCGATTTGCATCAGCTTCTTCTCCTCTTGATGGTAGGTTTTTCTAAAAATTCTTTTGGCTTAGATACCACTTGCAGCCTACATCCTCTTTTATTCGTAGTTTTGTGCGTCGTGAAGGCCGTTTTACAAAAGCACAACGTGAAGCTCTACAACTACATTGGCCACATTATGGTATAGACCCTGGTAAGAAAATTCTTGGTCTTGGTAAGTTGTTTGTAAAAAAACAAGCAGTTGTACTTGATATTGGTTTTGGTAACGGAGAATCTTTAATAACTCTTGCCGAACAGCATCCCGAATTTAATTTCCTGGGGGTTGAGGTATATCGTCCTGGTATTGGAAGTTTATTAAGGAACGCCTATGATTCTAAGCTTGAAAATATTCGTGTAATTAACACTGATGTGGTTGAGCTGTTGCAAAATAATATTGCTGCAAACAGTTTTTCAGCAGCGCTTATCTGGTTTGCAGATCCATGGCCAAAGAGACGCCATCATAAACGACGATTGATTCAGGTTCCTTTTTTGGAGCTACTTGCAGAGAAATTGCTAGATAAGGGAGAGCTAAATATAGCTACAGATTGGCAGCCTTATGCAAAACATATACGTGAAACCGTAAAATTAAGTAGTCTATTTGTTGATATTCCTGCATCCACTTTTATTAGACAGCGTCCGCAAACAAAATTTGAGCAGCGTGGCGGAAGACTCGGTCACGAGATATTTGACCTGATTTATACTCTGAAAACCAGGTAGCCTTTCTGATTTCTTGGCTAATCACTTTTCTTTAAAAAAGCCGCAAGCTTGGTAGTTTCTATACGTCGCGACGGGCACTCATGACTTTTTGCTAACGGGCATACTTCTTCTTCGCAATTGTTAATTTTCTGCCAGGCAAATTCAATAGCATTTTCATCATGCCGATAAAAGTGGTCAGCCCAATCAGGGCCAGCAAAACCAGTACGCACAAATACATCCATTACTTGGCGTTTTGTACGTGCAAAAACAAATTCAATATTTAATGCTGCTAAACGTAATGAAAGT
This sequence comes from uncultured Thiotrichales bacterium, assembly GCA_964486815.1. Classification (GTDB taxonomy): domain Bacteria; phylum Pseudomonadota; class Gammaproteobacteria; order UBA4575; family UBA4575; genus JABDMD01. Next base: position 22,524 of record CAZAOO010000006.1, read on the forward strand.
TGGTGTAGCATATCCTCGCCTGTAGCGTCAATTTCAGTTATTGCTTCAGCATCAACGATGATGAATTTCAAATCTGGTTTGGCAGCAACACGCTCTAGAACCTTTTCCTCAAAATACATCGCACTAAGAAAGAATAAAGGCCCCTCGAAACGCATCAGTGTTATTTTCGGGCAGGTTTTCAGAATATTTGACCCGGCATCCCGTAACTCACCATCTGCTGCTCTGGATAGAATTGAGATATGTGGATGCATAGTGCGATACATAAAGAGCGCTAGTGATAGTACTACACCAATAAATATACTTGTTTCAAGATGTGGCGCAAAAACCAGAGTTAACACAAATGTTAGCACTGCAATGAAACCATCATGAGGATGTACGCGGAAGGCGTATTTAATTTGTTCGATGCGTATAAGGTTGATTACCGCAGAAATAATTACCGCAGCTAAGGTCGCTTGCGGAAGATGGTAAAGGTATTGGCTAAAGTATAATAAGACCAATGATATAGCGACGAGTATTCCGGTAAAGATGGCGGCAAATCCTGTTTTGGCACCAGCTGCCATGTTCACAGCCGAGCGCGAGAAAGAGCCTGCAACCGGGTATGCGCCGGATAAACCTGAAGCGATATTACTCAGGCCCTGTCCGACCAGGCCCTGATTTGCATCAATTCGTTGACGTGTTTGTACCGCAATCGCTTTGGCTATAGATATTGCTTCCATATACCCTATCACCGCAATGACAACGGCTTTGCCAATTAGATCTATCGCGGTAGACATATCAAATTCCGGAATTCCAATGCTGGGCAAACCAGGCGGCACTTCACCCACCACTTTGCCGCCGAGGGATTCAAATTTAATTAACCAGGATATTAAACTAGTGACGACTACCGCTGTAAGCACGCCCGGCACCTTGGGCGCGTATTTTTTTAATCCAAAAATGATCGCTAATGCGGTAATACCCATCACCAAAGTTGGCATATGTGTATGCTGACTTGCTTCAACCAGCACGTTCCAAATGGTTTGATAAAAGTGATCTCCGGACTCTGCTGTTACGCCGAAAAGTTTCGATAATTGTGAGGTGCCAATGATAATTGCTGCCGCGTTAATAAAGCCGATGACTACAGAGTGAGATAAAAACTCTACTAACACACCAAGGCGTAATAGGCCTAGTGACAATTGAAAGATACCAACTATGAAAGCAAGTATTGCTGCGTATACTAGGTAGCCTTCAGGGTTTGCTGTCGCTAATGGCTCAAGTGCTGCGGCAGTCATTAAAGAAACTACTGCAACAGGCCCGGTTTGCAACTGACGGGAGGAGCCAAATAAAGCGGCAATGATTACCGGTAAAAAGGACGCGTATAAACCATAGTAGGCTGGTAGGTTGGCCAATTGTGCATAGGCCATAGACTGAGGAATTAAAACTAATACGACGGTAAGGCCTGCAAGACAATCTTTTACTATGGTTTCAGGGTTCTTTAGTTCGCCAATCCATTTCATATAAGGAATAAATCGACTTATAAATTCACGTGTGTATTGTCGTGCTGTGATCAACTGATACTCCTAAGCTTGCAATCTAATCCTTCGAAATAGCGGCGGATATGCTCAAAATGTTGGGTTTTGGCTAAATTAGTTAGATATTGTAAACGCGAAAAGCTCTGTAATTATATGTAGTTATCTAACTGCCTTAATAAGCGCTATTAAGCCATAAATGTAATCGTTTCTAGTATATAGAGTTATAGATATTTTTGTCTTGAGCCAGTACACAAATTTCGTTTTGCTGTTGAAAACCGGTAAAGTGACAAGCTGTTTGCTGTGAATAGTTTGCAGTGAAACAACGGTGGCCACAGACTCAGCTGAGCAACACTATAATTAGAGGGTGAGTTAATGTCAGTCGAACATCCCATTATTGCAGTAACGGGTTCATCCGGTGCCGGTACTTCTACTGTTCGGGAAGCGTTTGAATCTATATTCACAAATATCGGTGTACGCCCTGTTGTAATTGAAGGCGATAGTTTCCATAAATTTACACGTGCAGAAATGCTCGAGCACCTTAAGACTCCAGATTTATTTGGTCGTCGCATGACGCATTTTTCTCCTGACGGTAATTACTTCGATCTTTTAGAGAAATTGTTTAGAGATTATTCTTTAACGGGTACTGGTGAAAAGCGTATATATCTGCATAGCGAAGAACAAGCACTACCCTGCAATGGTTTAAATAGTGGAGAATTTACAGACTGGCAACCGATTCCTGTCGGTAACGACTTATTATTTTATGAGGGTTTGCATGGTGGACTAGTAACAGATGAATACAATATTGCGCAGTATGTTGACCTGCTAATTGGTGTTGCACCTACAACAAATTTAGAGTGGATTCAGAAAATTCGACGCGATAGTGAAGAGCGTGGTTATTCACATAAAGAAATTGTAAATACAATTGTTGGACGTATGCCTGATTATGTAACTTATATATCACCACAATTTTCACGTACAGACGTTAATTTTCAGCGCATACCGATTGTGGATACTGCGAACCCATTTGATGTACAAGATATACCCTCTATTGATGAAAGTTTAGTAATCATACATTTACGCAGGCCTGATAAATTCACACTAAATATAGATGAATTACGCGAAACAATTGAGGATTCATTCAGTATCAAATCCAATCAGTTAATTATACCAGCTGAAAAAATGGTACATGCGATGGAGATCTTGCTTACGCCAGTAATTTATCAGTTGCTAGCGCAGCCTACGCCAAGTAAGACTCAAGCAGGATTGGGTGTGTAAATGAAAGCGATATAACGTTATGAGTAATCCTTTTCTGCTAGGTGTCGCTACCGGGGCTGAGCCTCGCAAGTTGGTTAACGATTGTTTGCTACAACTGGGAAATATACGGGGCAAATATCAACTTGGATTTGTATACGCAAATGACTCACTTGGAGAAGATCTAAATAATATTCTTGCTAGGTTAAAGCAAGAAACCGGCATAGAAAATTGGTTGGGTACTCTCGGAATGGGGGTGTGCAGTACTGGCGCTGAATATTACGAGGAACCAACTCTTGTCGTAATGCTGGCAGACATCGACGCTAAATATTTTTCTATTGTTGGAAGTAAAGAGCTTAGTGAAGAAAAGTTATTAGAAGAAATTTCTAGTTACTGCAAAGAAGAGTTGCCGCATGTAGGCGTCATACATGGTGACCCTAGTAATCCGGCCACGCCTAATATCATTGAAAAAATATCTGAAACAGTTCCGGCTGCATATCTTGTGGGTGGACTTACATCATCAAATTTTGAAAATTTCCAAGTTGCAAATGACATCGTGCAAGGTAGTGTATCAGGTATATTTTTCTCGCCTGAAGTAAACACCGTGATCGGTCATACACAGGGCTGCACACCATTAGATCAAAAGCATGTAATTACAAAAGCAGAACGTAATTTATTAATCGAACTCGATGGCCGTCCTGCTTTGGATGTTTTACGTGAAGATGTGGGGGAAGTTTTAGCAAAAGATTTAAATAAAATCACCGGCTATATTTTTGCAGGCTTGCCTGTTGAGTATTCAGATACTGCTGATTATTTAGTGCGAAATATTATCGGGTTTGATGTTGAAGAAAAAATTATTGCAGTAGGTGATTATATTTATGAAGGCAGTAAATTTATGTTCTGTCGACGGGATGGCAATAGCGCACGTGACGACATGCTCAGGATGCTGACAACCATGAAGTCACGTTTACAAGGTCACCCTCGCGGAGGCTTGTATTACACCTGTCTTGGCCGCGGTCGTTACCAGTTTGGTGATCACTCAGAAGAGTTAAAAATGATTCAGCAAAGTTTGGGAGATTTCCCTTTGGTTGGGTTTTTTGCTAATGGTGAAATTTTTAATAATCGTTTATATGGGTATACAGGTGTTCTCATATTATTTAACTAATTTAAATACTATATGCAATTTAATCAGCTAGGAAAAACAGATATACGGGTTAGCAAGATTTGCCTAGGCACTATGACAAATGACGAACAGAATTCAGAAGCTGAAGCTCATCAGAAAATGTCTTATGCACTTACGAATGGGGTTAATTTTTTCGATACTGCGGAAATGTACCCAGTACCACCAATGGAGCAGACACAAGGAAAAACGGAAGAATATATTGGTACTTGGCTAAAAAAAACCGGCAAACGTAAGGATATAATTCTAGCAACCAAAGTTGCAGGCCCGGGAATGATGGCATATCTACGTGGCGGTGCACAATTAGTTCCCGAGCAAATCAATGCTGCATTGCATGCCAGTCTTAAACGCTTGCAAACTAACTATATCGATTTGAATCAGATTCATTGGCCGGCAAGAAATACAAATTATTTTGGATCGTTGGGCTATGAGCATAACGACGATAAAGATGGGCTTGATGCAAGTATGCAAATGGAAGATGCATATGAGTGTTTAATTAAAGCAGTAGAGCAAGGCAAGGTGCGATATCTGGGTATGAGTAATGAAACACCTTGGGGGCTATGCAATATCAAATGCTTGCGCAAAAAAATGCCTGGCCTTCAATGGTGAGCATTCAAAATCCCTATAGCCTATTAAATAGAAGCTACGAAATAGGTTTGGCAGAAGTATCTCATCGTGAACAAATGGGACTGCTTGCATACTCGCCATTAGGATTTGGCGTATTAAGCGGCAAGTATTTAAATAGCACACCAGCAACTGCACGCTTAACTCTATATGAGCGCTTTACCAGATATAGTAATCAACACGGACTAGAAGCTACTGCTGCATACGTTAAGCTGGCTCAAGCATGTGGCTATACTCCATCCCAAATGGCCTTGGCATTTGTGAATTCGCGTGCATTTATTACGGCCAATATTATTGGCGCTACGAGTATGCAACAGCTGAAAGAAAATATTGAAAGTATTGACGTAAAATTAACTGCAGATGTTTTAGAAAAAATAGAACGTATTCATCAACAACAACCCAACCCTTGTCCTTGATCAAAGTATGAGTGCAAATATAACGAGTATCGGAGTATGGATTGTTGCAGTGTTTTGCGCACTTATGGGTTTATTTACCATTTACTATGGCTTTACCACAATTTACGCATACAGTGGGTTTACATCGATCTTTGTTGGTGTAGCTATTATGTTGATCGCCATAGGTTTAATAAAAAAACACCATATTGCACGTATCGGCGCATATGTTGTGCTTATAATTTCTAGCTTAAATTTTGTGTTTCTACTTTATATTATTCTTCGCCCTAATGAGGATGTGCTAGTTGGTAGCTTGGGCGTATTAGAATATATACTTATTTCTTACATTTTCTTAGCAATCGCAGCGATAGGATTTCTGAAGTTAAAATCCACTAGGAAATATTTTTCTAGTATTCGTGATTAGGCTTCAAGCTTATCGCGTTCCGTGCAAATCCACGTATACACTTCTTGATTAATTTGCTCAGCTGTTTTGCCTTTAGTAATTATTTCTGAGCCTATAACCATTTTTATGCAGCCGGACTTTTTGGTGAGTTGTTTGCGTGCCCAAAAAGAACCGGAGTTATGTGCGACAGGAATAATGGGTGCACCTGATTGTTCGGCTAGCATCGCGCCACCTATTTTGAATTTACGTTTAGTACCAGGAGATGTGCGTGTGCCCTCCGGAAAGATTAATATCGAACGACCGGCTTTTATTTTTTCGATCCCTTTTTCGACTAACTGATCAACCGCTCTTCTGCCGGCGTTTCGATCTAATGCAATGGGTTGAGTAAGCGCTAAGCCCCAGCCAAAAATTGGGATAAAAAATAACTCTCTTTTTACTACCCATGTTAAAGGTGGAAAGATTGGCCCTAATGCCATGGTTTCCCATGTAGATTGATGGTTTGCCATGACAATACATGGATAATCAGGAATATTTTCTAGACCAATTATTTCGGATTTTAAACCACATGTAATGCGCAGCCACCATAAGTTACAAGCACTCCAAGTGGTTATGAATCGGTATCTCATTTTGTAAGGAAGTACAACCATAAACGGGCAAGTAAATCCGAATACAAAAGTAAGAACTGCCATACCTGCTAAAAAAAGCAAAGATCGTAAAGTTTGCAACATTAGAAGTTAATTTATTAGGCTGAAAATAATTATTCGGAGAGCAAGGTGTCTACTGCTTGTGCAAGATCGTCATAGATAGGAATATTTCTCGGCAATTGTTCACTTTGTGAGGTTACTGAGCCATTACCGGTGCGTACTAGGATAGGTTGTGAGCCATGCGTTATAGCAGCTTGCACATCTCGCAAAGAGTCACCTATAAAAGGAGCTTTCTCAAGCGATATATGTGCACGTTTTTCAATTTCAACCAGCATACCTGTTTTAGGTTTGCGGCACTCAGCCTCTAAATCTGGGCAGATAAAAATTCCATCGAGGTGACCACCATGTTGCGCAAGCTCTGAGAGCATTTTTCTATGTATCTGATTCAATGCACCGTAATCAAATAGCTGGCGTGCAATTCCAGATTGATTTGAAGCAATAAATACTTTTACTTTTGCTTGATTAAGTTTGGCGATAGCTTCTAAGCTGCCTTCAATTGCAATCCATTCTTCAGGTGATTTTACAAACTCATCTGACTCTTCATTAATGACTCCATCGCGATCAAGAATAACTGCTTTTAATTCACTCATGAAGTTTGGTCCCTAAATAAATTACGACTGTAATCTGGAAAAATCAGCAACATGCATAAACAACGAATCTATTTTGTACAATAAAGCAATACGGTTCGCTTTTAGTGTCTCATCTTTATCCATAACCATAACGTCGTCGAAAAAACTATCTACTGGTTGTCGTAAATCAGCCAGCCTAGATAATGCCTGCTCATATTCATTCTTGTTAAACAAGTCTTCAACTTCATCAAATAATTTTTCCAATGCAACATACAAGGTGCTTTCCGCACTCTCTTTAAATAAACCAGGATCTACACCCCCTATATTATCGCGGTCAATCTTCTTCAATATATTTCGTATACGTTTATTGGCAGCAGCCAGGCTATCCGAGTTTGGTAATTTTCGAAAACTGATAAGTGCATCTATCTTCACGGCTACATCATGAGGATGTGTAGGCTGGTTTGCTAATACAGCATCAATGACATCTAGAGGCACATCACGATCTGAAAAATAAGCACGATAGCGTTCATTAATATAATCATTTACCTCTTCTACTGCTTTATTAGCGTTTAATTTAGCCGGGTAATAGCTTGCTGCTTTAACTAAACATTCGCTCAGATTAATGTCTAAAGGTGTTTCTATGATAATACGCAGCACTGCTAGTGCAGCCCGGCGTAATCCATAGGGATCTTTTAGGCTGGTAGGTTTTTTGCCAATTGCAAAAATTCCAACCAGTGTATCAATGCGATCTGCTAGGCCAAGCGTTATTCCAACTGCTGTAGTAGGTAGCGTGCCACCAGATTGCTTAGGCAGATATTGTTCTTCAATAGCTGTACAGACTTCTTCGTTCTCATTATTAAGAAAAGCTAAATTGCGACCTATAATGCCTTGCAGTTTTGGAAACTCACTAACTGTTTCGCTAACCAAGTCACACTTGCTTAATTGTGCTGCTCGTTCACAATTTTCTTTAGAGGCATTTGTATAGTTGCATAAGTAAACTGCTAATCTACTTAGACGCTCTATTTTTTCCTTTAGCGTTCCCAACTGTTTTTCATAAACAACATTTTCAAGTTTTACTAAATTCTCTTCTAGCTTTATATTTTTATCTCGTTGCCAGAAAAACATCGCATCTTCAAAGCGAGGTACGATTACTTTTTCATTGCCATGTATAACGGTGGCCGGGTCCTTGCTATCTATGTTGCTGATAATAATAAATTGTGACAATAACTCACCATGTTGATCGAGCAAGGGGATGTATTTCTGATTATCCTGCATCGTACTAATAAGAAGTTCTTTATGCACTTCTAAAAACTGCGCATTAAATTCTCCTAACAAAGCGCATGGCCACTCTACTAATCCTGTGATCTCATCTAGTAAAGTTTGTGTATAAGAAGGTGTGCCATTAACTTGCTTAGCGAGTGTTTCAACTTGTTGCAATATTGTTTGTTGACGTAGGTTGTAATCTGCTAGTACGTGACCTTTAATTTGCAGCAGTTCTTTATAAGCGGAGGGATGCTTTACCGTGATTTCTTTTGTGGTGTGGAAACGATGCCCATGTGTCACGTTTCCAGTATTTATTCCAAATAAGGTGCTTTTAATTGTTTCTGAGCCTAAGATTACCAATAACCAGCGAATCGGCCGAATAAATTCTGTATCATACTGGTTCCAGCGCATACGTTTAGGTACGCTTATTTTTTTTACAGATGTTTCGATAAATGTGGGGATCAACTCACTAGTATCTTGACCTATGCATTGTTCACTGAAGCTGAGTCTAGGATTGTCAGGATCATCATCCACTTTTAGTTGTGCCGCATCAATTCCACAGGACTTTGCAAAACCAATCGCTGCTTGAGTAGGATTGCCTTCATCATCATAGGCAGCTGACACCTTCGGACCTTTGCGTTCAATGACTTGATCTTTTTGTTTTATATCTAAGTCACTTACTACGATTGCAAGCCTTCTTGGCGAGCAATATATTTCATGATTTGAATAGCAAAGTTCAGCATCTGCAATCTGTTTACAGATTAAATCGCCAAATTCTTTAGACATGTTTAACAGCAATCTTGCAGGTAAGTCTTCGGTACCTATTTCAATTAATAAATCTTTTTTATTACCCATTTTATTATTCGCTGCAAGCTTTTATTTTTAAACTTTTATCTTTCTAACGGGAAGCCTAATTTTTCACGGCTTTCTAAATAGCAATTAGCAACATTTTGAGCGAGCTTCCTTATACGTAAAATATATTGTTGTCGTTCAGTAACCGATATCACTTGCCGTGCGTCTAATAAATTAAATGTGTGTGAACATTTCAACACATGGTCATAGGCTGCAACCGGTATTTCTTTTTCAACTAGGTAAAGACATTCTTTTTCGCTTGCATCAAATGCTTTAAACAATGCTTCGGTATTAGCATGCTCAAAATTATAAGTAGATTGCTCAACTTCGTTTTGGTGATAAATATCTCGGTAATATATTTTAACATCGTTATGTTGTGACCAAACCAGATCATAAACACTATCAACATTTTGCAAATACATCGCGATGCGTTCTAAGCCATAGGTAATCTCGCCTGTGACTGGTTTGCAGTCTAATCCGCCAATTTGTTGAAAATAGGTGAACTGTGAAATCTCCATGCCATCGAGCCAAACTTCCCAGCCTAAACCCCAAGCGCCTAAAGTAGGAGATTCCCAATTATCTTCAACAAAGCGAATATCATGAACAAGCGGGTCAACATTCAATGATGTGAGCGACTCTATATATAGGTCTTGTATATTGTCTGGTGAAGGTTTCAGAACTACTTGAAATTGAAAATACCGTTGCAAGCGATTTGGGTTATCTCCATAACGCCCATCCGTTGGCCGACGGCATGGTTGTGGATAGCAAGCTCGCCATGCTTCGGGGCCAATGGCACGTAAGAATGTGCTGGGGTGAAAGGTAGCTGCACCCATTTCCACATCATAGGCTTGTTCCACCACACAGCCTTGTGCAGCCCAAAATTGTTCGAGTCGGCAGATGAGCTCCTGAAAGCTTATGAGATTGTTGGATTGGGAGTCAGACATAGTTTAAAGCCGTTTGGGCATGCAGCGAGAGTATAACGATGCACTGCGTTGGCTACTAGTCACACACAGCTACTTGTTATATTTAGTAGTAAATAGATATGCTATTGAGTAATTTTGACCAATAAAAAAGGCAAGCGTAGTGCTTGCCTTTTTTATTAGTGCTGCTAAATGACGTCCTTGTCTCGCAGCCCTCTTCCCTAAGTCGGTTTAGAAATAACTCCCCAGATGTTGAGTTATCCTGTTGCATCCTTGCAAGTAACTATACCTAAGTTACGATCCTTGATAATTCGCCTTTATAACTCACAAGCCCCATAAATTTTAAAAAGTAAAATTGTAGAGGCGACAATCCTTGTCTGAGGTGTGTTCCTTGCCGTGCGAGTTGTTATCTCCGTCGCACCACTCTACATTTCATTACACACATATCCGTATGTGTTGTTAAAGCATCCATGCTTAAAAATGAATCCTTTCCTAATTTAGCTGTGGCCCTTGTCTCGACAAAGTTTATCCTTAACCGTGTGTCGATAAGCCCAAGCTAATGCAGCCATGCTGGCGGCGATCCATACGATATAGACAGTTGTGAATACATCAGTTGTTACGCCCATAATGACCTCCGTGTCATATTTAAAACGCTCATCCTGAGCAGTTAAAAAGCTAGTTGTAATCTATAGAGCAAGGGCTATGCCAGAATCATGTGTACATGATGCAAATTCGTTAACTTACTGATGGTGTTTTGTTTATATGAAAATTAATGGAATTAAAGAATGTGACTGAATTATCATCTGGACGGAAATTGTCTGCATAATTTGGCTCATGGTGACAAATCTCGGCAAAATACAGAATTGCTGCCTTTTAGAAAAATATACAATAACATTATAAAATATAATGTATTAATGCATGGCTAATATGATTGTTCGAGGTTGCGAGCTCAGGGTTGAGCCATGATTACTTGAATAACTTTTTATTAGCTGAAGAAATTTTATAAGGTAAGTTTGAGTTGAATAGTATTAAATCTACTGGCACCAACTTAGGGCGTATAAGCACTGTTATGGTGCATAAATACGAAATTGTCTTTCCACATCTTTATAAAAAGCTGCGTATAATGCCGCAATAGCCTTATTTGAGTGCATTGTGCGGCGTAATGGCACACATTGTGCTAAAGAATACTATAAGAAAGTATTTGCATGAATGTGACTAGCAACTAGCCGCAAACATAAGAATAACAACCCAATAAAACACCATTAAAGAGACACCAATTAAGAGTCGAAGCTAAGGAGAAATTTAATGTCCGCGAGTGATGTAATCAAAAAAATAAAAGACGAAGATATTCAATTCGTTGATTTCCGTTTTACGGACACAAGAGGCAAGGAACAACACGTTTCTGTACCTGCCTCAACTGTAGAAGAAAGCGTATTTGAATCAGGCAAGATGTTTGATGGTTCATCCATTGCAGGATGGAAAGGTATTAATGAGTCAGACATGATTCTAATGCCGGATTCTAGTACCGCGGTAGTAGACCCATTCTTTAGTGATTCCACCATGATTTTACGTTGCGATATCCTCGAGCCAGCAACCATGGAAGGCTATGGACGTGACCCTCGCTCGGTAGCTAAAAGAGCAGAAGCGTATTTAAGTTCTACCGGTATAGCGGATACGGCAAACTTTGGGCCAGAGCCTGAATTTTTTGTATTTGATGATGTTAAATGGGGTGTTGAGATGTCCGGCGCATTTTATAAAATTGACTCGGACGAATCGGCATGGAACTCAGGTAAACATTTTGAAGATGGCAATACTGGCCATCGTCCAGGCGTTAAAGGCGGTTACTTTCCGGTTCCTCCTGTCGATTCATTGCAAGATCTTCGTTCAGCAATGTGTCAAGTACTTGTAGAAATGGGAGTTCCAGTAGAGGTTCATCACCATGAAGTAGGCACTGCGGGCCAATGTGAAATTGGTACACGATTTAGCACACTTACCGAACGTGCAGACTGGAACCAGATATTAAAATATGTAGTCCACAACGTAGCACATAATTACGGTAAGACAGCAACGTTCATGCCCAAGCCTATTGTTGGTGATAACGGTAGCGGTATGCATGTACACATGTCTATAGTTAAAGAAGGCAATAATCTATTTCAAGGCGACCTTTACGGTAATCTTTCTCAAACTGCGTTGTATTATATTGGCGGCATAATTAAACATGCACGTGCGATTAATGCATTCTCAAATGCGAGTACTAACAGTTATAAACGTTTAGTGCCAGGATTTGAAGCACCCGTGATGTTAGCGTATTCAGCGCGTAACCGTTCTGCTTCCATTCGAATTCCATATGAATCAAATCCTAAAGCACGCAGAATAGAAGTGCGCTTTGGTGATCCAACTGGTAATCCTTATTTAACATTTGCAGCAATGATGTTGGCTGGTTTAGATGGAATTCAAAACCAGATTGATCCCGGTCCTGCCAATGATAAAGATTTATACGACTTGCCTCCTGAAGAAGAAAAGAAAATCCCGACTGTTTGTTCTTCGCTCGATCAAGCTTTAGCTGCATTAGACAATGATCGTGATTTCCTTAAAGCCGGTGGCGTATTCTCGGATGACTGCATCGATGCATATATCAAGCTGAAAATGGGAGAAGTCACTGCACTTAGAATGTCTACACATCCTGTAGAGTTTGATATGTATTACAGCTGTTAAACTACTGATTTAGCCCATTAGCTAATAACGCCCCAAGTCTAAAAGTTGAACTTGGGGTGTTTTTTTTGCAACTTGAGACGCTTATCTCGGGTCTTATCATATATCTAAGAGTATTATAATTAGCCGGGGTCAAATAAAGGAATTGAGTGAATGCGTAGAAGGCTGGCTATTTTTTGTATCATATTTACTCTCTTTTGCGTAGGCAATGCACAAGCAGAGATCTATACCTGTAAAGATGCAAAAGGAAATACGGTTTATACAGATACGCCGGGTGGATGTGCAAATGCTGAAGAAGTAAAAGTGGACACACTACCTGAATTAGTTCCCAGCAAGTCTATAGCAATTCCCTCTAGCAACCGAGTTGTTAAAGAAGAGGATAAAAGTGTTTATTCGGAACTTGTGATTACATCACCTAGTAATGACGCCACCATTCGAGAAAATCAGGGCAATCTTACAATTAATTTTAGAGCCTCACCTGCATTGCAAACTCGCATAGGCCATAAATTTGTAGTTTCTATGGATGGTACAGAGATCTATAGCGGCACCAGTACCATTACTGCGCTAAAAAATGTTGACCGTGGCACTCACACCATTGTAGTAAAAATAGTTGCCCCAGATGGCAGCACTAAACTAAGTGCTGCGCCAGTCAAATTTACCATGCAACGTTTTTCGGTATTAAATAATGCTGAAAGTAATTCCACAGATGCTAATGCAGGTGGTGAAGATGGTTCGCAAACCACAGTAACTAACCAAAAATTCCCTGGCAACACAAAATTTAATAGGCCTGCTAGCCCGCCACCGGTGACCCCACCTCCACCTCCACCGGCATCAGGAATAAACAACTAGCAGTCTGCTTATTGTACGGCGAACCGTTAAATCACGCCTATTTTCGCCCTAAATAAGGGCATATTCCGCACTATCGATCATATAATTGCACTATAATAGTGCGATAATAACCTGGTATGAATACTAAGTAATTGATTCTATGTGCCAATACAGTGCAAGTTAGTTGGATCGATTATTGCATTCAACTAGTTATGACAAAAACCCCAACTAACATTTTTGGAGAAATACCAAGACTCATGGACGCTCCAGGAAATAATAAAGCACATAAGAGAATATTAGATAACCTGGCGTTGGCGATATTTCTGGTAGATGAAGACCTGCGTGTGCAATATCTAAATCCTGCTGCAGAGGAAATTGTGGGTACTGGTGTGAGACACGCATTAAATCGTCCTTTGACCGATTTTTTGCAAGATACAGATGGTGATTTTATTAAGCATATCCAGAATTCTATTCAAAGAGGTCACCCTATTACGCAACGAGAAGTGTGTATGAAGAGTTTAGGTAGAAGTAATTTAACCATCGACTGCTCTATTACACCAATGCATATAAAAGGTGAAGAATCGATATGTCTGCTCGAAATATCACAAGTCGATCGCATGGTAAAAATAAGCCGTGAAGAGCATTTGTTATCCGAGATGCAAGCTACTCAAAACATGTTGCGAGGTTTAGCTCACGAAATAAAAAACCCTTTAGGTGGGTTACGTGGTGCTGCGCAGTTACTTGCCGGAGAACTTAATGATGCTGGTTTGCACGAATATACCGATGTCATTATTAGTGAAGCAGATCGATTACGTAAACTGGTCGACCGAATGTTTGGACCTAACATTACGCCAACAAAAAAGCCGATCAACATTCATCATGTGCTGGAGCATATTCGACATTTAGCACTTGCAGAAACCCCAACTGGAATCGAGTTCAAAGTAGATTATGATCCGAGTATTCCGGATATTCATGCGGATCGTGATTTATTGGTTCAAGCAATACTTAACATTGTTCGTAATGCTGTCCGTTCCGTTATTAAAGACTCAAGAAATGACGGCACTGCTAAAGATAATGGTCTTGTAACGTTAAAAACGCGTGTATTAAGACAATACACCATGGCCGATGTCATGCATCGGTTAGTGGTGGAAATAAGCATTACTGATAACGGGCCAGGAATAAAAGAACAGCTGAAATCACAAATCTTTTTCCCCATGGTCTCTGGCAGTCAGGATGGTACTGGTCTTGGTTTACCGATTTCTCAAAATTTAGTTAACTTACACAACGGGTTGATTGAATTTGATTCTGTTCCAGGTCATACAGAGTTTCGCGTGCTGCTTCCTCTTAATACCGAACAAAGTTTTAATGTAAATAATTAAGTGAAAAAATTTAAGTGAATAAATTATGAGTGCTTCAAAAGTTTGGGTAATTGATGATGACCAGGCCATGCGCTGGGTATTAGAGCGTGCGTTTCAAAAGGCACAAATACCTGTGATGACATTTGAATCTGCGATTACTGCTATACATGAACTTGAAACTACCATTCCTAATGTAATTCTTACTGATGTGCGCATGCCAGGTATGGATGGTTTCGAGTTTCTGGAGCGCATAAAGACAGATCATCCAGATCTACCTATTATTATCATGACTGCACATTCTGATTTACAAAGTGCGGTGGGTGCTTATCAGAAGGGTGCTTTTGAATACTTACCAAAACCTTTTGACGTGGATGTCGCGGTAGAACTTACTAAACGCGCATGTTTAGCAGCGAATGAAGAAACAGTCATTGATCAAACAGAAGAATCAGTTAATGGTTTGCCAGAGATCATTGGAGAATCACCTGCTATGCAAGAGGTGTTTCGTGCAATTGGCAGATTGTCGAATTCCAATGTTACGGTACTCATTAACGGAGCCTCAGGCACAGGAAAAGAGCTAGTATCTCGTGCCTTGCACGATAATAGTCCGCGCGCGCAGGGTCCATTTATTGCACTCAATATGGCGGCAATTCCACGTGAATTAATGGAATCTGAACTATTTGGTCATGAAAAAGGTTCATTCACGGGAGCACAATCCCAGCGCAAGGGGCGCTTTGAGCAAGCGAATGGTGGCACTTTATTTTTAGATGAAATTGGTGATATGCCAGCAGATTTGCAAACACGTTTACTGCGGGTGTTATCCGATGGAAATTTTTATCGTGTCGGCGGTCATCAGCCGATCAAAGCGGATGTACGTATTGTTGCTGCAACACACCAGAATTTAGAAGCCAGAGTACGTGACGGTGATTTTCGTGAAGATCTTTTTCACCGCTTAAATGTAATTCGTATCGTTTTGCCAGCATTGCGCGAACGTAAAGAAGATATACCTGCATTATTGCAACATTTTATGAAAGCCTCGGCAAATGAATTAGAAACAGAAACTAAAAAAGTTGTAGATGAAGTTGTAGAGTATTTGAGTGAATTAACCTGGCCAGGCAATATTCGTCAATTAGAAAATGTCTGCAGATGGCTCACAGTGATGGCATCTGGTAATGAAATACGCATGCAAGACTTACCTGCGGAAATGCTTAAAGATGAAATGTCTGTTGCAGATTCTGCGAGCTGGCAAGCATTGTTGGGCGAATGGGCAGATCGGGAATTATCAAAAGGCAATGAATCTATACTCGATCGTGCTATGCCAGAATTTGAAGCGATAATGATTAAAGCGGCAATGCGTAAAACTAATGGCAAGCGACAAGAAGCTGCAAAGCTGTTAGGTTGGGGTAGAAATACGCTAACCAGGAAGATCCAGGAGTTGAAATTATTTCAATCTTAATTAATGTTACTCCACTTGTGTTGGTTTTAAGATCAATGATTATAGTTAATTCCTGTAAGCCATGGTCAGTAAACAGTTTGACAAATTAGTTTCCAGTGACAGGTGCGCCAATATATGACGTTACTCTCAGCGAAGGAACTAAGACAAAGGAACTAAGATATATATTTGTTGTAACTCATGCCTTCCACTCGAATCATGTTGTCGATCTAATTTCAAGATCAATATATGTCATAATTTAACACCGTTAATAGAAGATATAAGAAATACCAATTTTTTATAATTATTTAAGTACGTAAGCATTTTCTCTTACGTGAATGTGATGTAAACTATGTTTGTATTCTGTTCCTTAAAAAATACTACGCATTGTTCAACTAGAGTGGTAATAGCGAATAAAAATTAAATGACGTTATTTGCTTTTGCAACCATCTCCTGACAGATAATACGGATATGAGGTTTGCAGACTTGTTACATTTCATGTACTTTCAATAAGACAGTTGGTTAAATAACCATCCTATCAGTGTGTAGGTAACAGTAAACGCATCACTATCTGCTTGACTACAGGGTTTTGCACTGGCTCGATATCAGCGGCCTGCTTTCTTTATCTTTAAATAACAGTAAAAATAACAATAATGACTCTTTTATTATTTTATTTACTATTAGCAATTGGTGTGTCTTTTTTTTGCTCTATTGCAGAGGCCGTCCTGCTTTCTATACGACCCTCCTATATTGCAACTCTTGAGCAAAAAAATAAGTCTAGTGGAATCATACTAAAAAATCTGCGTGACCATCTTGATCGTCCTCTAGCCGCCATTCTGACTGCGAACACCATTGCACATACGGTTGGAGCCGCTGGTGTTGGAGCACAGGCTACTATAGTGTTTGGCAGTGGTTATCTTGGTATTACATCAGCAGTTCTCACACTTCTAATTTTAATATTCTCTGAAATTATTCCTAAAACGTTGGGAGCTACGTATTGGAAACAGCTGGCACCGATCATGGGTGTTCTAATTACCTGGCTGACTAAAATACTTTTTCCCCTTGTCTGGCTTTCAGAGAAATTAACGCGTCTACTTTCGCGTTCCAATGCAAGTGCTTTTACATTCAGCCGGGATGAAATTACTGCTATGGCAAAAATTGGCACACAAGAAGGCTTACTGAATGCTAAGGAACACAAAATTATCGCCAACCTTATGAAGCTGAACCGGCTGTCAGTGCGCGATATAATGACACCACGTCTGGTAATTTTCTCAATCCATGAAGATATGACAGTAGAGAATTATTTTACTATTCATTCTGGTAAACCGTTTTCACGCATACCGGTTTATGGCCAGAACATGAATGAAATAGAGAGCTATGTGTTGAAAAATGACTTGCTGATTGCACAGGCTAGAGATGAATTCAGTAGAAAGCTTTCTGAATTCAGGCGCGACTTTCTTATTGTGTCGGATAAATTATCTGCTTTTGATGTTTATGATCGTTTGATGCACGAGAAAAGTCATATTTCCCTTGTTGTGGATGAGTACGGGACGGTTCAGGGATTGGTATCACTTGAGGATGTTGTTGAAACTCTTATTGGTCTGGAGATTGTAGATGAATCAGACCTGGTGGAAGATATGCAGATACTAGCCAATAAGCGTTGGCGAGAACGTATGCACGCCTTTGGTATTGATCCTGACAATCATTCTAATTCCTGAGTTGATTTCAGATCTTACAAGAAGTTTTCTTTTTGCAGCATAAATTTAGATAAACCTATATAAGTTTTGCTGCCTATTGTCATACCTGATTGTGGTTCATTGTTGATGAAACTAACATCCTAATCAGGGTTACTAGTCGTAGTTACTGGTCGGGATTACTAGAGTATTAAGTAGTTTGTAGATTAGCTTCTACTAAACCCACTTGTTTTGAATGATCACGCGCGATCAACATGTAGATCGAAGGAACTACAAATAATGTAAATAAAGTTCCGATAAACATTCCTCCTACCAGCACCAAGCCGATCGAGTTTCTGGCTTCAGCCCCCGCACCACTCACCAGTGTTAACGGAAAGTGGCCGGCAATAGTTGCAGCTGAAATCATCAAGATCGGCCGCAACCGTGTCGCGGCGGCTTGTTTGATCGCAGCTAATTTTTCCAGGCCCTCTAATTGTAATTTGTTGGCAAACTCTACAACTAAGATACCATTTTTGGCTACCAAACCAATAAGTGTTACCAAGCCAACTTGTGAATAAATGTTTAAGGTTGTGGTCCAACCATCGGTCCAAAATGCCAAATTGGGGTTGGGCATTTTTAAAAAAGTAAACACCATTGCACCAAACATAGCTAAGGGCACGGAACCCAGCAAAATAATAAGAGGATCGCGGAAACTATTGAACTGTGCAGCCAGGACTAAAAATATCAATACGATTGCCAGCCCAAAAGCAGGTAAGAATTTATTACCTTCACTGCGTAGCTGGCGAGATTCACCGGTATAATCGACACTGTATCCTTGCGGAAGTATTTTGGCCGCTTCATCTTCCAGAAACGTTAATGCTTCATCCAATGGTACAATCGACACACCACTAATCTTCACAGCATTTAATTGTTGTAAGCGGTTTATTGAGCGTGCCACGGCAGTATTATTGATGCTGGCAACACTACCTAGCTGTATCGGATGACCATCCGGGCCGGTAATATAAATATCTTTTAATTGCTCTGCATTCAGTCGATCAACACGTTTGATTTGTGGAATTACTTTATAGCTGCGCCCTGAAATATTAAATCGGTTAACAAAGTTACCACCTACCATGGCGGCAATATCTTGGCCTACATTTTCTAAATCAAGCCCTAAATCTGCAACCCGGTTTCGATCTATAACAATTTCTGATTGCGGCTGATCAATTTTCACGTCGAGTATGGGTGGAAAAGCAAATTTACCACTTTGTGCAGCAAGCTGTTGCAACTGCTGTGCGAACTGTAAAATTTGTTCTGGTTTCGCCGTAGATGCGATGACAAATTCAATCGGGAACTGACCTCCACCCGGTAATGCGGGAGGGATAATAGGAATTAACTGAATACCAGGAATCTTTCCAAGACTTGCTTGTACTTCTGGCAAAATTTCAAAAACCGAACGATCACGTTTTTCCCATGGTTGCATCACCATGCCACTGAACCCAGAAGTAGGAAAGGTAAGCTGAAATGTAAAACGGGTTTCAGGAACCTTCATATACACTTCATTAGCAGCGGCTGCATACGACACTGTTTGTTCCAAAGTTGAATTTGCCGGTGCTTCTATAATTCCAAAAATAACCCCTTGATCTTCAGTAGGCGCTAACTCTTTTGCAGACATGCTGTACATTGGAATCGTCAGTAAAGTAATTACGAACCAGACCAAATAAACTGCAGGTCTTGCTTGTAAGGTAGCCTCTAACATACGAGTGTAACGGTGTTTGATGCGGTTAAAGCCGTTTGAAATCATATTCGCAAAGCCTTGTTTGTCATCATGTGGTTTTAATAATTTAGATGACATCATCGGTGAAAGCACAAGCGCTACCACACCAGATATGGCGACTGCTCCCGCTAAAGTAAATGCAAATTCTCGAAACAGTGATCCGGTGAGGCCGCCCTGAAAACCTATTGGCAAATACACTGCAGCCAGAGTTATGGTCATAGCAATAATCGGTGAAATAAGCTCTCTGGCACTTTTTAATGCCGCATTAATCGGAGACAACCCTTCTCTTACATGCCGCTCAACATTCTCTACCACAACAATGGCATCATCTACGACAAGACCAACTGAAAGCACGACAGCTAAAAGGGTCAGCAAGTTGACGCTAAAACCAAAGATTTGCATTATAAATAGTGCGCCAATTAGTGATACCGGAATGGCAACTAAAGGGACCAGAACCGTACGTATTGAGCCTAAGAAAAGAAAGATGACAATCACGACAATAATCAGTGTTTCTATTAACGTCGTTACAACACTGCGAATTGCAGAATCAATGTATGCAGTAGCATCATAAGCTACTTGCGCTTGCATGCCACTGGGAAGTTGATCTTGCACAGCCTGCATTTCAGCTCTTACGCGTTTAATAACATCCAAGGAGTTAGCATTGGGAAGCGGCCATATACCCATGAACACTGCTGTTTGGCCTGAATATTTTACGTCGGTATCATATTCTTCAGCACCAAGTTCTACATCTGCTATATCTTCAATACGGATTACTCGTTCGTCTTCCTGGAAAACTACAATGCGTTTAAATTCATCTACCGTATGCAGGTCTGTATTGGTGGTGAGATTCACTTGCACCAGCGAACCTTTAGTTGTTCCCACTGCTGCTAAAAAGTTATTTCTGGCTAACGCTTGTCGAACTTGGGAAGGTGTAACATTTACCGCCGCCATACGTTCCGGTTTGAGCCACACCCGCATGGCAAAGGTGCGCGCACCTAATATTTCTGCCCGTTGTACCCCCGCCACTGCGGTTAAGCGCGGTTGCACCACGCGCACTAAATAATCGGTTATTTCATTTTGTTCGAGCACATCAGATGTGAAGCTCAGATAAGCAGCGGCAAATTGGCTGTCGGCAGATTCAATACTGATTATGGGAACTTCTGCTTCCTGAGGTAAATCATTGCGTACCTGATCTATCTTGGAACTGATTTCAGCTAGTGCTTTGGTGGGCTCATAGTTTAATTTCAGGTGCACATTGATATTGGATAGGCCCTGACTACTTTGAGACTCAATGTATTCAATGCCATCTGCAGCAGCGATAACACGCTCCAGTGGTGTGGTAATAAATCCACGAATCAATTCAGCGCTTGCGCCAACATAAAATGTTTTCACCGTAACAATAGAATTGTCACTACGCGGATATTGTCTAACGTTAAGCGAAAACAGTGCTTGCACGCCGGCAATGATAATCAACAGAGTAACAACCGTTGAAACTACCGGGCGCTGAATAAAAAGATCTGTAAACTTCATGGTTTTAGCAACCGCTGCAGTTCTTGTAACTACACATCTTTAGGTTGTGGCTGTAGTTGAAACTCCGGAGCTAAGGAATTATCAATTACAACAGTTTGATCATTTTGTAATTTAAACACACCTGTGCTGACTAGAACATCTTCAACCTTGACACCTGATGTTACTGATACGAAATCACCTTGGGCGCGACCTAGTTTTACAAATTGTTGACGCACAGTTTTTATACCTTCTTCATTTGGCTCTTCAATAACAAAAACTGAATCACCATAAGGTGCATAAAGTACTGCAGTAATTGGAATAGCAATGACTTGGTCTTGTGCAGGTAAAATAACCTCAACTTTGGCAAACATTCCGGGAATGGCTTTTTCCAGGTTATTTGGCACAGTCGCTTGCACCTGAATATTACGTGTTGTTTCGTCTATCAAGGGACTAATAGTTGTAATTGAGCCTTGCATCGCTTCATTAGGCATAGCATCATTAGTTATGTGAACATCTAAGCCGTTCTTGAGTTTTGCATATTGATACTGCGGCAAAGAGAAATTTACATAGATTGGATCCAGTGACTGTAAAGTCACAACGGCATCACCCACTTGCAGATTTTGTCCAAGGTTAACTTGACGTATCCCTAGCTGTCCAGAAAAGGGAGCATGTATATGTTTTTTATCGATCAGACTTTGAATATTTGCTACTCGGGCATTGGCTTCGTCATAGGTCGCTTTGGCAATATCATAATCAGATTGAGAGATTACTTTGCTATCAATAAGTTTTGCTTTACGTTTAAGGTCTAGCTGTGCGAGAACAATTTCTGCCTTAACCTCCTTTAACTGTGCGAGTTCAGAGGTATGATTGAGGGTAACGAGTAATTCACCATTTTCTACCTGTGCGCCAGATGTAAATAGAATATCTACAACTTTTCCTGCCAGTTCCGCAGATACTGTAACACCACGTATAGCTTCAAACGTCCCCACACTTGAGAGAGAAGTTTGCCAGTTTTGTGAAGAGACTTGGTAAGCAGTTACCGTCGCAGGTGGAAACGAAAAGGATTTTCCAGAATCAATTAAGGCTGATATTTGTAAAGCTTTGATACCCCCTATTGCCACAATTACAATCAGTAAGCCAATAACACTTAAAAGAAGTTTCTTTTTCATTATGCCTGTTTAGAAATGTATAGAATTATATTTTTTATACTTACTACTTAGCTAATTAATAAATAACTATAAACCAAAATTTTATGGTAGCACGCAGTGATACTTGAACAGTGAGTTTTGAAACTGAAATTAAATGTATTAATTGCAAATAAAAACTACAATAAAATAGTCGAACATACAGTACCTTGTTCTCGTTAACTATCTTGTCTGCATTTTGTGCTGTACTTTTGGCTGTACTTTTGGCTGCACTTAATAACTGCACTACTTTGGATCAGAATACGTTTTTAAAGTTCCTATTACTTCTCCTACAGATTGGTGGTTGTATTGTTGTAAATATTCAACGATTCCCTGGTTGATTTTTTTGCAGCAAAGCGGATCGTAGAATAATCCCGTACCTAATCCCACAGTAGTTGCACCAGCCAATAAAAACTCTATTGCATCCGTAGCATTTACCACTCCACCTTGACCAATAATCGGTATGTTGAGTGGTTTGCACACCTGATACACCTCATGCACTTTTAATAAAGCAATGGGTTTGATCGCCGGCCCGGACAAGCCGCCCTGATTATTGTGAATAACAGGTTGCTTCTTGTGAATATCGATTGCCATGCCCATCACGGTATTGATCACTGCAAACGCATCACTGCCCGCTTCTATACATAATTTGGCGTTGTATTTTATATCGGTTTGGTTGGGCGAAAGCTTGGTGATGATAGGTTTTTTGGTTACAGATCGACAGGCTGCAACTACGCGTGCAGACATGTTTGGGTCATTTCCAAAGGCGACACCACCTTCTTTTACATTTGGGCAGGAAATATTAATTTCAATGGCATCTATCGGAGAATCGTCAAATCTTTGAGTGACTTCTATATATTCTTCAATGGTTGAACCCGATACGTTGGCAATGAAGCGTGTTTCGGAAAAATCTAGCTTAGGTAAAATGTCGTTAACCACATAATCGACCCCGGGATTTTGCAAGCCGATGGCATTGAGCATGCCTTCTGGAGTTTCGGTAATTCGATGCGGTGCATTGCCAAAACGTGGTTCACCTGTGGTGCCTTTTAAACAAACCGCACCTACATCAGTGTTGGAGAATCCTTCAATACGTGTATATTCTTCACCAAAACCCACACAACCGGATAGTAAAACTAAAGGTGAGCTTAGCTTTAAACCACAAAACTCCAGGGCCAACTTATTTATAGGCTTATTGTTTGGTTTTTTATCAGTCATTTATATATGTTTAATGTCATTCTCTTTGAGCCAGAGATTCCACCGAATACGGGGAATATTATACGTTTATGCGCCAATATGGGTTGTGATCTGCATTTAATTCATCCTTTAGGTTTTCAGCTAGATGCAAAAAAACTTCGAAGAGCAGGACTGGATTACCATGAATTTGCCAGTGTAACGGAGCACCAAAGTTACCAATCCATGCTGGATGCACTAGAACCGCAGCGGATTTTCGCATGTTCTACTAAAGGACGCACAAATTATGATATTCCTCGGTATCAAGCCGGTGATACATTTATTTTTGGGCCGGAAACGCGAGGCTTGCCCGATCTGGTACTAGGTCAATATGAAGCGAATAGTGTGTTGCGTATACCAATGCATGCATCATCACGCAGCATAAATTTAGCGAATTCAGTAAGCATTATTCTTTACGAAGCCTGGCGCCAAAATAATTTTAAGTAATAGTTTTAAAATATATAAGTCCAGTTAGCCAGTTTATTAATTTGCTTCTTGTGTCATCTCACGACCCAGTAACTGCGCGATAGCTGTTTTAAGGTCTACCTTTTCACTTAAAACATTCCATACCTGATTACAAATTGGCATCTCAACATGATGATCTTTGGCAACTTCATAAACAACTTGTGCAGCATGAAAGCCTTCTACTGCCTGCCCTAATTCATCCATATATTGTTTAGCAGTCTTTCCCTGAGCTAAAGCGATGCCCAATCTGCGATTGCGGGATTGATTGTCGGTACAGGTCAAGACTAAGTCTCCCATTCCAGCCAAACCCATAAGTGTTTGTGGATTGGCTTTTAATGCGACACCTAAACGCATCATTTCAGTCATGCCTCGTGTCACTAAAGCTGCGCGTGCATTCGCGCCAAATCCCAGACCATCGACAATACCGGATGCAATAGCCAATACATTCTTTACAGTTCCACCCAGTTCGACACCAATGACATCATCACTAGCATAGACGCGAAAGTTATCACTATGAAAATATGCAGCTAACTCCTTTGCATATTCAATATCACTCGCAGCAAGAGAAACTGCTGTAGGTAAACTACACGCTACTTCTTTAGCAAATGAAGGCCCGGATAATACGGCGGATTGAATTTTATTTCCTAATACATCTTCGACTACTTGATGCATCATCATTTTGGTTTCTCTCTCAAAGCCCTTGCTTGCCCATATAAATTTATTAGTGAACGTATTGGTTTTTACTAACGGCTTCAATTTCTCACAGGTTTCACGCATAGCGTAACTCGGTACAACAGATAAAATAAAATCGCTGTCTTGAATCGCATTAGTGAGTGATGCTTCTGCCAATAAGCTATCGGGGAAAGGTTTCCCTGCAAGGTAGCGTTTATTTTCTCTATCTTGCTGCAAGGCTTTAACGTGATTTGCGTCATGCCCCCAAAGTTTTACCGTGTGATCATTGTTAGCTAATTGTATCGCTAACGCAGTTCCCCAGGATCCAGCGCCTAATACTGCAGCAATAGCCATAAATTAGTGCTTAATTTGCTCAGGATTATCTTTTTGCTCATTCACCGCAGATAGATGCTGTTGATAGAGTGCATCGAAGTTAACAGGGTTAAGGAGAAGTTGGGGAAACCCGCCTTTAGTTACCAGTTCAGCAACGGTCTCGCGAGCAAAGGGAAATAGTATGTTAGGGCAATAACTTCCTAATAATTGTTTGTGTTGTTCTTCTGGGAAGTTTTCTATCAAAAATATTCCTGCTTGTTTTACTTCGACTAGAAAGGCGGTGTTGTCATCCTGGCTAGCCGTTACTGTAATAGTAGTTACAACTTCAAATATTTTTTCATCCAGCTTGTTGTTATCGGTCTGAATATGAACATCTGTTTTTGGATTCCATTTTTCAGTAAAGATTTTTGGGGAGTTTGGAGTCTCGAAAGATACGTCTTTTACGTATACTTTTTGAATTTCGAATTTTTGAGCGGGTTTGTCAGCCATTTTTTTATAAGTTTGATCTCAAGAACGGCTAATTATGACTGAATTACATTCTGCTTTCTCTAAAATATTTTATGCAAAATTATTTGCTTTTAATTACTTCCTTTCAGCATGTCATCCAATTTGCCTGCAGCGTTTAGCTCAGCCATGTCATCAAATCCTCCAACATGTGTATCACCGATAAAAATTTGCGGTACCGTCTGACGTTTTGTGCGTTCTACCATTTCTTCCGCTTTGGCAGCATCTTCATGGATATTAATTTCGGTATACGAAACATTCTTGCTATTCAGCATTTTTTTCGCTGCATTACAGTATGCGCAGCGGTGGCCGGTATAAATTGTAACTTCTGGAGCGCTCATTTAATTTCCCTCATTTCTTGGTTATGGGAAGTTGATCATTCACCCATGAGGTGAGGCCACCCTTTAAGCCAAATACATTGGTATAACTATTTTTTAATAATAATTTACAAGCTTGCGATGAACGATTACCCATTTTACAAAACACTAAAATAGGTTTGTCTTTATCTTTGGGCAGGCTAGCTATTTTGTCTGGCAGTGCACTGAGTGCGATATGTTTGGAATCAATAATTGTACCCTGCCCTAGTTCATTGGCTTCTCGCACATCTAATACAAGTGCATCTTCTTTGTTAATAAGTCTTACAGCCTCTGCTGGCAGTACTTCTTTATAGCCTTTGGTAGCCCGACGTAGCTCGGTCACTATGATCAGGACAAGGACAGCCGCAAGTGCTACAAACAGCAAAATATTTCGGCTTGCAAATTCAATATATTCTTGCATATAGAGGTGACTTAGACATTGGGATATTGGTATTGGGTGTTAGAACGAAGAGCAATTAATGCGCGGAGCAGAATACCTGTTGCATCATATTAATCAAACTGAGCGTACGCTCATCTCCAACTCGATAAAAAACACGATTGGCATCTTTGCGAGAAGTTAATATGCCTTTATCACGAAGAATTGCCAGATGTTGTGAAATATTACTCTGTGAAGTGCCGACACTATTAACTATATCTTGTACGCTTACTTCACGATCACCTAAGACACAGAGAATTTTTAATCGTAATGGATGTGACATTGCTTTCAGAGACCGTGAGGCTTGTTCGATATCCTCTTCTCTTGAAATGAGGTCTTCTGCAGCTATACTCATAATAAATAATGGCCCTAATTATTGTAGGTTTACGCTTCCGTGTAAACTTATAGTTATATAGTATAGGCTAATATTATTAATGTCTAATACATTAATAAACCATATATAACAGTAACTTATGTCGTTATTTGGGTGATTTAAGCGCTATAATCTTGAATGAATATGTTGTTAATACTAAATGACCAGAATGTATAAAATCATTCTTCTAACACTACTTATATGCTTTGGCATGGCGTGCATGGGAGACTTATTTGCTGAACCAACTCAGCAAGAAGCCGAGAAAAAGCTTACTAAGTTGCAACAGCAAATCCATGAGTCACAGAAAAAATTTGAGCAACAAAGTGGTGAATTGGGTGGTTTAGAAAAGCTGCTTAGGGAGTCAGAACAGAATATTGGCAATCTGAATCAGCAGCTTGTTGCAACCGAGGTAAAGCTTAAAAACAGCCAGGAAAAAATAACGCAACTTCAGGCTGAGGAAAAAGCACTACAGAAACAACTCTCCAAACACCACGATATTTTGTATGCGCAGATACGTTCAGAATATCAATATGGCGGTCAGCATAAATTAAAATTATTACTGAACCAGGAAGAGCCAGAAAAATTAGGCCGCAACCTAATCTATTATGACTACCTGCATCGCGCACGTTTTAACGAAATTGATAAAGCTACTGTGCTTTTGCAATCTGTTAACGAAGTTCAGGCGGTAATTAGCCAGGAAAAGTCGCTTGCGGAACAGGCTAAGGTGAGCTTGTTGAGTGAAAGAAGTTTGTTGGAAGAAGCGCAAAAACAGCGTAAATCAGCCGTAAATTCACTAAGTAATAATGTTGTTTCCGAAAAAGAAAAGCTTGCGCAACTGGAAGGCAATGAAAAACAACTAAAGGGGTTGATTGAGAAACTTCGTGCAGCTTTGGCGGATATTCCTGTCGTCGATAAAGGCAAAGGTTTTGATAAATCGCAGGGCAAACTCTACTGGCCGGTAGTGGGTAAACCTAGTAATCAGTTTGGGCAAAAACGCACTTCAGCACGAAGCAGTATGAATTGGCAGGGTGTTTTTATACCAAGTAATGAAGGCAATAATGTGCGTAGTATTTATCATGGCAGGGTGGCATTTGCAGAATGGATGCGCGGTTTGGGGTTATTGATCATTATTGATCATGGCGATGGCTACATGAGCCTTTATGGGCACAATCAGAGCTTGTTTAGACAGGTAGGTGAATGGGTAGAAGCGGGCGAGAAAGTTGCCACAGTAGGTAACAGTGGCGGCTACAATCAGCCGGGCCTATACTTTGAAGTACGAAAACAAGGAAATCCGCTTAACCCGGCAAAATGGTGTGCAAAAGATGCCGCATCCAGAGGTTAGCTTATCAAAAGGCCTACTTTATATACCAGAAAAGCGCTGATTGGCGTATTTTAGCGCCGATGGTCGGGGAGTGAGGCCACTGAACGAGTATATCCATATATAATGTATACAGTGACTATTTTTCGTGAACGATTAGCCACACATAGCGATCTAATATGTTGCGAATCCATTTATTCCTTTCATAATGGACAGTATCTACGTGATAAAAGAACAATCTAGGAGAGCAGTAATGAGTTTTAAGCACCCCCTGAACATCGGAATTATTTGGGGAGTGGTAATTGGACTGACTTTAGCAATGGCACACAATGTGTGGGCTGATAAAGAAATGGCAGCTGCTTTACCACTTGAAGATTTGCGTACTTTCACAGATGTTTACGCACGTATCAAACAGGATTATGTAACCGACGTTGAAGATAGCGATTTATTAAAAAATGCAATTCGTGGCATGTTGGCAGGTTTAGATCCTCATTCATCTTATTTAGATGAAGAACAATTTCGTGAACTTCAAATAGGAACTTCCGGTGAGTTTGGCGGCTTAGGTATAGAAGTAGGCATGGAGAATGGCTTTGTTAAAGTTATTGCCCCTATTGATGATACCCCTGCAGATCGAGCAGGTGTTAAAGCCGGTGATCTAATTATTAAATTAGACGATAAGTCTGTAAAAGGCTTGACCTTAGAAGAAGCGGTTAAGTTAATGCGCGGCAAAAAAGGTTCAGACATTGTGCTGACTATTGTTCGCGAGGGAGTGGATGCTCCGTTAGCCTTAACCTTAACCCGTGATGTAATTCGTGTGCGTAGTGTAAGAAATCGAGTGCTTGAGCCCGGATATGGCTATGTTCGCATTTCTAATTTCCAGTCTAAAACTACCCGTGGCTTGTTGGATGCACTTGCAAGTTTGAAAAAGAAGAACGAAGGTAATCTTAAGGGTTTGGTTTTGGATTTACGTAATAATCCTGGTGGCGTTTTAACTGGCGCAGTGGGTGTGTCTGATGTATTTCTAAAAGATAATCAACTAATTGTTTATACAGAAGGGCGTGTTGAAGATTCAGAATTAAAATATTCAGCGAGTACCGGTGATTCTCTCAAGGGAGCGCCATTAGTTGTATTGATAAATCAAGGTTCTGCATCCGCTTCTGAAATTGTTGCAGGCGCTATGCAAGATCATGAGCGTGCAACCATAATAGGCACAACCTCATTTGGTAAAGGCTCGGTTCAAACGATCCTGCCACTGAATGACAGCACGGCATTAAAGTTAACCACTGCCAGGTATTACACACCTCTAGGTAGATCGATTCAAAATGAAGGTATCGTGCCGGATATTCTATTGAAAGTAGAAGGCGCGCCTGATGACGGCAAAACTGCCTTAAGTATTATTTCAGAGGCGGATCTTGAAGGCCATCTTGAGAGTGAGAAACAAGAAGGTAATAAAAAAGCCAGAGAGCCAAAGTCTGTAGTGACTATCCCCAAGCAAACCGAGGATGACGTAACAGATTATGCCTTGGAAGAAGCTGTCAAAATTTTGAAAGGAATGTCTGGTACTCAGCAAGCTAAACTCTAAAAATTTATCAGGTATAGGTTAGGCATACATCGGGTATACGTGCTGAAAATTTTTTTACCCAGACTAACCATCTTGTTAGCGGGGCTACTTGCTGTAGCTCCGCTGCATTGTATGGCTGCCGAACCTGCGGTTATAGCCATTATTATCGATGATATTGGCTATAACTTTGAATTTGGTAAACAGGTTATCAATTCATCTCATCCTATTACATGTTCAATTCTTCCTGCACGTCCACACTCAATAAAGTTAGCGCGGTTAGCGCATCAACAGGGCAAAGAAGTGATGTTGCATTTGCCCATGCAAGCATATAAGTCAGAACGACTTGGACATGGCGGGCTTACACTGGATATGACTAAGCGAGAATTCACTCGCACGGTAGATATCAGTATTGATGCAATACCTCATGCCCAGGGGATAAATAATCATATGGGCAGTCTGTTAACCAGTACACCGGAGCATATGGAATGGCTAATGCAGGCTATTGCCAACCGCGACGAACATTTATTTTTTGTTGATAGTAAAACTACAACAAAAACGATAGCTAAAGATGCTGCACAGAGTTATCACATTCCAAGTGTGAGAAGGGATGTATTTTTGGATTCTGTTGCAAACGACAAGAATTTTGTTAGAGGGCAAATTAAGCAACTGATCAAGATTGCCAAAGAACAAGGCTATGCCTTAGCGATTGGACATCCTCATCAAGCAACTTTATCGGTACTGGAACAAGAGCTTTCTAATCTAAGTTCTCAACAGGTACAATTGGTTTCAGTAAGTGAACTGATTAAAATGGCCACTTCAGTTAAGTTGGCAAACACAGATAAATCAAAATGGCAAAAGCACTCATCCCTCACGTACTAGTTCCACTTGCGCAGGGTTGTGAAGAACTAGAAGCTGTCACCATTATAGATTTATTACGTCGTGCGGAAGTGCAAGTGACGACGGCGAGTTTAGACGATAAACTTATCGTTGCATCGCGAGGCACAAAACTCATTGCAGATACCACGCTTGAGCAAGTGATGGATCAAGAATTCGACATGATCATTTTGCCAGGTGGATTGCCAGGCGCAGATTATTTAAATAAAGATTCACGCATTCATAAATTGCTTAGCAAAACGGTTGAAAATAATCATTTCATTGCTGCTATTTGTGCTGCTCCAAAAGTGCTAGCTACCGCTGGCTTGTTGAAGGGTAAAAAAGCCACAGCCTATCCAGGTGTGTTAGAAGCATTAGAAAATAATACTATTGCTATCACTGGTGCGGCGGTGCAGCAAGATGGCAAAGTTTTAACTTCACGTGGACCCGGCACAGCAATGGATTTTGCACTGGAAATTATTACTTGCCTGGTGGGCAACGATAAACGTGATCAAGTTGAAGCAGCATTGCAGCGCTCGGCTTAAAACGCATTAATCACCTAAAAAATCTCATATTTGACAGTCGGTATACCTGCCAAGATATATGGTTGTTAAGTTTGTATATTGCGTGAACCGGGTCACTAATTGGTTAAATTGCGACCAGTAAAATAGCTATGCATTAGCCTACAGGGAAGCAGGCTTTTTAAACCCACGGCCTCATAACCGTGGGTTTTTTATTTCTGCCATCAAATAACGGCCCACTTTGCCTTAAGCCTTATGTTCTATAAGGATAAAAACTCACGCTACAGCAATGACCTACATACTTATTCAATTCATTCTAATTGGAACAAGAATTTACTTATAGAACCTAATACAATAGATATAAACTAGGCGATAAGCACAGGATGTGCTTAATCAAATTAGTAGATATAAAATTAGTAAATATATTAGATCGCGAAATATCGCGGCGGGTAAGTCAGGAAGGAATGCACGTTGGCCGTCAAACCAACGTCACTGAGCAATTTAACATGGAATAAGCTTGCTTGAAGAGTTGGCTTGTGTCTTCACGTCGTGTGTTCGCAACTTGAAAAAGATGCAAAAACACGAATCTGCTTTTACATTAATTGAATTGATGATCACCATCACCGTGGCGGCGATTGTGTTGACGTTCGGCGTACCTAGTTTTGGTCGAATTATTGAACGTAATCAGTTATCTACTCATATTAACGAGCTAGTCTCTACTCTGCATTTAGCTCGCAGCGAAGCTGTGCGTAGAAATGTAGATGTGAAAGTTTGCCATAGTGCCGATGGTGTGAATTGCGGTGGAGCAGGTTATGAAGATGGTTGGATTATTTTTATCGATGAAGATGGGGATGATGTTTGGGATGATCCCGCAGAAGAATTGATAAGAGTAAATGAAAGACTTTCAAGTAGCTACACACTACATGCTAACGGGAATATGGACTCATTTACATATAAATCTAAAGGTCGAACTAGTGCTCAAGGTCGTTTTGTACTGTGTAAGAATGGTGATCTTACCAAGTCACGAGCCATCTTTATTGGTCCTGGTGGAAGAACGCGTCTTGCTCCTATAGATACAAATGGAACACCTCTGGATAGTAGTGGAGCAGCCATCACGAGTTGTTTATGAGTAAGAATTCTTCTAAAGGTTTTACATTGATGGAAGTGCTGGTAGCACTTGCCGTGCTATCAATAGGCATGTTGGGTATGGCAGGCATGCAATTGTTCAGCATGAAAAGTAGTCATAACGCTTACCTGCAATCACAGGCCAGTTTTTTTGCCTATGACTTGATCGATAAAATGCGTGCCAACCCCACCGGGTTCGATAATGGTGGTTACGATACGACGTACTCAAGCATTCCTGGCACTCCTGCAGATTGCCAATCAACGACTGCAACCTGTTCGCCTTTGCAACTTGCGTCATTTGAACTTGCACAGTGGAAATGCGCATTAGGAACCTATGGAAACGATACAGCTTGTAGTGGCACTTTAGATATGACTTCGGTGCTGCCAAATGGCGATGGCAGAATTGAAAGAAGCGGTGATGATGTAACCGTCAGAGTGCGTTGGCAAGCCGGTGCTAACCTGGAAGAAATTATGATTATGGCTGAATTATGAAACGCATAAACCAGCAACAAGGTTTTTCAATTGTTGAACTGATGGTTGCACTATTGCTTGGCTTATTTTTAGTCAGCGGTGTTACCGGCATGTATCTAAGCAGTAAACAAACGTATCGCATGACTGATAATTTATCACGGCTACAAGAAAGTTTACGCTTCAGTCTAGAGTTTCTATCACAGGATATTCGCATGGCTGGTTACTTACCTTGTCGTTTTCCACCGACCAACACCAACGCTATTATCAATGGCACCAACATTTGGTATCTGGACTTTTTTAATTACGGAATACGTGGTTATGAGGGGGGTGCAAGTACTTTTCCAACAGAAATTTCCAGTAATGTTGTCGCCGGGTCGGATGCAGTAGCCATTTTGAAAGGTGGAATTTATACGTCCAGTTTAACTTTCCACAATGTAGGTGCAAATTCATTTACCTTGCAAAATAATTTTACTACTTCTGACTTTGAAGAAGGTGAAATTGCACTGGTATGTGATCCAAGGCAAGCGTCATTATTTCAAATTTCAACAGCTGTGCCTGGAACAAGAACCATCACCTATGGAAACAATACAAGCATTGGTCCAGGGAATGGTACAACTAACATTGGAAGCTATGGCGATGATGCGCAAATAACTTCTTATCAGCCTGTTATATATTACATTGCACCCAGCTCCCAAAACCCTTCAGTCAACTCATTAAAAAAACAGTATTTAGAGGCAAGAGATATCAGCGGGGTTGAAGTTGCGCAAATGAGAGAAAAAGAACTTCTGGAAGGGGTTGAGTCAATGCAAATACTTTATGGTATTGATATTGCTGCACCAAGAGATCAAATTGTAGATCGTTACGTTACCGCAGATAATGTCACCGATTGGCAAGATGTAATTGCCGTGCGTTTAGGATTGTTAATGGCAACAGGTGAAGAGGTTACTGCAGAAGTTGATAATAATACCTATAACGTTGCAGGCACGTTAATTTCTGACAGCACCCCAGTTGCACATCCCGCTGACCGAAAGTTGCGTTATGTGGCCAACACAACCATTAACCTACGTAACCGAGTTCAGTAACCGTGTCACTAGATATTGCGAATAAAAATATAATCCATAAGCAATCGGGTGCGGTGCTTTTTGTAGGTTTGATGATGCTATTAGTCATGTCGCTTATCGCCGTCACAAGCATGCAAGGCTCAACCTTAGAAGTGCGTATGGCGGGTAACACGCGTGATAGTCTGGTGGCATTGCAAACAGCGGAAGCAGCGTTAAAAGCGGGTGAAAACTTATTGGCTGCGGGTGGGCTTAGTCTTGCCGATTTTGATGGTGACGGTAGCGATGCGTTATATGACAATGCCGATGATGAATTATGGAAAAATATTGATTGGCAAGATACCAGCTCAAGACGGTACATGTCGTTTAACCCAAGCAATGTAGCTACCGAACCAAGATATATCATTCAACATATTTCAGAAACACAAGTGGCACCAAAGTTATTGGTTCAAGGCTACGGTCAAGGCCAAGCCGGTCAAACCATTCAGTTGTTTCGCGTTACCGCACGAGGTACTGGTGGTAGTGATAATACCGAAGTGATTTTGCAATCGCTTTATGGTATGGATTGGTAACAAATAAATATGCAACTATCATCATACAAAAAAGTTTCCAGATGCAGACAGTCGGTTTTGGTTGCTGCATTTTTTGTTATCTTTGTAGCCAAAGCAGCCGCACTAACCATTTCAGATGTACCATTAGAGCTGTCACCGTCATTACCACCGAATGTGTTAGTGCTGATGGATGACTCCGGAAGTATGGATTGGGAAGTAATCACCCAGCATATTGAAAACAGCGGCGCACTATGTTCGCCTACTGTTTCAGGTGCTTGTGATTTTGCCGGAATTATTCATCGCGTGCCCGCAGGCGGAGCTCCCGCTTCATGTGAACCGTATGTGAATCCGGTAGCTGTTACACCAGCACAGCCACAAGATTATATAAGTGGCTATTTATATGCAGTGCGTTTTCCAAGTGATACCTTTTTCCCAACGGATAGTACGCTTGCAGATGATCGTGTTATAGCAAACTGTTATGTCGCTGCAGATGATGATTTTCGATTTAGAAGTTCTGCATTTAATCCACTTTATTTCGATCCGAGTAAAACCTATATTCCTTGGGCCGGTGTGGACATCAACGGTGATGTATATGAGCAAGCCGATATCACCAATGCCTTGAGTGACCCGTATGATCCTGCCGGAGAGCGGATTGATCTAACTACTGATTTACCAGGCTTGGATAGTGCAGGAAACCGATTGACCGGAAACGGCTTTAAGTACTACGATTGGAATGATGCGAATAACAATGGCATCTTTGAGGCGGGCGAAGAAACTGAACATTTAATTCGTGATTTTCTCCCTGCCGGATCCACGCCCAATGCAGATCGAATCACAAATTTTGCCAACTGGTTTACTTATTATCGTAAACGTGAATATGTAGCGAAAGCGATTGCCAGTCATGCGGTGGCGAATCGCAACTCGGCGTATATCGACTATGCAACGATCAATCAAAACGTTTCTAATCAAGTTCGTGTTAATCGAACAATGCCATTTGAACCTGCTACCAATCAGGTAGATTTGCTCAATGCAATTACCGCACCGGTAACCTCCACTAGCCCCACACCTTTAAGAGTTGGTTTGGATAAAGTCGGAAAATATTTCGAATGCTCCGCCAACGATATTTTTAATAGTACTGGTAGCACCAGTGCAGGTAACTCAAATTGTCCAATACTGGCTGCGCCAAGTGGCGAGTGTCAATTTAATACGACTTTCGTTTTTACAGATGGTTTTGATAACCAGCCTGGACCTGCTATTGGCAATGAAGATATTAATGAAAGTACTAGTGACTTCGACGGTGGAGCTTTTGCAGATAATTTTTCGGACACGTTGGCAGACATTGCGATGTTCTATTATGAAAGTGACTTGAGTGGTTTGGATGATAATGTACCGGTCACCAGCGTTGATTTTAGTCGTGACCCCAACCCCGGATTTCTGCAACCGGGTGATACGCTGCAACAGCATCTAAAAACCAATACCATTGGTATTTTTAATAATACTAATGCTGCAGTAGGTTTGTCGTTTCCACCAGATCCATCGGTAGAAGATCTTAATTTTTGGACAGATCCCGCATCATCATATACAGGCACGATGGAAGATTTATTGCATGCAGCCTATAACGGTCGAGGTAATTTCGTATCAGTATTTGATAGCAGTGATTTTTCTGCGGCCATAACCGAAGTAGAAAATTCTTTTACACGTGCAGCTTCTAATTTTGGCTCCACCACTGCTGTGGCGTTTAATTCTTCCAGTATCAGCCAAGATACATTGGTGTTCCGAACCTTTTCCAATCTTGCAACAAATTCTGGGGAGTTAGTGGCACAACGTGTCAACGTAAATGGCACTTTTGATGTAGACAGCAGTGGCAACCCGGTGTTTGTATGGAGTGCAGCTGAAGAGTTGGATGCATTATCTTCTACTTCAAGAAATATTTTGACCTACGAGCCGACTGCTCAACAGGGTCGTGAGTTTAATATCACGGGTTCAGCAACAACGGGATTATCTGCCAATCAACAAATAGATCTTGCAATGCCAAGTCCAACCTCACCGCCCGCAACATTTGTAGAAGATCGAGTGGACTACTTGCGTGGCGATAGATCCAACGAAGGTATGGATTTCTCCGCAGGTGAAATGCGTATTCGTGAGGACACAGATGTTAATGGCATAAGAACAGGTGCTCTACTCGGAGACATTGTTCATTCCTCACCTGTATATGTTGGTCAACCACCTTTTGCAAACCGCTTTGGCGGTGCTTTTCCTAGCACATCTACTAACAATTACTTTCAATTTCGTGTCGCTAATCAAAGTAGAGAGCCATTGGTGTATGTCGGTGCAAATGACGGTATGTTGCATGCATTTCAAGTATCAGATGGTGTTGAAAAGTTTGCCTATGTTCCAAATGTTCTTTTAGACAGGATAGGTGAATATACAAGTCCAAACTACAATCACAAATTTTTTGTCGATTCCACGCCTAGTGTGAATGATGTCTATATAGATCCACGCGATAGTTCGGCAACTTCACCTTCATGGCGAACAGTGTTAGTGAACGGCCTGGGTGCAGGTGGACAAGGATATTTTGCACTGGATATCACCGATCCAAGTAATATTGATACGGACTCGGTGATGTGGGAATTCACGGATGAAGATGATATTGACTTAGGTTACACCTACAGTGTGCCCATCATTGCCATGAGTAATGCACCTAGTACAGGTGACAAACAATGGGTCGCGATTTTTGGCAATGGTTATAACAACAACGAGCCAGATGGTTTCGAAAGCACAACCGGTAATGCGGTAATCTATATTGCGTTTTTAGAAGAAGGTTATAACGGCTGGACCGCAGGAAGTGATTTTATCAAACTGGATACTGGTATTGGCGACCCCACGTCACCGAATGGTATTGGAGGTATTACAGGTATCGATACGGATGGCAATGGAACAGTAGACAGATTATATGCGGGTGATTTATTAGGCAATGTACATATTGTTGATATGAGTGGCACTAATGATTCAAGCTGGGATTTCACCTCTAACTTATTATTTACGGCTAGTTATGAGAGTGGCGCACCTGCTGTAACTACGCCTCAACCCATCACAACCAAACCAACTGTAATTAATAATCCTGAAGGCGGCTATATTGTGATTGTTGGCACCGGAAGCTACTTCACAACTGATGATGCACTGAACACCGATATACAATCTATTTATGGTTTATGGGATGACACTAGACCGGGAGGTGATACCTCAACCATTAGTAAATATTCTCCATCAGACTTAGTTGAGCAAGAATTTACAACACAAGTAGATAATAACGGATTTGTGATACGCACGGTTTCTACCAACCTAGTTGAATATGACGACTTGCCAACTCCACCACGAGGTTGGTTTATTGATTTTGATATTCCACCTCCAGGTAGCAGTTCCGGTGTGCAGTATCCGGGTGAGCGTCCGGTGCGTAATCTGCAGTTACGAAATAACCAATTATTTTTCAGTACCGTTATTCCACAGAATGGTATAAGTTGTTCTGCAACATCTGGTGGCTTTGGCTTAAGTGTCGATCCGTTAACCGGAAGTGTGGGTCAAAATGTAATCTTTGACATTAATATTGATGGTTTATTTGATGAAAACGACAACCTTAATGGTGCTACTAGCCGAGCAAATATCGTCGTTGGCACACAATTTGAGAGCTCTCCTGGTGATTCCACCTTTATTGGTGATTATCGTGTGACACAATTATCCAATACAAACATCAATCGTATTCGCGTGAACCCTGATCTCAATAGTGGTGGCTCGGTAGGTGCACTGCTTGGCAGACATTCCTGGAAAGAGATTAGTAAATAAAACGAACTTTCTGATTACACCAGTAGCGGTTACAAAAGTGCGTAAAAAAAATACTGGAATCACCCTTATCGAGCTAATGATCGTATTGGTAGTAGTATCAATACTGGTTGCAGTTTCTTACCCTGGCTATCAAAATCAAATGCGGGAAAACCGTCGTACTGATGGACAAAGAATATTGCTAGAGATAATGCACGAGCAGCAAAAGTTTTATTCTCGTAACAGCACCTATACCGCTGACTTAGTCTCTGGTGGAACAGCAGGCTTAAATTACCCTGACCCAAATGGCGATGGCACAGTCCCCTCTGAAAAAGAATTTTATCTCGTTAGTGCGCAAGCATGTCCAACGAGTACAATTAATCAATGCGTAGAACTAACCGCCGTTGCACAAGCCGGGCAGGTTGGTGATGGTGATTTGGTTTACAATTCCCGTAATCAAAAAAGCCCTGCATCGCATTGGTAAATTTTTCTTTAAGAAAATACAATCACTGCGTTTTTAGCACTTGATCGCTGTTTAGGACCCACTCATTTGTCGGTGTTTTGAACCACTTCCTTGTAACTCAAGCTATAGCAATTAGTTTAAGAAATTGAAAATAGCAGTTTAATATTTTCTACTTAAAACACAGCACTTTATTAATGCAAAATTGCATCAATATTTCTCGCCATTACCGCTCATCGGCGAATGATGTTGCGCTATTTTTAGCGCAATAAATCTATTTCACGTTTCTAAATCAAACACTTCCGCTCATCAGAGATTCAAAGCGAGTTACAACAGACTCGCAAAAAAACCTTGATTCTCAATGTAAAGTAATTTGCATTGTTGGATGAGTGAGGTTCAGCCTCTCTTCAAAATAGGAATAAATTTTAGATAAATGAAAATGCACATACATCGTGGTTTCACAATCATTGAATTGATGATAACTATCCTGCTATTAGGCGTTATGGCAACACTAGCTGTGCCATCTTTTAGCGGTATATTGAAACAAAATCGTTTATCAGCACAGACCAATACTATTTTGTCTGCTCTTAACTATGCGCGTAACGAAACCATCAATCAAAATAATAATGTAGTTATTGCTCCAACCGTAGCTGGTACAGATTGGTCTGGTGGTTGGTCGGTTCGACTTAATTCCGCAGCGGGTGCGGTATTACACAGTTTTGAAGGTTTTAAAAATGCAACCGTTGCCAGTGATGTGAGCACAATTATTTATCAACCTGACGGTACTACCCAAAGCGGTGCAGTTATTAATATTGATATCACACCAAGTAAATGTCCAACAGGTAAAAACGACGTGAGACGCATTACTATCAGTCCATCAGGACAATCACGATCCAGTCATCTTGCATGTGCATGAGTGTAGAGTAGATGAAATTATTTAATCAAAAGCATAATCATTCTGAACAAGGTTTCTCATTGCTTGAGGTACTTATTTCAGTGTTAATTCTATCTATCGGTTTGCTTGGGCTTGCAGCGCTGCATGCAACCTCGTTAAAAGCTAATCATGGTGCATACCATAAATCCCAGGCCACTTTCCTAGCTTACGATATTGTTGATCGTCTACGTGCCAATCAACCGGGTGCCATTAGTGGTGCATATAACATAACGCTTGCCGATGTTGATAAGAATGGTACCTCATTAGCAGATATTGATGTGAATAGCTGGTTAGCCAATGTCAATGCATTGCTTCCTCAAGGAGATGGGTCAATTGCGTGCACAGTTACGGGTCGATGCACTGTAGTAGTGACATGGAACATAGAACGCGAAGGGGGTACAGCGGATACGCTAGGGGCTGATGCCAGTGCAGCTATTCAAACATTTAGGTTTGTTACAGATGTTTAGTTTAAATAATCTTTATTCAAAAAATACCGGCTTTTCGCTTATCGAGTTAATGGTGGCTCTGGTTTTGGGTTTAGTAGTTTCAGCGGCTGCAATTCAAATATTTGCCAGTAATAAAGGCACCTATCGACTTGAAAACGCACTCACTCGCATGCAGGAAAATGGTCGTTTTGTAGTAGACAATATTATCGAAGACCTGCGTATGGCTGGATATAAAGGTTGTTTGAGTAGAGGGGCTGGGGTTCCAGTGAACATACTTGCAGCCGCACCACTTCCTTTTGCTATCGACGGCAGTGATGCCATTCGAGGTTACAACAATTCAAGCTCTGTTTGGGCACCTGCTATTGATGCAAATTTAAATCTTGGTGGTCGAGGAATTTTGCCAGGAACGGATGTATTAAATATTCAACGTGCTGCGACATGTGTCGCTCAATTAGATTCTCCACCAGGTTCTGTGGCTGATTTGCATGTGGACGTTGTTATGCCCAACAATTGTGGTTTTGCTGTTGAACAAGTTGTCATGGTGACCAATTGCAGCGTAGCGGATGTTTTTCAAATTGAAGATATTACCGGTACGGCTCTCGAACGCAGCGGTGGTAGTTTGAGCACTATCTATCAACAAGAATCGCAAGTGTTTCGTTGGCTTTCCAACGCTTATTACATTGCTACCAGTACCACAGGCAGTGGTGAACCTGCGCTATTTCGTTCTTCATGGGATCCCGATGGTGATACTGATATTCAGCCGGATGATTTTGCAATTACCGAACTCGCAGATGGAGTTGAGAATATGCAAGTGTTATATGGTGTAGATACCGGAGTGGATGAATATGCCGACACGTATTTAACCGCTAATAATGTAACCAACTGGGAAGCGGTACGAAGCATACGTATCAGTTTACTGCTTAGAAGTGAAGACTTTGTAACCCAAGAACCGCGCGAGTTTGATTTTGACGGCACTACACTGAATACCGGTACAGGTGCAGACAGACGTTTGCGTACCGCCTACACCACTACTGTTAGTTTGCGGAATAACATTCCATAAAAATTCAAAAAACTATATTTATATGAAAGAAAAATTACCTATTTCAAAAGTTAAACAAAATGGTTCTGCAATCATTATTTGTTTAATGCTATTAACAATTGCAACGTTAATTGCACTCAATGCAGTAAATTCTACAGTGCTGGAACAAAAAATGGCAGGTAACATTCGAAACAAACAGCTGTCTTTTCAGGCAGCAGAGTCTGGTCTACGTGCTGGTGAACAAAGTGCTGCTTTATTAGCGAACGTTACTATCTTTGATGGTACAAACGGTTTATTTCCACGTTCTTTGCCCGGTGATGTAAAAGGTTCTGCAGGTGCAATTGCAACGTTTCCAGTATGGGAAAATCTTCAGGATTCAGAATGGGCTGATGCTATTGCGACCCCCGGTCTTTATGGTACACCCGAATTTATTATTGAGGATTTTAGCGAGTCACCACGAGATCGTGATTGCCAATTTGAAAAACCGATTCAACCAGGTTGTATGTTACCAGTGTATAGAATTACCGCCAGAGCTTCAGGCCTGAATGACAATACCGTTTCCATTATTCAATCAACTTATAAACGTTTATAAATTTTAACAAAGTAACGCAAAGGAATTGCATCATGAGTCATTATTTTAAAAATTTACTTTTGTTTTTTGGTGCGACTCATTTGTTTAGAGGATCTAATATGAATATCAAACGATACACACAAATTGTAATTGCTAGTCTGGTAATGTTTAGTGACACGGCATTTTCCCAAATAGATTTAGTGGATGATCCGCTATTTCTTAAAACCGGTTCCGGTGCCAATGTATTGTTAAATATGTCGATCGAAACCCCTATGGGGGGTGCAGCATATAACGATGCCGCCGCTTCGGTACCTGGTTGTGCTGGTCGCAGAAGTGATGGTCGTGGTATTTGCTACTTTCCAAGCTTTGAGTACGTTGGTTATTTTGATCCAAAAAAATGTTACGAATATTCAAGTGATATATTTGTACCGAAAAATTCAGCTAGCTCAGATCATTCCTGTGATGATGGGCAAACCGGACGCTGGAGCGGTAACTTTTTGAACTGGGCCGGCATGACTGCAATTGATACCTATATGCTGACTATGACCGGCGGTAGACGTATTGTCGATACTACATCACGCACGGTTATTCAACGTTCGTTGGGTAGTGGATTTTTTCATAATAAAGTTTTAGACCCTGCGAATAACGTAGCCGTAGATACGGTTACTCCTTTTAATACTTCTTGGGCGCACATTAATCGTCGTACCGATTCAGCGTTTGATTTCCAAACCAGCAGTGGTACTACAACTTATCAATTAAAAGTGGAAGTATGTAATGCAGCAGTGGGCTTGGAAGAAAATTGTGTTGCGCGTACCAACGGTAGTACTAACTATTTTAAACCAGAAGGCTTGATTCAACGTAATGATAGAAAAATGCGTTTTGGTGTGATGGCTTACACCACGGATGGATCGCATACTCGTCAAGGTGGTGTATTGCGTAACAATATGAAATCGGTTGGCACAAAGCTCGGTACCGGTGAAGATAATCCGAACAAAGAATATGCAGACGATGGGTTATTTATTAGCAACCCTGAAGGTGCTGCGAGTGGCAATAGTGGTGTAATTAATTATGTAAACAAGTTTGCCATTGAAGCGGGTAGTTACAAATCTTATGACCCAGTAAGCGAGTTATTTTATGAAGCCATACGATACTTTAAAAATAAAGGTCCAACACCGGAAACCTATTCAGGATTATCTACCAGTGATAATGGTGGTTTTCCCATTGTGACCAGTTGGGAAGACCCCATTCAATATGCATGCCAGAAAAATTTTATAGTGGCAATCAATGATGCGTTTCCATGGAACGATAAACGCTTGCCGGGAACACATTTTAATTCCAGCCCGACTACCGATGCTTTAGGACGATCAATCACCCACACACGTGATACGGGTGAACCTTCTGATGCAGATACAGATATCAATGTTACTACTTTAACTAATACGGTTGGTGCGCTAGAAGATACCGAAAGTGGTGGAGAAATTACCACAAAGATTGGTACTGCAGATTTGGGTGAAATGCTCGCACCCAGCACCGGTGCAAACTTAACCCCTGCCAATGGTGATGCGCGTGGTAACAGTTATTACCTGGCCGGTTTAGCCTATTATGCCAATACACAAGATTTACGCACCGAAAGTAATATGCCGGGTAAGCAAACCGTGGCAACTTTCATGATTGATTCACAAGAATATAATAATAATCCAGTGCTTGGTAACGTCAACCCGCTTTGGTTGGCAGGAAAATATGGTGGGTTTGTGGATGAGAATGGTGATGACACACCACAAGCTTCTGAGTGGGATGCGGATAATGATGGTGTGCCTGATAATTATGTGTTGGCCAATGATCCAAAGAAAATGGTCGACAAGTTACAGGAATCTTTTGATGAAATTGGTAAAGTCACGGAAGCTTCCGGTGCATCGGTGGCTATTAACAGTACTGTGTTAAACACCAACTCACGTTTGTATCAAGCAGTGTTCGACAGTACAGACTGGAGTGGTGATCTTAAAGCTATCGCTTTGAACCCTGATGGTACAGTGGGTAACACAGTCTGGAAGGCAAGTGAAGAATTACCCGTACATACAGCGCGTAATATTTTTACAACTGTTTTGAATGGCAGTGGTAACCCAACAGGTGAAGTGTTTACTGCAGCAAATGTAATTTTAGGGGGTTCAGGAAGCGCTACCACAACCGTTGTTGAACCAGCTACGGGTGCAACAGCTATCGCTAATAGTGAATGTGATTATCAAACCACAGGTCCTGCATCTAAGGTGGTAGACGGTGATACAAATGGTAATTTCCTTGTAGCTCCTGGGTCGGTTAATCATACATGTGGCTTTACTCCTACAGATTACTTGGAAGTGGATTTG
Source organism: uncultured Thiotrichales bacterium (assembly GCA_964486815.1). Taxonomy (GTDB): domain Bacteria; phylum Pseudomonadota; class Gammaproteobacteria; order UBA4575; family UBA4575; genus JABDMD01. Next base: position 66,136 of record CAZAOO010000006.1, read on the forward strand.
CAATCGATTCAAGATATCTCACATATCAATCTTTACAATCGTACCGATGGCGGTCATCAAAAACGTTTGAGTAATGCATTACTTATGGTCGCAGAAACTCCCTTTCCTGCAGATTTAGCTTCTTCAATTGCTCATGCACAGTATGTATCCCAGCTTACGGGAGAAGCCATACGTATTAATGTAGGCGGTCCTGACTATACCGATAGTCGAGGACGTGAGTGGTTGGCGGATACTAATAATCCACCTGTTACCTCTAGAAATGGTAGGCGTGGTACGAATAGTAATCCTATTGCTAATGCGAATAGTGGTGCGTTTCTTGGAGACACGACAGATGAAATCATTTATCAATCTGAGCGCATAAGAAACAATGAAGTAAATTTTGATATCGCCATACCTGATCCAAATGTTGATCAGTGGGTGATTTTACATTTTTCGGATAGTACCAATGGAACTACATTGATTGTAGATATTGAGATTGATGGTGATACGGTTGCAGATGATTATGATCTGGGCGCAATCGGTCAAAATACGGCACAAGTGTTGGTGTTTAAACGCAATGTTGGTTCTACATTAGAAATAGATATTAAAGGAGTGTCTGGCGGTAACCCACGCATTAGTGCAATTGAAGTGATACCGGAAATAAGCTCTAACTTAATTACTTCAAATGTCGGCCTGCCGGGTCGTTACATTAAACTGCAAAAAGCGGGTGCTCCATTTAACCAGGATAATTTCTTACATGTGGCGGAAGTTGAAGCACAAGTTACCAAGACCGTTACAACAGGTGGTGCAAGTAATGCGGATATCGTGAATTACATTCGCGGTGATCAGTCCAAGGAACAAAGTCAAACCAATGGCATCTTTAGAAACCGAACCAGTTTGATTGGCGATTTGGTGAACTCTACTCCGGTAACCGCGAGCACTGAAAATTACTATTACAATACATTACCTGGTTTGGAAGGTAGCAGCTACCCTGCGTACTTCAATAGTAAAATAAACAAGTTTAAAGGCTCCAATAATAAGTTTTTCAACATTGTTTATGTAGGTTCAAATGACGGCATGTTACATGCATTCCAGGATACTTATGACACTAACAAACCGTCAGCAGGAAGAGAGGTTTTTGCCTATGTTCCTAGTCATTTGCATTCCAAATTAGAAAACTTGACCAAGCCGGATTACAGTCATGAATACTTTGTGAATGCCACACCACATGTGAGTGACGCATACATTAATAATGCATGGCAAACTATGCTTACTGGTGCATTTGGTGCTGGCGCAAAAGGTTTATATACTTTGGATATTACCAACCCCACTTCATTTGGTAAGAATGATGTAATGTGGGAATTCAAAACCGATTCAGACATTTCTAATGGAAGTAATGAAATAGGTTATGTGCTGGGTTCTCCACAAATTGTGCGCATGAAAAATGGCAAGTGGGGGGTTGTGTTTGGCAACGGCTATAACAGTGCAAGTCAACAAGCGCGTTTGTTTATTCTCGATGCCGAAGATGGTTCGATCATGCAAGTGATTAATACCGGTGTTGGTAGTCTTGCTAATCCAAATGGCCTGGCTGAACCTTTTTTAATTGATACAGATATTGATGGGATTGTGGACTATGCCTATGCTGGAGACTTGCATGGCAAGATGTGGAAGTTTGATTTAACCGATAGCAACGCCTCAAACTGGGATGTGGCGTTTTCCAGCAGTGGAAATCCTGCACCGCTTTATACGGCTTTGGATGCGAGTGGCAATAGTCAACCTATTACCAGTAGACCTACGGTCTCATATAATCCACAAGGTGGTTTCAATGTTTTATTTGGAACCGGGAAATATATGGAAATAGGCGATAACATAATTCCAGCCAGTCCTGCGGTGAATTCTTTATATAGCATTAATGATAGAAATACAGCGGTTTCATCGGGTAGAAGTGTTTTGGTTGAACAACAAATCTTGGATGAACAAGATATTATAGATGATCAAAACAATTCCGATCCTACTGACGATGTGTTGATTAATCGCATTCGAGTCACTTCAAACAACCAGGTAGACTATGCTACCAAGAAAGGCTGGTTTATGGATCTGCTATCTCTAAATGCATTAGGTGAGCGTGTGATTGTACAACCACTGGTACGATTTGGTAGGGGCATTTTTACTACGTATACCCCGTCTTCCAACCCTTGTGATGGTGGAGGTGTCTCGATGTTAATGGAAATTGATGCCTTGACGGGAGGCCGACTCGGAGGATCAGTTTATGATGTCAATGGTGATGGATTTATAAATGCACAAGATTTGGTGTTATTTGCTGGCAACTATGTAGTCGCTTCTGGTATAGCGATAAGTGGAACCTTAGGGCCACCCGCAATCATTGCAGCCGCTTCCGGTTCATATGAGAAGAAAATCATTTCTGGAACAGATGGACAAGTGACCACTGTGACAGAGAGTGTCGACCCGAAAGCAATTGGTCGTCAGTCATGGCGACAAATTCAATAAGGTAATTTCAACGGGAAGTATGCAAATGCAAAGTTTTAAGAAATCTGCTGGAATTACATTAATCGAGCTAATGATTGTAATAGCAGTGGTAGGCATCATTTCATCGATTGCCTACCCTTCTTATCAGGAGCATGTCAGAAAAACTCATCGAAGTACTTCTCAAGCAAGCTTGCTAGAGTTGTCACAGTTTATGGAAAGGTACTATTCAGAGGTAGGTAATTATACATCTGCTAGTTTGCCGTTTTCACAGTCTCCTAACGATGGCTCACCTGCAAAATATAATATTACCTCTGTGATTGCGACAACAGCCTATACACTTACTGCTACACCAACGGGTTCTCAGGCGAATGATACGCAATGTGGTGCATTAACAATTAGTTCAACTGGAGTAAAGTGCATTGTTTTGGCAGGTCCTGTCACCAAATGTTCTGATAATGCAACTGCCACGGTTAGAGAAGAAGTTTCACGATGTTGGTGAATGGGTAATAATTAAGTTCTCAAAACACTGACCGTAATATAGGAGCTAGTACGGTATAGTCTAAATCTAAGGTCTGTATTTAAACATTTGAGGGGTACACCTCAGACCAGTTGTCTCGCCTAGCTTACCTTTCAAGAATAATTTAGCCTATGATTCAGCTGGCTAAACTTATAGTGGCTTTTATTAATAGTAGTTTTTAAAGAGCAGATGCAGATGCAAATATGAAAAAAATACGTGGCTTTTCTTTAATAGAATTAATGGTTGTAGTAGCAGTTGTTGCTATAATTACTTCGATTGCTTATCCTGCCTACCAAGATCAAATGCAGAAGACACGCCGTGCGGATGCCAAGGCTGCACTGATGGACGCGGCAGCAAAAATGGAGCGATATTACACTCAGTTTGGTCGCTACACCGCAACAATTACTGCTAATGCTGGAATTTCTGCAACAAGTCCTGAAAATTATTACACGATTACACCGGGCACCATTGCAAATCAAACGTTCATTTTAAGAGCTAGTCCTGTTGTTGGAAGTGCACAAGCAGCTGATAAATGTGCAAATCTGGATATCAACCAAGCTGGTATTAAAGGTAATTCTGCAGGATTACCAAATAACACTTGTTGGTAATTAGTTTTTTTCTCTGAATATCTTCGGTAGCGGAAACACCACATTCTCGGTTTTGCCAAAATCTTCTGTAACCACAGCTTTTTCTTTCTCTTTTAAATGTTGAATCACGCGTTGCACTAGCACTTCTGGTGCAGATGCGCCGGCTGTTACACCAATTCTGGTTTTATTTTCCAGCCATGAATCCTGGATATATTCGGGGCCATCTATAAGATGCGCTTGAACGCCGTTCTTATCCGCAATTTCGCGTAAGCGATTGGAGTTAGAGCTGGCTTTGGAGCCAATGACTAGTAGAAGATCACAACAAGACACTAATTTTTTGACTGCATCTTGCCTATTTTGTGTGGCATAACAGATGTCATCTTTTTTCGGACCGATAATATTCGGAAAGCGATTCCTCAGCGCGTCTATCACATCACTGGTATCATCCACAGATAATGTGGTTTGAGTAACAAATGCAGTTTTATTCATGTCGTTTACGTGTATGTTTTCAACGTCATCTACATTTTCAACTAAGTGAATTTGTCCACCACATGAGTCATCATACTGGCCCATGGTGCCTTCTACTTCTGGATGTCCTTTGTGACCAATTAAAATAGTATCCAGTCCGTCTTTGCTATAACGTACCACTTCTAAATGTACTTTGGTTACCAGTGGGCAGGTGGCGTCAAATACTTGCACATCACGATTTTTTGCTTCTTCTTGCACCGCTTTTGAAACGCCATGCGCGCTAAAGATTACCGTTGAACCATCCGGTACTTGATGTAATTCATCTACAAAAATGGCACCTTTTTGTTTTAAATTATCGACTACAAATTTGTTATGTACTACCTCATGACGAACATAGATGGGTGCACCAAACATCTTCAATGCGCGTTCAACTATTTCAATTGCACGATCCACTCCTGCACAAAAACCACGTGGGTTAGCAAGTAAAACTTCCACTATTTAGTTTCCTCTTTAGCAAAGATTGCCTGGATGATCATTAAGGTAGCACCTAACAGAATGGCTGAATCTGCAATATTAAAGGTTGGCCAATGACAAGTAAGCTGGTTAATTGAAAAGAAGAATGGCAAACAGTCTTGGCTAGAAGGATAAAACCAGTCGATAAAATCAATCACATGCCCATAAAGACTTCGATCAATTACATTTCCAATCGCCCCACCTAGTATCAGAGCTAAACTTGCTGCGAGTAGTTTCTCTTTTGATGGGAGTTTTTTTAACCAGAAAAAGATAAAAATACTGACACCGATCGCTAAGGCAGTAAAAAACCAGCGTTGCCAGCCGCCTGCATTACTAAGGAAACTAAAAGCCGCACCTTTGTTGAAGGTTAAAGTGAAATTGAAGAATGGTAAAAAGCTGTTAGGGCTATGGGGTATAAGAAAATGTACGGCAGCCTGTTTGCTGACTTGATCCAGAATGATTACCAAGGCTGTTAACCAGAGCCACTTAAGCATAGTAACGCTCCTCACCCGAGCCATCGGGCAAGTTACTCACACAACGAGAACATAGTTCTGGATGAAGATTGTTTTGGCCCACATCTTCTCGGTGGTGCCAGCAACGCACACATTTTTGATGTAAAGATTTTGTTACTGCAATAAAATATTCTGCACCATCCGCATTCGTTATTTTTTGCGCCGTTCTAGGTATTGTTCCGGGGGCTGTTCCAGATTCTAATTCAGCATAGGAAGTGATAAAGACAAAACGTAGCTCATCGCTTGAAATTTTCTTTAAGTATTCAGGCGCATTCCAGATAGTTACTTCTGCTTCTAACGAAGAGCCAATTTCTTTATTGCTGCGAAGTTCTTCAAGTTGCTTGCTAACTTTTTCTTTGCATTCAAGGATGCCGTCCCAATCTGTATTTGCAATTTTTCCATGCATATCAAAATCGCTTAAGTCATACCAATTTTGTATAAAAACTGAATCATTGTGTTCACCCGGAAGATGTTGCCAAACTTCTTCTGCAGTAAAACTTAAAATCGGTGCAATCCAACGAACTATTGCTTCTGCAATGTGAAACATTGCAGTTTGTGCAGACTTGCGGGCAGGACTATCTGCTTTCGTGGTGTACTGGCGATCTTTGATAATATCTAAATAATCACTACCTAACTCTAAGATACAAAAGTTATGGATTAAGTTATAGATTCTATGAAACTGATATTTTTCATATTGTTCTAATATTTCTTTTTGTAATTGATTGGTTTTCCACACGATCCAGTAATCAAGCGCAACCATTTCATTTGCAGTAACTTTGTCTGTATTCGGATTAAAACCATCAAGATTTGATAACAAGTAGCGTAATGTATTTCTGATACGTCGGTAGGCATCTGAGGTGCGATTAAGAATTTCATCTGATACGTGAAGTTCACCACTATAATCAGTGGCCGATACCCAAAGCCGCAATACATCTGCGCCCAATGAATTACAAATCTTCTGTGGCGCAACAACATTGCCAATCGATTTGGACATTTTTTTGCCTGCTGCATCCACTACAAAGCCATGTGTTAGAACTTGTTGGTATGGTGCATTGCCATACATGGCTACAGCTGTTTTTAATGACGACTGGAACCAGCCGCGATGTTGGTCCGAGCCTTCCAGATAGAGATTAACCTTATCGCCACTGTCTAGATCAACACCCAGACGTTTTTGTGCAACGGCATAATGCGTTACACCTGAATCGAACCAAACATCTAATGTGTCGCTTACTTTTTTGTATTTGTTGGCTTCTTGTTCGACTTTCTGGCCGGCTTCATTACCAAGGAAATCTTCAATATTCAGGTCATACCAGGCATCGATGCCGCTTTGCTCAATTTTTTGCGCAATCTGCTCAATAAATTCTGCAGTTTTAGGGTGCGGTTGCTCTGTTTTTTTATCGATGAAAAAGGTTATTGGAACTCCCCAGGTTCTTTGCCTAGAGATGCACCAGTCAGGGCTACTGGCTAACATACCTTCGATACGCGCTTTACCCCAATCGGGAATCCATTCCACTTTCTCCACTTGTTGATTAACGCTAGCAAGCAAATTTTGTGCACTCATGCTTATAAACCACTGTGGAGTAGCACGATATATCAAAGGAGTTTTGGTGCGCCAGCAATGTGGAAAGCTATGCTGGAATTTAGTCTGATGTATTAAGTTGTTGTGCGTAATTAAAGTTTCAATTATTTTTTCATCAACTTTATACACATGTTCACCGGCAAATAATTCAGTTGCTTGTTTAAATACCCCATGATCATCCACAAGGTTTAATGTACCTATGGAGTATTTCTTACCGACATTAAAATCGTCAACACCGTGATCCGGTGCCGTGTGCACCGCGCCAGTACCTGTTTCAGTTGTAACATGGTCACCAAGAATAATTGGCACGGTTTTGTCATAAAAAGGATGTTGTAGTTGCAGGTTTTCTAAATCTTTGCCTTTACATTTGCCAACTATTTTAAACTCTTCAACCCCATATTTTTCTAAACAAGATTCATGTAACGCATCTGCAAACAGTAAGCGTTGCTTGCTACCATTAATTTCACACTCAACTAAAACGTAATCTAGATCAGGGTGTAAAGACACGGCTTGATTAGATGGCAATGTCCAGGGAGTTGTAGTCCATATAACGACTGATATCGGGCCTACGCTTTCTGCAACATGTACTCTATTTAAAAATGCGTTTTCATCTACTAGATTAAATTTCACATCAATAGCGAACGAAGTTTTTTCTTGGTATTCAACCTCGGCTTCCGCCAGTGCAGATCCACCTACAACACTCCAATAGACAGGCTTAAAACCACGAACGATATGACCTTTGGAATAAATTCTACCTATTGCGCGCACTATGTCTGCTTCAAAACCAAAATCCATGGTTCGATAAGGTTCGTCCCACTCAGCAAATATACCTAGGCGTTTGAAATCGGTCCGCTGTTTGTCTATTTGCTTTTCTGCATACACACGGCATGCTTGACGAAATTCTTTATGGGATTTCTTGGTTCCTGCTTTACCAATTTTTTTCTCAACTTGGTGCTCAATCGGCAAGCCATGACAGTCCCAACCAGGAACATAAGGCACGTCAAAACCAGAAAGGGCTTTACTTTTGATAATGATGTCTTTGAGAATTTTATTTACCGCATGACCGATATGAATGTCGCCATTTGCATACGGGGGACCATCATGCAGAATGAATCGTTTTGCGCCTTTGCGCGCATCGCGAATTTGCTGATAAACATTCTTCTTGTCCCAATCCTTAAGCATTTGTGGCTCGAGCTGAGCGAGGTTGCCTTTCATGGGAAAGGAAGTTTTAGGCAGATTTAGAGTGTCTTTATAATCGGTCATTGCTTATTTTTGTTGCTAATTATCGTTGCTAATTGTCATGGCTAATTTGTGTTAGTGGTCTAGTTTATAGCTCAGTTATAGTTTAACTATAACTGAGCTAAATTTTAGCCTTAATACTAAAGAATTCTTGCGCAGCCTTTGAGTCTTGTTGAATTTGATTTTTTAATGCTTCAAACGAGTCAAATTTTTTCTCATCTCGTAGTTTTTTACAAAAAGTCACTTCAAATAATTCTCCATAAACTTCTTGTGTGAAGTTGAATAGATGTACTTCTAATTGTGTACGCGTTCCGCCGACTGTGGGTCGGTGGCCGATATTGGCTACGGCGGGATATTCAGAGCCATCTTCTCTGCTTACGGTTACTGCAAACACTCCATTTACTGCGCATTTTCTACGTTTGATAGGGATATTGGCTGTCGGGAAACCAATCGTACGGCCTTTTTTGTCTCCATTAATTACCCGCCCCGATATGGAATATTCTCGGCCGAGCATTTTTGTTGCCGCATTTAAATTACCCGCTTGAAGGAATTCACGAATTAATGTGCTGCTTACACGTTTACCATCATTAAGGAAGCTATCTGTATTTTCAACTTGGTAATCTAGTTTAACAGCAAATTTTTTCAATAACTCCAAATCACCTTTACGCCCTTTACCAAAACGAAAATTATCTCCAACCGTAAGGTGTTTAATCTGTAATGTATCTACCAAGATATTTTTGATGAATGTCTCTGCAGGCATGCTGGATAGTTCATGATTAAAATTTAAACATACAAACTGATTGATACCAAAACTACCCACTAACGAAAATTTTTCTCTAAAATTAGTCAAGCGAGCCGGCGCTTTTTGTTTGAGAAAATATTCTTTTGCTGATGGTTCAAATGCAATCACCATAGAAGGTAAATTTAATTCCTTGCTTTGTTGAATGATTTTATTGATTACAACCTGGTGGCCGAGATGAACACCATCAAAATTTCCAATGGTTGCAACAGCTCCTGAAGAGTTTTTTTTATGGTTATGGATCGTCCGGATAAGTTGCATGTTGTAGGTATAATTTTCGTAACTTCTGTTATTGCAGCGCAAAGTGTTTTTTTCGAACGCCTAGCATTACCAGCGCGACAATATACAGCACTGCCCCTAGTAGCATAAAGCCTAAAAGTGCAGCTACACGATGAAAACCGGTCCAATCTAGCCATTCAGAGGTGAGCGGTAACACCAGATAAAGCGCGACTATCATCAGCACAGATGCAGCACATACCTGCGCTAAATACTTTATCCAACCCGTCTGCATGGATATCGACACAGATTTTTTTAGTATGACAAATAACAGGATTGCATTGATGTAAGCTGAAATCGAAGTGGCCAGAGCAAGTGCTGCATGCGGCCCCGGCAGTGTGAAGGTAGTCCAGATCCATAAAAAAGCCAGATTTAGGACGATATTGCAAAGCATTGCTATTACACCAATTTTAACCGGTGTTTTAGTATCTTGTCGTGAATAAAATCCGGGCGCTAACACTTTGATCAATATGAATGCAGGTAAACCCAAGGCATAGGTGATTAAACTTAGGGATGCCATGTTGGTATCAAGAAGCGTGAATTCACGATATTGAATGAGTGAGATCAAAATAGGTTTGGCTAGTAATATCAAACCTACAGTACAAGGAATTGCGATAAAAATTGAAAGTTTTAGAGCCCATTCAAGTGTTTGACTGAAGCCCGATACAGATTGATTAACGTGTTGTTTGGATAATCTTGGAAGAATAATAGTAGCCGTGGCCACGCCAAATATGGCCAATGGAAGTTCTACAAAACGATCGGAAATGTATAACCAGCTAATGCTACCAACCGCTAAAAACGAAGCGATTAGAGTGTTTATCAGCAGATTAATTTGTACCACAGATGAGCCAAAGATTGCTGGCAACATAAGTCTGCCAATTTTTTTTACGCCAGCGGATGCTCCGTGTAAAGAAAACCTGGGTAATAATCCTAAACGGCTCAAAAAAGGAATTTGGAATAGCAGCTGAGCTATACCGGCAATAAATACCCCCCAGGCAAGGGCCATGACCGGCTGTTCAAAATATGGTGCTAGCCATAGTGTGGCTGCAATCAGTGAAAGATTTAAAAACGTAGGTGTGAAGGCCGGTACGGCAAACTGGTTAAAGGTATTCAGAATGCCAGCAGATAGGGCAGTTAAAGATATAAACAATATATATGGGAAGGTGATACGTAACATTTCCCCGGTAAGCTCAAAGCGCTGTGGCTCATCAACAAATCCCGGCGCAAATACATATATAAGTAGTGGTGCTAGCAAAACGCCGATAATGGTAATCAATAACAAGATTAAGCCAAACACCCCCGAAACGTGGTTTATCAGGTTCTTCAATTCTTGCTCGGAGTGCTTCTCTTTATACTCGGATAACACGGGTACAAAAGCTTGCGAGAAGGCCCCCTCTGCGAAGAGTCTGCGCAGGAAGTTCGGGATGCGGAAAGCAACAAAAAAAGCATCCGTGCTGCCTGAGGCACCCAAAAAGATGAAAATCACAGCGTCCCGAACATAACCAAATATCCTGGAAATAAAGGTCATAGCGCTGATTACAGCTGTTGACTTGAATAGAGCGCGATGATCAGCCATTTGTGGATAATTATATGGGGTTTATGGGGTTATTTGGCAGAAATGAACGGGCTTGAGGTTGACATTTTTTTACCTTACTACCATAGTACACGACCCGAACAAACAACTATAACCTAGATATGGGCCAGATCATTAGCCCAGAAAATAACAAGTAACAGGATCAACATTGGCTAATATACAATCAGCAAAAAAACGAGCTCGTCAAGCGATAAAAAATCGCCTACTTAATGCAGGGCAACGTTCTCATTTACGCACCAAGATCAAAGCTGTGGTTAAATTGATTGATGCAGGTGATAAAAGAGCTGCCGCTGATGCTTATAAAGACGCTGTTCCAGTTATTGATGCTTCAGTGAGTAAGAAACTGATTCATGCAAACAAAGCAGCTCGTCATAAAAGCCGTCTGAACGCTCGAATTAAATCTATGTAAGTGTCTTATGTAAAGCAGTGTGCTGTGAGAGATCTCTCACACATCATGAGCCGTTAAAGTACGACCCTTTACAACACGACCAGATTATCCCGGTGGATCAACTCCGGTTCGGCAACATAACCAAGTGTAGATTCTATGGCAGAACTCGCAATACCTTTTAATCGCTCGGCTTCTTTGGCGTTATAATTAACCAGTCCACGCGCAATTTCTTCGCCTTTACAGTTTACACAACTCACAACTTCACCTCTTTCGAAGTTACCTTTGACGTTTTGGACACCAATTGATAGCAAGCTTTTCCCCTGTTTACTAATCACCTGGCAAGCACCCTCATCCAATACAAGTTGACCATTGGTATAAAGTTGATTAGCAATCCATTGTTTGCGTGCGACTAAAGGTAGGTTGTCTGGATATAACAGTGTGCCATGCTGCTTACCTTTAGCAATTTCCAATAAAATATTTTCAACCTTCGCTGGAACAATTAATGTTGTAGCACCTGCACGGGCTGCAAGCCGAGCAGCAGAAACTTTGGTAAGCATACCACCGCGCCCTAATGTGCCAGCGCTTGGCCCAGCTACTTTATCTAACAATGGATCATTGGCTGAAATTTCATTGATGAGATTATTATCTAGCAGATCTTTATTTGCATGTTGTTGCGGCGGTGATTTAAACACTCCTTCTTGGTCGGTTAATATAATCAACGCATCAGCTTCAATAAGATTGCTTACCAATGCAGCAAGGGTGTCATTTTCTCCAAATTTTATTTCATCAGTCGCTACGGTGTCATTTTCATTTACTACCGGAATGACTTTTAAAGACAAAAGTTTTCGCAATGTTGTACGAGCATTTAAATAACGTTTTCGATCTTGCAAATCTTCATGCGTAAGCAACACTTGTGCGCTATGTAAGGAATGTTTTTGTAGGCATGATTCATAGGCTTGAATTAAACCCATTTGACCAACAGCAGCAGCAGCTTGCAATTCATAGACCGCATGTGGCCTTTTCTCCCAGCCTAAGCGATTCATGCCTTCAGCAATTGCACCAGAAGATACAAGAATAACTTCCTTACCAGAGTTAACTAAGCTGGCAAGCTGTGAGGCAAGCTTGGTAATAGCCTGCATGTTTAAACCGCGGCCGTTTTTAGTGACCGAAGAACTTCCAACTTTTACAACCCAGCGTTTACCTTTGCTAACGTGTAGTCGTTTATTGTCTAACTCATCATTCACTTTGTTGTCTAAACTCCTGCTCAATTGAATTGTTTAGTTTATTCTTTATTTATCGGGTTCATATAAATAATGGTAAATACTATTACATAAATCTTCAGTCCCAGATTTATTAATCGTAGATATGGAAAAAACCGGGCCTTCCCAGTTTAATTTCTTTACACAGTTTTCAATAGTAGCTTTACATTCATCTTCCGGGAGTAGATCATTTTTAGTAAATACTAACCACCGATCCTTGTTGCCCAGATTATTGCCATGTTCATCACTATATTTTTTTATTTCATTCAATATTGAGAAATAATCTTTGCTTATATCTTTTTCATATTCAGTGGGTGCTAGTTCGATCATATGTAATAGTAACTTTGTGCGCGTTAAGTGTTTAAGAAACTGTATTCCTAACCCCGCTCCTTCTGCAGCTCCTTCAATTAAGCCTGGAATATCTGCAATCACAAAACTTTTATGTGGTGCAATATACACAACTCCCAAGCTTGGATACAAAGTTGTAAAATGATATTCCGCTACCTTGGGGGTAGCTGAAGATAATGTTCGAATTAACGAAGACTTGCCTACACTCGGCAAGCCTAGTAGACCAACATCTGCGAGCAACTTTAGCTCCATATGTAAATCACGCGCATCTCCTTGCCCGCCTGGAGTTGTTTTGCGTGGCGCACGATTGGTAGATGTCTTAAATCGAGCATTACCCAAACCATGTGAGCCACCCTTGGCGACTAATAGCTGCTGATTATGTTTGGTTAAGTCGCCAATAACTTCTTTTGTTTGTGCATCTTTTACGATGGTGCCGAGGGGAATCTTTATGAACGCATCTTCACCTTTTTTGCCAGTGCGATCTTTGCCTAAACCATCTTGACCGCGTTGAGCTTTAAAAGAACGCGCATTGCGAAAGTCTGCCAATGTATTCTGGTTTTCGTCAGCGACTAAATAGATACTTCCACCATCACCACCATCACCACCATCTGGCCCGCCAAGTGGAATGTATTTCTCACGTCGAAAGCTAAGACCGCCATTACCACCGTTTCCTGCCTGGACGTGGATTATTGTTTCATCAACAAACTTCATTTTTTTTCTGCACGCAGTTCTGATTTATCCTGATATGTATTAAAAATATTTTTGCCTAATCCTATGATAAATCAGAACCTCTTTTGGAAAATAATTATTAGATGAAAAAAAAGCCCCGACTAAGCGGGGCTTTGCAAACTTATGTTTAAATAAGTAATTAATGCACCGCTTCAATGTGTACAAATTTTCTATTTTTCGGGCCTTTGGTTTCAAATACTACACGACCATCTGATTTAGCAAACAAGGTATGATCTTTGCCGCAACCAACATTCACACCAGGGTGAAATTGAGTGCCACGTTGACGCACAATAATGTTACCTGCCAATACCACTTCACCACCAAAGCGTTTTATCCCGAGTCGATTAGATTCAGAATCGCGACCGTTTCTAGTACTACCACCTGCTTTCTTATGTGCCATAACTAATTCCTACTACGTAAATTCTATTTTGAAATTCCGGTAATCTTCACTTCTGTAAAAGACTGACGATGACCCATGCGTTTCATATGGTGTTTGCGACGCTTAAACTTGATAACTTCAATTTTCTTAGCACGCGCTTGGTCTTGAACCTCACCCATTACTTTGCCGCCGTTTACATAGGGGGCGCCAATCGTTACGTCCTCACCATCGGCAAGTAATAATACTTGATTAAATTCAACTTTCTCGCCAGGATCTCCAGCTAGTTTTTCGACCCTAATTTGGTCGCCTTCCTGGACACGGTATTGTTTGCCGCCTGTGGCGATAATTGCGTACACCTTGTGTTCTCCGTCGTGAGGGGTATAAAAATGAGGCGCAATTCTAGCGATACGCTCCGAGTGGGTCAATCAAATATGTACGGAATTGACCTGTATGGTAATGATATACCTAAAAAAACAATTTAAACAGATATTCCAGGCATAGATTAAAGAGCTCAAACCTAACCAATATGGATTTTAAAAGCATACAAAATCTTGTAAGCGAGGACATGGATGCTGTTAATGCGTCCATTCGTCATTACTTACATTCGGATGTAGCGTTAATTAGCGAAATGGCTAATTACATTATTAATAGTGGGGGTAAACGTTTGCGTCCCATTTTAGCCATCCTGTGTGCTAGAGCGTGTGGTTATTCAGGCGAGAAGCATTGCCTGGTGGCTGCCATAATCGAATTTATTCACACTGCGACACTATTGCATGATGATGTGGTAGATGAATCCAGTTTACGTCGTGGTAATGAAACTGCGAATGCAATATGGGGTAATGAGTCCAGTGTCTTGGTAGGTGACTTTGTATTTTCACGCTCCTTTGAAATGATGGTTGATGTTGGTGAAATGCGTGTCATGGAAATTTTATCACGCGCCTCAAATACCATTGCCGAAGGAGAGGTGATGCAGTTACTAAACTGTAACGATCCTGATACTACTGAAGAACGCTACATGATGGTTATCCAATCTAAAACTGCAAAGCTATTTGAGGCTGCCTGTCAACTTGGCGCTATTTTAGCGGGTGAAAGCGAAACGGTTGAACAAGCGTGTGCAGCATATGGAAGACATATTGGCACCGCCTTTCAACTCAAAGATGATTTGCTGGATTATCAGGCTTCATCTGAAGTGATGGGAAAAAACATCGGCGATGATTTAGCGGAAGGTAAACCAACATTGCCGCTAATTTATGCTTTAAAAAATAGTAGTGGCGCAACTGCACAAATGCTTCGTGATGCCATTACTAATGGCGGAAAACAACATATGCAAGAAGTTTTGCAAGTCATCGAAGCCACTGATGCAATTGCTTACACTAAAGAATCTGCAAATCAACAAGCACAAATTGCCAGACAACAAATTGCAATCTTAGCGAGTAACCCATATCGAGACGCTTTATTGGAGCTGACCGACTTTGCCATTACAAGAGCTGCTTAAGATTTGGGGATTTCTATTAAAAGTTAGCTACTAAAGCCAGTGTTATAACCGGCTTTTTTATGTGAAAAATTTAATTTTACAGCTGTTGGCTAATTTTCTTTGCTGATCATTGTGTATAGATTTTGTTCTTATGCTGCTGCTTTAAATGAGCCAGGAAAGAATATTTGTATCGAAGTAGCCAACTCCGGGTGCTGGTTATTTAACATCTTTAATATCGAGTTAAAATTTTTTGCTTTAAGGTTTAGTCCATCAAGATCTTCACTCTTTGCAGTCCAGTGACCACATTCTTTGTCCCAGTGGAATGAAACTTGGCAGTCATTTAATTTGTAAGTAATAGCCATAATTTCTCAGCCCTAAATAATCTTGAATATAAGGTTAGTTTAAAAATGTTATGGGATTATGAAAAGTTCGTTTAGGTTCTGTTACGGTGTAAAGCTTTCAAATTAAGTATTTAAATGTGCTTAATATTGTTGCATGCATTTTCTGCCTGTTAATTGATGTTTTACAATTTGAAAGCAATACGCGGGGCGATGAGTGACGCATCACTAAATAGAATCACAGCAAGTGGATAGGTGTCATGGAAGGAGCAAGGAGGCAGTTTAGATATTCAATCGGAATCATCTGAGATGATGAATGCTTTTTGCAACTAGATGTCGTGACCAAGCTGCACTGTATTGGTATTGATTTTAATACTTAAACTTAAAAAAGAAGCGTATAGTAACTTAATTCTACATGCTTCTTTTTATTTTCAGTTATGGGTATTTGCTTATGGGTAACTAATCTAGATGCTTTAATACCTCATCCATAGTGTCTTTCGCATCGCCAAATAACATATCGGTGTTGTCCTTCAAGAATAAAGGATTATCTACACCCGCATAGCCTGAAGCCATACTGCGTTTAAGTACAATGCATGAGGCAGCTTTCCAGACTTCTAGTACAGGCATACCTGCAATAGGACTATTAGGGTCTGTTTGTGCACTTGGATTGACGATGTCATTTGCACCAATAACTAATGATACATCGGTACTCTGGAAGTCATCATTGAGTTCATCCATTTCCAATACGATGTCATAAGGTACTTTGGCTTCAGCAAGTAATACGTTCATATGGCCTGGTAATCGCCCAGCTACAGGATGAATACCAAAGCGGACTTTTTTGCCTTTGGCACGAAGTTTTTTAACAATTTCACTCACGGTTGTTTGGGCTTGGGCGACCGCCATTCCATATCCTGGAACAATAATAATGCTACTAGCATCTTTGAGAAGTCCTGCAACTTCTTCCGCCGTAGCAGATGTCACTTCACCGTCTTCCTCACCTACAGTTGCTGCGGCACCTCCGCCTGTACCAAAGCCACCCAAAATCACACTGATAAAACTTCTATTCATTGCGCGACACATGATGTAACTCAAGATTGCACCACTGGAACCAACTAAAGCACCGACCACGATTAAGGCAGTATTGCCTAACATGAAACCAGTTGCCGCAGCCGCCCAACCCGAATAGCTGTTTAACATCGAGACCACGACGGGCATATCCGCACCACCGATGGCCATTACCAGATGGATACCAATTACTGCTGCAATAATGGTCATAATTATCAATGGCATCATGCCATTATGGCCACCGGCCTTGAGGAAGAAGTAACCCAGTACCAGACATGCAATGATCGCAATGAGATTCATCATGTGTCGACCTGGAAGCGTTAAGGGTTTACCACCAATAATTCCCTTTAGTTTGCAAAACGCAATGATCGAACCAGTAAAAGTAATGATTCCGATAAAGACCCCTAAATATACTTCTACATCATGTATGGCTTTTTCAGGTCCTTCGAAATGAGCAGTGGGGTCCATGTAGCTTGAGTAGCCTACCAACACGGCTGCAAGGCCGACCAGGCTATGGAATCCCGCTACTAATTCAGGCATAGAAGTCATTTCGACTTTCATGGCCACGAAAGTGCCTATAATTCCGCCAATGATCATGGCTGGAAGGAGGATCCCAAAGTTTCCGACTTTGCCACTCAGGATAGTTGCACCTATGGCTATGATCATGCCGATTATGCCAAATAAATTTCCGCGTCGTGCAGATTCCTGATTGCTCAAACCATTTAAACTGAGGATAAAGAGAGCGCCTGCAGCCAAATACGCTGCTCCTAACATTTGTGGATTCATTGTCATTTTTATTCTCCCTTAATCGTCTTTGCGGAACATTTGTAACATTCGCTGCGTTACAGCAAAGCCGCCACCAATATTTATCGATGCTATGAAGACTGAAAATGTTGCCAGTGCAACAATCAACCCAACACTACTACCTATCTGCAACAAAGCACCTACAATAATTACGCTACTAATGGCGTTAGTAACGCTCATAAGTGGTGTGTGCAGGGCAGGGGTGACATTCCAGACTACCCAGTAGCCTATAAAACATGACAAAACAAATACAGTGAAGTGTTGTATGAATTCAGCTGGTGCAGAGTTTCCGATCCACCACAATAAACCGGCAGCTAAGACAAGTGCGATGGGGGCTCCAAGACCACTTTTCTTTTTCTTCTCTTTTATAACCGGTGCAGCTACCGCTTTTTTGGGTGCTGCCGAAACTGCAAGTGGTGGTGGTGGCCAGGTGATTTCACCTTGTTTAATCACAGTTGTGCCACGGATCACATCATCTCCCATGTTTACATTAATGTTGCCGTCCTTCTCGGGAGTAAGATCATTCATCATGTGGCACAAGTTTGAGCCATATAACTGGCTAGCTTGCGTCGGTAAGCGACTTGGTAAATCCATATAACCTATGATGGTTACGCCATGTTTAACTGCTATTTCACCCGGTACGGTCAGCTCGCAGTTACCACCTTGTTCGGCAGCCAGATCTACTATCACGCTACCTTGTTTCATCATTTCAACCATGTCAGCCAAAATGAGTTTCGGTGCAGGTTTGCCTGGAATTAGTGCGGTGGTGATGATGATATCGACTTCTTTGGCTTGCTCACGGAACAATGCCATTTCTGCGTCAATAAATTCCTTGCTCATGGTTTTGGCGTAACCGCCCGCGGTGCCACCTTCTTCGTCTAGTTCAAATTCTAGTTCTAAGAACTGTGCACCCATACTTTCAACTTGTTCTTTAACTTCGGGGCGAGTATCAAAAGCACGAACGATGGCACCAAGACTGTTTGCTGTACCTACTGCTGCGAGTCCCGCTACACCCGCACCAATCACCATTACTTTTGCAGGAGGTACTTTTCCGGCTGCGGTGATTTGCCCTGTGAAGAAACGGCCAAAATGATTAGCAGCTTCTACAACTGCACGATAACCAGCGATATTAGCCATCGAGGAGAGGGCATCAAACTTTTGTGCACGTGATATGCGGGGAACGGAGTCCATTGCTAAAATGGTAGCTTTACGACTTTTAAGTTTTTCTAATAAGTCTGCATTTTGTGCAGGCCAAATAAAGCTGATCAAGTTGCTACCTTCGTTCAGCAAATCAGCTTCGTGCATTCCCAAAGCATTGTTTTGCTCCGGCGCACGCACTTTTAAAATGATGTCAGAAGCAGACCAAAGTTGTTTGGTATCTGAAATAACTTCTACACCGGCATCTTTATAGGCTTGGTCAGTAAAGTTTGCGCTCGCACCTGCTCCGGCTTCAATTGCGCACTGATAGCCAAGTTTTTGTAGACGCGCAGCCGTTTCAGGCGTCATCGCAACGCGACATTCATTTTCATGAATTTCGTTTGGTACACCAATCTTCATAGCTGTTAGTTCCTCTGTTGATGTGCTTAATAAAATCACACAATCTTTTTTCTCAGCATCTTAGTAATAAACAAGTGCGAACCCTGAGTATGAGGCGGGCTATTAGTTTGTAATTATCGGGAAGCTTTGAAAGTGATTGCAGTTCTTAATCAAGTTTTAAATTATTTTTTATTATTATGGGAGTTATAATATATAACTAAATTGTTATTAGCTATAAGAAGCTCCCTACCTATTAGAATAGTATTTTATCTAATAAGATCGGGTGATCGTCAAACTGTCTATTTTCTGAGCAATTATTTCCGTAACTTCTTTTGCTGATTTTTTTTGTATTTCAGATACACGCTTTCCCATCTTGCTAATGATTTAGCGTAATTGTCGTGCACACATGGGTCACAGCCACTTCCACAACACTCATCAGGTTCGGGTGGTATGGGTTTGGTTGGGAGCATTACAGGTTTATACTTAGGCTGGCTCATGGAAGTATGGCTCATAGAATATCGGGCTCATTGAATATATTGAAGCATCAAAACCAAATGGATAAAACCATTATTTTAATCATGGTTATTTATGATCCCGTTATAAATGTTATATAAAGGAAACAACACCAAAATATAATGTCTGATTAGCGTAATAACATGTAAATTTGTGCGGCTAAGAACAATTTTTTTTGGCAAAATACCTACTAGCTACATTTAGTTAGCATCAACTTTTAAGCTCGTTTAACCAAGGCTAAAACCTAATGTATTTAGAATTCTTTGGAATTTCTGATAAGCCATTTCAAATCACACCGGATACGCGTTTTCTATATCTGACACCGCGTCATCGTGATGGCCTTGCTCATCTTTTATATGGTGCAGATGAAGCGGGGGGCTTCATACTTCTTACCGGTGAAGTGGGTACGGGTAAAACCATGTTATGCCGCAGTGTGCTTGAACAAATGCCAGAGCACGTGAATGTTGCGTTAATTTTAAATCCTCGACAAAGTTCAAAAGAATTAATCGCATCAATATGTGACGAATTAAATATTCCCTATCGTAGATCATCAACTAGTCTTAAATATTTGGTCGATCGTTTGAATTTATATTTACTGAAACAGCATGCTCAGGGTAAGCGTACGGTATTAGTAATCGATGAAGCTCAGAATTTACGAGCCGAAGTATTAGAGCAAATTCGGTTGTTAACAAATCTGGAAGTCGCTACACAAAAACTTTTACAAATAATTTTAATCGGTCAACCCGAGTTACAAGCTATTTTAGCTCGGCCCGAGTTGCGTCAACTTACCCAGAGAATCACTGCACGATTTCATTTAACACCTCTGTCCAAGGACGAGACGGCTTCTTATATTCGTCATCGATTACAAATTGTTGGATTTAGAGGTGAGTTATTTTCAAGTGGTGCAGTAAGCATGGTGCATCAACTTTCGGGAGGTGTTCCGCGTTTAGTTAATAATATTTGTGAGCGTTCTATGATGGGGGCTTATGGAGAAAACGTGCATCGTATTGATCGAAAACTCGTTCGCAAAGCTGCGGGTGAGGTTTTGCAGCCTGCCAGGCAATTTCAGCCTATGCAATGGGTGGCTGGCGGCGCAATTGCTGCAGGTACTGCAGCATTGTTGTTATCAATTTGGGGGCTTCTGCCTAGCGCATCGCAAGAAAGTTATGCGAATACTGAATCTGCAACAACGGCAAGCGCAACAACTGTAAACATGGATACATTAGCTTCTCAAGCTGTAATAGAGGACAAATCTATTCCCCTTAATAATACAGATATAGCAAATCGGACTGTCGCAAATATTTCATCTGAGAATGAAATGCGAACGACATCTAAAGCGGCTGAGTCTGACGTCTATCAACAGCCAGTGCTCGACATGGCACAAAGTAAAGCTCAGGAAAGTAGCAAGAGTTTTTTAAATTTGATTAATGATACGAGTTTACGCGCAGATAACAGTAAAGCATTTACTACTTTGTTTAGTTTTTGGGGCTATGCATATCCAGAACTAAAAGGCGAAACAGCTTGTGAGCGTGCGATTGCAGCTGAACTGCGCTGCATCTTTGGTAAAGCGGGTTGGGACGAGCTGCGCCGACTTAATAGACCGGCTGTGTTAGAAATAATTAATACTGCTGGCAAAAGAACTCAGGTCGTGGTGCTTGCGTTACAAGGAAACCAGGTGAGCTTGAATGTAGGCGGTAAAATTGTCACAACCGCTACAGAGTCTATCGATCCTTATTGGTATGGAAACTATTTGTTACTTTGGAGGCCGCCTCCAGCGGGATCTAATATTTTAAAAGAAGGTGTTATAGGTAAAGATGTTGGATGGTTGCATGATCAACTTGATCGCATAGAGGGCAAGAAGGTTTCTGCAGACGTTAAGAAGAAGTTATCATTTGATCCGACCTTGAAGTGGCGAGTAATGGAATTTCAACGTATACGGGGCTTGAATGTTGATGGTGTCGCTGGCCGTGAAACCATGATTGAAATTAACACAGCAGTGAATGACCGCTCTACGCCTTTATTATGGCGTCAACCCAGTTAACGCATAAAGGTAAATATTCATGTCGATGATACTTGATGCTTTGACGCGCGCAGAGCATGAACGCCAACTTGAAAAGCAACCGGATTTAAAATTTGTTACACCGGTTAAGCCGCAGAAAAATAATCCAAATAAGATCTGGTTATGGGTTGGACTTGCAGTTTTAGTAAATGCATTGATTTTGTTTATTGTGATACGTGCCTTATCCGGGGGTACAGAAAATGAAACGCCGATTGCAGCCGCTTCAGCAATACAACAACCAGAATTTGATACGGTGGTGAGGAGTGAGAATATCCAATCTAACGTAGAGCCATCCTATCAGCCCATTATTGAGCAGGGATACGAGGCAAAACCATTGGCTGAAGAAAGCATGCAAATGGAGGGCAGTAATGACCAGCAAGAAATTCAAAATACCCTGCCAGCTGAGTCAAGACCCTTGGCTATGGAAGCTAATAGTGAGCAAATGTCAGAAGTCGACAGACCTTTGATATATGAATCAAAACAACCCGGCTCGAAAGCAAAAGTTGCAAATGCTAAGAAATTGGCTAATGCGCCAAACTCTACGAAGGGGAATGTGTCATTTTCATCAACCGAGTTGAATGCGGATGACGCAGTACCAGAAAGTGACAAGCCAAAACTACTTATAGATGGAGTAAGTGATAATAATTCAAGTAATGTGCAAAATGTACGCGATTTGCCTGAGAGTTCGCGTGCAAATTTAAATCAGTATGAAGTAAATGTGCATGTGTTTGATGATGATCCGATACGTCGATTTGTATTAATTAATATGGATAAATATAAAGAAGGTGATCGGATTGTAAATAATGGTCCGTTAGTAGAAGAAATTACTCCTGCTGGTGTAGTGGTTGATCACGGTAATGGTCGAGCACTGCTGCCTGCTAAATAAGTAAAAAGTTATTAAATGATTGTTAGTCTGCAAATTCATTTGTTAGGCTACATGTGTATATGGAAACCCCTTCTCCAATCTCCAGTCCAGGTGAATTATCATCAGATCCATCTTCAGTAATTGCTGCGGTTGATCTTGGTTCAAACAGTTTTCATATGGTGGTGGCGCAAGACCAGCACGGACAGCTTAAAGTTATTGATCGTATGCGAGAAATGGTACGACTGGGCGCAGGATTAAACTCTTCTGGAAAATTATCTAAAGAATCTAAAGATAGAGCTATAGAGTGTTTGCAGCGATTCGGCCAACGTCTGCAAGAAATGCATGCAGACTCAGTCAGAGTGGTAGGCACAAATACACTACGCGTTGCCAAGAATAGTGCGGAATTTATTTTGCAAGCGGAAGAAGCACTTGGGCACCCGATACAAATTATCTCGGGTGTTGAAGAAGCACGCTTAATTTACCAAGGTACCATTCATTCGATTACTGGGCCTGAAGGTAAATGGTTAGTAGTGGATATAGGTGGTGGCAGTACTGAAATCATTATTGGCAAAGAAGCTCATCCATTATTGATGGAAAGTGTACAGATGGGTTGCGTAGTAATAAGCGAAAAATATTTTTCAAATGGTGAGTTGGAGAAAAAGAAATTCAAAAAAGCATTAGTTGAAGCAAAATTACAATTACAGCCGATTGTTTCAAAAGTGAAAAAACTTGGCTGGAAATATGTCGTCGGTACGGCTGGTACAATCAGCACTATTTCAGAACTCATGCGTGAGTTTGAACTCAGCGAACGCGGCATTAACTATACAGGGATTAATGCCCTTATTACCAAAATGCAGGAAGTAGGTCATATAGACAAGATTAATTTTGTATCTTTATCAAAAGAACGTAAGCCTGTTTTTGCGGGTGGCCTTGTGGTGTTAAAAGCTATTTTTGAGGAACTGGATATTAAAGAAATGATGATATCCGATGGTGGTCTGCGTGAAGGCTTACTGTTTGATCTTGCAGGAAGGATTCATCACCAAGATACGCGCGACCGTACTGTGTATTCACTAATGCGACGCTATCATGTGGATTTCAGCCATGCAGCTAATGTTAAATCTAAAGCACTTCACTTATTAGATAAACTCTCAAAAGCTTGTAAGATTGATAGCAATATCGCATATCAATTTTTGATATGGGCAGCTGACTTACATGAAATAGGATTAGATATTTCACATTCCAAATATCATCGTCATGGCGCGTATCTTTTAGATAATAGCGACTTAATGGGTTTTTCCTGGAACGAGCAACGCCTACTTGCATGTTTAGTGGGTAACCATCGACGTAAAATCAATATGGAGTCTATAGAATTGCTACCGCTCCGATGGCAGAAACACGCCATGTATATGATAATTATTTTACGTATTGCTGTATTAATAAATCGAGACCGTAAACCTAAAGAGTTACCAGATATAAAAATAGAAAATAGTTGTGATGCTGATGGTGCTTTAAATATTCAGTTTGAAGAAAAGTGGTTAGAAGAACACCCTCTTACTAGTGCTGAACTTGAGCAGGAACAAAGTTATCTTAAAACTTTAAAGGTTATGGTCAGTATCAAATAGCAGATACGCTTTAGTATTTTCTCAAAGCTAAAATTTTACTCGTGCATGTTTAGTAAGCAAGGCTTGTTGTGCACTAATTGCGTTTTTCCCAAAAGAAACAGGTGCTGAGTAATTGCCATCAGCCTGCAATATCCAGGCTTGTCGATTATCTTTAAGATATATTTCAAGATCATTGATTATGCGCTTGCGGATAAAAACGTTTTTTATTGGCCAACTTATTTCAACGCGTCTAAAAAAATTTCGGTCCATCCAGTCTGCGCTGGAACAAAATACTTTGGGTTCACCATCGTTATGAAAATAACAGACACGAGTATGTTCAAGAAATCGTCCAACAATAGAGCGGACTTCGATATTCTCGGAAATACCAGGTAATCCAGGTCGCAAGCAACAAATACCGCGTACGATAAGTTGTATTTTCACACCTTCGGCAGATGCGCGATATAAGGCTTCAATAATTTGCGGTTCAACCAAGGCATTCACTTTTACAATGATACGTGTCGTGCGGCCTTGGCGAGCAAATTCAGTTTCTTTATTTATGAGCTTGATTAATGTTTTATATAAAGTGAAAGGTGCTTGTAATATAGTTTTTAGCAGAGGAGCTTTAGTAAAACTGGTAAGTGCCATAAATAATTCATGTGCATCAGAAGTAAGGTCAGTGTCTGATGTGAACATGCCGTAGTCTGTATACAAGCGTGCAGTTTTTTCGTGATAGTTTCCCGTGCCGAAGTGGGCATAACGACGTAAATGATCTTCTTCACGCCGCACCACTAAAATCATTTTGCCATGTGTTTTTTTGCCAACAATTCCATAAACCACATGGGCGCCAGCTTTTTGTAAGCGGTTAGCTAGTGAGATATTTTCCGCTTCATCAAAACGCGCCATTAGCTCAATTACCACGGTAACTTCTTTGCCAGCTCTAGCCGCCTCAACCAGGTTGTCTACAATTGGAGAATTCGCCCCAGTTCGATAAAGAGTTTGCTTGATGGCTAAAACCTTAGGATCTTTGGCAGCCTGGCGAACAAAATTTATTACTGGTGCAAAAGATTGGTATGGATGATGTAACAAAATATCATCTTGGCGAATTAGGCTGAAAATATTTTTTCCTTGACTTAAACGATCCGATGTTCCCGCATTAAAAGATGGGTATTTTAGATCTGCACGATCGACCAGATCATACGTTTGACTGAGACGATTTAAATTCACTGGGCCGTTTACTCTATAAAGATCTACTTTAGAAAGCCCGAACTGTTGTAGTAAATATGCAATTAGCTCATCAGGACAATTATCCGCAACCTCTAAACGTACAGAGTCTCCATAACGACGTGATGCAAGCTCACCCTCGAGAGCACGCATTAAGTCATCTATTTCTTCATCATCTAAAAACAAATCACTATTGCGTGTAACTCTAAATTGGTAGCAACCTAAAACTTCTAGACCTTCAAATAATTCATTCACAAAAGCATGCATTACCGATGATAGAAACACATAGCTATCACCTTGCTGCTGACTTAATTCTTCAGGTAAAGGTATTAATCTCGTTAACGAGCGTGGTGCTTGCACTACTGCAAATTCACCTTCACGTCCAAATGCATCTGCACCATCGAGTTGTACAATAAAATTAAGTGACTTGTTGATAATGCGAGGGAAAGGATGTGCAGGATCCAAACCTAGAGGGCTTAGTACCGGTTCTACTTCATCTTGAAAATACTGACGTAACCACGCGCTTTGTGCATGGGTCCATTCCTCGCGCGCGATGAAATGTATGTTTTGTTCTTCAAGTTCGGGTTGAATCTCTTCGTTAAATACGCGGTATTGTTCTTTAACTAGCATAGTGGCATCGTGGTGGATCTGATTGAGTATGTCTTTTGGCTCAGTCTGATCGGCGGTAATGTTTGTGATATTCAGTTCAATGTGTTGTTTCACACCACCAACACGAATTTCAAAGAACTCGTCCAAGTTGGTGCATGAGATGCATAGAAATTTAAGTCGTTCGAGTAGGGGCGTGGATGGGTCACGTGCTTGTTGCAGTACGCGTGAATTGAACTTAAGTAAGCTTAGCTCACGGTTAATATAGTTATCAGCTAGGCTGAAATTGTGTTCATCCATCTTGTTAAGAATACTCTATTATTATCGATGTTATGTTGGTTGCATTATATTACTAATGCAGAGTAGCTGAATATTGCGTTTCGTCAGACGGCAGAATAATTTTGCTTAACTGAAGAAAGCTATATTATGACTGTGTTGTTTAGGAACATCATTGATGCCTTTTCCCAAGTAAATTCAGCAGCTTGTGCGATGCAGTCTTTGGGGTCTAATTTTAATGCGCATTCAGCAGCTTGTTTCAAGTCTTCATTCAGACAACCAGTAACATTATTTCTAACCACATCGATAGGGCCAGTTACCGGGTAAGCGGCCACTGGCACACCACATGCCATGGCTTCTAGCATGACGATGCCGAAAGTGTCAGTTTTGCTGGGAAATACAAATACATTTGAAGCGGAAATGTATGCTGCTAATTCCTTGCCAAATTTGTAACCGACAAACTTTATATCCTTGTATTTGCTACTCAGTTCTTTATAAGCTGGGCCGTCACCAATTACATATTTTGTACCAGGTAGATCTAGCTGTAAAAATGCTTCTATATTCTTCTCTACCGATACACGCCCGATATACGTCCAAATTGGCCTTGTATCGGTTAAAAAATATTTTTCAGTGGGTGTAAAAATAGTGGTATCAACACCACGCGGCCAACGCACCAAGTTTTTAAAACCATGCGAATGTAACAAGTCTTCTTGACGTTGTGTGCCTACCATAGTGCATGCTGCCCCAGAGTGGAACCAGCGAAAAAACGGGTATGAGATTTTTAAAGGAATCGGAATGCGTGCACGTATGTATTCAGGAAACTGGGTATGATATGAAGTTGTAAAGGCCCAATTATTTTTTTTGCATATCGAACGTGCTGCCATACCCATCGGTCCCTCGGTAGCAATATGAATCGTTTCAGGATTAAATGCTGCAAGTAATTTTTTTAACCTTGCCTTGGGTTTTAACGCTAACCTGATCTCAGGATAACTTGGGCATGGGATGGATTTAAATGAACTTGGGTTGAACACCTCAACGTTATGACCCATTGCATTAAGAGTGGTCTGAGTGGTTTTGAGTGTAGTAACCACGCCATTTACCTGTGGCTCCCAGGCATCGCTAACAATAGCAATTTTCATGCGGCATGTTTATGAGGTGAAGTTCTTATATCTTCTGGCTGATGGTTTGAATAGTCTTGCTTTTCTGTCCATTTGATTAAATGCAAATGCCCGTCATGGGTTTCGATTAAAGCGGTGCAACTTTCTACCCAATCGCCATCATTACAATAAAGCACATCGTTTATTGTGGTTATTTGTGCATGGTGTATATGTCCACATACTACACCATCAACATTTTTACTGGCTGCTACAGTGGTAATGGCTTCCTCAAAATTACTAATGTAATTAACTGCATTTTTTACTCTATGTTTTAAATGAGTTGCTAAAGACCAATATGGAAAATTAAATAACTTTCTAAAAAAGTCTACATATACATTTAGGTTCAGTAAAAAAGAATAAGCATGACTACCCATGCTAGCCAACAATCGACTATGTTTTATAATATTGTCAAACTCATCACCATGTAATATCAGTAAACGCTTACCGTTTGCTGTGGTGTGGATATATTCTCTGTGTATGGCTACATTGCCGAAGACATTGCCGCTATATTCCCTAAATAGCTCATCATGATTGCCAGGCACATAAACTACTTTTGTACCATGTTTGGCCTTGCCAAGAATTGTTCTCAGCACATTATTATGAGTTTGTGGCCAATAAAAATTACGCTTCAGACTCCAGCAATCAATAATATCGCCAACTAAAAATAGGTTTTCGCTGTGCACTGAATGCAGGAAATTAAGTAATAATTCTGCCTGACAACCCTTAAAGCCAAGATGCGTGTCGGATATCCAAATACTTCGAACCGAATGTGGAGGTATGGAAGGTATTTCGCTCAAAATCGTATCCCCATTACAAAATAATGAACGAATAAAGTTAAAGGCTTATGGCATTTTTATTACAAATTAATTAAATGATGAAAGGTATCTTATTGTTTATAAAAGGAATAATTGTAATACCTATGTAATAGACTCATCATCAATTGGTCATAATTCAACCATACGATATAGCACATGATTAAGACTAGCTTATCAAAATCAGAGCTGAATTGTATGACAACGAATACACGCGTAACTGACTGGTTTGATCGTCTAGAACAAATAGAGTTACCTATTTGTCTGTACTTCAATCGTGCTAATCATCATAGCCAGCTAAATTCTTTTTTCAAACGCATAAGTCGACTTGGTGATGGTATTTTTTGGTACAGCTGCATCGCTTTATCCTTTGTATTATTTGGCATACAAGCTTGGTATCCAGCATTACACATGTTGTTAACCAGCGGAATGGGAGTATTGATTTATAAATTTTTAAAGCAGCGTTTAGTGCGAGAGCGACCTTTTATTTCGCATCAACGCATTAGTTGCAACACCAAGCCTTTAGATCGTTATAGTTTTCCTTCAGGACATACATTGCATGCACTGAGTTTCAGCATAATGTTGAGTTATTATTATCCGAGTCTAAGCTTGCTAGTGTTTTCTTTTGTGTTGCTAGTAGCCATGTCAAGAATAATTCTTGGATTACACTATATTAGTGACGTAGTCGTAGGGGCTTTTATTGGAAGTGTTTTGGCAATCCTTAGTTTGCAATTATATTCTTCCATTTTTTAGAAGTTACAATACTTGGAATTTCAATATCAGAAAAACTTATCATAAATAGCTAAGGCCCAGACTACGGCTAACGCAGTAAGGCTAACAAATACCGCTGCAGAACCAATATCTTTTGCTCGTTTGGAAAGTTCATGTTGTTGATCACTAATGCGATCAATCGCAGCTTCAATACCAGAGTTCAGCAACTCAGTAATCAAAACCACAAACAAAGAAAATAATAATAGGCTTATCTGCAATGTGCTTTCGCCTAGCCAAAAAGCAATGGGTACGAGTGCAGCAGCCAGTATTAATTCTTGTCTAAAAGCCTCTTCATTTTTCCATGCGGCTTTAAAGCCATCCATAGAATAAAAAAAAGCATTATAAATTCGCCTAAAACCTTTATGTTCAGCGTTTGCCATAATAAAAATGGTTGTGATTACCTAAACTATATTACATGAATGTGGTGCACACTATGTTAAAATTAGTCATTCTTTATCCTAGGAACTTTGGATTGTGAAAATTGTTGTTATTTGGCTGTTACTACTAATCGGAACTGGGCAAGTAATTGCTGATGAAAAGCGCACCATCTATGATTTTGAATATGGAATATTTTCACGCGGTGCTGAAAATTATGAAGAAGGTGATAAGTCTGTTTCAAGCACGGGTGAATTAGAGAAAACAACGCATATTAAAGCCAAACTTGGTACAAAATTTGGTGTGCGCTATTGGTTATCACGTGCTGGCTATATCGGCGAACCCACTTTGCATTTAATTTATCACGTTCCAACGATGATTAACCCAAGTACTGGTGAATACATCGACAAGATCGAAATTTTACAACCCGAATCTAAGTTAGATTACCAACACACAATGGCCTTTGAATTTGCGCATCAATATGAGCTGGTGCCAGGTGAATATCGATTTTATGTATTTTTTGAAAACCAAAAACTACTTGAAAAAACTTTCCAGATTGAACTGCAATAGATAAGTAAGTAGATTACTTTATCTGCAACACGGTCATCGTCCCGCTTTTTTCATTTGCGCTATAGATAAAATGTTGTTCATTCCATTCGTAATGGGCTAATCCTTCGGGTGCATACTGCCCTGCTTTACCTGCGTTCGGGTCAACACCTTCAATACTAATCACTTTAGGTTGGGATGGATTTTCAAATGATACGAGTGCAATGGCATTTGCACGTTCCAGTCCAACCGCCGCACATAAAACCTCATGAATTTCAAAGCTGACCACATTTTCTGGTTCGGAACCCCTATTATCACTGCGATCATCAGGATATAAACCTTTAGTATGTGCTATTTCGTCCAGCTGATTCCCAGTGTCAGCAATGAATGCTCCGCTATTTGCATCAAAAACACTTAATGTGCGCCCGCCACCTTTGGGTTTTTGACCTACTGTTTTAGAGGCCTTGGGGTGAGTGTCACCTCATCGGCAGTTAGTAAATATTTGCCATCTGGAGTTATAGAAATACCATCAGGTTCACGTAATGCTTTTATATGATTATTAAATTGTACTTTCCTGTTGTCTTTCGTATCCGCTACATGTTCCGTCATCCCCAGACCAAATACGTTTTCAATTTTTGCCGTAGTGGTATTTATCACGAGTATTCCATTGTTTTCTTGTAAAGAAGCATAGGCTTTAGTGCTGTCAGGCGTAAAGGTTACGAACTCAGGTTAGGTATTTGCAGGCGTATTATCTTGTACTGGAACATGAGTTTCTTCATTGCTATTGCCTCCACTAACAATTCGTTCAAAAGTTCGTGTATGCTTTTATGTAACATTCCTTTAACATCACTATAATCAGAAAGCTCAATTTGTAATGCACGTGCATCATTTGCACTAGTATAATTTATAAGCGTTACACTTCCATTAGGAGATCCATAGTTTTTCCCATTGTAGTGATAGGCCTCACCTTCATTTGCTACAACCAAATATTCCCCGTTTTGGACTGAATGCCAATCCATCTGGATGAATGCCCGCTTCGAGTGTATTTATAATCTCACCGTTATCAGCACGATGAATTTGGATCCTGCCTTTTTCGAATGGGTTATTGTTTAAGACTGCTGCTGCTACGATATTTTCGCTTTGGTGAAAAGCGATAGAACTAATTTCTTCCTGAGTCGAAATAGTAATACTATGGAGCAGTGTAGGTTTGAAGGGTAGTTCAATCGATAGGATGTCTACGGTTCCCTTATCGCTGCAAGAAAGGGCCAGACGATTTGTTTTTTCTTGAATGCTTACAATCTCGGTGGTCTTACAATCGTTTTCGCTTTTATATACGTTAACTCTTTCTAGCTTTAAACGAGAGTCATTAGCATAGGTATAAGTGGTAAGCGCGAAAACTGCGGTGACTATGAAGTGTTTTAACATATCTATATTTTTATTTGTGATGAAAACAAAAAAGGGCTACCTACATTAGCGTAGGCAGCCCTTGATAACTCAATTGTAGTCTAGAAGGAGTACGTAGAGTTATTAAAACGCATACTGTGCACGCAGCGAGACAGCGCTACCATCTTCTTCGCCAATTGCATCAAGACTTTCATTTCCAATAGATGTGAAACCATCTGTATCAGCATCAAGGTAGTTCAACATAAACTTAAGATTATTGTTGGCATACCAGTTCACACCAATTGTGAGTAATTCATACTCAGCATCTTCAGGTGTCAAATCTGCATCAACTTCACCATCTTCGTATTTAGCAACAAGTTCCCAAGCACCACGTGGACCTTTGGGTTTAATTTTATCAAATTTCCCGTCTTGGCCTTTATAACCACGTTGTTCACCTGTTAAGAAGTAACTTGCTTGTAGATAGTATCCATCCAGATCTACATCTGATCCATTTGCTGCGTCGTCATCAGCATCAAAGTCTGCCATGCGATATTCACCTTGTAGTGAAAAAGGTCCAAATACGCTTGCGGCTTCAAGTCCAAACTGATCAGCATCGTCAACGCCAAACGTTCCAGCAGTTACTCGTCCTGTTGTATGTACACCCATACGCGAACGGAACTGGTTTGAGCCACCATCTCCAAAATCGCGTGTGGCATAGGAAGCTGCAAGATGCATGAATCCATTTTCACCAAGGCCAAAGTGACTGCCAACACGGGCCGCTATACTGTATGCATCCTTGCCTTCTTCTTCTTCGTTATCTTCATCAATGATTGCAGCCTGCCAGAAAACACGGTCTGCCGCGTAGCCATGTAATGCGAGTTGGAAAGAGGGCTTACCGGAAAGAAAGCCAATTTCTGTTGTGGGTGAGCGTTCAATTGTAGAAATCCACTTTGAGCTGGTGAGTTCTTCTAAACCAAATGGTGCTTTTAAACGGCCCAACTTGATGTCAGCAAAACTAAACCCTTTGTATGCAATATATCCAGTGTCAATTTCTGCATCACCTTCGTCTATATCTACGACAAATTCATAGGCCCAGTTTTTAGCAACCGAGCCTTTCATTTCTAGGCGCGTACGGCGAAATTCAGCCTCAGAGGAATCATCACCTAAATTTCCGGATTCAGTTGGATCAGTTGAATCAAATCCTGAATTATATAAGCCATCATAAAAGTCCATGTCATACATGATTCTGCCACCAAGCGAAAATGAATTCCCGTTGTCGGACTCAATTTTAATACCCCCACCGGTAGTACTAACGGATATTTCTTCTTTTGAAGTCACTGCGCCGGCAAAAGCAATTGAGCTCATGCTAGAGAGTACGATGGCGCTGGTAACGCCAACCAAGTTTTGTTTAAGTCTCACGAAGAGCCTCCTTTTCTAGTAAATGTTTAATTTCAGGGGATGGATCTTGCGCAACTTATATGAAATGTATATGAATAAAATATTACAATATTGTTACATCACACTATTGGGTAAGCCATCTGATTAATTTAGCATATATATCTGATATTGGTGTATTTAATAGTTCTGTAACAAAGTTAGAAAATAATGCCGAATCTTTTCATCGCAGGTTACAATCATGCAGAATCAATATGTTGCAGAACAATATCATTCTCAGGAACGCATACAGGCTCAAAGTATGAGCAGTAAACGCATATTATTAGTTGAAGATGAACATTCTATTCGTGAAATGGTGTCATTTGCATTAGGGCAGGATGGTTATCTGATTGACGAAGCTGAGGATGGAAGTGCAGCTGAATTACAGATAGCTAATAACTTGCCTGATTTAATTCTCCTGGACTGGATGTTGCCTGATACCACCGGTTTGGAATTGTTGCGACGCTGGAAACGTAAGGAAGCTTTGCAAGAAATACCTATTATTATGTTGACGGCTCGTGTGGAAGAGCGAGATAAAATTGATGGCCTGGATTCTGGTGCGGATGACTACATCACCAAGCCATTTTCAGTAAAAGAACTTATCGCACGGATACGTGCGGTATTACGAAGAGGAACGGGTAGTCTCGAGAACGAGGTGATGGTGGGACCCATCAAGCTGGATTTAGATGCTCACCGTGCCTATGTGCATGAAAAATCTATCAATATGGGGCCAACAGAATTTCGCCTACTTGAATTTTTTATGACACATGTGGATCGAGTTTATTCACGCAATCAGTTGTTAGATTATGTCTGGGGTCGTAACATGTATGTCGAAGAACGTACCGTGGATGTGCATATTGTACGTTTACGAAAATTACTTAAACCTCTTAATTGTGATCAAATGATTCAAACCGTGCGCGGTTACGGCTATCGATTCTCTGCAAAAACATAATGCCATTTAATGCATGGTTCTCTGAATTCAATCGAATTTTATTCGTATTTGTACCATGCATTCTAATAGGTCTAATAATAGGTCACCCGCAATTCTTCTTTATAATCGGCTTAATAATTTATGGTTTATGGACCGCTAGACAGATAGTCACGCTCAAGCAATGGTTGGGTGGAGGTGCACAGGTTGATGAAGCACCTGAATATATAGGTATCGCTGACCAACAAGTATCGAGCATTGTTGAGTTACAAAAAACACACCAGGCAACTAAAACTGACCTGGAAGATTTAATAGTTCACTATAAAGAAATGATCTCTGCGTTACCTGATGCAATAGTGATCATGGAAACCAGTGGAGAAATTAAATCGGCCAATCAAGCTGCGCATAATTTATTACAAATAGACCTCACGCGGGATATTAATACTAGAATCACACAGTTGGTTCGCAGACCGGCTTTTACAGATTATTTTTCTGCACATAATTTTGATCGGCCATTAGAGATCCGTGGCCCGTCTGATCATGAACCAGAACTGAGTATACGGATCATTACTTTTGGTAAAGATAAGCTCGTGTTGATAGCGCAAGATATGTCCCAATCCGCACGTATTTATGAAATGCGTCGTAGCTTTATATCCAATGCTTCGCATGAGTTGCGTACACCACTTACGGTAATTCTTGGTTATTTAGAAACACTGTCTATACGTCAAGGCATGCCAGACGCATGTAATACTGCTATTAAATCAGCAGAGATGCAGGCAAAACGAATGAAGCAGCTGGTTGAAGACCTGCTTACATTGTCGCGTTTAGAATCCACTGCTTCGGTAGTCAAAGACTCTGAAGTTATTCCTGTCGCTTCACTCATTACCGATGTTGTGGAAGAGAGTAAGCTTTCACCCTGGTTTGCTAATCGCAAAATCTCGACACATTTTGAAACTGGGGCGATGCTTAAGGGGGATCTACAAGAGATTCACAGTGTAATTTCAAACTTGGTCAATAATGCAGTCAAGCACACACACGCCGGTTCAGTCATAAAAGTGACGTGGAAGAATAGTGACGACGGGGGCTTGCAATTTATCGTCGAAGATAATGGTCAAGGTATCGCAGCGGAGCATCTAGGGAGATTAACCGAGAGATTCTATCGTGTTGATGCCGGTCGCTCGCGTGAAAAAGGCGGCACCGGTCTAGGTTTGTCGATTGTGAAGCACATCCTCGAGCGGCATGAAGGGGTTTTGGAAATAGACAGTAAACTCGGTCACGGATCAGCATTTATTTGTAACTTTCCTGCACATAGAATGGTTAATAATGAGAAAAATACTAATAAAATCAATAGTATATAATTTAATAAAACTGTAATATTAATACCATATGCTTGTAACACATAGACATTAACTTTGTGTCTGAAAATCAAAGTATTCCATAACTGAGGAGTTATTTTAATGTACACAATGTTAAAAAAGTTTTATGTAATTACAGCAGTGCTGTTAATCACATCGGCTGCAACAGTTTCAGCTGATGTCAGTGTTGACGCTGAGCTTGGCGAGTATGCTGCTACTAGCGGTGTCTCGGGAAATTTGTCTAGTGTTGGATCCGACACACTGGCTAACTTAATGACGCTTTGGGCTGAAGAGTACAAGCGCTTTTATCCTAACGTAAATATCCAGATTCAAGCTGCGGGCTCATCTACTGCACCTCCTGCATTAACGGAGGGAACCTCTAGCATAGGCCCAATGAGTCGCATGATGAAAGACGAAGAACTTGCTGACTTTGAGAAAAAGTTTGGTTACAAACCGACTGCAGTACCCGTTGCGATTGATGCGCTTGCGGTATACGTGCACAAAGATAACCCCATTAAAGGCATGAGTGTTAAACAAGTCGATGCAGTATTCTCAAATACTCGTACCTGTGGTGGTTCTGCAAAAATCGATACTTGGGGCGACCTGGGTTTGGAAGGCAACTGGACTAAGCGTGACATTCAATTATATGGACGTAACTCGGTATCGGGTACCTACGGATATTTTAAGGAAAAAGCACTTTGTAAAGGTGACTTCAAGTCTAATGTTAATGAACAGCCTGGTTCTGCGTCTGTAGTTCAATCAGTATCTTCTTCATTAAATGGTATTGGTTACTCTGGTATTGGGTATAAAACTTCAGGGGTTAAAGCCGTAGCGCTCTCTAAAGGTGAAACCGAGTTTGTAGAGGCTACAGCTGAAAATGCCATTTCGGGCTCATACCCACTTTCACGTTTCTTATACGTCTATGTTAATAAAGCGCCGGGCAAGCCACTTTCTCCATTAGAGAGTGAGTTCATTAAGATGGTGTTATCTACTCAAGGTCAAAAAGTGGTAGTCAAAGATGGTTACATTCCATTGCCTGCAAAAGTTGCGGATAAAGCCTTAGCAGGCCTTGATATTGAAAAAAGTGCCATGAAGGTTAGTGCAGCCGAGTAGTTTTAAGTTAATCAATTTGTCGCACATCAAATTGTGAAATTAATAATGCTTGTGTCTGAAAAAAGTAAAAGGCCCTGGTAAGCAGGGCCTTTTTTTCGAGTATACTAATTACCCCTGCTTTCAATAGAAAACTAGAATAAAAATATGTCGAAAGAACCAGGTAATTCCCAGCTCAGTGTTCCTGAGCCACTATTGTTTGACCATAAGCTTTGGCGCAGAAGATCCTTTCGTGACGTACTTGCACGTTATTTGGTAGGGGCGGGTGGTATCGCAGTTATCGGTTCTATCATACTTATCTTTTTGTTTTTATTTGCTGTGGTTTTCCCTTTGTTTAAGGGTGCCAGCCTGCATGAAGTTACAACTTATAAATTAAGCCAAACCGATTCAGCAGAATCACTGTTGTACTCAATAGAAGAACAAACTGAAATTGCTATGCGCATGGATAATAAAGGCATAGTGCAATTCTTTTCTGTAGATGATGGCAATATATTAGACAGCAAAAATCTTTTAGCCAATAGTGAAGCTAAAGTGATTAGCTGGACGCATGTTGACCCTGAAAATAATATTGTTGGTTTAGGTCTCGATAATGGTAAAGCTATTATTTTTAGACATGAGTATGCTTCTAAATATGCTAACGATCAGCGCACAATCGTGCCAAGCATTACCTATCCATACGGTGAAGCACCAATTAATCTTGAAATTGGTGATCAAGGAGTATCAAACATTGCGATTAGTGGTAATGAGGATGGCTTAACTTTTTTTGCATATACAGACAGTGGTTCTAGGTTAATTAACTTCTCTATTGAGTCGTCATTTTTAGATGAAGATGAATTTTCTTTGGAATTAACCAGCCAGGTTATCTTGCGCTATCCAGACAAGCCGGTTAAAGCCTTAATATCACCGGAACGACAGTGGCTGTACTTGATGAACGCGGACGGTGCGATTGCATATTATGATATTCGTGATAAAAGCGAGCCACTTCATATTGAAGATGTTTCGGTATTGAGCGAGGGTAGTAAGCCGGCTTCATTAGAGTTTCTTCTAGGCGGTATTTCCTTATTGCTCGCCGATGATCAAGGTAATATACATCAACTATTTTTGGTGCGTGGAGAAAATAATGAGCGGCAATTAACTGCAATAAGAAACTTCAAAAGTGGTGACGCAAAAGTATCCAGTATTTCTACCGAGATTTTACGTAAAGGATTTCTTGTTACCGATGTGGAGGGTAATGTTTCTTTATTCCATTCCACTGCATCGAGACATTTGTTTACAGAAAACATAACCGATAAGCCTATAACCCATCTTGGTATAGCGCCAAGAAGTAACAAATTGATTGCAGAAGATACTAGTGGTCAACTGCATGTTTGGGAGATGGATGCTGAGCACCCGGAGGCATCATTAAGTTCTATATGGGGCAAGGTCTGGTACGAAAGTTATCCTGAGCCGGATTACATATGGCAGTCGTCTTCATCATCGAATGACTTCGAACCTAAGTTTAGCCTTACCCCCTTAACGTTTGGTACTTTTAAAGCTGCGTTTTACGCCATGCTAGTGGCCATGCCGTTGGCGATATGTGGTGCGATCTTTACGGCATATTTCATGGCACCGAAAATGCGCGGTGTGGTTAAACCATCCATAGAAATAATGGAAGCCTTGCCAACTGTTATTTTAGGTTTTTTAGCTGGGCTATGGTTGGCGCCCTTTGTAGAGGCACATTTGCCAGGGGTGTTTGCTACCTTGATTGCCTTGCCAGTGGGAATTTTGCTGGCAAGTTTCGCATGGTGGCAAGTGCCTGATCGAATTAAAGTTGCAATTTCTGATGGTTGGCAAGCTGCTTTATTAATTCCTGTTGTGCTGCTTTGCGGATGGTTAGCACTAGGTCTAAGTCCGTGGATGGAGCGCGTATTGTTTGATGGCAACGTGCGTTTATGGTTAACGGATACG
Organism: uncultured Thiotrichales bacterium; assembly: GCA_964486815.1. Lineage (GTDB taxonomy): Bacteria > Pseudomonadota > Gammaproteobacteria > UBA4575 > UBA4575 > JABDMD01. The sequence goes on from CAZAOO010000006.1 coordinate 103,965, forward strand.
ATGGGGATTGGTTATGACCAAAGAAACTCAGTAATCATTGGTATTGCTATGGGATTTGCTGTGATCCCAACCATTTTTTCAATTGCAGAAGATGCAGTTTTTAGCGTTCCCAAACATTTAAGTTCTGGCTCTCTAGCATTAGGTGCAACACCATGGCAAACCCTGGTCAGGGTGGTATTACCATCTGCAAGTCCGGGCATATTTTCTGGAACCATGATTGGTCTCGGCCGTGCGGTAGGTGAAACCATGATTGTACTTATGGCGACCGGTAACACTCCAATAATGGACTTCAGTATATTTGAAGGTATGAGAACCTTGTCTGCAAACGTTGCGGTAGAGTTGCCAGAGTCAGCAGTGGACAGCACGCACTTTAGAATTCTTTTCCTGGCTGCATTGGTTTTATTTATCTTTACTTTTTTCTTTAACACAATTGCTGAAATTGTTCGCCAACGACTGCGTGAAAAATACAGCAGTCTGTAACAATAACAAATTTAAATAATAAATAGTGAAGAGCGAAAACTTTAAATCATTTATGTCATCAGGTGCGCCGTGGGTGTGGCTGAATGCCGGTGCGGTAGCTATCAGTATGATTATGGTAGTGGGCCTTTTGTTGTTGATCGCTTCTAGAGGCTTGGGCCACTTTTGGCCGAAGACAGTATATGAAATCGATTACAACAATGGCACAGACACCGTGCAAATTATTGGCGAACGAGTTGAATCTGAAAAAGTTGCAAGGCAACGGATAATAGAATCTGGCATTAAAGTCAATAGTGAAGACGAGTTTATCGAACGTAGCCTTATAAAAGTAGGTAACCGTGAAATACTAGGTGTCGACTTTATGTTAACCGTAACTCCGAATGAGTTGCAGGTACGTAAACCTGTTGATGTGCTAGTGCTTGAGCGTAATCAATGGGGTAATTTCTATGGCTATTTGCAGGAAATTAAAAGTGATGGTGAGGTATTAGAATTATATGAAGATATCAAGTGGCAAGACTTAGAAGCGCGCCTTGATCGCGTTTTAGACCTGAGAGATAAAATTGAGCATATTGAAAAAGGTGAAATCGGGAAGATTAATTTTAAATTGGAGAAGCTGCGATTAAAGAAACGTGGTTTGGAGTTGGATAATGTAACGAATCCAAAGGCATTTGAAGCAGTAAAACTAGAGCAAAACAAGTACACTGCTGACTATGAGGTCTTGAAAAAAGAGCTGGATGCGCTGTATGTGGAAATGTCACGTGACAGCATTGTGCTGAAAGAAATGACGGGTGGTATCAAGGAGGTTAAGTTAGCTGATGTTGTAAAAGCCTATCGACCCAATGCCTTAAGCTTGGGAGAAAAGCTCCTCTTTTACCTGAAAACATTTTGGGGTTTTGTCAGCGATGATCCACGCGAGGCCAACACTGAAGGCGGAATTTTCCCTGCGATTTTTGGCACGGTAATAATGGTGTTGTTAATGTCTATTTTCGTTACGCCATTTGGTGTAATCGCAGCAATTTATTTGCGTGAGTATGCACACCAGGGATTTGTCACGCGTTTAGTACGCATTTCTGTGAATAACTTGGCAGGTGTACCATCCATAGTTTATGGAGTATTTGGTCTAGGCTTTTTTGTATATATTGTGGGCGGCACGATTGATGACCTGTTTTTTGCAGAGGCATTGCCTACGCCAACCTTTGGTTCTGGTGGTATTCTTTGGGCTTCTTTAACCCTTGCGTTGCTTACGGTGCCGGTTGTAATCGTTGCCACAGAAGAAGGGCTGTCACGAATACCGCGTGCAGTTAGGGAGGGTTCGCTTGCACTGGGTGCTACCAAGGCAGAAACTTTATGGCGTACCGTATTGCCCATGACGACACCGGCAATGATGACCGGTTTAATTTTAGCGGTAGCTCGTGCTGCAGGAGAAGTGGCTCCTTTGATGTTGGTGGGTGCTGTAAAATTAGCACCTTCATTGCCATTAGATGGCAACGCGCCATTTGTGCACTTGGAGCGTAAGTTTATGCACTTGGGTTTCCATATTTATGATGTAGGTTTTCAAAGCCCAAATGTTGAAGCAGCACGACCTCTGGTGTATGCAACGGCTTTAATTCTGGTGGTCGTTATTGTGATGTTAAATTTATCTGCAATTTTCATTCGCAATCACTTACGAGAAAAATACAGGGGCCTAGAACAGCATTAAGTACAACATTAAGTACAGCACTAATAAAAATGACCTTGAAGTATTTATTACAAGGTAATTTTAGGAGTTAAGGAAATGACTATGGAAGCACCAAAAATATCACAAGAAGTTCTTCTCAATAAACAGACCTTGCGCCTGGAAAATGAAAAAACCTGCTTTGAATGTAAAGACTTTAACCTTTACTACGGAGCAGCGCAGACATTAAAAAATATTAATTTGGTCATTCCTGAAAAAAGAGTGACTGCATTTATCGGTCCAAGCGGTTGTGGAAAATCTACTCTACTACGGTGCATGAACCGTATGAATGATTTGATCGATATCGTTCGTGTAGAAGGAGAAATGCTTCTGGATGGTATAGATATTAACAGTAAGTCAGTCAATGTTGCAGAATTGCGACGTAAAGTTGGTATGGTATTTCAAAAACCTAATCCATTTCCAAAAACAATATATGAAAATGTTGCTTATGGATTGCGTTTACAAGGGGTCAATAAGAAAAGGGTATTAGACGAGCGAGTAGAATGGGCGCTCAAGGGTGCCGCATTATGGGATGAAGTTAAAAGTCGCTTGCAAGATAATGCTCTAGAACTTTCAGGTGGTCAGCAGCAGCGTTTAGTGATTGCACGTTCGATAGCGATACAACCCGAAGTAATTCTTTTGGATGAACCCGCTTCAGCATTGGATCCTATTTCGACACTTAAAATTGAAGAATTAATTATCCAGCTCAAGGAACAGTATACGGTTGTTATTGTCACACATAATATGCAACAAGCTGCACGTGTTTCGGATTACACTGCATTTTTATATTTGGGTGAGCTAATTGAATATGGAGCAACGGATCAGTTATTTACTAATCCGAGCAAAAAGAAAACCGAAGATTATATTACTGGTCGTTACGGTTAACGAATAGTTCAAAATTTAAAGCGAGATACATATGGTTTATCAAGATATCGGGCTACACATATCACATCAGTTTGATGAAGATTTAGAATCCCTGCGTAGCAAGGTTTTAAACATGGGCGGTATGGTTGAGAAACAAGTTGAGAATGCGTTATTAGCTTTGACACGATCAGATAGTAGTTTGGCGGAAGAAGTGGCTACCAGTGATTACAAAATTAATTCTATGGAAGTAGCGATTGATGAAGAATGCACGCAAGTCATAGCGCGTCGTCAGCCTGCTGCTAGTGATTTGCGTCTTGTTGTTACGGTAATTAAAACGATCACAGATTTAGAAAGAATTGGCGATGAAGCAGAGAAGATTGGTCGACATGGTGTCAAGCTTGCAACTGTGGAACGTACACCATCTTATTTTATTGAAATTAAGCACATGGGTGAGCAAGTACGAAAAATGTTGCACGATAGTCTGGATGCTTTTGCACGCATGGATACGGAAGCCGCATTGAAGATTGCACAAGGCGATCGCGAAATTAACAATGAATATGATGCCTTAGTGCGACAGTTGATTACTCATATGATGGAAGACCCGCGTGCCATTAAGCGCGCATTACGCGTAATGTGGTGTGCTCGGTCGCTTGAACGCATCGGTGATCATGCAAAGAATATTTGCGAATATGTGATTTATACGGTTGCTGGAACCGATGTGCGCCATACTAGTTTTGATCAAATAAATAGCGAACTTTCCAAAGTAGATAAGTAAGTAAATAACACCCTGTTTAATAATTACTGTTAAATCAATGTCTTGTAATTCCGACACGTGTGAGAATCTTGCAACTTAGCAATTCCAAACGCCTTTCTGCTTGCTATAATAAATTATTGATAACTCACTACTTACTGTGAGTTATCATATTAATAAAAATTACCATAATTAAATCATTGGTATTGCTTGTTGCAATGCCATGTCTAGCTGGGAGTTGTTCGAGATGGCAAATCATAAAATAGAAGCTGTAGAGGGCATTGGTCCTAAATATGCGGAAATGTTAGCGAAAGCAGGTATTACGGATACGGATGGGTTGTTAGCAGCGGGATGCTCTAAGCCTGGACGTAAAGACTGTGCCGAAAAATCAGGCTGTAGTGAAAGCCAAATTCTAAAATGGGTTAATATGTGTGATCTATTCAGGATTAAAGGCGTTGGTGAAGAGTACTCCGAGCTTCTAGAGGTTTCAGGTGTGGATACAGTTAAAGAATTGCGTAACCGTGTACCAGAAAACCTTACTGCGAAAATGGAAGAAGTAAATGCGGAAAAGAATTTGGTGAGAAGAGTTCCTACACTAAAAGAAGTTACTGCTTGGGTTGAGCATGCCAAAGAGTTGCCACCTAAAGTAACGCATTAAGTAAAAAAATAAAAAGTAAAATTTATAAAACCAATTAGGAGTGAGTTCGAGATGTATAAATTAATATTAATGTTATTCATAACAGCTTTGATGTTTGGATGTAGCAAAGAAGAAGCGGGTGAAATGATGGATAAAGCCGGTGATGCTGCTGACAGTGCTGTGGAGCATGCGGGTGACGCAGTTGATGCAGCTAAAGAGCATGCCGGCGATGCGGCAGATTCTGTTAAAGAACATGCTGGTGATGCGGCAGATTCTGCCAAAGAAATGATGGATGGTGACTCGATGAAAGGACCAGAAGTGGAGGCACTTCCAGACTTTGATTCATTACCACCTATCGAAGAAACCGCTGCTGCTGAAGGCGGGGAAACTATGATGGAAAAAGCTGAAGAAGTGGTAGAGAAAGCTAAAGAACATGCCGGTGATGCAGCCGAGGAGATGATGAAAAAAGAGTAATTCTCTCTCAACCACAAATAATAAAAATAATAGGAGAAGAAGCTATGGGCTTTATAGCGTGGATAGTGCTCGGTGGCATCGTTGGTGCCATTGCTAAGTTGATCATGCCTGGGAATGACCCAGGTGGAATCATCGTGACCATTCTGTTGGGTATAGCTGGGGCTTTTGTCGGTGGTTATATCAGTACCTTGCTTGGTTTTGGAACTGTAACTGGTTTCAATATAATCAGTTTGGTTATCGCAGTAATTGGAGCGTTGATATTGTTATTGCTTTATCGAATGATAAAAAAACAGTATTTTTCATTTCACCTTATGAAAACATTAAACGCCTGGAATATTCTTCTAGGCGTTTTTGTTTATACTAAATAATTTATAGATTTTTATTCTATTTGGTAAAAATGCAATTCATCCCTTGTAGTCGCCATGCATTAATAAACAAGTGTTGCAATCTGCCTGGCTTGAGTCAGGAGCAGATTCGGCAGTTTCGTTCTTTTGCTGAAATACTAACTGCCTACCAGCATTTTGTTACGCAACGAAAGCTGGAGCAGATGAAACATGCTTATGCTTACTTAAGCCCAAATCAAGAAATTCCACTTCATCCAAAATTAAATGATAATGATTTAAAACTTCAAGCAGATATTCTTGCGGAGACCTTTGGAAGTACTTTGAGAGATGCAAACTTTCAAGAATTAAAGCAAGCAGTTATCGAAAAAGCCCTTAAGACATTTTCACTAGTGCCAGTGAATACTAATGTAGATTTGCATGACTATCAGCGTATCAAGTTATTCTATCGCGGGAGCAATACCAAAGAAGTTTCAGTGAAACGTTTTTTTTAGGGCAAAAAAAATCATATTTGAAAACTACGATCGTGTTGCTGTTTTATTGCATATAAAAGATAAAGACTATTTTAGTAGTAAAAAAGACAAGCACACATTAAATTTTGTGCCGGGGATGGTCTACTTATATTTATATAAAAACATACCGCATTACGATTTAGAACTTCTATTCCCAAATGTTAAAATCAGCATGAGCTGGAAAGATAAGTTGATGCTCGGAGTTCCAGCTTTGGGTGCAGCGATACCTATGGCAATAAAAGTTTTGCCTAGCCTGGGTTTATTGATAGGTGCAGTGGCTCTAATCGTATTTGGTTTGGACTTGGGCGGTAAATTTAATGTAGAAGCAGGTGATAATAAAGCAATATATCCATTGCTGGTTGCGGTATTGTCTACGTCTATTGCTCTTGGCGGCTTTGCTGTACGTCAATATGTAAAGTATAAAAGTAAACGGCTTGAATTCTTAAAGAAAGTTACTGATGTATTATTTTTTAAGAGTTTGGATGTATGCCAAGGCACGCTGAATGCAATTGTAGATTCTGCTGAAGAAGAGCTGACCAAAGAGGCGATATTGATATATACGCTTATGTTTAATGAAAAACAGCCTCTCAATAAAGAGGAGATTACAGAGAAGACAAATTTATGGGTGAAGAAAGAGTTTCTGATAGAGTCTGATATAAATATTCAACGTGCTTTGCAGCAACTGCAGGGATTGCAGGCGCCTTATTTAAAGGATGGGGAAAAATCAGTTATTGAGAAGTTGCCGGATGGTAAATACCAAGTTTCTGAACCGATGGTTGCCAAATATATCTTGGATTATATTTGGGACAATGCGTTTCAATATGCAAACTGAATTACCCGGTTTTTTCAGGTCGAATATTTAAGTTTTCAATGTATTGAGGTGAAACCCCTACTTTTTCAGCTGCCATATGGCGTATAGCAACCATATCGTAGCCGGGGAATTGGTCAGTAAGTATATTGATGGCTTGTTGACACAGTTCCGGAACACTTAATTTTGCACTTGTTTTTCTTCCTGAACCAGAAGCTAATTTCATAATAATTGTGTTGCTACCCGGTTCATGTCTGTCGTGATTACGTGCTTTAATCATTTTATGCACAGTAACGCCTGACTCATTTGGGTTGCTTGTAATCTGTGAGCGAGCCTGTATTAATGAGTCATCAATACTGTCAGAAAATCCAGGGCTAACCATAATTGCAGAGCGATTCGGGTTGTCTAATAAGCTATCGTCAGGGCTGGTTTCAACTACTTTATTTGCTTCATCAATCACATCTTGGGCTCTGGCTTTGTTTCTTCTTAGCGGGATCTTGGTTGTAACTTTCGAGAACATACCGAGAGGATTCTTCTTTGATTTACTATTCTGTGCTAATCCAAATCTTTTTTGATATTTAGCTTTTTCTGCCTCCTGTTGCCAAAGATCAGGTTTACCATGCGGTGCTTTTTGTGTGTTGGGCTGAATTCGAGAGTCTTGTATTAATTTCTCACCTTTTTCTATCAAAGTGGTTAGAATTTTTTCCCGAGTATCGTTATAGGTTTCCTCTGCAATCGACTGATGCGGAGTCTTGGTTGAAACTATGTTTTTGCGAGAGCTTGCTATAGGCAATGAACCATATAATTCAACCTTTGCTTGCCACATATGGTTAAACATGTGTATCGCCATTATTGCTGCGGTAGGTGCATTATTGTTGTTTATGGCTTCACGTAGACTCTTTTCAAACAACAATGCAGATAATAAATGTTTGCGTCTGCTTGATGTTTTACTTTGCTTTAATTCATCTTTTATGGCGGTAGCATCAATATAATCAGTGACTATGGGTAATTCTGCCTTAATCCACTCTTGGGCATTGTCTAACGTCGCATTACATTCACGTTGAAAATCAATCTTAAAACGTTGAAATTTTTCAGCTCGCTTATTTGTAACGATCGATTCTAATGAAGCGCTGAATAAATCATGATTGTTGATAGTCTCTTTCATTATTCAATTGTTATTCTGGGGTAATGTCGAGATCATCAAGTTCTTGTTTGCTTACATTTAAACGTGTTGCAGCCAATAACCGTAATGCATTTACATTACAGTGTGGGTACTTTTCTTTTAAGTTATTGATAGTCTCTTGATAGACATGTGTATTGGGATCGTCAGAGCTTTGCTTACTTGTAGCTTTAGTCACAGCTGCGCTGGTGGTAGTTCTTGTATTTGTATTTTTTTTGGCTGTGGTTTCTTCTTTGAGTCTAAAAATAGAGCTATTCCATACAAGTTCCAGTAACTTCATGCTGGCTAATGCAGAAGTACCAGCGTCATTATTTTTTACTGAAATATTTAGTGCATCTAACTCAATAACCATTCTTAATGCACAACCCTCATCGGTCTCGACACTATACTTGTTGATTAAGGGTTGAGCTTCATGAGCGAGAGTGGGAAGTCTTTGTTTTTCAAGTACGGTATGCGACCAAGTTTGAATAGTTTCAGAAAATTGTTTTAAATCGCTAAGGTACGGCTGCTTGCTGTTGTCATCAAAACAGATGTCATTAGCATTAATTTCTGGCAAATACTCAAGTATTTTGGTTGCTATGTGTTGTTGTATCATTAAATAGTTTTCAGAGATTCTAATTACATAATTGTTATTATTTTGTATCAAGCAAATACACGCTTTATTTGCGTCATTTACAGGGCGCTTAGATAAGTAAAATATCTTTAAATTAAATTCGTTACACAAGTTTGACTTCAATTTCTGCTATGTGAAATAGACAATAATCGACACTAGATACATGGCATAAATATACCGACATATGGGAACTCGAAAGGCAAAATAGCGCGATAAGCTGCGCGATAATAGATGTTGATAAAACTGAACCACCTATTTCATATTAGGTCCATATAGCTATCGGTGAAGTAGACTGGTTTTAACTTGAAGTAGTGATTAGAGTTTGTATGGTTAAAGTCAACTTCAGTATAAGGAATCTGCATAATGTGCCGTTTGTGAAAGGAGGCAATAATGAAAATATTACAAAGATTAAACATTGCAGGATTAATACTCCTATCCATTGTTCTCGCATCGTGTTCTACAATTAACCCATACACAGGTGATAAACAAACTAGTAAACTTGTTATAGGTGCAGGTGCAGGTGCAGCGACTGGAGCCGTAGTAGGTCTGATTACGGGTGATGATAGTCGCGAGCGACGTAAGCATGCATTAATTGGTGCCGGTGTTGGTGCCTTGGCCGGTGGTGCTGTTGGCTACTATATGGATGTACAAGAGGCAAAGCTGAGACAGAAGCTTGCAGGTACTGGTGTAAGTGTAACTCGTGATGGTGACAATATAATTTTGAACATGCCGGGTAATGTAACTTTTGCTACTGATAGTGCTGATATTAATGGCGACTTTTTTGCAGTTTTAGATTCTGTCACGATTGTAGTCGATGAGTTTGATAAGACATTGGTCGAAGTCATGGGTCATACGGATAGCACGGGTGCAAATGAATACAATCAATCATTGTCTGAAAAACGTGCCAAAGCGGTATCACAGTATTTCCAAAGCAGGGGTATTCAGCCGCTCCGTTTAGCAACTTATGGCTACGGTGAAGATTATCCGGTAGCCAGTAATGATGACTCGATTGGGCGTTCAAAAAATCGTAGAGTTGAAATTGCATTAGTGCCATTAACAAAAACGTAAAGATAGATTAATAGCTGGTAATTAAGGGCCTCGCACAGCGAGGCCTTTTTATTTTGTGTATGATTAAATAATATGAACAAAAGAAATTTACTTATTGTTAGTGTACAGAGGGTCTATGAGGGTTTGTGTTTATGACTAATAAGGGGAAACTTTTTATTATTAGTGCGCCGTCAGGAGCTGGTAAAACAAGCTTAGTGAAAGCGCTAGTAGAATCCACTACAAATGTAGTAGTTTCAGTTTCACATACTACTAGGGAAATGCGGCCAGGAGAGGTTGACGGCAAAAATTATTTTTTTGTTTCTTATAGAGAATTTCTGCAAATGATTAAGCAAAACGAGTTTCTTGAGTATGCAAAAGTATTTGACCATTTTTATGGTACCTCTCAGGCTTTGGTAGAAAAGCAATTAGATAGAGGTTTAAAAGTTATTCTTGAAATCGATTGGCAAGGGGCAGAGTTAGTGCGTGAGAAAATTCATGGAACACACTCCGTATTTATATTACCACCTTCTAAAGCAGAACTGGAATCTCGCTTGCGAGGGCGTGGTCAGGATAGTGAGGAGGTCATTGCTCGTAGAATGAAGGATGCGGAGAGTGAGATCAGCCATTTCGATGAGTTCGATAATATAGTTCTGAATGATAATTTCGATACAGCCCTAGGTGAACTTACTGCATTGGTAATAGGTGAGGGTGATTTCCACCCTATCGGTGAGGATAATCTGGGGGCCCTGTTGAAAGATTTATTGCCGAAACACTAGAGATTGCTTATTGAGAGCTAGATGCTAAGCAGCAAATTCGCTACACTCACTCGGCTAAGCCCCAATTTATTTTGTTTTAGGAGTATTCGATGGCCCGTGTAACGGTAGAAGACTGTCTTGATCATGTAGAAAATCGCTTTAAGCTAGTATTGCTAGCCAGTAAGCGTGCTCGCCAACTTTCTATGGGCACCGAGCCACTAGTTGAATGGGCAAATGATAAGCCAACAGTAGTAGCGTTACGCGAAATTGAAGAAGGGCTTGTAAATGAAGAAATGATGGAGGCTGCATTAGCAAAGCCAATAGAAGATGATTTACCGTTTGATGAGGATGATCTTGCAGCGGCATTACATGCAGAAATAAGTCGTGAACTTAGCCAGCCTGCTCCGGAAGGTCAAAGTACCGGTAGCCAGCAATCTGACGAGCAGCCAATAAATCCATTTTCCAGCTCAATATTTTCACCGCAAGCAAGTCAAACCGAGACGCCAGCATCTACACAAGCCACTCCATCTATGGAAGAGCTGTTAGCAAAAGAACTAGGTGCAATGTCTGATAGTGCCCCAGCTAGCAATCCATTTGGTGAAAGCCCAGATGTACAAGAAGCACAAGAAGCACCAGTTGATGCAACTCCTAAATTCGGGATTCCTACAATACCGGATACTTCAAATGATGGAGACTAAGGTCTATTTATAGGGATCTATTTATAGGTTTTACAGCAACCATGCAGCGTAGTTAAAAAGCAACGCCATAAATTATGAAAATGGCTGTAGGTTCTACTACTAAACAACTTAGCGATTCGGCCGAAAATTCGGTAAATGCTGTGCCTAGCAATTCAAACCATAGCCCTCGGGTTTTAATTAGCGATCTGTGTGCCTTACTAGAAAGCTACTTAGATCCAGAACATGTAAAAAAAATCTATCAAGCGTATCTCTTTAGTGCCAGTGCGCATGAAGGCCAAACGCGCCAATCTGGCGAACCGTATATCTACCATCCTATATCTGTTGCAAAAGTTTTAGCCGAATTGCATATGGATGCAGAAACTATTCAAGCAGCCATATTGCATGACGTGATTGAAGATACTGAAACTGCAATAGAACAAATTAAAATTGAGTTTGGTAATGATGTTGCAGAATTGGTAGATGGTGTAAGTAAACTTACTCACCTTGAATTTGGTTCCAAGTTAGAAGCTCAAGCAGAAAATTTTCGCAAGATGATGCTCGCAATGGTTAAGGATGTGCGAGTGATTATTATTAAATTAGCAGATCGTTTGCATAATATGCGCACTCTAGATGTTATGCGGCTAGAGAAGCGCAAAAGAATTGCACGTGAAACACTGGATATTTATGCACCCATTGCACTGCGGTTGGGTATGCATGGCTTGCGGGTGGAGTTAGAAGAACTATGTTTTAAAACTATATGGTCAAAAAGATATGAAGTTTTAAAAGATGTAATTCGACGCACCAATATTAATCGTGATGCGCTATTACAAGAGGTTGAAAAAAATATTCGTGAGCGTCTAGACAAAGCTGGTATTCTTAGCAGGATTCAGGGCCGAGAAAAAAACATTTATAGCATTTATAGGAAGATGAAAGACAAAGGCCTGCAGTTTTCCGAAGTGTATGATGTGTTTGCCTTTAGGATTGTCGTAGATAGTGTAGATACCTGTTATCGAGTGTTGGGTGTAATTCATAACTTATATAAACCTGTGCCGGGAAAATTTAAAGATTACATTGCAATCCCGAAAAAAAATGCCTACCAATCACTGCATACAATTCTATTTGGTCCTAAGGGTATGCCAATAGAAGTTCAAGTACGTTCTGAAGAAATGGATCAAGTAGCACAGTCTGGAATTGCAGCACATTGGGTATATAAGGATAAAAAAGCTGGCGACAATCATGCTGCTCCACATGTACGTACTCGTGAATGGTTAAATACGGTTTCAGAAATGCAAAATCGTTCAGGTAGCTCTTTAGAATTTTTAGAAAGTGTTAAGGTTGATTTATATAGAGATGAAATTTATGTGTTCACACCACGTGGTGACATTATGGAATTACCCATCAATTCTACTACTATAGATTTTGCTTATGCAGTACATACAGATATTGGTAACTCATGTGTTGCGGCTAAAATTAATCGCCGTTTAGAACCTCTTGGCACTACGTTGCAAAATGGTCAAACAGTAGAAATAATTACTTCACCCAGCGGGCGGCCAAACCCTGCATGGCTAAACTTCATTGTTACCGCAAAAGCACGTTCAAATATTCGTAGCTTCTTGAAAAACATGCAAAGTAACGAGGCATTGGAACTTGGGAAACGTTTATTGGATAAGGCTTTGAGAGCATACGATAAATCATGGCAAGACATTAGTCGCCGAGAGCAAGCCAACCTGCTTAAAGATTTGCAGTTAGCGTCTGAAGAACAATTATTTTATGAAATCGGTTTGGGTAATCGCATGGCGCCTTTTGTAGCCAAACATATTGAATCATTACGTGGTAGTTGGATTAAGTTGCGACGCAAAAGCGAGAGCAAACATCCATTAGCTATTCGCGGCACAGAAGGCATGGTAGTGAGTTATGGCAAATGTTGTTACCCGATTCCGGGCGATGCAATTATAGGTATTATGACTGCTGGTAAGGGTTTAGTGGTGCACCATATAAAATGTGAAAACACTAAACGTAAAACAACCAGTCGCGATAAATGGATACATGTTTATTGGGCAAATGAAATTAACAATGAATTCACCGCAGAAATATCCATTCGAACCGCAAACGAACCAGGCATGTTAGCGGTAGTTGCATCAACAATATCAGATGCAGGCTCAAATATTGAAAACATAGTTTTTGATGAAAAGCTAGGCTCAACTACAATGATTACGGTATTGCTTACTGTTAAGGGCCGTGTGCATTTAGCGCGTATCATGCGGAGCATACGCAATATACCGCAAATATATAAAGTTAAACGACAATAATAATATAACGTTGATAATTTAGGAGATAGTATGACAAGGGAAATAATTGCAACTGATCAAGCTCCACAAGCTATAGGAACATACTCTCAAGCAGTTAAAGTAAACTCAACAGTGTATATGTCAGGCCAAATTCCACTGGTGCCTGCGACCATGGAAGTTGTTGAAGGGGATATGCGCATACAAATTATTCAAGTTTTTGAAAATCTTCAAGCCGTCGCACAGGCTGCGGGTGGCTCATTAAAGAAACTTGTTAAGGTGAATATTTTTCTTACTGACCTAAGTCATTTTCCATTAGTGAATGAGGTAATGGCAGAATATTTTGAGAAACCCTATCCAGCACGTGCTGCGGTGGGTGTTGCGTCTTTACCAAAAGGTGTGGCAGTGGAAATGGATGCGGTAATGGAATTAGATTGATCGCTCTTGGTTAATCTTTTTGATACTAGTTTTTTAAAAAATATAAATTTAGCGATTGAGTAAAGATACATTTCCCTTGGTGGAGACACTTAAAGGTGTGGGCCCGAAAGCTGTAGAGCGACTGCAGCGTATACAGATCTATACCGTTCAGGATTTGTTATTTCATTTGCCCATTCGTTACCAGGACCGCACGCGTATCAGGCCCGTAGGAGCATTACGCACAGGCGAGGAGTGTGTAGTAATTGGCACTATTGCGAATAGCGAAGTGGTATTTCGTAAACGACGTATGCTGTTAGTCAGTGTAGAAGATGGTACAGGTCGATTGCAGCTAAGATTTTTTTACTTCAATAAATCTCAACGAGAAAGTCTTACCACGGGTACAAAAATCAGATGTTTTGGAGAGATTAGACGAAGCCTGAAAGTGCCAGAGATGGTGCATCCAGAATATGAGGTTTTGCATAATAACGAGCCTACTAAAGTCGAAGATCATTTAACGCCTATTTATTCAACCACAGAGGGTTTGCATCAACTTAGTTTACGGCGCCTCACATCGCAAGCTTTGCAGTGGGCCACACAGTCAGAAGGTAAGGCTGACGCACCCAGTTTAGATTTACTACCAAGTCCACCACGTATTGATGGCCAAAATGTCAGCATTGTTGATGCCTTAAAGTTTGTACATCGTCCTCCTCCAGAGGCGGATACCGAAGCATTGTCTTCAGGTAAACATGTTATGCAGCGCCGTTTAGCATTTGAAGAACTACTCGCTCAGCAACTTAGTCTTTCAAAACTAAGATTACAGATGCAAAAACAGGATGCGGTTTCAATAATGTCTGAAGGGAAGTTATATAAAGGTCTGTTAGATAAACTCGAGTTTGAATTAACCGGTGCACAAAAGCGTGTTATAAAAACTGTATTTTCTGATTTAAGTAACTCTTATCCAATGCTGCGTTTGGTGCAAGGCGATGTGGGTAGTGGCAAAACACTAGTTGCGATCGCGGGATGTTTACAAGCAATTGAATCAGGCTATCAAGCTGTGATGATGGCACCCACCGAGATTCTGGCAGAACAACATTTGCGTAATTTTTCTAAATGGTTAGAGCCTTTAGGAGTGCGGCTGGCATGGTTGTCAGGCAAGTTGACTGTCAGTAAAGCAAATGAAATGAAAGCCTTGATCGCATCTGGTACTGCAAATGCAATCATCGGTACGCACGCGTTATTTCAACAAGGCGTAGAGTTTAAAAATTTGGCTTTTGTTGTGATTGATGAGCAACATCGATTTGGCGTGCATCAACGTTTGGCTTTACGTGAAAAAGGTATCCAAGATGGTATGCATCCTCATCAACTGATTATGACTGCGACGCCTATTCCAAGGACCCTGGCTATGACTGCCTATGCGGATTTGGATTATTCAGTGATCGATGAGTTACCACCAGGGAGAAAGCCCATTGGCACCATCGCTATTCCAATGGAGCGGCGACAAGAAGTTGTAGACCGTGTAGCCAATGCCTGTCGCAATGGACAACAAGCCTACTGGGTATGCACATTAGTAGAAGAATCTGAGATTTTGCAATGTCAGGCAGCAGAAGATGTGTATCGTGAGTTAAGCCAGCTGTTAAGAGGAGTAAAAGTTGGACTGGTGCATGGCCGCATGAAGGGTAAAGAGAAAGATGTCGTCATGCAAGACTTCACAAATCGAAAAATTAACCTACTAGTTGCAACCACTGTTATTGAAGTAGGTGTAGATGTGCCTAATGCAAGTTTAATGATTATCGAGAATGCTGAGCGTTTAGGCTTAGCACAATTACATCAATTGCGTGGCCGCGTAGGCAGGGGTACGGAAGAAAGTAGCTGTGTATTAGTGTTCAGTTCGCCACTAACAGAAAATGCTAAAACGCGTATCGATACTATGCGTAATACTAATGATGGCTTTAAGATTGCACAGGTAGATCTAGAAATTCGGGGGCCGGGTGAGGTATTAGGCACTCGTCAAACCGGCATGCTGCAATTACGCATCGCCAATATCATGCGTGATCAGGATCTAATTCCTTTGGTGCAAGAATATGCCAAACAGCTACTAGAAGAATACCCACATAATGTGGATGCGGTGATTCAAAGATGGTTAGGGCGATCGACTGAATATGGACAGGTGTGATATTTCTATTCGCTGAAAGCAGACATTATCATAGTGTAAATTTCATAAAGCGAACTACTAAATATAGGATTGATTTCATAGATAAACTTTATTATCGATATATATCTAATTATTTGGTATTTATAATAAATTATTTTAAATACAAATTTAGTTCTAGTTTGAAAAATTTATTGCTACTTGTTATGGTATTAAGTATCAAGCTGCGGTGTCAAAATTAAACATGATACTGCAATTATTTTATGAGTTTATTCAAATATATATTTGCAGGCTTTATAGTAGTTTACTCCTGCACGAGCCTATCTCAGAATCTAGTCAAACTCAATTTTGACAGAACATTATCTACAGAAGGCTTTATTTCAGTTAAATAGAGATCTTTTTCTACTCGTTTTAAATTGATGCCTTTATTAATAGTAAACTCCAATTATAATTTATTTAACCTCACTAGAGTGTAGGATAATATAGTTTTAGTGAATATATAGCTTTATCATCACCAAATATTTGTTACTAATACAAATGAATAATATTCAATGATCATACGTCAATGGCTGAGAGTAATTGTATGGCCTCTCTGATTATACAAACATAAAGTCACATCCATATGATTCATATAATACTGCATTTTGTGGTTCCAGCATTAGCCGCTCGGATATTCTTTCAAGCGCGCTGGAAGAATGCATATATTATAATGGTCGCAACAATGCTCGTTGATCTTGATCACTTAATTGCAAGTCCCATATATAATCCTGATCGCTGTAGTATTGGCTTTCATCCACTACATCAGCCGTGGTTAGTAATAGTATATTTTGCACTTTGTTTTGTGCCTAAGACTCTGCTGATTGGTCTCGGCTTGTCTATTCATATGTGTCTAGATGCTATTGATTGCCAGCTAACAAGTAATGTGTGGATGTACTAAGGATGCATTAAGAATTTTACATGAATAAAGTGTGTTTTTTGTATCTGCTCATGTTCGAATGTAGATTTTTGAGTAATAACTAAAAGATATGCATACATCATGTGAAATACTCTTTCGTTCAGATACCATTCTTCATGCTCATATTTCTACAATCGCATTCAAAATAATATTTTCATGTAATTTAAAGAGAAAATTAACAGTTCACTAGTCGATCTATCTTCATGGTTGGGCCAGGTAGCTAATTATCGTCATTCTGTCTTTTTATATATAAAGTTAAAGCAAAACTTGCCGTTTATAGATGGGTACATTCAACTTAATATGAAACTACCGTAATCGAATACATGGCTACAATATTTCTAGCGCGTCAACCCATTTACAATCGCAAACTTAGTGTGTTTGCATATGAGCTACTGTATCGAGATAAGGTCTCGAATCAGGCTGATGTGATAGATGGAAACAAGGCAACATCAGATGTCATTATCACTGCGTTAATGGATATAGGGTTAGAGAATATTGTAGGAGAAAAATTAGCCTTTATTAACATGACGCGAAGCTTTTTGGTGGGCGAACTACCACTTCCCCTGATGAAAGAGCAGATCGTACTGGAAGTCTTAGAGAATGAGGTGCCTGATGAACAATTAACTTCAGGCTTAGAGGGTCTAGTTCAATCTGGATACCGAGTTGCATTAAATGATTTTATTTATACACCGAAATTCGATCGCCTATTAAAGATAGCCGAATTTGTAAAGCTTGATGTCAGTATTTTGAGTGACAAGGATTTAGAGTCGCATGTAGAGATATTGCATAAACACAATGTAAAGATATTAGCAGAAAGAGTGGAGTCACAAGCGAAGTTCGAACATTGTAAAAATCTAGGTTTCGACTATTTCCAGGGTTTCTTTTTCTGCAAGCCTCAAGTTGTTATTGGTAAGCGCGTTGAAGGCAATCGGATGATTGTGCTTAAACTTATTTCTGAACTACAGAATCCATCCGTGAGCATGGATGAGCTTGAAAACTTAATTGGCCGTGATGCAACGCTTGCCTATCATTTACTTCGCTATATGAATTCTGCATTTTATGCGCTACGCATAAAAATAGAATCGATTAAACATGCACTTAATTTATTGGGTACAGAAGAAGTTAGAAAATGGGCTAGCTTAATGCTGATGTTGAGGCTTTCAGATAATAAGCCTAAGGAATTAATGCTGACTGGAATGATGAGGGCCAAGATGGCCGAGCTTCTAGCTGCATCAGATCCGCAAGCAAAAGCTGAACAGTATTTTGCAGTTGGTTTGTTTTCAGTATTAGACGCGCTGTTAGATATGTCGTTGCAAGAGGTGCTTGATACTTTGCCTTTAACAGAAGAAATGAGTTCCGCATTGTCTTCTCATTCTGGAAAAATGGGAGAGATTGTACAGAATATTAAATTATACGAGCAAGGTAATTGGGATGAGCTTATGAATTTAATAGATCATTCTGCGTATCAAAAAGTGTATCTTCAATCTATAAAATGGACTAGTGAACTGGGCAGCAGTATTTAAATTGCAGTAATTGAATATATTAGTTTTGAATAAAGTAATTACAGTATGTTGAAATTACCTATTAATACAATCGTTACATAAATACCTATTAAGCCGACTAGGGCTAGTAGTGAAATTGTTTTTATCAAATTAGATTTACCGACAAAAATCCCACCGAAGCTGAAGATTAAACCAATTGCTGCAATTGCAAACGATATCCAAAAGACTATGTTTACACAGGAGGTAGTGCAACTACGTCCGTCAAAGGTGCCTGATAATAACTGTGTGCCTAAAAAGATGGCTAATGCCCAACTGATAAGAGCAGTAGTTAAAGATATCGTTGTGTTCAGTGTCATGTGTAATAACTCAATAAAATAGGTTAATTATTTGATCTAGGCCATATTGTAGCAAGTATAGAACCAGATAGATTATGCCATATTGAAAAAACTGCGCCAGGTAATGCTGCTTTGGCTGAAAATATTGACTGGCTAAGGCTTCTGCTAGGCCTGAATTTTGCGTGCCTACTTCGGCTGAAAATATAGCCAGCAAGTGATGTTGTGCCTCCAGGACAGGCACCTACCAATAACACCCCTATGAGTAGCGATTGATTAGCGGTAGGGAAAGCCCTAATCCCAAGCTAATAATCTATGCGCTAAGAGGCATGATAGTGAATTGCAGCACAAGCCCAATGAATATTAGTGATTTAAGAGAAAGTAATTTTGTAAAATTATTAATATTTAATGTGATACCCATGCAAGCATGACGAATGCAAGCAGGTAAATAATGGTGGGTTTTAGGGCTATAAATTGATTTGGGAATTAATTAGCTATGTTACTGAAAAGGATTACCCAAATAGGCAATAAAACATTAAACCGATGTAGTATGAAGTCGTTCTATAAAACCTAGATAAGTAAGTAAATATTATTATTCTTGATAATAAAATCTATTTTCTTCAAGCTTTGAGATTTACATGGTCCGTAGACACAAAAACCATTATTGATTTCAAATAATGCACCATGGTTTGCACACATAATATAGTTATTATCCATATTTAAGAACTGATCAGGCGTCCAATCTAGTGGGCCTTGAGTATGTGGGCATGAATTTTCGTAAACGGCAACAACGGCATCCTTTTTGACGATAAATAGTTCAAGTTTTGTGCCTTCTATGCTAATGCTTAGACCTTTGCTGCCTGGATCAGCTATATCAGCTTCAGCAGCAATTAATAATTCTTCTTGAGACATGTCGTTATATATGTTTTGCTGCTTAAATTATAGTAAGACTCTAACAATTGAATATCTAAGTTACCATGGAAGAAAACAAGGAAGAAACCAAATTTTTTTCGACATCCGAAGAGGCAGAAAAAGCATTTTATGCTGCATTCCAACAAGAAGACCTTGAGTTAATGATGTCTGTCTGGGCGAATGATGAAGATATTACTTGCATCCACCCTGGTGGGAATCGGCTAGACGGGTTGAAAGATATACTCGAGAGTTGGGAGCAGATGTTTAGCCATGAGAACGGCATTAAGTTTGAGATTAATAAAAAAAGAATACAAATAGAAAGCGATATCGCAATTCATCATGTTATTGAATCAATCTATTTGGAAGGCGAGTTACAGTCAGAAATTATTGCCACAAATATTTATCGTAAAAATCAAGATGGCTGGCAATTAATTTTGCATCATGCATCACCAGAACTGAGACCTGCACTGATACCTTCAGATGTAGAGATTTTAGACGAGCAAGAAGAAGAACAGAAAACCTTTCATTAATAAATATAGTAAAAGATCAGATACGCACCGAGTAAAAAAGCAACCCACATTACCATGCTACCCGTAGGCCAGGTTCTTGAAAGAATTCCTTGGGGCCATGATGGTGATGCAGCCGAGTACCGATAAGAAACAGAATCTTTTTCAAACCAGTTAAATTACCTGTTTCACCTAAAAAAACCAAGGTAAAAATGTTGGCAGTTTAATGTTAAGCTTTAAAATTGTGTAATGGCTACTAAATAAACCGAGCTTTTCTGACACCCAGGCGACAAATAAACAGCTCAATGCACCTAAAGAAAGTAACAGTGGGTCAAAGTGCCGGATAAAAGCAACCATAAAGAAAACAGCACCACAGTTGCAATGAGTATACGAATCAGCATTCTTTGATTGAGGCTTTAGGCTTTTCGTTTAATGAAAAATAATTACCCCAAAATACTTAAGCTTAGACAAATATACAAGTTAATATGTAAGATTATCTGTTTTGCTTAGTAGATCTTTCTGATATTACTAAGTCTATAGAGTTACATGCTAAGCGTGGCGAGTTTCAATCCTTTTTTCGCACATTTATGTGCATCATCCATTTCGTTAAGTTGCTCATGTAGAGCGGCTAGCTCTGAATAAGTTTCTGCTAAAGGCTTACGAGACAAACTTGTTTCAAAATACGCTTTAGCTTTGCCCCAGAGTTGCGCTTTATTGCAAATGCGTCCCAAGGTTAAATAGAGATACTCATCATTTGTATGCTGATCTATCCATTTTTCAGCCTTTGTAAGTGCTTGACTTGGATCTTTTAAGTCAATTAAGCCATATTCATGCACCAGCTTGGGGTTCCAGTTATTGTTTAACGCATGGGTAGTTGTGCTTTCAGCAAGTTCGTGTTTGCCTTGTTGTCTTAGGGCGGAAACATAATCAAGCGTCAACATTTCGTCGTTCAATATGCTCTCTCTAAACCTTGTTCCAATTTCATCTACATTTTCCGCAGTTTGGCTGCTATTTAATAAACCATGTATAGCTTTTTTCTCAATCTGCTTAATGGTTTGTTGGTTCATGTCTTTACTGCTTTTTAATTGCGGAATAATTTCTGCTAATTTATTCCAATCACCAAGTTGTTCATATGTATGTGCAAATAAAGAAGCAATTTTAGGGTTAGAGTTCATTACACCTTCATGTTGACTTAGGTTCGCTAATGCTTGCTCTGG
The DNA here is from genome assembly GCA_964486815.1 of uncultured Thiotrichales bacterium. Taxonomy (GTDB): domain Bacteria; phylum Pseudomonadota; class Gammaproteobacteria; order UBA4575; family UBA4575; genus JABDMD01. The sequence goes on from CAZAOO010000006.1 coordinate 125,090, forward strand.
CATATTCTGGTCGAGTAATAATTCTGCACGCAATACTTCGAGCGCTAATTGCTCAGCAGGACTTTTTGATTTTGCTTTGGATAAGTAGGTATCACGTTCAGTAAAACTACCACGCATATGGGCTGCACGTGCAGCCCATATATAGTTAACAATTGCCACATTGGAATGATCTGCTCCACTTAATAAAAGTTTTTCAGACTGCGCCCAATCACCTTGGGTAAATTTGGTCAGACCTTCTTGAGTATTGCCTAATGACTTATTCTGGCGGCGTTTATCCATTGCTGATTGGATGCGTTTGGGTGCGCTGAAAAGCAAAGCGAATAAACGTAAAACGATATAGAAAGCTGTAAATAAAATAAATAAGCCTATAACAAATTCAACTAGTGGTAATTCATATGTTGTTGCTCCATAGGTGAAGCTTGCAAAGCCTGGAGCTTGCATAGTTATAAATACCGTTGCAGTAAAAACGATAAGAAAGAATATAAATATTAGTAACGCGCGAATCATTTATCTTTACCTAATTAACTGTTATTAATTTTTTCTATGGTTTCAAGAAGTAAGCTATTAGCTTCTGTAATATCTGGGAGCTCGGGTTCAAGATTGATATCATTAAGTTCACTTAAGTCGCCAATAATTTCTCTTTTATTGTTTAATGTATCGGTAGACTCAAGCCAAGATAATGCTGCACCTAGCTCTTGGTGATAAGCCTCATCATCACGGCTGGCTACAGCATATTTTGCACCTAAAAGTTTCATACGTAAGAATTCGTATGCTTCTAGACTTTCTTGTTCGCTAATAAACATCTTTAATTTTTGTTCATCTCTAGTGATCTTAATTGAATCATTGATAGAGTCTTTTACTCCGTCAATTAACTTACCCCAACCAGTCCGTTCTTCATCAATAGGCCTTTTATCTTCTTTTGCTGTGTTCATTTCTTGTTTGTCTTTAGCATTTTTAATAATAGATTGTTTTAATCCGGCAAGAATATTATCTATCTGTAAGCTTATGCCAACCCAGTCTGGATAAGGAAAGTTCTTCAATTTCCCGACTTGTTTTGCTACTGATTCTCGTACGGGCAATAAACGAGGGTCATTAAGTTCGTGCAGTCTGCTGCTGGCTGCTTTTAAAGCAGTGATGCTGCCGGGTACATCTCTCTCGATGCGTAAACGGTGATTGGCCATACGTAATACATGTTCAGCCTCTTTTAAGCCCCAGCCCAGTTGACTGCGATTTACATGTTGTAGAGTTTCTTGTGCAGCCAATTCAACACTTTTTTGCGCTCTAGCTTGGCTTTCCACTTGATTAGCGAGCCCATCAACTGTTTGCTTTATAGTACTTACATTGTTTTCAATCTGTTTTTTGAAATTCTGTAATTTTATTCCTTCATCGACAGTAGCTATTTCATGCGCAATAGATTGTCGATCTACAGCAGCTTGATCTAAACGCTTATCTAATTCCTGCCAGGCTTTATAACCAAGTGCAATTCCTATACCTGAAAGTAATAGTGCCAGCAATGAGAGTAGGGCGATGAAAAAGTGTCCACTACCACCTGATTTCGTGGCGGTATTTTTAGCAGGCTGGTTGGAAGTTGAAGGTTTAGTATTATCTGACATAGTCATCTCTTAAGTGTACTTAATTATTATTGTCCTGATGATGGGAAGCAGTTTAAGTCCAAGTCTTATTTCCAGGTGTTGAGGGCAGATAGCATGGCTCCATCACTAGGATTTTCCGCTATTATAGGATTTTTTGCGAATCTAACTTTAGCAATAGCATTCGCAATTCGTTCACTACCGGCAATAAAGTCTACATTCTGTAACCACTGCTGCTCTTCAAGTGTGCAGAGTGACCATAAATTTTGTACTGACTCTACGCTATATAAAAGTATTGCAGTGTCTTGCTTTGGGAGCTCAGCTAAATTGATATTATTGCGTTCGGTCGGCAATTGGCGTTGATATACTTCGGCATAGGTAACATTTGCATTTCTTGTTTCAAGCGCTGTGCGTAAATATTCACGTCCACCATGGCCGCGTATAATCAAGATATTTTGTCCGGCTATGTTTTGTAATGCCGGGTCATCTAGTAAGGCTTCACTCGTAAAACCTGCAGACGGCACGATGGTTACTTTGCAGCCATAACTTTCTAGAGAGGTTTTAGTTGCAGGCCCCACAGCTGCTAATATCGATTTATTAAAATTTATACCTAATTCTTGCGCAGCGCTCATTGCATAGTGCACGGCATTTGCACTGATGAAAATAATTATTTGATAGTCTGCGAGCACATTGAGGCATTGTTTAGCCGAGTTAATATTATCTGCCTCGCTGATACTAATTACCGGAAAATGAACAACTTTAGCTAGCTGAACTTCTAGTAGCTCAAGAATATTTTGTGCTTGAGCGAGAGGCCGAGTGACGACAATGGTTTTGCCAGCAAGTGAGTTTTCTGATGACATGAATTAATTAACCCCTAGCTGTAAAGAAGACAGCTGAACTATCTTACCTGAATTACATAGCCGAAATCGCTTACCCGAAAATGTTTATAAAAATGCTTTAGAGGTCTGATCAATAACAGCTTTAAAAAATATCTATAAACAGGCCGCGAGGATCTTGTCTGCTCCCAACTTAATTAATTCTGCTGCAACGTTCTGTCCTACTGCAACAGGGTCGGTATCTGGACCATGCGCTTCACTGCGACAAAGTTTGCTGCCATCCGGCATGCCCACTATAGAGCGCAAATGTAGCTGATTGTTTTTCAGTTGGGCAAATCCTGCAATAGGTAATTGGCAACCACCCTCTAAACTTTGCGTAATGGCACGTTCCGCCGTTACACATAGATTAGTTTCTACATGATTCAATGGTGTAATGAGTGATTCTATCTCGGCATCGTTTTCCCGACATTCAATTCCAATAGCGCCTTGGCCTATTGCAGGTAGGCAGGTTTCGGTTGACAATTGTGAGCGAATTCTGTCGTTAAAACCAAGTCGCTGAAGTCCGGCTACTGCAAGAATGATAGCGTCATACTTACCCTCATCTAATTTAGCCAAGCGGGTATTTACATTGCCGCGCAACAATTTAATTTCTAAATGTGGGTAAGACGCCATGATTTGACATGCGCGCCGAGAGCTTGAGGTGCCTACTATTGCATGATCTGGTAATGCATCTAAATCATCATATGTATTGGATACAAATGCGTCGCAAGGGTTGGCACGTTCTAAAATAACGGGTAAGTGCAAAGTTTCAGGAAGTTCAATCGGAACGTCTTTCATTGAATGCACAGCTATGTCTGCATTTTTGTCTAGTAGACCTCGTTCTAACTCTTTTACAAATAAGCCTTTTCCACCTTGTGTAGCCAGTGATTCTTGTAACAATTGATCACCCGTGGTGGTCATCTTGATTAACTCAATCGAAATACTGTCACCGTGTACTTCTCGTAATAAACGAGAGACTTCTTCGGCTTGCCACAATGCTAGTGCACTTTTTCTAGTTGCGATTCGTATGTGCACAGGCTATTTAGGTTGAGTCACCCAAGTACATTCAATACATGGGATGAAAATTAAAAGCTATTGCGTAGTGTTAGCGAGATTTAAGAAACTTTCGTACTTCAGCAACGTGTCTGCGACTAATCTCAAGACGATCTTCTATTTCACGGAAAGTCACAACAAAACGGCCATCGCGGCTTTTTTCCATGCCACTGATGTAGTTAGTACTCACTAGAGCATTACGGTGAATGCGGATTAGTCTGCCTTCAAACTCATTTTCAAGATTTTTCAACGCGTCTTCAATCAGTACTTCCCCGCCAATATGGCGAACTGTGATGTATTTTTGGTCAGCTTGAAAATAAAGAATTTCATCCACTGGAATCAGTTCTAAATTGCCGCGAATACGTGCACAAATATGGCTACGGCCATGATTGTCAGTTTCCTGGTTTAGGGTTGCGATCTGTGCGCGAGTAAGTTTTTTAGCGCGCGCAATGGATGTTTCGAGCTTTTCTTGTCGAACAGGTTTGACAAGATAACCCACTGCAGACGTATCAAACGCTTCTAGCGCATGTTCGCTATAAGCAGTTGTAAAGATAATCGCAGGGGGTTCATCCATTTCTGTCAGATGACGTGCTGCTTCCAAGCCATCCATGCCTGGCATGCGAATATCCATTAATACTACGTCCGGGCGAATAGACTGCACCATCTCTACAGCTTCAATGCCATTGGACGCCTCACCTGCGCTGACTACATTATCTATGCTACCTAGCATATGTTTTAGTCGGTCACGTGCGGGTGCTTCGTCATCTACGATCAAAATTTTCATACATCTGCCTCGATAGGAATGTTAAATGAAACCTCATAAAAGCCTTGCTCATGGCGGATATCCATTCTGCTGAAATCACCATAAGCTAATTGTAGCCTTTGTTTGATGTTTTCTTGCGCCATTTTATTGCCTGGGCGTTTACGGTCAATATTTATATCTCCAACTGGGTTGCTGATTGTAAGGTGTAAATCATGCTGTGTGGAAGTAATGTCGATATTAACTGTGCCGCCTTTGGTGAGGGGCTCGACTCCATGGTAAATAGCATTCTCAACAATTGGTTGCAGGATTAGGGCTGGGACTTTAGTGCTTAAGCTTATACCTTCTTCTATTTTTAATTCAATAGTAAGGCGATCACCAAGCCGTAGTTTCTCCATATTTATGTAGCGACGAGTGAAATTAAGCTCATCTTGCAGCGAAACCTTGTCCCGATGACCTAGTGAAGCGCGAAACAAGTCGGCTAAATCTTCAACTGCTTTTTCTGCCATTTTGGGGTTAGTCAGCGTTAAACTGGCAATCGTATTCATACTATTAAATAGGAAATGAGGTCGAATACGTGCTTGTAAGGCCTGAATTCTTGATTTTGCTTCCACTTGGATATTCGCTCTCCATTGATGTTGCACATAAAAATAGCGTAGTACTACAGCAGAAACTATGGCACTAATAGCCATATTGCGAATCAAAATATCGCTAGTGAGAATGTCTAGCAGGTTGAGTGTTTGTACATTTTCGGGTGATGCAACCCAAAGTGCTTCGGTAGGCGTTACCAAAATGGAAACAACCGATACAATTAACGTTATAGAGAGGCTTAATGCATAGTAAGTGACTGCAGCAACAGCAGGGTGCAAGGTATGCAGAAATTTACGGCTTACGCATAAGACTAAAATGTTGCCTATGGCGATAAAGGTGACAAATAGAGAAACCAGGGATAAATACACCCAAAAATTAGGTCTCGAGACCCCGCCCGCAAGGGTAAGAATAAAAGATAATAGCTGAGCAATTAAAATAGCCAGAAAAATAATGCGCGCATTACAGAAATCTGGCAGAAACGTATGCGCAGCAACGTCGGTTTCGCTAGTTTTTGATTTTATATTTGTATCTGATATATCTGTCATGGCTATTTGATACTAAGGATGCATGAGTCATCCATGGCTGAGCTAATGCTATACTGCTGCCCACTATTCGAAGCGCTTATTAGAACCTATATCTATAAATGAACCAAGAAAATGAATAATAAAGGTACAAAACTTTGGGGCGGTCGTTTTACAGAGGCCACAGATGAATTTGTTGAACAATTTAACGCATCTGTAAGCTTTGATAAACGACTTTTTAAACATGATATCCAAGGTTCGCGTGCACACGCTGAAATGCTTGCACATATAGGCATTTTAAACAGTCGTGATTGTGGAGAAATACTAACAGCACTCGATACGATAGAAGCTGAAATAGTAGCGGGTGATTTCGAGTGGAAAACCGAACTTGAAGATGTGCATATGAATATCGAAGCACGTTTAACGGAGTTAGCGGGGGATGCAGGCAAGCGCATTCACACTGGACGATCACGCAATGATCAGGTGGCGACGGATGTGCGACTTTATCTTCGAGATGCCATTGATGATATCGATCAACGACTTGAGGCATTACAAAACGCCATATTGAAGATTGCTGAGCTGGAAAGCGCGACGATCATGCCGGGCTTTACACACTTACAGGTCGCACAGGTGATTACATTCGGGCATCACATGCTGGCGTGGTTCGAAATGATTTACCGAGACCGAGTTCGATTACAGCAATGCCGTGCTACCACTAATGTAATGCCGTTAGGTTCTGCCGCACTTGCCGGTAGCAGTTTCGCCCTGGATCGAGAGTTCGTAGCGGCAAAATTAAATTTTGCTACACCCAGCCATAATAGTTTAGATGCCGTAAGTGATCGGGATTTTGCTATCGAGTTTTGCTCATTTGCTGCCATCTTGTTTGCACATATGTCGCGTATTGCTGAAGAATTGGTATTGTGGGCGTCTACGCAATTCAATTTTATCGATCTGCCAGATCGTTTTTGTACCGGTTCGTCCATCATGCCGCAGAAAAAAAATCCTGATGTACCTGAATTGGTGCGAGGTAAAACAGCGCGTGTCTATGCAAATTTGTTTGCGTTATTAACGTTGATGAAAAGTCAACCTCTGGCATATAACAAAGATAACCAAGAAGATAAGGAACCGCTATTTGATTCAGTAGATACGGTGCATGATTGTGTAGTGGCTTTTGCCAATATGATTCCTCATATCAAAGTAAATCGAGAGGTATTAATGCAGGCTGCTCAACAAGGCTATGCCACGGCAACGGATCTTGCCGATTATCTCGTACAGAAGAAAGTACCGTTTCGTGATGCACACGAGGTGGTGGGTAAGACAGTTAAATATGCTATTCAGCAGAATAAGAAGTTAGACGAGTTGGGTTTACATGAATTACAAAAATTCAGCCCCTCCATTTCTGCAGACGTATTTAAAATATTATCGGTTGAAGGCTCAGTTGCATCAAAGAACACTTATGGCGGCACATCTCCAATTCAAGTCATTGCACAAATTAAATTAGCTAAACAACGCGTAGAAGAATTTAGCTAGAAAAAGCTTAGCTAGAAAAATTAAACTAGAAAGAGCTAAACTCGAAAGAATAAACCCCAAGGAAATAAAACCAAGGGAATAAAACCAAGGGAATAAACTAGAATGATTTTTAATAATTACCGCCAACAACTTAGCAGAAACTCTTGTATATCCTGAATTTCTTCTGCACATACTGTATGTGCAGAAGCATACTCATGCCAATTTATTTTAAAGCCTTGTCCTTCTAATAGCTCTTTTGCTAAGCGCGCAAACGCAAGGGGTACTACATCATCATATCTGCCATGAGCTAAAAAAATAGGTAGATCACCTTGTGAATGTTTGGCAAATTCTCCTAAATTTTCACGTAAGGGTAAATAACAGGATAGCGCAAGCAACCCCCCTAAACGTTGAGGATAGTTAAGGCCAGAATATAAAGCCAACGCACCGCCTTGAGAAAATCCTGCCAAGACAATTTTATCTACGCCAATACCATGCTCAATTTCTTGTTGAATTAATTGGTTAATTTCCTTGCTGATCTTTTTGATACCTGCGCCGTCTTCCGCGCTGTTTTTATCTAAGCTATAAATGTCATACCAGGCCGGCATTTGCATGCCATTGTTTAAACTCACCGCTTGAACGGGTGCATGAGGAAAAATAAATCGAGCGCGAACTGAAGAGGGTAATTTGAGTTCGGCAACAATGGGTTCAAAATCATGACCATTTGCACCTAGGCCATGCAACCAGATGACTGCGCAATCTGGGTCGCTTTGGGTATCAATTTGAATTGTGGGAAGTGCCATACTTAAGATAATGCTCCAGAAAAAATGTATTGGCTGAGGTTTCTTGTCGTAGAATTGGTCTATACAATAGTGCTGAATTACCGAGTATATAGATGTTACACCTCAAACCATATTATCTTGCGATGCTTCTACTAATCTTGCTTGCTAGCACTTTGCTTTTTAGTGCTTGTGGGCAAACCGGTGACTTATATCTGCCTGATGAAGACACGCAACCTAAAAAAGAAAAATCAAAAAACTAACGATTTTTTCAACTTTTTTATTGCCCTATGTTAATTAATATTTTGCTGTTAAAGCCATGAACGTATTTGAATATAAGAATAACCTTCTGCATGCCGAGGATGTGAGTTTACAGGAGTTGGCAGACACCTATGGCACACCATGCTATGTGTATTCAAAAGCGGCGATTGAAAGTAACTATCGTGCATATGAGACTGCCTTAAGCCAATGGCAATCACGCATTTGTTATGCAGTGAAAGCAAACTCCAGTCTTGCAGTGTTAAGTTTGTTGGCAAAACTGGGGGCAGGATTCGATATTGTTTCAATTGGCGAGCTTGAACGCGTAATACGTGCCGGCGGTGATGTTAAGAAGGTTGTATTTTCTGGAGTAGCCAAACGCTCTGATGAGATTCGTCGTGCATTGGTACTGGGAATAGATTGTTTCAATATTGAGTCTACTGCCGAGCTGCAACGCCTAGACACTATTACAAAAGAGATGGATATTCACGCCAACGTGTCATTACGAGTGAATCCAGATGTAGATGCCACAACGCACCCTTATATATCTACCGGTTTAAAAGAAAATAAATTTGGAGTGGATATCAACGATGCGCTGGGGATTTATCAGCAAATAACAGCATGCAGTCATCTAAAAGCAGTAGGTATAGATTGCCATATCGGATCGCAGTTATTGGATCTGAGCCCGTTTAAATCCTGTTTTGAAAAAATATTCAAGCTGGTGGATCAATTATCGGATGCAGGTATTCAACTGAAGCATGTTGATGTTGGCGGAGGTTTGGGTATTCGCTATCAAGAGGGTGAACAACCACCCACTATGCAGCAATATGCGAAGGTACTGGCTGCGTTTATGCAGGGTCGAGAGCTTGAGGTATTTATTGAGCCTGGGCGTTCTATTGTAGGCGATGCTGGCATCCTGCTCACCCGAGTGGAGCATATAAAGAACATAAGTGATAAAAACTTTGCGCTGGTGGATGCCGCAATGAACGATTTAATGCGCCCATCTTTGTACTCCGCTTGGCACAACATCATTTCAGTAGAAAAAGCAGTTAACAAACCTGTTAACTATGACGTGGTGGGTCCGGTATGTGAAACCGGTGACTTTCTGGGTAAGGATCGTGAACTAGACATTCAAGAAGGTAGTTTGCTTGCGGTGCAGGCGACGGGAGCGTATGGATTTGTAATGTCGAGTAACTACAATACACGGTTACGAGCTGCAGAAGTTTTGGTGAATGGAGACGAAGCGTGTTTAGTCCGTATGCGCGAAACGTTCGATCAGTTACTGGCCAATGAAATCATTCCTGATTAAGCAGGTAAGCCCTGATTTATTCCAACACTTCATTAAAAAAAATGATCTCGAATTTACTCATGTATAAGTCAATGCACTTCGCTCTGCTGGATATTTTTTGCCTCGTCTTGAAATAATTCAGAACTTAACTAGAAATTGCCTAATGGAGAGAATATCTGAACCGGAACTCATGAATGACCCCGAACAGGTTCTTGCTTATTCACATGCGGATTTTGATGCTGCGCATCAATCTGTAATTGAAAACTTCACTCAAATTTTTCCGAACGATCCGCCGTTGAAAGCATTCCTGGACCTCGGTTGTGGTTCGGGTGATGTTACAGTTCGTTTTGCACAGCAGTTTCCGAACAGTAAAATTGATGCAGTGGATGGTGCAGATGAAATGCTTAAACAGGCAGCAATATTAATCGAGCAAGAATCATTAAACGAGCGTATAAAGCTGCATCATCAACAATTACTCAATTGCACTTTTGAAAATAATAACTACGATGCAATTATCTCTAATAGCTTGTTGCATCATTTGCATGACCCACAACACTTATGGTCAATCATTAAACGAATTGTAAGTAATAAAAATAATACAGCTGATACAGCCATATATGTATGTGATTTGTTTAGACCCGAAACTAAACAGATAGCAAACGAGCTAGTTGATCAATATGCGAGCAAAGAGCCTGAAATATTGCGCAAGGACTTTTATAACTCATTGTTAGCAGCCTTCACACCCAATGAGGTGCGCACACAGATTGATAATGTAGATTTAGATAGTATGAATATAGATATTGTTAGTGATCGACATATGCTTATTTACGGATACTTGTAGTGAAGCAACAAATAGATAAATCATACAGTTTGCCAACAGATGAAGAATTGGTCGCACTTTTCGAGCGAGTTAAACGCATAGCTGTAATCGGCTTGTCGCCTAAACCGGATCGCCCTAGCCACCGCGTGGCAAAACATATGCAACAGTTTGGTTTTGAAATCATTCCAGTGCGGCCAGTAGTGAAAGAAGTGCTGGGTGTTAAGGCCTATGCTTCTTTATCCGAGATTCCATTTGCAGTCGATTTAGTGAATGTTTTTCGAGCGCCAAAGTATGTAGCTGAACTAACTGAGCAAACTATAGACAAAAAAATAAGCGCATTGTGGTTGCAAGAAGGTGTAGTCGATGCAGAAAGTGCTAATCGTGCATCCAGACAAAGCATCTTTACAGTGATGGATAAGTGCATTTACAAAGAGTATGTTCGGTTAATGAAGTAATGTTTGTAGCACTCTAAAGAATATTCTTAAGGCATAGGTTTAATTAACATTAATTTAATAGTATTAAAGCCATAATTATTTAGTGGGTTGTTATGAAATTTCGATTTGCAAAAATGCACGGATTAGGTAATGATTTCGTCGTCTTCGATGCTGTGAATCAAGACCTGCAATTATCTGGCGAAAAAATTCGTTGGATAGCAGATCGAAAGTTAGGTGTAGGCTGCGATCAAATTTTAGTCATAGGTTCTGCAACGGATGCGGGGATTGATTTTAATTATCAAATCTACAACTGCAACGGAGATGAAGTTGAACAATGCGGAAATGGTGCGCGTTGCATCGGAAGGTTTCTTGCATTAAAAGGATTAACAAGCAAGACTTCGATAAACATCAAAACAATAAGTGGTGTATATCAGATCCACCTTCGTGAAGACGAGATGGTTACTGTGAATATGGGAGCAGCTATTTTTGAACCTGAAAAAATTCCATTTTCAGCGAGTTCACAAGCATTGAGTTATGCTATCGATGTAGAGGGTGAGCAAGTTAAAATTGGAGCAGTTTCAATGGGCAACCCGCATGCAGTACTGCAGGTGGATGATATTAACAATGCACCCGTAAATATTTTAGGCCCCAAACTAGAGAAACACTCGATGTTTCCAAACAAAGCCAATATTGGCTTTATGCAGGTGTTAAACCCGCAACATATCGCCTTGCGTGTATATGAAAGACACGTTGGCGAAACGAACGCTTGTGGTTCTGGCGCATGTGCTGCAGTTGCAGTTGGGCAGATTCAAGGTCTGCTTGATAAAAATGTAACCGTAGACTTGCCCGGGGGAAGCTTGCAGATAGAGTGTGAAAACAATGCCGCACCGGTTTTAATGACTGGGCCGGCACAATTTAGTTTTGAGGGGAGCCTTGACTTATGACGACGCAGACGAAGCCTAAAGTAGCCACTACAGCAGAAGTCTCTACAGCAAAAACAAAGATCACACGCGATAATGTAGCGTGTTACTTGCGCACGCATAGTGATTTTTTTACACATCATGTAGATCTTATTGAAACGCTTTCAATACCACATGAAACAGGTGTGGCGGTCTCTTTGGTTGAGCGCCAAGTCGAGCTATTACGCAACAAGAACAGAGAGCTTGATCAGAAGTTACATCAGCTTATAAAAGTAGCGAAAGATAACGAGAAAGTCAGTCATCGACTACATGCCATTACACTTGGCTTAGTATCTATTCGTGGCTTTGATGAGACTTTAAGTGGCATTCATGACTTAATTCATGCAGATTTTCCGGGCACCAAGGTAAATATGCGTTTATTTGATGTATTGCAAGAAACCAGTGTTAAAGATTGTCAGTCAATGGAAAAATCTTTACAAAAATCCAAGCTGGTTCAAGACCTATTCTCCAGTCGCCGCCGCGGCGTTGCGTTTCTTACTACACGTCAAATTGAAAATGTATTCAATAATGAGGAAGAGCAATTACCAATACGTTCAGCCGCTGCAGTGGCATTAAAGAAAGATGACCAGCTTGGTGTATTGTTCTTGGGCAGTACGGATGTGAATCGCTTCCAAAATGGAATGGGTACATTGTTTTTAGGTAATCTAGGTGAAATTTTAGGTTCTAAACTTCAACAATTCACACCTGCCGCAGCTTAAGTTAACGAGCTCTGAATTAAGTTAAATTATCTCAGAGCTTTTAGCAGAACTTTTACCTGAGTATTGCTGCTTCAAATCTGTAATTACGTGGAGTTATTTATATAACTAATCAAAAAAATTACCAATTAACAAAAATTATCATCGTTTTATCCAGCAAAAATCCATAAAAATATACAAATACTCTAAATAAATGCTAACGTTGTATTTTATTTAGCCAGGTTTAATAAACCCAGGTGTGTTTATGTCAGTAGTGAGTAGCCCAGACAGTGAACAACAAGTTGGGCAGTACCAAGAAGTAAAACAATCTACGCAAATACTTTTTCAACGTTACTTACGTTATCTTAAAGATGAGCGTAGGTATTCTCTGGCTACGCTAGATAGCTATCAAAGAGATCTTCTTCAATTTATAGATTTCATTAATGCTGTAAATGTCACAGATTGTTGTGAGGTGGATAGCCTACATGTGCGTAATTACGCAGGCTCACGACGTCGACGTGGTATATCAGCAAGAAGTTTGCATCGTTCATTAAGCGCCATCCGTGGCTTTTATACTTTTTTGCAGCGCGAACAGCTGATCGAGAATAATCCTGTTGCTGATGTTAGCGGACCCAGCATTGAGAAAAAGTTACCAAATCTCTTAGATGTAGATGAAATTAATCGACTACTAAATGAAGGGCCACAAACCCCGCTAAAGTTGCGTGACTATGCAATGATGGAGCTAATGTATTCATCTGGATTGCGTTTGGCTGAAATGGTGAATTTAAATATTAGCCATATAGATTTGACTCAAGGTCAGGTACAAGTTTTAGGTAAAGGCAATAAAACACGCTATTTACCCGTCGGTGGAAATGCTTGTAAAGCGTTAAATAGATGGCTTGATGCACGCCTTAATATCGTAGTTGAGGGTGAATTAGCCGTATTTATCAATAATCGCGGCAAGCGTTTATCTGCTCGTGCAGTGCAGCAACGTATGGCGCAGGTAGGTAGAGAACAAGGTCTGGATAAGCATGTACATCCACACATGCTGCGACATTCTTTTGCCAGCCACTTGTTAGAATCAAGCGGGGACTTAAGAGCCGTGCAAGAAATGTTGGGCCATGCAGATATCAGTACTACGCAAATCTATACACATCTTGATTTTCAACATCTTGCCCAGGTTTACGACAAAGCCCATCCACGCGCAAAGAAAGCTAATAATGCAGAAGGCGCATCGCACAAACACCCAGACTACATCGAAAATTCCTTTCCTAAAGACGATTAAACCGTACTTTTAATTGCGTTACTTTCAATCTGCTAGGTTCGCAAGGCCCACCAGATCCGCCTGGTCTGCGAGTTCAGCAAGGCCGGCTCCCTTGAAAAAGGGTTATGGTGTTCCCATATAGAATACTGAAGAATAGCTTTATATAAACAACAGCTATTCATCATTCCCAGCAAGCAAACCAAAAATTATATGGAACCATACAAATGACCACGATTGTATCGATACGTCGTAATGGCAAAGTAGCCCTCGGGGGCGATGGCCAGGTATCACTCGGCAACACGATTATGAAAGGCAATGCGGTAAAGATCCGACGCCTTTATAAAGATAAAGTCATTGCAGGTTTTGCCGGCGGTACGGCAGATGCTTTTACTCTATTCGAACGCTTTGAAAGTAAGCTAGAACAACATAATGGGCATCTCACCAGAGCTGCGGTAGAACTTGCTAAAGATTGGCGTACCGATCGTATGTTACGCAAATTAGAGGCTTTGCTCGCGGTGGCAGATGATACGGCATCATTGATTATTTCCGGCAATGGAGATGTGATTGAGCCAGAAGATTCACTAGTAGCGATTGGCTCTGGTGGACCGTTTGCACAATCCGCAGCACGTGCATTGTTTGAAAATACAGAACTAAGTGCGAAAGAAATCGTAGAAAAATCTTTAAACATTGCTGCCAGCATATGTATCTACACCAACACTTATATTTCCATCGAAGAGCTATAAATTCTGAGTTATAGAACCAAGTTATCACCATTACACGGACAGAAAAGAATCCATGTCGAACATGACACCACGAGAAATCGTACAAGAACTTGAAAAACACATTGTCGGACAAGATGAAGCAAAACGCGCTGTCGCCATCGCGTTACGTAATCGTTGGCGTCGTCAGCAATTACCTGAAGCACTACGCGTAGAAGTTACGCCGAAAAATATTCTAATGATTGGGCCTACTGGAGTAGGTAAAACCGAAATTGCACGTCGCTTGGCAAAATTAGCTAATGCACCTTTCATAAAAGTGGAAGCGACAAAATTCACCGAAGTGGGTTATGTCGGTAAGGAAGTTGATTCAATCATTCGTGATTTGGTTGATACCGCAGTCAAAATGGCTCGTGAAACCGAAAAAGATAAAGTACGTTTCCGTGCTGAAGAAGCAGCCGAAGATCGTATTCTGGATATACTAGTGCCATCACGTGTAGATCCGCTATCTAAAGATATACCGGACCATAACAATGAAACCCGTCAGAAGTTTCGTAAAAAACTTCGTGAAGGGGATCTTGATAAAACAGAAATTGAAATTGATCTAGCTGCAACACCGGTTGGAATAGAAATCATGACACCACCCGGCATGGAAGAAATGGCGGATCAACTAACCGGCATGTTCAAAAATATGAACACTGGCAAAAAGAAAACCCGTAAAATACGTATCGAAGAAGCCATGAAAGCGCTAACCGAAGAAGAAGCACATAAGCTCGTTAACGAAGAAGAATTAAAAGCCAACGCGGTAGAAAGTGTTGAGCAGAATGGCATCGTATTTTTAGATGAGATAGACAAGGTTGCTAAAAGTGGTAACACCAGTGGTGCAGATGTGTCACGTGAAGGTGTGCAACGTGATTTGTTGCCTTTGGTTGAAGGCTGCACGGTTAATACAAAATATGGCATGGTAAAAACCGACCATATATTGTTTATTGCCTCCGGTGCATTCCACGTTTCAAAGCCATCCGACCTCATTCCAGAGCTACAAGGTCGTCTACCGATTCGCGTAGAATTAAGAGCCCTATCCGCAGATGATTTTGTACGCATCTTGACAGAGCCGGATGCTTCACTGACCGAACAATACACCGCTCTGATGAAAACTGAAGGCGTTACGTTAAACTTCTCTGAAGATGGAGTACGAAAAATTGCCCAAGTTGCACATGATGTGAATGAATCCACTGAAAATATTGGTGCACGACGTTTACATACCGTAATGGAAAGACTGCTAGAAAGTATTTCTTATAGCGCGCCGGATGAAAGTGGTAAATCGTATACTGTAGATGCAGCATTTGTAGAAGAAAATATTGGCGAATTAGTTAAGGATGAAGATCTAAGTCGCTACATCCTATAAGCAGGGAACTTTGATCTGTCTTTATACTTCGTTAAAAATATTTCT
>CAZAOO010000007.1:0-116141 GCA_964486815.1 uncultured Thiotrichales bacterium
TAATGTGTCTCTTAAATCAAACCGCTACCTGTCCAAAAGGTTTTGACGACGTACAGCAAAGAATTCAGTTATTGCATTAATTATTCTGCAATGCCTCTAATTCGGCATTACTAAACCCTGCCTTCCTGCGCGCCTCTAATTCAAAAGGACCTCGCAAGTCTCCCGCTACATATTCGTTCAACAAATTTTGAAATGTTTTTTCTGGAGATAAATCTTTTAGTTCACATGCATAATTAAACCATCGCGTGCCAATCGCCACATGTCCTATTTCTTGTTCGAAAATAATTTTTAAAATATCAACCGTCTCACTATCCCCAAAACCTTGTAAACGTTTAATCATTCCCGGAGTAACATCTAAACCTCTTGCTTCTAACACACGCGGCACTAATGCCATTCTCGTAACCACACTATGTTGCGTTTTTAACGCCATCTCCCATAAGCCATTATGGGCTACTAAATCACCATAAGTATAATCCAAATCTTGCAGACGTTTATTTAACATAGTGAAATGCTGCGCTTCTTCAAACGCTACCTGCATCCAGTCTTTATAGTATGCGACTGGCATATCCTGGAAACGATACATAGCATCTAATGCCAAATTAATAGCATTAAATTCAATATGTGCTATTGCATGAATTAATGCGATGCGTCCTTCATTACTAGACAACTTTCGACGTGGCACTTCATGAGGAGATACCAATACGGGCTTACTCGGCCTACCAGGAATAGTAATTGACTCAATTTTATCTGAATTAGTCAGATCCAGATTTTCATTATCAAAACGCGCTTGTAATGCAAAAACAGCTTCGCACTTTGTCTCAGGATTTTCATGCAACAGACATTGCAGAGCATGTTTATAAACACTTAGCATAAAAAATGCTCAGGAATACTAGTCTTTAATTATTACTAGAGAAGAAACGAAAAGTTTATCAAATAGATCGATCACATCGGCATTCTTCATGCGAACACATCCTACAGATGCAACTTGGCCAATCAACCCCTCTTCATGAGTACCATGGATATAGATATAGCGCTCATAACTATCAACATTTTGGCCACTAGTATTTTTCGCTTTATTTACACCATCCTCCAAGCCTGTTAACCAAAATATTCTTGAAGTTATACAATCAATATCTGTACATACTGCTTTATGCTCAATAGATGCTATAGAATTCGTACGCTCTCTAGATAAAAGTATTTCGGCAAACTCTGCCCCTTCGCCTACTTTTTCTTTTACACAATGAACACCTATAGGAGTTTGATTGGATCCTTCTATTTGCCCGATACCATGACGAGATGTTGATACTGGATAACGATTAGCAAACGAACCCTTTGCATACAAATATAGTGCTTGTTCACTAATGTCTACTATTACTGCTGGCAGATTTGCATGCTGTGGATATTTTTCACATGCTTGCTGCAGCAAAGGTAACAGCTTTTCAGCTGTTTTAGTTTCCGACATAACGTTGGGCTTTAATTACTATTATGCAAATCAATCCCAGCATATTCTTTTTCAACTTGTTGTTTAGATTTATCGTTACGTGAAATTTCTAAGCTTTCAAAATACCCTTCTTCAACACCAGTTATATACTTACCATCGAATACCGAGGAATCAAATTTCTCTAAACGCAAATTACCTTGTTGTACTGACCATATTAGATCATCTAAATCTTGATAGATGAGTCTATCAGACTGAATCTCTTTAGAGATTTCTTCCACATCTCTATTAAAGGCAATCAACTCACTGCGAGCGGGCATATCGATACCATATATATTTTGATATCGAACAGGTGGCGAAGCTGATGCGAAATATACTTTTTTAGCACCTGCATCTCGTGCCATCTGTACAATCTCACGTGATGTAGTGCCACGAACGATTGAGTCATCTATAAGTAATACATTTTTTCCACGAAACTCTAATCCAACTGGGTTTAGTTTCTGTCGCACTGATTTTTTACGTTTTTTTTGTCCTGGCATGATGAACGTTCGTGCAATATATCGGTTTTTGATAAATCCTTCGCGGTATTTAACCCCTAGCAAGTAGGCTATTTCAATTGCTGTTGTCCGACTGGTATCCGGAATTGGCATAACTACGTCAATATCATGCTCTTTCCATTCTTCTAGAATTTTTTTCGCTAGACATTGACCCATGCGCATTCGTGCTTTTTGCACAAATACATCTTCAATCACCGAGTCGGGTCTTGCAAAATATACATACTCAAAAATACAGGGTGTATGAACTGCATTTACTACACATTGCTCACTTGTAACCTTACCTTCTTCATTAATAAATATAGCTTCGCCCGGGGAAATATCACGCACTAAACTATAGCCAAGCAAATCTAGCGCAACACTTTCTGATGCCACCATATATTCCATACCATGCTTAGATTCTCGCACGCCGTATACCAGGGGTCGTATTCCGTTAGGATCACGAAATGCAACAATTCCGCGTCCAGTAAGCATCGCAACTACTGCGTAAGCACCTTTGCAACGTCTATGCACACCGCGAACTGCAGCAAAAACATCTTCAGCGCGCAACTGCAAAGATTCTTGCTTGGCTAGCTCGTGCGCAAATACATTTAATAATATTTCTGAATCTGAATCTGTATTTAGATGACGGCGGTCTTGCAGAAAAAGTTCTTTCTTGAGCTGGTCTGCATTAACCAAATTTCCATTGTGCGCTAAAGAAATGCCAAATGGTGAATTCACATAAAGAGGTTGTGCTTCTGCAGATGATGAACCGCCTGCAGTCGGATAGCGCACATGTCCAATACCCATCTTTCCCTTCAAGCGTTCCATATGACGACTTTGAAACACATCACTAACTAAACCAATAGACTTGCGTTGAAAGAGCCTTCCCCTATTATAGGTTACTATACCTGCAGCATCTTGTCCACGGTGTTGCAACATAAGTAACGCGTTATATAAATCTTGGTTAACCGAACTTTTCGCAACGATCCCTACAATGCCACACATTGTTAAGCCTTAATTGATTAGAGACGAAAGGCTGAAGCTTGAAATGCCGCTTCATCCAATGAAAAATATTTTGAAAACTCAGGTGGCATAAATTCAATAACTTTTTTAGCTACCATTTCAAACGGTGGTAAAATTTGTGATGACTTCCAAGTTTCAGATAATGGAAAATTTGTATAGGAAGCTGCCAGTATAAGTAAAACGATAATTGCGGTGCCACGGAAAGCTCCAAAAAACACACCTAGCATACGATCAACACCTCGCAGTGCACGATTCTGTGTCAGGTGACTAAGTATATAGTTGAGCAAAGCACCTGTGATTAATGTACCAATTACTATCAGCACAAATGCAATCCCAATACGTAGTTTACTCACTCCAACTTCACTTTGAGAAATACTAAATGTTGCCTCATCAATACTAGCAGGCAAGAATAACGCAACTTGACTAGAAAACGTAATCGCAAGCCAGATAGCCGCAATCCAACTTGCGAGCGAAATAGCCTCTTTCACAAAACCACGAAAAATTGCAACCGCAGTAGACACCAGCAGGATAAAAACGATGCCTATATCAATCCATGAAAATTCCATATTTACCGTAACAATATATTAACTAGTTTACTGAGCATTACTAAAAAATATAAAAAAACTTGATACTATGGATGCTTTGTAACAAAACTTCCCTTTAAACCGTGTTCTTTTTCAATTTTATCACGCAACTTATCTGCATTTTCTCGCTTTAACTCTGGGCCTACCTTGACACGATATACAGACTTATCACCACTACCAGAACTCTCTGTAAAGGCTGATAAATTACTGGCTAACAACCTTTCTTGTAACGCTAGTGCTTTACTTTTTTCACCAAATGCAGCCACTTGTATGGCCCATGCACTTAAAGCCGGGTTTGTTTCAATGTGATTTTCTGTAGCTTCTATAACCTTTGCTTGCACAACGGGTGCTGGTTCAGCTTCCTTATTAATTTCAACAGCCTTGTTTTCCACTGCAGGTTCATCTATAGCTGGCTCAAGTTTTTTATTTTCCTCGGCATTAACTTCTGGTTCATCACTAGACTCGTTCATTCCCATTGGCGGTAACTCATCCAGCGCTTTGGGGTCAGGTAAGTTACTATCAAAGGTAAAAGTTGGCTCTGGTGGTACTTCCATATTCAGTGCCACAGACTCTTCCTGGCCTGAGCCATCCAATATCATCGGAACGAAAATCACTGCTAGTGCAATAATAACGGCTGCACCAATTAAACGTTGTTTTAAAGTTGTTTCCATAAAGATATTATTTGATTTAGAAGCCTTTTTGACCTCGCATCCTTCAATCAGTTTCTATACGAATTGACACCAGAAAGATGAATTATACTTCCAGGTTGAGCACTTCTGCCACTGTTAAAAATGATCCGAAAACCACTATCCGCATTGATTCGCTCGCAGTCTTCTTAGCAGCATTATAAGCCTCAGCAATTGAGTTGTGTGTGTATATAACACAATCATGACAATATTTATCAAGCTGCATTTTCAAGCTTTCCTTTTCTAAAGCTCGCTCAGACTCTAACTGAGATATATACCATTCATCAAACAAACCATCCAAAGCTTCGATAATCCCGCACACATCTTTATCTGCTAGCACTGAAAAAACCGCTTTGGTTTTCATTGCCGGATTCAATCTGCGTAGATTTTTTGCTAATACCTTTGCACTATCTACATTATGCGCGACATCCAAAATAATTTCACATGGCCCATCAATACACTGAAAACGACCAAGAAGACTAATATTAGTCAAGCCACGTTCCACACTGACACGCGTTACGGGTAATTTTCGATCCATTTTATTTAAAGCCATCAATGCTGTTGCAGCATTCCCGATCATGGTTTCACCATATAAATTTGGTATTGGCAAATTATCCCAGCTTAAGTTCTCGCTGCGAAACGACCATGTCTCATCATTATGCATTTCAAACGAATAGTCTTGATTGATAAAAAACAATTCTGTGCCAAGTTTTTTTGCATGCTCTATTAAGCTATTTGGTGGATCTGTATCACCACATATTGCGTAATGATTTGCTCTGAATACACCTGCTTTTTCGAAAGCAATTAATTCTCTTGTTGCGCCTAACCACTGCACATGATCAATTCCAATACTGGCGACAATAGCCACATCAGAATCGAGTATATTCACTGCATCCAAACGCCCACCTAAACCGACTTCATAGATGGCTATATCTAGCTCACAAACATTGAATATCTGCATAGCGGCGAGCGTACCAAACTCAAAATAACTAAGACTTGTATCGCTGCGTGCTTCATCTACCTTGTTAAATGCATTACATAATGAATCATCATCGATATTCTTATGATTAACTCTAATTCGTTCGTTGTAATGAAGTAAATGAGGCGATGTATAAGCACCCACTCGATACCCGGCATGATGATAGATAGATTCTAGAACACTTACGATTGAACCTTTGCCATTTGTTCCTGCTACGACAATAGTTTTATATTTGGGTTTATTGACACCCATCTTAGTAGCAACTTCAGCAATACGTTCAAGACCCAGCTCAATTTTTTGTGAGTGCAAAGTCTCTTGCCAGTCCAACCATTCTTGTAGCTGTTCGAATCTCATAACAAGGGATGAAATTAATTTGAATTGTTAGCAGGAAGTAGTTCTTGTTAGCTTATAACTCTAAAGAATAACTATAATCTTTGTAGTTATCTCTAACTTCTTATTTTACATGCATTAGAATACTTAGAATCGAATGTAGCCTATCACGCATATCTTTTCGATCCACGATCATATCGAGTGCGCCATGCTCTAGCAAAAACTCGCTTCTTTGAAATCCTTCAGGCAACGTCTCACGAACCGTCTGCTCAATCACCCTTTGGCCTGCAAAACCAATCAAGGCATTTGGTTCTGCAATATTAAGATCACCCAGCATGGCAAAGCTTGCAGATACACCACCAGTGGTGGGGTCTGTCAGCACAGAGATGAAAGGTATTCCCTGTTTGCGCATCCGTTCCAAGGCGGCACTTGTTTTGCTCATTTGAAATAACGACATCAAGGCTTCTTGCATGCGCGCGCCTCCACTCGTGGAGAAACACACCATGGGAACATTTTCGCTAAGCGCATATTTTGCTGCTCGCAAGAATTTCTCACCCACAACCGAGCCCATTGAACCACCAATAAATTTAAACTCAAAGGCAACTGCAATAATCGGCAGATCTTTAAGATTACCTTTCATTACAATTAATGCATCTTTTTCACCGGTAGCTTTTTGAGCCGCGATGATGCGATCTTTATACTTTTTACTATCTTTAAACTTTAAGAAATCGATAGATTCTATGTCTGCCGCCAATTCTTCTTGGCTATCAGTATCAAGGAATGCTAGCAAACGCTCACGCGCACCAATTCTCATATGGTGACTGCATTTCGGACATACTTGTAAATTTCGCTCTAAATCGGAACGATATAAAACTGCACTACAGCTTGGACATTTATCCCAAAGTCCTTCCGGAACTTTTCGCTTACTCGTACCCTCGGTACGAATGCGTGAAGGCATTAATTTTTCCAACCAACTCATAGCAGATTACTCATTTAAGGGTTCCCGTATTTCAAGCAACTTCTTTATTTCCATGTTGATCAGTAACCATACTATCCATAGCTAAACGTATTCCAGACAATAATGTTTTTATATTACTCAACATTGTAGCCTGATTGGATGCATGCGCCTCAATTTCATTAATAATAGCACTGCCCACCACTACGGCATCAGCTATAGAAGCAACTTTACTTGCACTTTGCCGATCTTTAATACCAAAACCCACTCCTATCGGCAATGCAGTTGATTTTCTAATCTCTGCAATCTTTATTGCAACTTCAGCAGTATCTAGATTACCTGCACCCGTAACACCTTTTAGTGAAACGTAATATACAAAACCAGATGAGTGATCACAGATATGTTTAATGCGCTCTGAACTTGTTGTTGGTGCAATAAGGAAAATATTATCAAGCTGGTGTTTTTTGTATTCACTAACAGCACTTTTAGCCTGCTCTATTGGCATGTCTACAGTTAAAATGCCATCAACTTGTTTTGCCTGCGCCGTCTGCGCAAACTTTTTTACACCCATAACTTCTATAGGGTTCTGATAACCCATTAACACGACCGGAGTTCGTGAATCTTGTTTGCGAAATTCTTCTACCATATTAAGCACTTGCAGCAAACTGGTTCCATGCGCTAGGGCACGTTCGCAAGCGGCTTGAATCACGGGTCCATCGGCCATTGGATCAGAAAATGGAACTCCAAGCTCAATAATATCTGAGCCCGCTTCAACTAATGTGTGCATGATTTGCACGGTGAGATCAGGATGCGGATCGCCAGCCGTAACATAGGCAATTAATGCTTTTCGTCCATCTTTTGCTAAATTCTCAAAGGTTGCTTTTAAACGACTCATATTGTTATGCCTTCAATTTCAGCAACGGTATTAATATCTTTGTCGCCACGGCCGGATAAATTTACGACAATTTTTTTATCACGATTCATGGTAGTTGCCAGTTTTGTTGCATATGCAATGGCGTGACTACTTTCCAAAGCCGGAATAATTCCTTCAATCCGTGTTAATTCATGAAACGCAGCGAGCGCTTCATCATCAGTGACAGACTCATATTGAACTCTACCACTATCTTTTAACCAAGCATGCTCTGGGCCAACCCCTGGGTAATCTAATCCTGCTGAGATTGAATGCGTTTCTATTATTTGTCCGTTATCATCTTCCATTAAGTAGGTTCGATTTCCATGTAACACACCTGGACGACCTGCATTTAATGGTGCTGAATGTTTATCTGTATTCAATCCAAGTCCTGCAGCTTCAACACCGAACATTGTTACGCTTTTGTCTTGAATAAAGTCATGAAACAAACCAATTGCATTTGAACCGCCCCCCACACAAGCTACTAATGCATCTGGCAAACCTCCGGTTTGCTGATACATTTGCGCTTTGGCTTCTCTGCCAATAATGGCTTGAAAGTCTCTTACCAATAAAGGATAGGGATGAGGACCAGCAACCGTACCAATAATATAAAACGTATTATCAACATTGGTGACCCAATCTCGTAATGCCTCATTTAATGCGTCTTTTAATGTTCTTGATCCTGAAGTGACCGGTACAACTTTTGCACCCAGCAACTTCATACGATAAACATTTGGCGCTTGCCGATGGATATCTTGTTCACCCATATACACTACGCATTCAAGACCAAGTCGCGCAGCCACCGTGGCACTTGCAACACCATGTTGACCGGCACCGGTTTCGGCAATAATACGTGGCTTACCCATACGTTTGGCCAATAATGCCTGGCCAATAGTATTGTTTATTTTGTGCGCACCTGTGTGGTTTAAATCTTCACGCTTTAGATAAATCTGTGCACCTGCATATTTTTCACTTAAGCGTTGCGCGTGATAGAGCGGACTTGGTCTGCCCACATAATGAGCCAGATCAGCATCAAACTCGGCTATAAATTCGGGATCATTCTTATAATGAAAATAGGCTGCTTCCAACTCAGCCAAGGGCTCAATTAATGTTTCAGCAACATAACGACCACCATACTCACCGAACATACCGTTCGCATCCGGCATGGCATCTGAATATTGGTTATCTGTTTTTATAGGGCCTACTTCTTCTGCAATCCTAGTCACGATTAACTTCCTTAATGAATTGCTCCATTTTAACGGGGTCTTTGATACCTTTACCAGCCTCAATACCACTACTTACATCAACCGCATAGGGTCGTACAACACGCACTGCCTCGGCAACGTTCGACACGGTTAGCCCGCCCGCCAGAACAATAGGTTTTTTGAGGTTTTTTGGCAGTTCATTCCAAACAAACCTCTTGCCACTACCCCCCATTTGACCTTTGGCATGACTATCTAAAATAAAGCCTGTAGCTGATGCGTAATGCTCACAAAACTCTTCAAGCGATTCCGTACTGGCCATAGGCACTGCCTTTATATATGGCATATTAAATTGTTTGCAGAACATCTCATCCTCATCGCCATGAAATTGCAGTAAATTTGGCTTTACGTATTTGATTATATTTTCTACATCGGCTACACGAGAATTCATAAATAAGCCGACTTTGATAACGAATGGCGGAACTTCACGGATCAAATCCACTGCAGTATCTATATCAATATTACGCACACTTTTATCAACAAACACAAACCCCAACGCATCCACACCCAGTTTAACTGCATGTTGCACATCTTGTTTTCTTGTCAAGCCACAAAATTTAATCCGAGTTTGCATTGTATATTTTATTTTTAAAAAGCATTTGCTATAGCAGGCCACCTAATCGCCTCATCTAAACCGTAGCATTCATCATACGTCACTTTAACTAAATATAACCCGGCTGCGGGAGCCGTGATGCCACCACAGGTACGGTCACATTTCTCTAGCACCTCTAAAGACCAATCTTGCGGCCTTTCACCCCTGCCGATAGTCATTAATACTCCCATAATATTTCTAACCATATGATGCAAAAAAGCGTTTGCATGAATATCCATGAGAATAAATTCATTATGCTTTCTAAGCGTTATCTCATGCACAGTGCGTACTGGATTATTGGCCTGGCAAGCCACCGCACGGTAAGAACTAAAATCATTCATGCCTAGCAAATGTTTTGCTGCATGCTGCATTTTATGCAGATCTAATTCACCATATTCCCAAGTCACAAGTTTATCCAATAACGCAGGTCGAGCCTCACTGTTGTATATAATGTAACAATAACGTCTAGATTGTGCGCTATACCTTGCATGAAACTCGTCTGTAACATGCTTAGCCCACATTACAGAGACCGAATTAGGCAAATATCTATTTACTCCCCGCACCCAGGCTTTTAGCCCACGCACATTTTCACAATTAAAATGGACAACTTGCTCTGTAGCATGCACACCGGTATCCGTTCTGCCTGCTGCAATAAGTTTTATTGGTGAATTTGCAACTTTTGAAATGGCTTCCTCTAGGTATTGTTGCACAGAATCTGCATTTAACTGACGTTGCCAACCATAGAATTGACTACCATTGTATTCAACCCCTAGAGCTAAACGCATTTCTTTATATTTAAGGATTTGTAGACTGAGTAGCTACAAATATATAAATAGAATAATCAGACAAACAAGATATGCAGGAAGTTATTATTTATTACAAGAGAATACAATTAATAACTTCCAACAACCAGCTGTAATACTAGCTTCCAAGTTTATCCATCAGATCTTTAGCAGCTCTTATTTGTGATTCATCACCTTCGTTAATTACTTCAAGCAATGTTTCTCTAGCCGCATCAGAGTCGCCCATATCTACAAACGCTTTAGCTAAATCAAGTTTAGTTCCCACTTCTTCGATTAGAGAAGGTGGCCCCAATTCTTGTAGATCGGTATGCGTTTGCGCAACAGTCTGTTCAGCAGGATCAAGGAATTCTGTATCCATATTGCCGACATCAAATTGCTCAGTATCATCACCACCAAAGGCACCCTCTAGCGAGCTGGGCGTATATGCCGCAGTTTCCTCCGCGTCAGCGGGTGTAAGTTCTGTATCTATATCAAAATCATTTGATTGCATAGCAACCGTATCATCTAAAGATGCTGCCAGACCCTCGACATCCTCCAGAGCATCCTCATCAAGATCTAAAGGCTTCAAGTCATTCATTGTGGTTTGCATGCCAATCTGTTCTAGTTCTTGAGTAAGATCATCCATACTTGCAGTTTCATGTAATCCAGTAGCCATTGCATCCATAACAGTATCTGCATCGGCCTCCACATCCTCGTCATCTTCAAGAAGGTCGTCGGACAAATCATCTACTTCAAAATTTAAGATATCTGAAGTTTCATTGGCTTCCATTATTTTACTAGCGACAGGGTCATCCTCTAGCTCATCTTCAGCCATAGGGTCATCGATATTAAAATCTAAACCATCATCATCGTCAGCACTGGTGTCATTATCAAGGAAGGTATCTTCTAAATTTGCATCAGACAAAGGATTATCAATTACAGTTTGTAGACCAATATCTACATCAGCCTCATAGGGCTTATCAAATACCGCTTTGGCAGCAACACCGAGTGCAGCAGCACCCGCAAATAACGCATTACTTGGCGCTAACTCTTTACCCATGGCAAGAATATTTTGCCATTGGCTACTCTTCTCACCTACTTCAGCTTTAATTTTTTCAGCATATTGCTCAAAACTCTGTGCATCTTTTTGACTGTAATAAACTTCAGCCAACTTGGTTTTGTAATCATTATTATTCGGTTCTTTTGCAATCGCATCGGTTAACAAGTCTTGCGCCTGTTGATGCAAGCCATAGGAAATATATACATCGGCTTCATCTAAAACATCTTCACCTAGCACAGCATCACTACCAGCATCGGAAGTGGTTGGTGTAAATTTCATATCCTCGTCATCTAAGCCAAGGTCTTGCATGGTGCCGACATCATCTCTGACTTCAGCCACATTATTTTTTTGTGGCGTAACGATGGTTTCATCAAGAATGTCATCAAAATGATCATTGTCATCACCAAGCTCCAGTGGCATTTCACCAAGCCCTGTAAGCTCTACTGTTTTCACACTTTTCTTACGCCAGAACCATAAACCACCTAACAATAATAAAGCTCCACCAACCAATGGTAATAAAACATTTTTAAAGCGCTCAAGCAAAGAAGTAGCAAAGCCCATTATTCCTGATGTTGCTTCTGGTGCATTGGGTGCTTCAACTTGCTTAACTTCAGCTGGTTTTTGAACGGGTTTTACGTCTTCCGGTTTTACTTCGGCGGGCTTTTCAGCAACAACTTCTTCTTTAACAGCTTCGATCTCCGGCAATGAATCCCAATCAGGAAGTGACTCTAACTTTGGCTTCACAATAGACCGCTCTGCCACTACGGGTTCAGAAAATTCAGGCAACGGCTCTACTACAGGTTTCTTAACTTCTTCAATAGTTGGTTCAACAGCTGGTTTTTCTATTGGCTTAGCTTCAGGTTTAGTTTCTGGTTTAGTTTCGGGCTTAAGCTCAGATTTAGTCTCTACTTGAACTGCCTTTTCTTTCAGCATCTTTTCTGCCGTTGCAGCTTTATCCGCTTCAGTACTCAACTGTTGTTGTAAATCTTTTAACTGTTGATTTTGGATGTTAAGAATTTTCTCTTTCTTCTCCAACATCGACTCAAGCGCCTCAACCCGGCTCTTGAGTTCTTCAGCTTCTTTGCCTTTTGACTCAGCAAGTTCTTTAGTTAAAGTTATTTCGTTTTGTAGCTTCTTAACTTCTTCCCCACCCGCCACTTGCATATTGTTTTCTGACGGCTTGCCATCTTCAGCTGCAAGAATATTCAGATCTTGCTTAGCCGTTTCGGTTTTTTTAGGGGTTTCTTTAAGTGCTTGCTTAGCTTCATTTGCTACGTCATTCTTTTCTTTTACCAATTCAGGGGCGTCAACATTGGTTGCCGCAACTTGTGAAGCATTACCTCTATACTCTCTCCACAACGCATTTTGTTGGGAGATGATTTTACGTGCTTCTGCTGATGATGCAGATTGCGCTTCTCCTGCATCTGGCATTCGAAGCACTGCACCTTTCTTGAGTAAGTTGACATTATTACGCGCAAAAGCTTTCGGATTTGCTTGCTGTATTGCAACCATCATCTGGTTTATTGAGACAGAGCTTGACGGCCTGGAATTTTTAGCAATTTTATATAATGTGTCTCCACCTACTACTACGTGCTCACCTGCCACTGATGCTTGCGTATACACTTCTGACTTAGCAACCACTGTATCAGCGCTGGTAATTGGTTCGCTAGAATCTATTCCTAATTCACGATCCATTTTTTCACGAATCGATTCAACATCAGCCGCAGGTTCTGCAATTACTTCTTTGGGTGTTGCGGCTTGCGGCACTGCAACAGGTTCTGCTGTAACAACCTGCTCTTGCATTGCAGGAGTTGTCACTGGTGTTGCAATTTGCGGTGCTTGTTGCTGTGCAAATTCAGGTGGATCAAGTAAAATAGTATATTCTCTTAACAACCGACCTTTGGGCCAGGTCACTTCAACCAAGAAAGTTAAAAAAGGTTCACGCACGGGATCTTTTGATGTAATTCGTATTGCAGTCCCACCGCCAGGCAAAGATATCGGCGTAAATTTAAGCTGGGTTAAAAAGTAAGGGCGCGGTACACCTACGCGATCAAAAACATTTGCAGGTGCCAACTCTACCCGCATCTCTTCCAGTTCATCTGCACGCGCAGATATTAAATTAATTTGAGCGTTCAACGGCTGATTTAGCGCTGAATCAACTTCAATTTCACCTAAGCCAAGAGATAGCAGTTGTCCTGGCAAAAACATTAGAAGAGAAATTAGAAGTATATGTAGAGATGATTTACGCACCATTGTTGTGCTCCACCTTGATTGCGTTGTGTGCTTGAAAGATTGTTCGTTTTTTATTCATTAATGAAACTAAAAACTCTAAGAATATCTTTGAGTTATCGAATTAATTCACGGGGCAACTATAGATTAAATATGGTTATTTATCAAAGCTTCAGCGATCTGAATGCTATTGAGTGCAGCGCCTTTTCTGAGGTTATCGCTGACTATCCACATATTAAGACCCCTAGGATGTGAGATATCTTCTCTAATACGCCCAACGTATACAGGATCGGTGCCCTCAGCCTCGGTAACTGCGGTCGGATATCCACCATCTTGATGCTCATCCACTACAACAACTCCGGGGGCTGCGGTTAATAAATCGCGCGCTTTTTGAGCAGATAGCTTCTCTTTTAGCTCTATATGCACTGCTTCCGAATGCCCATATTTAACCGGAATTCTCACGGTAGTTGGATTCACCAAAATAGAATCATCTTCCATGATCTTCTGGGTTTCCCAGACCATTTTCATTTCTTCTTTGGTGTAACCGTTTTCCATGAACTTATCTATATGTGGCAAGGCATTGAAGGCAATCTGTTTCGGATAAACGTCGCAATTAATCGGTTTACCATTAAGAATAGCTCGACTCTGTTGATCCAACTCCTCTATCGCCTCAGTACCGGTTCCAGAAACGGCTTGATACGTGGCAACATTGATACGCTCAATACCTGCTGCATCATGCAATGGCTTAAGTGCGACCAGCATTTGTATAGTAGAACAATTCGGATTGGCAATGATGCCGCGAGACTTATAGTTACCAATTTGATGTGCATTGACCTCGGGAATTACCAAAGGAATATCATCGTCATAGCGAAATTGCGAAGTATTATCAATTACAACGCAGCCTTGTGCTGCTGCTTTAGGTGCATATTCTTTTGAGATGCTTGCACCCGGTGAAAACAAACCAATTTGAGTTGTAGAGAAATCAAACTTAGCCAAATCCTGCACTTCTAATACAGAATCTCCAAAATTAACTTTTTTACCAACTGAGCGTGAACTTGCTAATGCATAAACGTTATTAACAGGAAATTTTCTCTGTGCAAGTATCGCAAGCATCTGCTCACCCACCGCACCGGTAGCACCCACCACCACTACATCGTATTTTTTCATCTTTGTTAGTTTTTACTCGTGATTAATCTAATAGTCTAATGGCAACTTAATCTAAGGCCGCGATAACAGCATCACCCATTTCATTAGTACCAATTGCAGAGTGATTATCAGCAATATCTGCAGTGCGAAGGCCATTGCCAATAACCTGCTGCACTGCTGCCTCCACTTTATCCGCAAGACTTTCTTGTTCTAGGCTGTAGCGCAACATCATTGCAATCGAGAGAATAGTTGCAAGAGGGTTAGCAATATTCTTACCAGCGATATCCGGTGCAGATCCATGGATAGGCTCATACATACCTTTATCATTGTAATCTAATGATGCTGAAGGCAACATGCCAATCGATCCAGTCAACATTGCTGCGGCGTCAGAAAGAATATCACCAAACATATTCCCTGTTAACACTACATCGAATTGATTAGGCTCACGCACCAATTGCATAGCAGCATTATCTACATACATATGACTGAGCGCCACATCTTTATAATCTGCATGCACGGACTCAACCACTTCACGCCAAAGTTCTGATACCTCTAAAACATTAGCTTTATCTACCGAACAAAGTTTACTATCTCGTTTTTGCGCAATTCGGAAAGCAACATGTGCAATCCGTGACACTTCGTTCTCGTCATATACTAATGTATTAAAACCCTGACGCACTCCATTTTCTAGCGTGCGAATTCCACGCGGCTCTCCAAAATATATTCCGCCGGTTAATTCACGCACAATCATGATATCCAAACCAGCAACCAATTCGGGCTTTAGTGAAGACGCACCCGCTAACGACTTATATAAAATTGCAGGGCGAAGATTTGCAAATAAATCTAACTCCGCTCGAATACGTAACAAGCCTTTTTCAGGACGCAATTCACGTTCAACTGCATCATATTTTGGCCCACCCACTGCGCCCAACAGTATCGCATCACTGGTATTGGCCAACTTAAGCGTTTCATCAGGCAAGGGGTTTTTACAATCGTCGTATGCACTGCCACCTATTAATGCCTCTTCAATTTCTACCTTAAAGCCATACTCATTACGTAAATGCAATAAAACTTTTTTTGCTTGTGCAATTACTTCTGGACCTATGCCATCACCAGGTAATAATAAAATCTTATTCATCTTTTTTATTTAGTTGCAAATAACCAAGGACTGGCCTGTTTTAATTTTTCTTCGTAGTCTCTTATTTTAGATTCATGCTGTAGTGTAAGATCAATCTCATCATAACCGTTTACTAAACAGTATTTTCTAAATTCATCAATTTGAAAAGAGAAAGACTTACCATTCTCATCTCTTACGGTTTGCAGATCTAAATTAACATTGCATTGATAATTCGAATTAGCGTTAACCTTATCAAACAAATAATCAACCTCACTTGCACTTAAAGATATCGGTAATAATCCGTTCTTATAACAATTACTACAAAAGATATCCGCAAAACTTGGCGCTATAACCACTTCAAAACCATAATCTAAAATCGACCATACCGCATGCTCCCGCGAAGACCCACAACCAAAATTTTCGCGTGCTAATAAAATTTTAGCATCCTTAAACTGTATTTGATTCAAAACAAAGTCATTATATAATCGACGCTGACTATGATCTTGCCCAAGTACACCCGGATCTTGGTAACGCCAGTTGTCAAAAAGATTGACTCCAAACCCGGTACGCTTTACAGACTTTAAATACTGTTGCGGGATAATCGCATCTGTATCCACATTACTTCGATCAAGAGGTAGTAAGGTAGTTGTAATTTCTTTAAATGATTTCATATTCAAAGATACCTTCTTACATCTACAAAGTGTCCGTGTATGGCAGCCGCAGCTGCCATTGCCGGACTCACCAAATGAGTGCGACCGCCTTTGCCCTGACGACCCTCAAAGTTGCGGTTAGAAGTAGACGCACAACGCTCACCCGGTTCTAACTGGTCTGCATTCATTCCTAAACACATAGAACATCCAGGCTCACGCCACTCAAAACCTGCAGCCTTGAATATTTTATCCAAACCTTCCTGCTCTGCTTGCAGTTTGATTAAACCGGACCCCGGCACCACCATGGCCAGTTTAATATTATTCGCTATTTTTCTTGCTTGAATGACATTCGCTGCTGCTCGTAAATCTTCTATTCTTGAATTTGTACACGATCCAATAAAAACTTTATCCAGCTCAATTTCTTCAATTGGAGTACCCGGTTGTAAATCCATATATTGCAATGCGCGTTGTTGGTCAGCATTTAGATTATGTGGAACTCTACCCTTTACGCCTACCACCATTTCCGGAGAAGTACCCCAGGTTACTTGTGGCTGCAAATCATTTGCATCAATTTCTATTTCAGAATCAAAATTGGCAGCTTCGTCACTATTCAAGTTACGCCATTGTTTTACGGCTAAATCCCAATTATTCCCCTTGGGAGAAAATGGTCGCCCAGCAATATATTCGATCGTTGCATCATCCACTGCAATCATACCTGCACGCCCGCCTGCTTCTATCGACATATTACAGACTGTCATACGTCCTTCTACAGATAACGCACGAATAGCACTGCCTGCAAATTCAATCGTGTGCCCATTAGCCCCTGCAGTACCTAACTTACCAATAATTGCCAAGACAATATCTTTTGCTGTCACGCCTGATTCACATTGGCCATTGACTTGCACTAACATGTTTTTAGACTTTTTCATTAGTAAACATTGCGTTGCCAAAACATGTTCCACTTCAGAAGTGCCAATACCAAATGCAAGCGCACCTAAAGCCCCATGTGTAGAAGTATGTGAGTCACCACATACGATCGTCATTCCAGGCAAAGAAGCGCCCTGCTCTGGACCAATAACATGCACTATTCCTTGACGAACATCGAGCATAGAAAATTGTGTTAATGAGTAGTCTTTACAGTTTTGATCCAGTGTATCGACCTGTGTTTTTGAAATCACATCATCTATCCCAGCACTTCGATCTGTGGTGGGGATATTGTGGTCTACTGTTGCTAGAATAGAATCCCTTCTCCATAAATCACGTTTTGCTAAACGCAAACCTTCAAATGCTTGTGGCGAGGTTACCTCATGAATTAAGTGACGATCGATATACAATAAGCTCATGCCATCGTCGCGCTCATGCACCACATGGTTCTGCCAAACTTTGTCGTAAAGTGTTTTATTTTGCATTTTTCTTCAACAATATTAATCAAAAGCCAGTAATCCAATCCTTGGTTAACCCTTCCATAAACCAGGCTTCGCCATCCACAAATATTGAATTAAGGCGACCAAGGCTATACACATCGCCAATAAATACACATAAGAGGGCCCTATCGTATTCCAAGTATACCCACTCACCAAACTTCCCAGTGAACCACCGAGACCAAAACTTATGCTTGCAAATAACGCCTGTCCACGGCCCTGGATACTACCCGAGAAATATTGATCGATAAGGTGTATAGCCGAGGCATGAAAAAGCCCATATGAAGCTGCATGCAATAATTGCGCAAATAGCAATATAGATAAATACTCCACATAGTAGGCAATCAACCACCAGCGAAACACTGTAAGTAGCATTGCAATCACCAGCAAGCGCTTAGCCCCTAATTGAGGTAGCCAGCGGTACATAAAATAAAACACCACCACTTCTGCCAATACCCCTAACGACCATAACTGCCCAATCAATGTTCGAGAATAACCACTATCTTCAGCATATATACTAAAAAAAGTGTAGTAAGGGCCATGACTGGCCTGTATTAGAAAACAAGCCAGTAACAACGCAAATACCTGCGGCTGTAGACAGGTCTTCAGCATCGAAGGTGAAGTTATTATTTTTATACCTTGCGGAGCTTCATTGACCAATAGGGTATTTATCCAGGTAAGCGATAAGATCAGCAATATAATCCAAGGCAAATACTGAATACCAAATTTTTCTAAAGCGGGCGCAAGTAAAGAAGCCGTGATGATAAACCCAACCGACCCCCACAATCGAATTCGGCTATACATGTGTTTACTGCCAGCCAGATTATTCATCGTGGCAGCTTCAAATTGAGGCAGTGTTGCATTCCAGAAAAAACTATAACCGGCTAAAATTATCAATAGCGGCCAATAGTCTTTAAAAAATAAAGCAGCGGCAAAAATCATCATACCGATAAACGATGCTAGACGAATTGCAGATAAACGTTTACCTGTGTGATCCGCGATCCAGCCCCATAGGTAAGGTGCGAAAATTTTTGTAGCCAACAGAACTGCAGACAACTCACCAATTTGTCGCGCGGAGAACTCGAGATATTTTAGGTACAAACTCCAGTATGGAAGAAATGCACCAATGCTGGCGAAATAGAAAAAATAAAAACCCGCGAGTGATTGGTGCTCTGCAGAAGTTTTCTGCTTAACAGACATAGTGTAGATAGAATTTATAAAACTACAGCGCTATATCGAGGCAGGAATGTCAGGAGTAGAGCAAGTTACATTTTCATTTTGTGCACGATGCCGTAACACATGGTCCATCAACACCAAGGCAAGCATTGCTTCTACTATCGGCACACCGCGAATTCCAACACAAGGATCATGTCTGCCTTTAGTTATAATTTCAGTTTGATTACCGTCTTTATCAATGGTTTTACCTGGAATACGTATACTGGATGTTGGCTTAAACGCGACACTTGCGAGAATATCCTGACCCGAAGAAATTCCACCCAAAGTTCCACCAGCATGATTCGTGATAAAACCTTGCGGCGTCATCTCATCACGATGCTGCGATCCTTTTTGCGAGACACTATTAAAACCTGCACCAATCTCGATACCCTTAACCGCATTAATGCTCATCATGGCGTGAGCAATATCAGAATCTAAACGGTCAAATATAGGTTCGCCCAAACCCACTGGCATACCACTGGCAACAACATTAACCCGTGCACCAACTGAATCACCTTGCTTACGCAAGTCATCCATATAGGCTTCTAACTCAGCTACTTTACTTTCATCTGGGCAAAAAAATGGATTATTTTCTACCACTGACCAATCTTTATGCTCAATCACTAACTCACCAAGCTGGGACAGGTAAGCCTGAATCTTAATGCCATAGTTTTCATGCAAATATTTACGTGCAATACCGCCCGCTGCAACACGCATTGCTGTCTCGCGCGCAGATGAACGTCCACCACCACGATAGTCTCTTAATCCATACTTTTTTAGATAAGTATAATCAGCATGGCCCGGTCGAAACTTATCCATAATTTCGGAATAGTCTTTGGATCGGGCATCCTGGTTATAGATTATTAAACCAATCGGCGCACCTGTTGTTTTACCCTCAAACGTGCCGGAAAGAATCTCAACCTGATCAGGCTCACGCCTTTGCGTAGTATGACGAGATTTACCTGGTCTACGGCGCTCTAAATCGTTCTGTAGATCTTTCTCACTTAAAGCCAGGCCAGGAGGGCAACCGTCCACAATACAGCCAATGGCTTTACCGTGACTTTCGCCAAACGAGCTTACGATGAATAATTTTCCAA
Source organism: uncultured Thiotrichales bacterium (assembly GCA_964486815.1). Taxonomy (GTDB): domain Bacteria; phylum Pseudomonadota; class Gammaproteobacteria; order UBA4575; family UBA4575; genus JABDMD01. The sequence goes on from CAZAOO010000007.1 coordinate 20,013, forward strand.
TTGAGTTTCCGGACATTGCTGAATTGTAACTTATCAGTGAAAGGAATAGCAGCGTGATTATATACAACTATCTATTTTGCTTGGTATACACGAATCTTGGCTATGAAATAATGTGTATATGAATCAAAACTTGCTAGACTATAGCTCGCACCAATACGGGCGCAGTTTAAATATTTTCCTTGCTGCTGTTGCAGCCATCGCATTTGGTTTGCTCTTTTACAACTACCAAAACTCGCATTCTATCAGTGCTGATAACTTACAAAAAGCGACCAGCCTACAAAGCAATCCTCGTGAGCTTCCAAGCTTTTCACTTACTAACCATTTAAGTTCTCCTTTTAGCAACCAAGATTTAATTGGATCATGGAGCATGATTTTTTTTGGCTTCACCAACTGCCCGGATGTTTGCCCGCTAACGCTAAGTACTCTCGACCAGGTAACAAACGAATTAGAGGGCTTTGGCACCACGCCTCGTAATATTTTTATATCCGTAGATCCACAGCGCGATCAACCTGAAAAGTTGAAAAAATATGTTGAGCATTTTAATCGCGACATGATCGGGTTAATGGGTGACAAAAAACAAATTGACAATCTAACTCAATCCATTGGGGCTATATATGCAATTGGCGATAGCACTACAGATAACTATTTGGTTGACCATAGCGCACACATATTTGTCACCGCGCCTGACGGCAAAATGGTAGCCCTATTCAGCACTCCACATGATGCGAAAATTATTGCTAATGACTTTAAGATTATTAGTGCGCTCTACGAAAAAAATAAAAGTTAAAAAAATATTTCATGTGGAAACAAATCAAGGGATTCTTATTTCACTTATTCCCACATCACTACGTATCACGCCTCACCTTTTGGTTAACGCGCCTACAAACACCGTTAAAGAATCCTGCAATTAGATTATTTATACGCACCTTCGATGTAGACATGAGCGAGTCTGAATACGGGGATGCTGAAAATTACGCAAGCTTTAATAAATTTTTTACACGCAAATTAATTGCTGGAGCTCGCCCTATAGACAGTGATGAAAACTCTATTACTTGTCCAGCAGATGGGCGCATAAGCCAGGTTGCACATTACAAAAATGATCAGGCGATTCAAGCTAAAGGCCAGAATTTTTCAATAAGCCAGCTGTTGGGTGGTACGAATAATTATGGAACACTTTGTCAAAGTGGAAACTTTGCAACTATATATTTATCACCCAGAAACTACCATCGTGTACATATGCCATTTGATGGCGAATTAGTAGAAATGATTTATGTGCCCGGTAGATTATTTAGCGTTGCACCCTATGCAGCAGAAGTGATTAAAGGCTTGTATAGCAGAAATGAGCGGGTTGTATCTATTTTTAAGACAAAACTTGGCTACATGGCTGTAGTAATGGTCGGAGCCGTAAATGTTGCAGCAATTGAAATGGCATGGGAAGGACTAGTCACTCCACCTCGTGGTAAAAATATTGTTAGAAAAACTTATAATGACATTAGCTTAAAGAAAGGTGACGAGTTAGGAATATTCAATATGGGCTCAACCGCAATCATGGTCTTCGAAGCTAACAAAGTGCAGTGGAATGATAACCTGGAAATCCAACAAACCGTAAAAATGGGCCAGGCAATAGGGTCAGCTATAGGAATGACTGAAGAGGAAATTACTTGTTAATGAACCGCAAAAGATAAAACTTCGTTTATATGCGTGGCATTCAACATCACCATCAAGAGTCGATCAATCCCTAATGCAACACCTGCACTATCAGGCAACCCAGCTTCAAGTGCTTGTATAAAATCAGCATCAATTTCTATCGCTTTTTTATCTTCCAATAATCGTTTGCGATTATTTTCCTCAAAACGCGCTAACTGTTCCTGCGCATCCGTTAACTCCTGAAATCCATTCGCTAGCTCAATTCCAGCAAAATATAATTCAAAACGTTGCGCAAAACCTTGGCTATTTAGCTTTGCCAACGCTGCTTGCTCAGCCGGAAAATCATAAACAAACGTTAGAAAACGCTTATCAAATTTTGGCACTATAATCTGATCCAGAACAAGATCCTGATATTGTTCTACTGATAATGCAGAATTTAATTGCAGTGAATGATCTCCACACACTTGTAGATAATCCGCTTGCTTCGCACTACGAACATTAATATTTATGTATTTTTCAAAAATTTCTTGATAACTTAAATACACAACATCAACTGGTTTTACATAGTCGTCGAGCAATATTTTAGTGAGATCAGCCACCTCATTCATTAACTCCTTATAAGTCCACTTGAAGCGATACCATTCAAGCATTGTGAATTCTTCGTTATGCAAGCGCCCACTTTCATTGGCACGAAAAACTTTACACAGTTGATAAATATCGCAGCGATGAAAAGCCAGTAATCTTTTCATCGCATATTCAGGTGAAGTGTGAAGATATTTGGAGTTTTCTGTAGCGATACTATCTATCTGCAAATCGCTTACTGCATATTGATTTAATAAAGGAGTCTCTACTTCTAAAACATTCTGAGTCTGAAAAAATTTACGAATTTGTGCATTGACATTGGCACGTATCTGCAAAACATTCAAAGTTGCTTGTGGCTCCCAAGTCATTTAAGCATCCAATGACTTAGGTGAAATCATATTACTAATAATTAATCGTAGAGCCGTAAATTACAAGCTTCAGTCTTTTACGCGCGAGACATACTCACCATTTCTTGTATCAATTCGCAACACCTCTCCTTCTCCCACAAACAGAGGCACTTTAACGATAGCACCTGTCTCCAAAGTTGCAGGTTTGGTGCCACCCTGTGCAGTGTCACCTTTCAGGCCAGGATCGGTTTGGGTAATCTTTAACTCGACAAAATTAGGCACCGTCACAGATAAAGGTATGCCATTCAACAAGGTTATAACACAAACCTCTTGCCCCTTTAACCACTGCGCATCTTCTCCAACAGCTTCCTTAGACACCGCAAATTGCTCAAATGACTTAGGCTCCATGAAATGCCATTCTTCGCCATCGTTGTAGAGATACTGCATATCAGAGTCCATCACATCCGCAGCTTCAACCGTTTCGCCCGATTTAAATGTGCGATCTACCACTCGACCCGTTTTAAGATTACGAAGCTTTACACGGCTGAAGGCTTGACCTTTGCCCGGCTTAACAAATTCATTTTCAATTATATTATATGGGTCGCCATCTAAAATTAGCTTCAAGCCAGCCCGAAAATCATTACTATTATAGTTTGCCATAGTTTAAAAATGCGAAATTTTATGAGTTCATCGAATACATATAGTCTAACACGAGATTGTTCAAGCTCTCAGCATAAAGACCAGCAGGAGCTGGGAATTAAAGTCGAATCAAATTGGCAGTTGGAATACAAAACTTCCATCACTGATGTAGAATTACTATGCCAAACATTGGGACTAAAAATTGAGCAATTGCCAATCAGCTATAAAGCAAACAAGCAGTTTCAATTAAGAGTTCCACAAAGCTATGTTGAGCGAATGCAACATGGCAACCCAAGTGACCCCTTACTATTGCAGGTTTTACCTACGCAGCACGAAGAAACCCAAGTTGCTGGATACTTAAAAGACCCAGTAGGTGATTTGCTAAGTATCAAATCACCTGGCTTGCTGCAAAAATATAATGGACGCGCATTGCTACTCGCAACAAGTCGTTGCGCCATTAATTGCAGATATTGTTTCCGCAGACACTTTCCTTATTCAACCCAAAACCCACGCCATGACAGCTGGGCAAAGAGCACTCAAGAACTCGAACATGATCGAAGCATTTCCGAAGTTATCTTAAGCGGTGGTGACCCTCTAGTGCTTGATGATTCTGAGTTAACAAAACTCATTGCCAAACTTGAACCTATTGAACATATTAAAAGATTGCGCATACATACTCGTTTGCCAGTAGTTATACCCAATCGCATTAATGACGAATTATTAAACTGGGTAAACAACACCAGATTACAAGTTATTATGGTGTTGCACATAAATCATGCGAATGAAATTAATACTCAAATGCATAAAAAATTACAAAAACTTAAAGACTTAAACTGTGTGTTATTAAACCAAAGTGTGTTGCTCAAAAATATAAATGATCAGTCATCTAGCTTAATTAATCTAAGTGAAGCATTGTTTAGCGCTGGAGTTTTACCTTACTATTTACATCTATTAGACAAAGTAGATGGTGCCGCTCATTTCGATGTATGCGAAAATAGTGCGCGCCAACTTATGCGTGAAATTGCTAAACACTTACCAGGTTATCTTGTTCCTAAATTAGTTAGGGAAATTGCAAACAAACAGTCTAAGAGCGTAATCAGCTACTAACAGACAACATAAAACAGAAACTAGCCCTGAGTAATATGGGAACGCGGTCACAGTTTTAATCGACGAAACCTCTAAACGTCTATTCTTCCGGATAAACACACAGTATTTAGAGACAAATCGCAGAGCAAATCACACTGCTCTAGCCTATAAATCTATACACTAATAATATAGAAATGTTAATCGATGCCACACCTGTTAAATCACTGTTTAGTTAAGGAATTATGCTTCTCGACACTCAAATCTCTATGCCCAGCCAAGACCCTTTGGGCGAGAATAAATTTTCATTACTACCGCGAGAATTGCGCAAGTGGCTTAAAAATCTGCCTTATGTCGATCAAGATCTTGCAATACAACAATACTACAATGGATTAAAGCGGTCTAATCGCCAAGCTCACGCAACGAAACAAAGACTTGCTGCAATTGATCTGATGCGACCTGTTGCACATGAATTTCTTAAGAATCAACGGAAATATTTATTATCACAACCATTTCCATTATCAAAAAAAGCAACAGAAGTATTAAAACTCCAGCAAAATATCCTTAACGAGCTAGCCGCTGCGTACAAAATAATTATACAAGAAACAGTAAACCGAGACAGTCGACTTAGTAATAATAAGCTAGTCACTTGCGTGCATCACGCCATGTACTACCAGTTGGAGCAGTATGTAACTTTAGCCCAAGTCTACTCTGAACCACCACAATGCTTTTGGCAAGACCTCTGCCAACTCTATAGCATTGCAGAACATTTTGAGTTAGCAGAACTACAGATTAAAAATGATATAGACACTGCAAATATTAAATCTTCTCCTAAAAATTTATTTACACACGCCTGCCTACTATCGTTATCTAATTTACATACATATGGTCATGGCGAAGCAGGAAAGATCACTTCATACCTCCGTAAAGTGAGTCAACTCACAGACTTAACAGATTGCGCTATTTCTGATAGCGAATATACATTTTATATAAATCTCTCACTATATAAACCTGTTCGCCTAATATATAACGAAGTGATACCGATTTCTTCAAAAAATCGCTATATAGACGCCTCCAATCTCATCAATGAATTAAAAGAAAACTCTAACTCAAGTCAAGGTAATGGAAATGGAAATGAAACAAAATTCTCTACTAATGATTTAAGCAAATCTTTAAGCAAGCGCTTATTGAAAAAGTTAATCAGCAAACCAATACGTTCCTCTAAAAGAGCCATACCTGCGAAAGGAAGATTACACCTTGTGATGGGTATGCGTAATGCTATTGATATTCTTCAAACAGGTCATACCGTGAATCACGACAAGCCTGACTCCAGAAACAACAGATCAAATTTAGAGTTGATACCTATTGATAACTCCAGAGTGTCAACTTTTTTTAATGACAACCACAGTGAGGATGAAAATAATTACCTTGTTTCCAGCTCAAATGCTTGGGATTGGATTCATCGTGGCAATGTAGTTGCTGACAAACAGAAACAGCAGACGGCTAACAACAATCCAGAAAAAAACGAGACAGTTACCCTTAGCCCCGCCATACAAACATGGAATATAAGTAATGCAAGTAAAGGCGGATACTGCCTGAACTCAAGCAACACTTCAGATTACCAATCTCAAGTAGGCGATATCATCTTAATTAGACTTGAAGACAAGCCAAATGACGAGTGGCGGTTAGGCGTTATACGTTGGATGCAATCATTATCTGAGCAAGGTGTGAAAATGGGTATAGAATTTTTACATGGACAAGTGGAATTAATGAAAGTTATCGATGCTCACCGAAATTCAGATAAGTCTATCGAGTTAGAACTTATTCTTCAGCTGACTGAAAAAAATTCAAGTGGCGATACCAAAACCATCATCACACCGCCCAATGCTGCTGCAAAGGGAGATCATTTAGTTCTTCAATCAGATAAAAAAACACAAAATATTGTCTTTCAACATATGTTAGAACAAACCATTTCCTTCGCTAGATTCACCTATAGTGAGATGCCAGACATGCCAAGCGGAGAACATTACTAAAATATGATTAATTTCTTGAAGTACCTGAATTATCAAGTAATTTACTCATTTTACCAATGTCGTGTACCGTTCAGAAGTGTAAATAAAGGCATTGTCGTCTGCCTATTGCATAGCTTGAGCCAGTTGCCAAAATGTCTTTTGAAGTCTAAAACCAGATAAAGTACGGAATACTAGAGAAATTATGAATCACCCGCTGCAACTCATATTCGTTGACAGCAATCCTAATGATGTTGAAAAAATGGTTAGCTCCATAAAATCATCAGGGATTGCTGTACGCTCACGGATTGCACAGGACGCGGATGATTTAACCATTCTTCTTGGCGAGGCACAGCCACATATTGTCCTTCATGCCATTGAAGACAATGAAGTGACACTAGAACAAACTGTATCAACCATTAATGGTCGTGCTCCAGAAATTCCTATAATTGCATTAACCAATTCATCAGAAATTGATCCGGTAGCGTACATGCAACAAGGCGCTACAAATTTAGTAAACAAAAATAATATCGAGCATTTACAGCTCGTAATTAGTAGTACAGCTAAAACTCAATTCCATATCCAGCAACTCAAAGAAGTTGCTGAAAACTGTGGTGAACTTGAGACTCGCTGCCAAATACTAATGGAAAGTTCTCGCGATGCGATATGTTATTTGCATGAAGGAATGCATACTTATGCGAATACTAAATATTTAGAAAAATTTGGTCACAGCAATAGTGAAGAGCTGTATGGACTATCCATCATGGATCTTATAACTCCTGATGATCAAGCAAAGATGAAAGACTTATTGAAAAAGTTTTCTAAATCTAAAGAAGTTGGTGAAACCACATTAACGTTCAAAAAAGAAAATGAAGAAACTTTCTCCGCTAAATTTAGTTTTAATGCAGTAGTGGTAGGTGGCGAAGAATGCATTCAAATCGTTATTCAAAGCCCAAGTGCTGGCGGCGGTGACACTAAAGAATTAGAGGATCAACTTAGTTATCTTAGCGAACGTGATGTGCATACCGGATTTTATCATCGTCGATCTATTATGGATCAGCTGGATGCTGCTGCTAATGCCGCAAAACAAGGCAAAATATCTCAAGCCTTTATTCAGATAGATATTGCCAATTTCGATGATATTAAAGACAGATTTGGCATTGCGGTAATTGACAAAGTAAGCAGTGATGTAGCCAACGCTCTGCGAGAATGCTGTACAGAAAATGAAACTCTATCAAAATTAACAGAAGAATCTTTTGGCGTTCTGACTTCAAATATTGATCGTAAGTTCTTACATGCATTTGGCGCGAATGTTATTAAACACTTAGGTGAACTAATGACTACTTCTGGTAGTGACTACATCGCTATAAAACCAGCTGTGGGTGCAGTTACCATTGACCAATTCACAACTAATGTACCAGATATTCTAAATAAAGCTAAAAATTGTTGCGATGAAGCCTGGGAAAAAGATACCAACGAAATAGTTATCTATTCACCTGATGACGCTCAAATGGGCGAGCATGAAAAAGACGAACGATGGACGCTTAAGTTACGTGAAGCTGTGAAAGAAAACAGGCTTGCGCTTCTTTATCAACCGATCATTAGTTTGCACGGCGAACCTGGGGAGCGCTACCAAATTTATACCGCACTGCACAACAAGGACAATGAGCTAGTCCCTGCTAGTGAGTTTGTTATGCGCATCGAACGCACTGGATTTGGCAAAATGTTGGATCGTTGGATTATCTTAAACGCATTGAAAAAATTGTCCGAGTTACGCACTAAAGGTGCTGATATGCGTTTATTTATCAAATTGAGCTCTAATTCAATTCTTGATAAAGACCTTCCGAGCTGGTTAGAGGCTCAGTTTAAAACCAACAACATTCCACCAAGCTTTGTATGTTTTGAGATTAAAGAACAAGTATTAATTTCAAATTTCAAAGAATCAAAGATACTAGTGAGTGCATTACAAGGAATGAAGTCAGAAATTGCAATTGATGCTTTTGGTGCTGGCGACAATCCATCGAAAATTCTTAAAGCTATTCCTGCGAATTATGTGAAAATTTGCCATAGCTTAATGTCTGAAGTAAGTGATAACCAGGAAAATCAGAATGCTATTCGCGAAATTGCCGAAGCATTAAAACCGATGGGGACAAAAGTCATAGCGCAGTTCATAGAAGATGCCGACACCCTGTCTATACTATGGAGCTTGGGCATAAACTATACCCAAGGCAATTTCCTACAACCACCTAGTGAGCATCCTAACTACGACTTCTCGCTATAAGCTCCAGCAACTAAATACCGAAAAATCATCTACTGATGTTTCTCAAATATAGTTTTCCCATAAGTAATCGCCATTAATTTTTCTTTATCAATTTTTCTCTACTAACCATTCCACACAAACTTTTTTGCATTAACAGTTTCAGACTAACTGTTTCGGACTAAGTATTTCACATTAGGTATTTCTTAAAGCAGCAATACGATCCTCTAATGGCGGGTGTGTACTGAATAACTTTCTAAACCCATCTTTCATTCCACCTGAAATACCAAATGCTGCAAGTTGACCGGGTAACTCTTCTGGCTGATGCTGGGCTTTTAGACGTTCTAATGCTGCAGCCATTTTTTCTCTTCCGGCCAAGACTGCACCACCTGCATCAGCTCGGAACTCACGTCTACGCGAATACCAACTCGCAATTATAGAAGCCAAAACCCCTAGAACAACTTGCGCTATGATGCTGGTAATAAAATACCCGGGACCAAAGCCACTTCTTGATTTAAAGATCGCTTTATCTACCAGCATACCCACGATTCGAGAGAAAAATATTACAAAGGTATTTAACACCCCTTGTATAAGACCCATAGTAATCATGTCTCCATTTGCGACATGACTAATCTCATGCGCCATAACGGCTTCTGCCTCATCTCGACTCATTGCATTTAATAAACCCGTGCTTACCGCAACCAGCGCGTTATTACGTCGCATGCCTGTTGCAAAGGCATTCACCTCAGGTGTATCAAAAATTCCTACTTCAGGCATTCCAATGTTAGCCTGCTCTGCTTGACGTTGAACGGTATCCACTAACCACTGTTCTACTTCATTTGAAGGTTGTTCGATGACTAGCACCCCCATTGAACGCTTTGCCATCCATTTAGAGATCGCCAAAGATATAAACGACCCGCCAAATCCTATGAGTAGAGACATAATAAACAACCCCGTTAACTGCCCCGACATACCATTTTGTGCAAGTATTTTATCGAGTCCGAAAACTTGTGCCACAATACCTAGTACCACTACCACAGCAAAGTTAGTAGCAATCAATAAAAATATTCGTGTTCCCATTTGAAATCCTCTTAATATTTTACAAACTATCCTATTTATATATATCGTAATTTAAAAGATAAATTACATTCAATTCACTCATCCAGCTCTTCAAAATGCACCTCTATAGCATCTATATTTCGGTACCCTTTAGAAAGTTTCAATCCTCTTTGACCGCGCTCTCCCTCAAAAGTGTCAATTTCTTCGCCTTTCATTTTCTTAGTTCGCTTGCCAGAATATAAGGTTATTGCTTCACCATCCTGAACAAGTGCGATGGCACGCATAGACTCTTCACCCGTAAGTACTTTTTTGCTGGGTATATTTATGATTTTGTTGCCCTTACCTTTAGGTAATATAGGCACATCATTTAGAGGGATAACCAACATATTACCTTCAGAACCAATCGCTACCACCCAATCTTCTTCCTGATCACGTACACGTACTGGTGGCATCGCATGCGCACCCTTTGACACGGATAACATAGTTTTTCCTGCGCGATTACGGGTAAACATATCTGCAAGTTTAGCTACAAAACCATAGCCGGCACTGCTCGATAGTAAATAAAAATCTGATGGGTCGCCCATCATGACACCTACAAATACCGCACCATCAGCAGGCTTCAACTTACCACTGAGTGGCTCACCCTGTCCTCGCGCCGAAGGCAAGGTATGCGCAGATAACGAATAACAGCGCCCTCTAGAATCAAAAAACATAGCATTTTGATTTGATTTTCCATAGGCATGAGACTGATACATATCTCCTGACTTATAGTTAAGCTCGCGCACATTCACTTCATGACCTTTGGCAGCACGCACCCAACCCTTCTGTGAAAGCACCACTGTAATCGGCTCAGAAGCAACTAACTCAGACTCATCAATCGCGGTTGCAGCTTCACGTTTAACCAGTTTGGATCTGCGATCGTCCCCGAATTCCTCTGCATCATGCAAAAGCTCTTTTTTAACCAATGTTTTCAATCGTGTAGTAGAACCTAATGTCTGCTCAAGTGATTTACGCTCAACATTTAACTCTTTTTGCTCAGCTTTAATTTTTATTTCTTCAATCTTTGCCAAATTACGTAGTTTCAAATTCAGTATGAATTCAGCTTGCTCATCACTGAGTTTAAACTTAGCTATTAATTTAGCTTTAGGATCATCTTCTGTACGAATGATCTTGATGACTGCATCAATGTTGAGGTATGCAACCAATAATCCCTCTAATTCGTGCAGTCGTTTGGCAACTTTATCTAAACGCCATTGCAATCTTCGCTTTACGGTTTCAGTTCGAAACACCAACCATTCTTTAAGAATGTCACGAAGATTTTTAACTTGAGGTCGGCCATCTATTCCAATCATATTTAAATTGGCACGATAGTTACGCTCAAAATCAGTAGTCGCAAAAAGATGTGACATTAAATCATTCATATCTATGTGGTTACTTTTTGGTGTAATAACTATGCGAATTGGGTTTTCATGATCAGACTCATCACGCAAGTCTTGCACCATCGGTAATTTCTTCGCTTGCATTTGTTGCGCAATTTGCTCAAGTACTTTAGCCCCGGAGACCTGATGCGGCAAAGCAGTGACTACGATATCCGAATCTTCTTTTACGTACACTGCCCGCATTCGAATAGAGCCATTACCGGTTTCATATATTTCTTTGATGTCTTTCGGGTCAGAAATAATTTCAGCATCCGTTGGGTAGTCTGGACCTTTAACAAATTTACAAAGATCTTTAACGGTCGCCTTAGGGTTATCTAGCAAATGAACACAAGCACTCACCACCTCCTTAATATTATGTGGGGGAATATCAGTAGACATACCTACCGCTATCCCCATTCCGCCATTTAATAAAACATTAGGTAAGCGTGCAGGCAAGACAATTGGTTCCTGCATTGTGCCATCGAAGTTTGGTGCCCACTCCGTAGTGCCTTGGTCTAGCTCTTGTAATAAAGCTTTGGCGTATCGGGTTAGTCGTGACTCCGTATAGCGCATCGCAGCAAAAGATTTTGGATCATCGGTTGAGCCCCAGTTGCCCTGACCATCTATGAGCGGATAACGATAGGAAAAAGATTGCGCCATCAACACCATGGCTTCGTAGCAAGCACTATCGCCATGCGGATGATACTTACCTAGCACATCACCAACCGTACGAGCAGATTTTTTATGTTTCGATACTGCTGACAAACCAAGTTCAGACATTGCATAGATAATTCTGCGCTGCACCGGTTTCAAACCATCACCTATATTAGGCAAAGCGCGATCAAGAATTACATACATGGAATATTCCAGGTACGCTTTTTCTGCAAACTCATGGATTGGCAGCTTGTCTGAAGGATCAAAATCCATTTCTATGTTATCGCTCATAATTTATTCATTTATTTATCTAAATTTCTACCAAGTTACCTTTCTTTTGCAACCAGGCACGTCTGTCTGCAGAGCGTTTCTTGGCCAACAGCATATCAATCAATTGAAAGGTTTCTTTTACATTGGTTAATGAAAGCTGCACAAGACGTCTCGTGTCCACTGCCATTGTAGACTCTCTTAATTGCATGGGATTCATTTCACCCAAACCTTTAAAACGCGTGATCGTTACTTTACCGGTTTTCTTTTCTGCTTTTATACGATCTAACACACCTTTTTGTTCTTCATCATCCAGTACATAAAACACTTCTTTACCCACATCGATTCGATAAAGTGGCGGCATCGCCATATAAACATGCCCTGCTTCAACCAACGTTTGAAAATGCTGCAAAAACAACGCACATAATAACGTCGCAATATGTAAGCCATCTGAATCAGCATCCGCAAGCACGCAGACTTTCCCGTAACGCAGACCCGATAAATCCTTACTACCCGGTTCGATTCCTATCGCTACAGATATATCATGCACTTCCTGAGATGCTAAAACCTGATCAGAAGAAACTTCCCATGTATTTAGTATCTTGCCACGCAAAGGCATAATTGCTTGATACACTCTATCGCGCGCCTGTTTGGCTGAGCCACCTGCAGAATCACCCTCAACCAAAAATAATTCAGTACGCGACAAATCTTCAGAAGTGCAATCGGCAAGTTTCCCCGGCAAGGCTGGGCCACTTGCAATTTTCTTACGTACAACTTTTTTACTTTTTCGTAAACGAGACTCGGCATTGCTAATTGCAAGTTGTGCTATCAATTCACCAGATTCAGCATTTTGATTTAACCAATGCCCAAAAGAATCTTTAGCTACGCCTGCAACAAAAACGGCTGTCTCACGCGAGCTTAAACGCTCTTTGGTTTGGCCTGCAAATTGTGGTTCTTTAATTTTGACCGATAATACATAGCAAAGCTTTTCCCATACATCTTCAGGCGTAAGCCTTACACCACGCGGTAGTAATTTTCGAAACTCACAAAATTCTCGTAAGGCTTCTGTCAAACCTGTTCGCAAACCTGAAACGTGAGTTCCCCCTTGCGCAGTAGGCACAAGATTTACATAACTTTCCTTTAAACCCTCGCCCTCTTCTAACAACCATGTGATCGCCCATTCAACTGCTTCTTGATCACCCTCGAAACGCTCACGAAATGAATCTTGAGGAATATGCTCAATACCCTCGATAGATTCCAGCAAGTAGTCTTTTAAGCCGTCTTCATAACACCATTCGTATTTCTTTTTATTAACTTCATCTTCGAACCTAATTTGCAAGCCAGGACACAAAATTGCCTTAGCACGCATAGTGTGGAGTAACTTTGATACTGAAAATTTCTCGCTTTCAAAATATTTCGCATCTGGCCAAAAGCGAATCGTTGTCCCAGTAGTTCTTGCTGCAACTTCTCCAACCACTTCCAACTTTGAACTCTTATTTCCACCTTTGAAGGCCATATTGTATTCTTTGCCACCACGCCGTACCCAGATTTCCAGGTTCTTTGACAAAGCATTTACAACTGATACACCTACACCATGCAAACCACCCGAGAACGAGTAGTTTTTATTTGAAAACTTTCCACCTGAATGTAGAGTACTAAGAATAACCTCAACACCAGGCAACTTAAGTTTGGGGTGTTTATCAACAGGCATTCCACGCCCATCATCCGCCACCTCAAGTGAACCATCTTTATATAATTTGATATCAATAGCTTTGGCATAGCCAGATATCGCTTCATCAACACTATTATCAATTACCTCATGTGCCAAGTGATTGGGGCGAGTAGTATCGGTATACATTCCCGGCCTCTTACGAACCGGATCCAACCCACTCAATACCTCGATGTCTGAAGCGTTATATTTACCTGCCATTTAATTATCCAAAGTTAAACTAATATTTATTTGCTTATTTATCTACTGTCTTTCGTTAAGTAATTGTAGGAATGAAACTACAACAGTATGCTAACCGAATGACCCATCAAAAACCTAATTTAGCAAAACCCACTAAGACCATCATCGATAAGACTGCTCTTGCCATCAATCCTAAGGAGAATATCGCTGTATTTGCATCTGCTGGCAGCGGTAAAACTCATCTTCTAGTTCATCGAGTTCTAAAACTGTTATTAAGTGGTGTAGAACCCTCTCATATATTAGCTATTACTTTCACACGCAAAGCGGCAACTGAAATGCAGGCACGCTTAATGAAAGTACTAGCAGATTGGGCAACAGCGGATGACTCACAAGTTAAAACCATACTGCAAAGCCTATCTCACTCATATGATGGCGCAAGCATAGCAAAAGCCAGGAAATTATATGAAGAATTATTATTTTCTGAGTATGAAATACGCATAACCACATTTCATGCATTTTGCCAGAATATTCTAAAGCGATTTGCTATACATGCAGGCGTTCCTGCCGGCTTTCATGTTATAGAAACCAATGACGCGGCCAAACTAGAAGCACGCAAGAAATTATTCAAAATTGCACAACAAGGTGATCAAGAACTAAACAAAGCTCTTTATACCCTCCTGCAACACTGCAACACAGTTAGTAATGTCAATGAGGTGCTTGATACTTTTGTTAATTCAAGAAGTGACTGGAGAAGTTTTACCGAGAATCAAGAATACCCAGTCTCCTATGCCCATGATTGTCTAAAAAAACTCATTTTTCCCAATCAGGGTGCCACAAGCACCAATTTAAACTCGCTCACACAAGCCTTAGCGGAATACTTATCCTATATATCTGCTCATAAGACGAAAACATTTCAGTCTTATTGCGAATTACTGTCTTCAGCTTTAGAACATCGACCGATCAAGAGCGAACAATTAAAGTCTCTAAGTAGCATTTTCTTCACCAGTAAAAACGAGCAGCGGGAAATCAAGTCAAGCAAGACACTAGAAAAAAGCCTAGGGTTTGAAAAAGTACAAGATTTTATTTCTTTACATGAATCATTATGTGAAAAGATTTCGAACCATCTGGATATAGTCAAAAAAGAAAATCTGCTTGAATTCAACCAAGCTTGGTTTTATGCAGGGCATAAACTCCTGGAAGAATATCAAAAAATAAAATTTAGCCAGCATGCTTTAGATTTTGATGACCTTGAGTGGTACAGCTATTTACTTCTCAACCAACATGAAAGTGCAGCCTGGATCCAATACAAACTTGATCAACGCATCCAGCACATATTAATTGATGAGTTTCAGGACACAAATCCCACACAGTGGAACTTGCTATTCCCATTGCTTACTGAACTCGCTATCGATTCACATGAAAAACATAGAAGCTTGTTTTTTGTAGGCGATGCTAAACAATCAATTTATGGATTTCGACGTGCAAACTCTGATTTACAGTTCACTGCAGCCGAATGGGCAAAAGAAAATCTTAATGCACAACTTCTGGAAACTGATGATTCATATCGCTCATCCCCGGCAATCATAAATTTTGTCAACAAGATTTTTTCTCAACAAAACATTGAGCTTAATCACTTTAACGCACATCAAGCAATGCAATCTGAACTATGGGGTCAGGTTCAGGTTAATGCATTAACCCAAGCCGAAGCCGTAGATACAAAAACACCAGACCAACAAGGTTTTCGCGATCCGCTACGCGAAGCCAGAATAAACATTGAAGACAATAGTCATCAACTAGAAAACCAGCAGGTTGCTTGCAAAATTAGCGCATTAATATCTAGCGCTACACCGATCATGGATAATCAAATCCCACGAGCCCTCAAATATAGCGATATTATAATCCTTGCAAGAAATCGAACCCATCTAGCGCAACTTGAACTTGCATTAAGTGAGCAGCGAATTCCATTTAACAGTGTATATGATGGAGAGTTTCTAAGCAGGCTTGAAGTACAAGATATTCTTTCACTACTTACCTACCTAACCCAGTCTCACAATGACTTAGCGCTAGCACAGGTACTACGTTCTCCACTATATGGCATGAACGACCAAGATATGATGGAAATAGCTTGCCAACCCGAAGATTCTTGGCATGAAAAACTAAAATCCCATGCTGATAACGCTAACAATACATTATCCAAACAAGCCTTTTTACAATTACAAAACTGGCGCAGCATGTCGAATACATTGCCGGTGCATGACTTACTCGATCACATCTACTTTGAGACGAATTTATTATCGCGTTACAAAAGCAGCTTACCCCAAGAAGAGGCTGGTGGAGCGAGCTCCCAAGTGCTGGATAATTTAATCGTTCTCTTACAGCTCAGCCTGGATTTAGATGCTGGTAGGTATTCAAGTATTCAATCTTTTTTGACCTCTCTGCAAACCAATCAACCAACCATACACACAGCTAGCGGGCAGCTACAGCAAAATAATGATGCTGTGCAAATTATGACAATTCACTCGGCTAAAGGTCTGGAGGCACCGGTAGTTTTTCTTGTTGACACAGGGCCCAAGAAACCGCACTTGTATACTTATAAAACAATTATAAATTGGCCTTCACACGCACGCCGACCCGAACAATTTTTCTTATCGGGACGTAAGGATAGTGTTGATAAAACCTCACAATTCATCATTGACTATCAGACAAATACCCATTGGAAAGAAGAACTCAACTTATTATACGTTGCGTTAACACGTGCAAAGCAATATTTATTTATCAGTGGAACCGCTTCAAAACGATATTCAGAAAACTCATGGCACTCGGTCATTAGCAATGCACTAGATGAAGCATTTATAAATAAAGAAGAATCTGTTTGGACTTACGATTTCGGCTCACTACCATCAATTGATACAACAGAATCGATCAAAGTTTCTTATCGACCGTCGACTACCTATGACTTAAGCAAACCATTCCCAGCAGAGGAAGTAATTGAAACTGAAGATAGGCAAGCAGACTCAGAGCGTGCTAATTATGGAACACTAGTTCACAAAGTGTTTGAGCTTATAGAACAAAAAGACCCCCAAGACCATGCAGTCTTAAAGTTGGCAGTAGAATCATCTCTGGGAATCATAATTAAAAAACAGGAATTTGAAAATGCAGTTCTCGAAGTAACAAACTGTTTAGAATCTACCGAACTTAATCAGATATTCAATACAAAAGACGATCAAGAAGTTTTAAAAGAAGTGCCCATAAGCTTCATCAAAAACGGAAAAATTTTATACAGAATCATCGACCACCTTATCATCAACAAAAACCAGGCATGGATTATTGACTATAAAACTACTCGAGATGTAAACACCGACGCTATAGAAGAAACAGCAAAGCAGTATCAACATCAGATTGATACCTATGTATATGCCGTTAAAAAGCTTTACCCTGAAAAAACGATTCGGGCATCCATACTATTCACAGCAATTCCGGTGCTCTATGATCTAACGACACATTAGTTCTTAAAGCACTGAACTATTTTATTATGTTTATTAAGTTTATTAGGGAATTTTGGCTAATTTATTTTGCCTTGGCTTGCTCATCTAACATAGCCGCTAAATCTTTCGCTGGACGATATCCAGGGATTAACGTGCCATTATCTAAAAGTAATGCCGGTGTGCCGGTTACACCCAGCTGCTGGCCAATACTAAATTGTGAGCCTATTGGATTATCACAATTAGCCTGAGGCACACTTTCTCCCGCCTTAGCCTTGGTCATCGAAACCTGCTGGTCCTTTGCGCACCACACGTTTACCGCTTTTTGAAACGATGGAGTATCTGGCCCACTACGTGGGAACATCATATAACGAACCTTTACGCCATAACTATTCAGTTCCTCCATTTCCGCATGTAGTTTTCTACAGTAGCCACAATCAATGTCTGTAAACACGGTTATTGTATGACGAGACTTCTCAGGCGAGAACACAATCATTTCTGATTCATCCAACTTGCCCATCAAACCTTTGCGTATATCGGTACGTGTTGTCTCAGTTAGATTCTCATTAGTGTCCAGATCAACCAATGCACCCTGTAGCACATAACGTCCATCGCCAGAAGTGTAAAAAATGTCAGAACCAAACACTACTTCATACAATCCATTAATAGCAGTTGGCTTGATAGACTCTGGTTTATCCTGAGGCGCTAATTTTTCTAAGCGTTCAGTTATATTCGCGATATCTTCCGCTTCACCTGCCGATGCAACTTGCACACAGAATATGGTGATGATGAAAGATATAATTAACTTAGACATTGGTATTTCCCTATTAAAATTGAAATGGATATGTGAAATTCTAGAAACTCTACTATATAAGACCTGGATATATATAAGACCTGGATATTGGCGAATAATTTCACCCTTTAGCACGGCAACATTACCGACGAACCAGCCCTCCAGGCTATTTCCCCAAGCTATCCTCTAGGATGGTGTTTACGGTGCATTTCCTGCAATCTTGCCTGCGCAACATGAGTGTAAATTTGAGTAGTAGACAAATCACTATGCCCTAACAACATCTGTACAACCCTCAAATCAGCTCCATGATTTAACAAATGGGTAGCAAATGCATGGCGAAGGGTATGTGGTGATAGATGTTTTTTGATACCCACATTTTTCGAATGTTTCTTAATTAGATGCCAAAACGCTTGGCGCGTCATCGCAGTGCCACGATTCGACACAAACAGAGCATCGCTCTGACGATTATTAAGAAGATCAGCACGGGCATCATTAATAAATCGTGAAATCCAGTCATTCGCCTGTTCACCAAATGGAATTAAACGCTCTTTGTTGCCTTTTCCTGTTACTCGTATCACACCATAATTTAAGTTCACCTGACCTAAAGTTAAGCCAATTAGCTCACTCACTCGTAATCCACACGCATAAAGCACTTCTAACATAGCCCGGTCTCGCACTCCGTGAGATTTATTAATATTGGGCGCCGCAAGTAAACGATCTACTTCTTCCTCGGTTAAGGCTTCTGGTAAAGGTCTGCCCAATTTAGGAAATTCAATTTGCGAAGAAGGATCTTTTTGAACTGCACCTTGACGCACAAGATAACGATAAAATCGACGAATACTGGATAACAATCTTGCTGAGGTTCTTGGCATACTGCCTTGCTGCACACGATAAGACAAATAATCTAGCAAATGATCTCGTCTAGCTTCAGTAATATTAACCGTCGCCTTGGATAACCACTTGGACAATCCAATTAAATCATTACGATAAGCAGACAATGTATTTTCACTTAAACCGTGCTCAACCCATAAGGTATCTAAAAACGCCTCAATAACAGGCTGATCGGGTGGCATTGTATAAGAAGCATCACTCATCTAAATGACAAAACAAACACAAACTGATTACGAAAGCAGTTATAAAGAAAACATGAAATATTAATTTTAAATACACGCAAACTAGCTCCTTGGCAACTACTCCTGCATTGCTCTATCTCCTGCATCCATGCAGTCATACGAATTAGACTAATTCTTAGCAAATCTTTTCAGCATTTTTATTTCGAATTATTATCATTATTCTTAACATTACTTTGGCAACGAAATGTATATACTTGTCAACAATATCCAAGTTTATGAATTTCACATAATAAAAGCAAATTTTGCAAGTATTTAACCTTTCAGATGCAAACCAAAAAAGAAAAAAGCCAACAAAACAACATACAACACGTTTCATTAAGAAGACGCTTCGGCGCAATGCTTTATGATTCCTTTTTACTGCTTACTGCGCTATTCGTTGCTTCTTTTATAATAGTCATACCAACCGGCATCAAACCAGAAGACCCATATTTCTTTTTATTTCAAGCGTATATCTTCCTTATCGCATACCTTTTCTTTGCATGGTTTTGGACACGCGGAGGGCAAACATTAGGCATGCGCACCTGGAAAATTAAACTGGTAAATGAAGATGGTTCTTTAATTACTTGGAGATCAGCACTATTACGTTTTGTAATGGCCATTATATCTTGGCTGGTATTTGGACTAGGTTTCCTATGGAGCTTATGGGATAAACAACATCGCACCTGGCATGACATGGTTTCCAGAACACACTTAATTCGCACTTAAGCTGATCTGTCAATTTATTCATGCAAAACAAAGAACCAGAAAAACTCATCAAACGACATCAAAAGCTGACTCACTCAGACACCATGAAAGTGATCTCGCATGTGCAAAGAAAGTCGGGCGAATGGATGATAAACACCCTGATGATAGAAGGTTGCGATGTGCCGTTTCGCTACAAACGCAAAAAAACATATAAAGATCTAAAAGGTCAACGCGTGAACCTAACCTATTACCCAACAAGTGAAAATGTGGCCGGCTTTGAAATGGAAATCATGAACGTCGTTAGGATCAAAGCTTCTTAAGCAGCTATTTAGTGAGCACATGGAAATGCGAATATGAGACGCAACAAGGATGTTGCATCAAATTAAATCTTTTATTTATCTGAATTTCTTCTTTCGGCAGTCAATAGCAATCATTCAATATTATCAATCTGGTCTTCTGAAATATTCAATTCATCAGCATATAATCTACGTATAGCTGGCATTAGCAGCAATATGTCGCCCCCAACAAATTCACATGCTTCTTTGAATGACATTTTCTGCAATCTGTCGTATTTGATGTTGATCAAACTGCCTCCGCCATCCTTGTCATCTGTGTTTATACAAAGAGATTTGGATTCATCATTCCATTTCAGTACAATTTTGTTAGACAATATATCCAAGTTACGTCTCCTCAAGGCAATAGCGTCACTTAGTTTTATGAGAATAAATAATTCTAGGTGCAATAAAAACTACAAAGGTCGCAGGTAAACACAGAACTAACCCAACCATATAGCTTATTGCTAACAACAAATTTTCATTATCGAGCGCTTTAAAATTTATTCCAGCAAATGTAGTTAAGAAAACGCAATATACAAAATACAAAAATAGTACAATTTTAATTACGATTTTTTTGAATATTGCATTGACTATATAAGACAAGAGCTCAATGAATAAAATGTTTGATAAAGGTCCGTTTTGGGTCGACAAACATTAAATCACTTCACTTCAGACAGTGCCTCTTGTATTAACATTTCCATCTCATCAATGTTTTTGATTCCACGAATAAGTTTTTCGTTGATAAGAAATGATGGCGTGCCAGCTACATCGTAGTCGAAAGCTGCATTTTCCTTCATACTTTTTACAGCCTCTTCTTGTTTAGGGTCATTTAGACATTCACCAAATTCTTTGTTATTTAACCCTATCGAAGCGGCAGACTCAGTGAGCGCAAAGTCAATATTTCTGCTACGTGACCACCCTTCAACCGTAGCAAATAATATATTGAGCATATTGTGGTAATGCTCTGGACCTGCACAATTAACTGCAACGGCCCCACGCAGTGCAGCATGGCTAGTGGGATAATGACGATAGATAAAGCGGACATTTCCTTTTGAAATGTGGCGTGATTTGATCTCTGGCAAAACTTCTCTATGAAATCTCACGCAGTAGCCACAGGTAAGCGATGCATACTCAATGATAGTAACGGATGCATCGGCATCACCTAATGCAAGCTCTGCTTGTATATCACTTGACAATATGGAAAAAAGAATCAACAAAAATAATGTCTGTAATCGCATAAAATAAAACTTTTTAGTTTTGAAAAATAATTGTGAATAGAGCTAATAAACCTGTATGAATATAACAAACAACATAGGGCTAAATCTTGTTCATACTTGTGAAATTACAGGAAGAACAAAAACTAATTTTCTATATTCTTACAACAATTTCACGGATAAAAGTAATTATTTCGTGCCGTATATGTTTTGATTCTTAATTCAAGCCATCTTTCGCAATGCAACCGTCGCAATGATAATAACAATTATTGTTGGCATAAATGCACCAACCACCGGTGGAATGTCATATACCACACTGGTATTACTTAATACTTTACTTAATAAATTAAATACCACAGCCACTATAATGCCTAACGCAACGCGTTGACCTAACCCTCCAGCACGTGCAGAACGAAATACAAAAGGCACTGCCAGTAGTAACATGGCTAAACCAGATAACGGCACTGCAAAACGATTGTAATAAGCAAGCTGGTAGCGCTTTGAGTCCAATTCGTTATCATTTAGATAAGCAATGTATTTTTTAAGTTTCACGGCGCCCATATATTCTGGCTTAACGGTTATCACATCAAATAAATCTATCGAAACCAGCTGTTCCCAATGTTCTTCTTCGGCCGCCACCGTTTCAACACCACTTTTTGATATCAAACTATGCTTGATGTCTGAAAGCTTCCAAACATCATTTTCATACACTGCCTGTTTTGCAAAACTTGCTCGTTTTAATTTGAACTGTTCATCCAACTCGTATATCCAGATATCTCGCATGCGGTAATCCGGATAGACCTCTTGCGCATTAATATATCGATTTTTATCACGCACCCATATACCATATTTTGATCGCAATGAAATTTTCTTAATATCACTGCCGCTGTTAATATCATTTTTATTATCTCGCACTTGGCTTTTACTTAAGCTGTTTGCATATCCTTGCGCAGTGGGAACCACCATCTCACCCACCCAAACGCTTAATACGATTAACACCGCCCCCACTTTTAGTACCGACCAAATGATTCGCAGCTTGCTTATTCCCACTGAGCGCAGCGCTACTAACTCACTCTTTGCTGCCAAGCCTCCTAAACCTATCAACGCACCCAACAACAGCGCAGTAGGCATAAATTCATACAAACGCTGTGGCATTTCAAACAATAGTCGTAACATGACATGACCCAAGGTAAAACCTCGATCATCCACAGATTCAACATCGTTTATAAAATCAATGATTGAATCTATTGAAAACAAAACCAGTAGTGCAAACAATGTTCCAACAAACACGGTTCTACCCAGGTAGCGATCAAAATGTTTAAACATTTGCATATTAAACACCTAACCGTCTGCGCATTGAAAGCGCGATAACTAACAACAGCATTGCCGCGTGCACCACAAACATGCCTGGCACCACGGGTAGCTTTCCATCTGCCACCCATGCTTCAGCGAGAATTAGTAGATTCGAGTAAATTAAATAAATTACGATAGCCACCGCAAGCCCTGCAAAACGACCTCGCCGAGGACTGGTTACACTAAGTGGAAACGCCAATAAAGCCAGCAATACTGCAGCAATAGGCACTGAAATTCGCCATTGAAGCTCTGCCGTATCCACCAACTTATTAGATTTTAATAATTCGACAGTAGATTTGAATTCGGGATTTTGAGCATCAATATTGATATCAAACTTCGGGATACGCACTGCATGTTGATCAAACTCTAATAAAGCAAAGCCACCTTCTCCAGGTGTGCCTTCATAACGCTGGCCTTGTTTAAGAATTAGAGATTCACCACCAAGTTCTGTTAAATTTTTCTGCTCAGCATGCAGGGCAGTTTCTATCGCAACATTGCCATCTCTTCGGTCGTATATGAAAACATTACTCACTTCACCCGTTTCTCGATCTGACTGTTCTACAAAAACCACCCAATTGCCTTGACTTGATTCTATAAATTGACCAGGTGTTAAGCTATATATGTCTGTTAAACCACCAGCTTTTTGTTTGATCGTTTCTATTTGCTGTTCTGCCCAGGGTGCTGAATATATTGACAAGTAAAACAAGAATGCAATTAATGGTATGAACAGCAAACTCGCATAACGTAACAATGAACGCGACCCGATTCCACTAGCATTAATTGCATAAATTTCACTATCGCGATAATAACGCCCCAAGGTGAGCATAATGGTTAACAGTAACGCAAATGGAATCAATAAAATTGCCGACTTTAAAACCCCAAGACCCAACATTGATAGCACTACATCTGAAGGCAGCTTTCCCTTCATCACTTTCGCAAGCAAACTCACAAATGATTGGCCGACAATGACCACTAGCAAAATAACACTTACGCCGACGAAAGTTTGAGCAAGCTCTTTTGAGAAATATCGATTTAAAGTAGAGAACATATATGAGTATTATTACTACAGACCAGATCCTTTGGTTACATTTAGCTCAATATTAGCAATAATGCATCACGCACAAACAGTTTAATTGAGGATTACCATGGATTACATTGCCAAAACCACTTCCGTAGATAAAGAAAGCGCAGATTGTGCTGTAGTGGGTATATTCAAGCCCAAACGACTCAGTGACTCAGCCAAGAGACTCGACAAACTTTACAAAGGCAGTATTACCAGTGCCTGTCAGCGCGGTACAGCCGGAGGCAATCTAGCGCAAATCACCACTATACAAAACTCTGGTCGTAGTAAACATAAAAGTATCATTATTGTCGGCTGCGGAGAGCATAACAAGCTCACGGTTAGCGCTTATCAAAGAATCCTTGAAGCAGTAGCAAGTGAAATTAAACGAAACAAAACTAGCCATATCATCAACTGTTTAACCGAGCTACCGGTAAAAAATGTTGATGCTCTCACTAAGGCTCAGCTCTGTGTTACTGCTATTGAATCTTCAATGTATTGCTACAGTGAAACCAAGCCAAGTGCAGCTGATTCTAAAACACAGCTTAAAAAGCAAAAATTTATTGCCAGCCATAAACAAGAGCTAGATGATATTCGTGATGGTATCGAAGTAGGTCAAGCCATTGCTAGCGGCATGGATCTAGCCAAAGAACTTGGCAACCTGCCTGGAAATGTTTGCACACCAACTTACCTTGCAGAACAAGCGCTGGCACTGAAAAAAGTTAATAAAAGCCTGAAAGTAACTGTGCTTGAAGAAGCACAAATGAAGAAACTGGGTATGGGTGCTTTACTTTCGGTTTCCAATGGAAGTGTCGAGCCTGCAAAACTAGTCACCATGGAATATAAGGGTGGCAATGCAGATGAGCGTCCTATTGTATTGGTTGGCAAAGGCATTACCTTTGATACCGGTGGAATTTCTTTAAAACCGGGTGCGACCATGGATGAAATGAAGTTTGACATGTGTGGCGCTGCAAGTGTTCTAGGCACGATGAAATCATGTTGTGAATTAGAACTGCCGATTAATGTAGTTGGTGTGATTGCTTGTGCAGAAAACATGCCTGGCGGCAAAGCTACCAAACCCGGTGATGTGGTAACTACTATGTCCGGCCAGACCGTTGAAATTTTAAATACTGATGCAGAAGGCCGCTTAGTGTTATGTGATGCACTGACCTATGTGGATAAATTTGACCCTGAAATAGTCATCGATATTGCAACCCTCACAGGTGCGTGCGTCGTTGCGTTGGGACAAATTCCCTCTGGCGTAATGAGCAATAATGATGACTTAGCCAAAGCACTCATTAAGGCTGGCGAACAAACAGGTGATCGCACCTGGCAATTGCCACTCTGGGACGAGTACCAATCTGAACTCGATAGTAATTTTGCAGATATCGCTAATATCGGCGGACGCTGGGGTGGGACCATCACCGCTGCATGTTTTCTTTCCAGATTCACCAAAAAATATACTTGGGCTCATTTAGATATCGCTGGCATTGCTTGGCACCAGGGTAAAATGAAAGGTGCTACCGGTAGACCCGTTCCTTTGTTAACCGAGTACTTATTACATCAAGCCTATGAGATGTAAGTGTTGAGATGGCTTCTTCTACCAATACAAATGGCAATACTCCAGGCAATAGCTACACTGATGCTTCCAAAGATATTCCAAGAGTAGATTTCTACGTCTCAAAAGCCAAGGAACCTGCTCCTCAGTTTGCCTTGCAGACTGTCTGCCGTATTGCGGAGAAAGCATTTTCAGCAGGCCATCGCATCCACATTTGTGTCAGTAGCTCCAATGATTGTGAAAAATTGGATGCTTTGTTATGGACATTTCGTGATCGCAGTTTCATTCCACATGAAATATCTGATACTCCAATACCAAATTGCCCGGTCACCCTGAGCACCAGAATTGATGCAAAACACAGCGATATGCTACTTAATGTAACGCATGAAGTGCCTGAAAATTTCAGGCAATTTCAAAGAATTGCAGAAATTATTGATAATCAGCCAGAGTCTGTTGTCACTGGTCGTGAACGTTACCGCTTTTATCGTGAGAGCGGGCTTGACCCCCAACACCATGAAGTATCCTCTGGTTGACTTAATCAATTATTTCTCTTGCTTCTATGGATGGAAACAGCGCAAAAACAGCTCCTGTCTTGGATCATTTAGTAGCTACCGGCAGTGTATCGTCTAGCAACAAATCCACACCAATATTACAAACACAGAACCTACAAGCTAAGCCAGTATTAGCCACTACGAATGGTAGTGGTGCGCCTAAAACTCCAGTTCCCAAAGCAGTTGTACAAAATACAACCACACAGACTGATAATGCCCCACAGAATCGACGTACAGATAAATCAGAATTTGAAATTCAACTTACGAATACCGTAAACAAAATAATGCTTGAGCACTTTGAGCACGCAAGTGAACAAATTGTACAAAAAGTATTGAGCGAAGTTCGCGCACGCTTGCCAGGACAAAGAAAATCTTAACCGAATAGCGTCCTTATGGGCTCTAAAAGCATAGATTCATTTAGATCACCCCATGCCATCCCACCTCCTCTTAGCTCTCGTGTGGGCTAGATTAATATTGTTATACTAGAAACTTGCAAAGAGTTCTTGTCTCTCTACAGCATACAAAAATACAAACATCTCAAATTAAATCTTTAAACATCAGGTTATCGAAATACTCCCATAATTTCGACACGGCTAGACACAGATAGACTAGACACGGATAGACATGGATAAGACCTACCAACCGAAGAATATCGAACAGAAATGGTATCAGTTCTGGAAAAGCAATAATTACTTCTCACCATCCGGTGAAGGCAGCAATGCTTACTGCATCATGATTCCACCTCCCAATGTAACGGGAACCTTACATATGGGACATGCATTCAATAACACATTAATGGACTGCCTAACTCGCTATCATCGAATGTGTGGCTACAACACATTGTGGCAACCGGGTACGGATCATGCGGGCATTGCGACTCAGATGGTGGTTGAACGACAACTCAATGCAGAGAATAAAACTCGTCACGATTTAGGCAGAGAAAAGTTCGTAGACAAAGTATGGGAGTGGAAAGAACAGTCTGGTAATGCTATTTATGGCCAGTTGGAACGCATGGGCTCATCTCTAGACTGGTCGCGTGAACGCTTCACCATGGACGATGGTCTGTCTGAAGCCGTTAAACAAGTGTTCGTTCGCCTCTATGACGAAGACCTGATTTATCGAGGCAAACGTTTGGTGAATTGGGACCCAAAACTTCATACTGCGGTTTCTGACCTAGAAGTTATCTCGGTAGAGGAAAACGGTCACATGTGGCACATGCGTTACCCCTTGGTTGATTCGAAGATGGCCGATGGTAGTGACCATATTACAGTAGCCACCACACGACCAGAGACCATGCTGGGTGATACAGCAGTTGCCGTACATCCAGATGACGAACGTTATAAAAGTTTAATTGGAAAAAGCGTAAAGCTACCTTTAACAGATCGTGAAATACCTGTTATAGCAGACGACTACGTGGACCCAGAATTTGGTTCCGGTTG
This sequence comes from uncultured Thiotrichales bacterium, assembly GCA_964486815.1. Classification (GTDB taxonomy): domain Bacteria; phylum Pseudomonadota; class Gammaproteobacteria; order UBA4575; family UBA4575; genus JABDMD01. Next base: position 47,486 of record CAZAOO010000007.1, read on the forward strand.
TGTAAAAATTACTCCCGCTCATGATTTTAACGACTATGAAGTTGGCATGCGCCACGATTTAGAAAAAATTAACATTTTTACTATTGATGCCAAAATTAACCATAACGCACCTGCAAAATATCAAGGACTGGATCGCTTTGAAGCACGTAAGCAAATTGTTGAAGATCTGAAAGCACAAAATCTGTTAGCAGAAATCAAAGACCACAAACTTATGGTGCCTCGCGGTGATCGTTCTGGTGTAGTGGTAGAACCATACTTGACCGATCAATGGTATGTGAAAATACAACCTTTAGCGGACCCGGCTATCAAAGCCGTTAAAGATGGAGATATTCAGTTTGTTCCTGAAAACTGGAGCAAGACTTACTTTGAATGGATGAATAATATTCAAGACTGGTGCATTAGCCGTCAACTTTGGTGGGGGCATCGCATACCTGCATGGTATGACAATGACGGAAAGATTTATGTAGCTGAAAACGAAGAAGAAGTACGGAAAAAATATAATCTGGATGCTGATTTTGAGCTTAAGCAAGATGAAGATGTACTGGATACCTGGTTTTCATCTGCACTATGGCCATTCTCGACTTTAGGTTGGCCCGAACAAACCAAAGAACTAAAAACATTTTATCCCACTTCAGTTCTAATCACAGGATTCGACATTATTTTCTTTTGGGTCGCACGCATGATCATGATGGGATTGAAGTTCATGGACGATGTTCCATTTAAAAAAGTATATATCCATGGTCTTGTTCGCGATGCTGATGGGCAGAAAATGTCAAAGTCTAAAGGTAATGTGTTAGACCCTATCGACATTATTGATGGCATTGATCTCGATACATTAATCAAGAAACGCACAAGTGGCCTGATGCAGCCGGAGATGGCAGCAAAGATTGAGAAAGCCACTCGCAAACAATATCCAGACGGTATCAAAGCCTATGGTACAGATGCCATGCGCTTTTCATTTGCCGCACAAGCCTCGACAGGACGAGACATTAAATTTGATTTAAATCGCATCGAAGGATATAGAAATTTTTGTAACAAACTTTGGAATGCTACAAATTTCGTATTAATGAATACTGAAGAAAAAGAAGTAGCTAATCAGATTGACAAGCAACTTCTTACTTTGGCGGACCGCTGGATTTTAAGCAAGCAGCAAGAGACCATCGACCTTACCCACAAACATTTAAAAAATTACCGCTTTGATCTTGCTGCACAAGCATTGTATGAATTTTCCTGGCATGAATTTTGTGACTGGTATGTTGAATTATGCAAACCGACTCTGTTTAAAGATGATATTGATGAAAAAGTTAAGCAAAATTCGCGCCGCGTGCTATTGGAAGTGTTTGAAAGCTTATTGAAACTGCTGCACCCAATCATTCCGTTTTTAACTGAAGAAATATGGCAACCAATAGCAAAACAATTAAAGTTATCAGGTGACAGCATCTCAGTCCAAGACTTCCCAAGAAGTAACAATGCCTATGTCGACATTGAAAGCCTACAAGAATTGGAATGGTCTAAAGAATTCATTAATGGTATTCGCAAGATACGTTCCGAAATGGACATCCCCCCGGGGAAACCATTAAGTATTTTGCTACAAAATTGGTCTTCACAAGAGCAAAATTATTTTAAGCACAGCCAGCAATATATTCACTCGCTGGCAAAAGTTGAAGGCATTGAATGGTTAAAGGATGATGATTCCGCACCGGAATCTGCTACTGCATTAGTAGGAGAAATGAAAATTCTTATCCCTCTCGCAGGATTAATAGACAAAGAAGCTGAAAGGGCAAGATTGGACAAAGAGATCAAAAAATTAGAAACCAATCTGGAAAAAAGTTCGGGAAAATTAAAAAACCCTAACTTTGCTGACAAAGCACCTGCAGATATTGTAGATAAAGAACGTGAGCGAATTGCAGAAATGCAAACTTCATTACAGCAACTTAAAGAGCAAGCAGATAAAATAAACAAGCTTTAGATTAATATAGAATAAGTTGGAATAAAACCAGGAGCCTTAAGAGTAGAGATGAGTAATCCAGTTAAACAAGAAAAGAAACTGTTTATGACCCGTTTAATGACACCAGATATGGCGAATTTTTCTGGCAATGTACATGGTGGAACAATACTAAAACTTTTAGACGAAGCTGCTTTTTCTTGTGCGTCACGCTACTGCAAAATGTACGTGATGACAGCTGCATTAGACCATGTTGAATTCAAGTCTCCCATCACAGTCGGTGACCTGGTTACTTTCAAATGCAATATAAATTACGTAGGTCGCAGCTCAATGGAAGTAGGCATACGCGTAGAAGGTGAAAAGATTAGAGAAAAAACTAAATACCATGCTATCTCGTGTTATTTCACAATGATCGCTGTTAACGAAGATGGTGTTCCTCAAAAAGCGCCGACGCTTCTGATTGAATCAGAAACTGAACAAAAACTCTTTAATGCTGGAAATATGCGTCGCGAAATGCGCAAAGAAACGAAACAGAGAAATCTACAACTACACGTTGGACTTGATACTATGATTTCGTAACCGCAAATAAATATTTATCAAATTAAATTTATATAAGTTGGATTTGATATTTTTCATCCGCATACTCCACTGTATCGCCCGATACAATTTTTTTTCTTTTCCTGGTCTCTACAATACCATTCACCAAAACCAATCCATCAGCAATGACAGCTTTAGCTTCGCCACCGCTATTGACCATGCTTTCAAACTTAAGGATCTTGTATAACTCGATAGGCTCTCGAAAGATTTCAACCATTCTCATCTTATGAATTTTTACCAATAAGAATTATGGCCGGTTTTTACACTTGAGCGAAAAAAAACCGAAATGAAGGGTGAGTTCTTTAGATAACTCATATTGCGTTGGAACTTAACGCAACAGCAAGACAACGATTAGATCGTTGTCCGGCTGTTGTGATAATTTACTGAGAGTAAACTGCGTTAAGCAGAAGAACTAATTAGATAGCTTTTACTTTATTAGCGCATGGTCCTTTTTGACCTTCGCCTACTTCGTATTCTACTTTTTGTCCGTCATTGAGTGTTGCATAACCGCCGCCACTTTGAATTTCAGAATGGTGTACAAACAAATCTTTTCCACCGTCTTCAGGAGTGATGAAGCCGAAGCCTTTGTCCGCATTGAACCATTTTACTGTACCTGTACTCATATTGTGTTTTTCCTAATTTAATGAATCTTAATGTAATCGAGGCTTACTGCTTTTGAATAGACTTAACCATTCACTACCGTGACGTCTCAATGTGCACACATGCTAATCATTTTCTAGCCATAACGCCAATAAAAAAGAGATTTTTAGCCTTTATACCGACATTAATCGCTAGATTTATATCATTTAGAGGTAGATTCTTGCCCACAACTCCAGCAAATATTGAATTGACCTTCCATTTCCTCTCCACAACTGGGACACACCCAGCTCTCTGGATTGGCTCTAATAGACTGAGTAAAGCCGTCCACAACGCGTTTTGCAGGCTCCACATCATTATTATTGACTACCCATAATTCAGGCCAGACCTCAGTAGGTGGGAGTTCACCCACACCGCCTGACAGATGCTCGTTTTTAATAATAGCTGCCATCCCCTTCTCTTCAAGGAGGTCTTTAATTTGGTAAATAAAAATTGGATTAGGTTCGCTATAAATGCGTTTCATACGCACAGTATAGCAAAGACCCTATTGCGTCTTATTAGAGTTATCTAATTCAGCGCAGCTTCAAGGTGTAACGGTTTTTGCTTTCACCTGTTTTTGAGCAGACCGCCACAATGATGACTTTACTAAGTTCGGATGGAATACTTAGCCCTAATAAGGTGCGAGTAAAAGGTTGCTCATCTACATGTGGATGATGAAGCACTCTTTCACCTATCAACTCACCAGCGGGTAAATAAACACGCCAGGCATTAGAATAATGCTCCCAGCCCTCATCCTCATGCTCTAAAGTAACCGATATATTAAATTTTTGAGCAGGTGTTTTTTCTGCTTTAACCTTAATGATTTTTGCATCACTCGCGATACATATACACGAGGAAAGCATTAACAAACAAACAATCAAAATTCGCATTTGTTTAATCACCTTTATTATCTAAACTTCTGGTCTAGGTCCTAGTCTTAGCACATGGTCTACCTTACTGGCTAATTTTCTGGGCTACTTTAATAAGCCTATTTTATTGCAAGTTACTCTTTAGCAAATATCTGACTCATATCTTTGAATGATTTAAATTCTAGATAATTATTGCTTGGATCTTGAATAAACATAGTCGCCTGTTCGCCAACCTGCCCTTTAAAGCGGATACATGGCTCTATATGGAATTTGATGCCTTCTCGCTTAAGACGTTCTGCCAAATGCTCCCATTCGCCCCAATTAAGAATGATGCCAAAATGCCTAACAGGTACATCGTGCTCATCTACAGGATTGGAGGGTGTAAACATATCTTCATGATCATATAAATGAGCACTAAGTTGATGTCCATGAAAATTGAAATCTATCCAGCGTTTATCCTCACGCCCTACTGCGCAGCCAAGCAGACCAACATAAAACGCACGTGTTTTCTCAATATCATAAACTGGAAATGCTAAATGAAAAACAGATATAGCCATTTTTAAAATACCAACTTGTTCTTTGGTTTATCTGCAACATTATCACGCAGATAAACCGGTAATGCTTCTATAGCTGAAACATATTGTCCTTGCTCGAAATATATCTTAGCTAATTTTGCTACAAATTCTGCCTGGGGGAACACTCCTGGATCAAAATTTATCTTTTCACCTAAAGCTTGTTGTAAATCTTCTGCATAAGCGGTCCAACCGGAACCAACTCCATAACAATCATTATTAATCTTAATATCTAGCCTATTCGCAGGCATGACTCTTTCATCTTCAATTAACTGCATTCCTTTTTTATCGTTATGTGAATAAAGCCCGTAGTAAATTTCTTGCATACGTGCATCGATACAAGACAACACTTGTGATACCTGTCTCGATTCAAATGCAGCTTGCGCAAGGGACGCCAGCGACGACACCGGTACCACAGGCAGATCTTGCCCTAATGCGATACCTTGGGTAACACTCGCAGCAAGTCGCACCCCCGTAAAAGCACCCGGCCCTCTACCAAAGGCGATTGCATCTAGTTGCGATAAACTCGTTTGCCCTTGCGCCAAAACTTGTTCACACATGGATAATATAATTTCATTATGTCGTCTAGGAGCAACTTCACTCATACCAATTACTTCATCATCAATCAATAAAGCTGCTGAACATGATTCTGTTGCAGTCTCAATGGCTAACAGCTTCATACTCTGACTCTCGAAGTTCTAAAAAGTTGATTGCATCATCCAGGCTTGAGGTACGCAACATATTCGGCAAACTATTGATAAATGTCTTACCGTAAGGCTTTGTAAGCATCCTTGGGTCACAGATTACCACCACGCCGTAGTCTTCCTCGTCTCGTATTAAACGACCCACACCTTGTTTAAGAGAAATAACGGCTTGAGGCAGTTGATATTTCATGAATGGATTCTCACCCGTTTGGCGTAGCGCTTGTAAACGTCCTTTTAACACTGGGTCATCGGGCGCGGCGAAAGGCAGTTTATCAATCACCACAATACTTAACGCTTCACCACGTATATCCACACCTTCCCAAAAACTACTGGTGCCTAGCAATACGGCATGGTCCGATTTGGAAAAAATCGATAATAACTCCCTACGAGGTGAATCACCCTGAACCAATAATGTAAATTCATCATGATCGGCTAAATAATTAGCTGCAATTCGCAATGCACGATGACTTGTGAAGAGTAAAAATGCACGCCCTTGATTTGCCTCTAAAAGCGGCAATACTGCATCGATCACTTTATGCGTGTAGTTTCTATCATTCGGCTCAACACCCAACACTGGCAAGTATAGTCGTGTATTGTTTTGGTAGTCATAAGGACTATCTAGCATTAACGTTTCCGCATCACCCAAGCCCAGCTGCTGTTGAAAATGGTCAAATTTAGCATTCACTGTCAACGTTGCAGAGGTAAAAATCCAGCTACACTTATATTGGTGCATAAATTCCTGAAAAGAATCTGCCACTACTAGTGGTGTGCTATGTAGCTTAAAACCTCTATCAAAACACTCAAGCCAGTTTACTGTTTCCTTATTAATGTCTGAGTTACTCTCTGAAATTAAGTGCAAACCTTGTTGAATACGCTCACACCGCTCAACACACTTGGTCATCATTTTCCCATGATCACTCAATGGCGTAATCACCTCATATAATTGCTGGACAACTTTGCACAACTGATCAAATTGATCTTCAATTTTCGAGACTGAAATAATTTCATACCATGGAAATCGACCGTTTTTGCCGGATAATGCAATCTGAAAATCTGCAACAGCTTTTTGCAGCGCATCCAAAACCGGTTGCACTTCCTTTGTTCCAGGTGCTTCTTCAATTTGTGCGATTCGAACATCACTCGACAAGTCATTCATTTGTCGACTAGTCGTTGAGGTTGCAAGAAAGGTACTCGCTAACTCTGGTAACTGATGGGCTTCATCAAAAATTACAGCATTCACGCTTGGCAAAAGCTCACCAAAGCCTTCCATCTTTAAAGCTAAATCTGCAAAAAATAAATGATGATTAATAATCACGACATCTGATTGTTGTGCTTTCTGCCTGGCTTTCACTACATGACATTTGTCATAACTAGGGCATTCCGCACCTAGGCAATTATCAATGGTTGAAGTTACATTTGGCCAAACTGGATCATTCTCAAATATAGCCGTCACTTCTGCAATCTCACCTGTTTTAGTGAATTGAGACCACTCTTTGATTATATTTATTTTTTTACCTAGCTGACGGTTGTGCATCTGCGCACTAGGAGCGTGATGCTCCAGCCTGTACAAGCAAAGATAATTTGCACGCCCTTTTAGCAAAGCGGTTTTAACAGGCAGCTTTAGGATATTAAGGATAGCCGGAAGATCTTTAAAATATAGTTGGTCTTGCAGATGCTTGGTGCCGGTAGATATAACCACTTTTTGATTAGAAAGTAATGCCGGAATTAAATATGCAAAAGTCTTACCCACTCCGGTTCCAGCCTCAACAATTAGCTGACTATAATTTTTCAATGCAGTATTCACCGCATCACTCATTTTTTGTTGCTGTGGACGGTGATGAAAATTATCTAAATTTTCTGACAGCAAGCCTTTTTCACTGAATACCGTTTCGCTAATAAGCTCAGTACTATTTGATGCTTCATTTTCAGACATAGAATTAAAACGACGTTAAGCCTCTAGTAATAAGGTTACAGTTACATATGCTGCTATACCTTCACCTCGGCCAATAAAACCCATACCTTCATTTGTAGTGGCTTTAACATTTACATTTCCCAATGAAACTTTTAGCAGCTCGCTGAGATTTCTCTGCATAGCAGGAATGTGGGCCGCTAGTTTAGGTTTTTCCAGAATAATAGTGCTATCGATATTGCCCACCATATAATTTTTCTTCACTAATTCTAATATAACGCTCTTAACTAATTCGCTACTATCAATATCTTTAAATTTTGGATCATGATCAGGAAAGTGTTTGCCGATATCCCCCATTGCTGCCGCACCCAACAATGCATCACAAGTGGCATGCAATAACACATCTCCATCTGAATGTGCATCTAAACCTTTATCAAAACTTATTTTCTCTCCACCCACTACAATATAATCGCCATTTTTAAAACGGTGCGAGTCATAACCGAATCCAATTCTTACTGACATAATATATGTGTTTATTGTTTAATTTTCTTTAGTATTCCGGCCGCAAGCTCTAAATCTTCTGCATGAGTAATTTTTATATTATCACTCTGACCTTTTATTAATTTAACTTGTAATCCCAATTGCTCTACAGCCGATGCCTCATCAGTAACCTCAATATTAAGTTTCATGCAATACTTCAATGCACGGTTTAATATTCCCAGCCGAAACATTTGCGGTGTCAATGCTCGCCATATACTTGCTCGATCAAGCGTTTTAACAACAGTACTAATTGACTCAGTCAGTTTGTCAGCCATTTTTAATGTATCACTAACCGGTGCAGCAAGAATTCCACCTACATCATCGTTCTCAAGCTGTTGCATCAATAATTCTAAATCTGTGTTGCGCAAGCATGGTCTTGCGGCATCATGCACAATTACAAAGTCTTGATCTTCTGCACTAGTATTCTCCAGACAACTGACCGCATTAAATACAGATTCGGTACGTGTTTTTCCACCGATAACGGTATGAATCCTATCATCCTTAGTAATCGTCAATTCATTCCAGCATTTATCATCCTGATGTAATGCGACCACTACACCTGAAATTTTAGGATTATTTAAAAAATGACGCAGAGAAATTTCAATTACAGTTGAATTTTCTAAAGGCAAATACTGCTTTGGAATAGTAGCCCCCATTCGCTGGCCAGCGCCGGCTGCTGGTACGATCACCCAATATTGTAATGCTGCCATTACGGAGCCATTACTAGTTACGATTCTCTTGAGATTCACCCTCTACAATATGAATAAAGGTTTCATCCTTCTTAATCATCCCCAACTCGCTCCTTGCGCGCTCCTCTATTGCCTCAAGACCTGTTTTCAGATCCTCTACTTCAGCAGCTAGTACAGCATTGCGTTGCTTGATTTGTTCATTTTTAGCCTGCTGCTCTTTAACCGTTTGCTTTAGATTCAAAACATCACGGACACTTGCATCACCAAACCAAAGTTTGGATTGTAGTAATAGCAATAAAATACTCAATATGATGATAATGACTTTCACGATCTACTCATATAATTAAAAATTATATGCCATCATGCCCGGATATTTTGCAGCCGAACCAAGCTCTTCTTCAATACGAATAAGTTGATTATATTTAGCAACTCGATCTGAACGTGACAACGAACCGGTCTTAATCTGACCCGCACCAGTAGCCACTGCTAGATCTGCAATAGTAACGTCTTCTGTTTCACCAGAACGATGCGAGACAACTGTAGTGTAATTTACAGCATGCGCCATATTTATGGCTGCCAATGTTTCACTTAACGTGCCAATTTGATTTACTTTAATCAAAATTGAATTCGCCACGCCGCGATCAATACCCTGCTGAAGTATTTCCGTGTTGGTAACAAATAAATCATCACCTACCAACTGAATTTTTTTTCCAACCTTTTCAGTTAGCAACTTCCAACCATCCCAATCGTCTTCAGCAAGCCCATCTTCTATAGTAATAATTGGATATTGGTTCACCCAATCTACCAGATAATCAACAAATTGCTCGGAGTTATAAGACTTGCCTTCAGAATGTAATTCATATTTACCATTCTCATAAAACTCAGTACTTGCCACATCCAGGCCTAGATGCATATCTTTACCCACCTTGAATCCTGCTATCTCAATAGCCTGTAAAATAGTATCTATAGCTTCATTATTAGATTTGAGATCAGGAGCAAAACCACCTTCGTCACCTACCGCAGTATTTAAACCTTTTTTACTTAGTACGCTTTTAAGCGCATGAAAAACTTCAGCCCCATAGCGAATCGCATCTCGTATAGAAGATGCGCCGGTTGGCACGATCATAAACTCTTGCATATCAACACTGTTATCTGCATGTTCACCACCATTAATAATATTCATCATTGGTACTGGCATAATGAAATCACCACCTTGATGTAGATACTTATACAAAGGTGTTTGCTTTTCTTTTGCAGCCACTTGAGCTACTGCTAAAGAAACAGATAACAAGGCATTTGCCCCTAGACGACCTTTATTATGAGTGCCGTCCAAATCTAACATTGCTTGATCGATTTTTTGTTGTTGAAAACAATCCATACCTTTAAGCGCTTGTTGAATTTCGGTATTTACATTATGTACCGCCTTCTGCACACCTTTACCAAGGTAACGACTCTTATCACCATCTCTTAATTCAACCGCTTCCAATGAGCCTGTTGAAGCACCTGATGGCACTGCAGCCCTGCCCATTCGACCTGACTCAAGAACCACATCAGCTTCCACAGTTGGATTGCCACGTGAGTCGATAATTTCTCGCGCATGAATTGTTTTTATATTTGACATACTATTTCCCTAAAATTACAGCTATTAACTTTTGCCTTGCTCATCAAGCTGGGCTTACGAAACCAGGTCTTGTTCTATAAAACCTGTTTTTTTAACCACATTATCAATTTCTTTTAATTGCTCTAACAGTGCTTTGATTTTTCCAAGCGGCCATGAATTTGGCCCGTCACTTTTAGCAGACTCTGGATCTGGGTGAGTTTCCATGAACAGTCCTGATACGCCGCTTGCTATTGCAGCTCTTGCTAATACCGGCACAAATTCGCGTTGACCTCCTGAACTGCCATCATTGCCACCTGGCAATTGGACTGAATGCGTTGCATCAAATACTACTGGGCAGCCAGTATCTCGCATAATAGCCAAGGAACGCATATCAGATACTAAGTTGTTATAACCAAAAGATACACCACGCTCACACACCATTATATTTTCATTACCTTGGGCTTTAGCCTTAGCTACAACATGCTTCATTTCACTTGGTGATAAAAATTGCCCTTTTTTAATATTTACCGGTATTTTGCAGGCCGCAACACGCTGGATAAAATTAGTTTGACGACACAGGAACGCTGGTGTTTGAAACACATCTACTACATCAGCAACCTCTTGCATCGGCGTATCTTCATGAACATCAGTAAGCACTGGTAGATTAAACTCTTTTTTCACCTGCGCAAGAATTTGTAAACCCTTCTCAATACCCAGCCCTCTAAAGCTATTAGCCGAAGAGCGATTGGCTTTATCAAAAGAAGACTTATATATAAATGGTATTTGTAGTTGTTGGGTAATTTCTTGCAACTTACCAGCAGTTTCTCGTGCTAATTCGAGACTCTCGATCACACACGGTCCGGCAATCAGAAAAAAGGGCTGTTGCAGCCCTACTTCAAATTCACAAAGTTTCATTAGCTTAGTTCTTTTTGCCTTCAGCCTGTGAGAGAAGATCAGGTGATAGTGCAACACCACCACTAGCCTTGGCCAGAAAACTATTAGGTCTCAACTGGGCATCATGGTGTGATCGTGCAGCCTGCACAAAGCCTGAGAACAATGGGTGCCCAGAGCGTGGTGTAGATGTAAATTCAGGATGAAACTGGCAACCAATAAACCAAGGATGATCTTTAATCTCAACCACTTCCATTAAGGACTCATCACTAGATGTGCCAGTAAACGACAAACCGGCATTTTGTAACGTTGCCATAAAAGTATTATTAAATTCATAGCGATGTCGATGACGTTCTGCAATCAACTCTTTGCCATATAACTGATGCACTAAGGAACCTGGCAGCAACTTACATTCTTGTTCACCAAGGCGCATCGTACCACCCATATCTGAAGTTCGACTGCGTCGCTCAACACCACCACCACGATCTTGCCATTCAGTTATTAGTGCAATAACAGGATTTTTTGTGCCTTGCTCAAATTCAGTACTATGCGCGTCACTCAACCCTACTACATGCCTTGCATAATCTATCACAGCAACTTGCATGCCTAAACAAATACCCAAGTACGGAATTTTCTGTTCACGCGCATAACGTGAAGCAGCAATTTTTCCCTCAATACCTCGATCACCAAACCCCCCCGGCACAAGTATTGCGTCTAGATCTTCTAATACTCCAACACCGCTAGACTCAATACTTTCAGAATCTATATATTGAATATTAACTTTAGTGTGCGTTTGAATACCTGCGTGCGTAAGGGCTTCATTAAGTGATTTGTAAGATTCCGTAAGATCAACATATTTCCCAACCATGCCAACAGTTATCTCCGCTTCAGGAAACTCAATTGCATGTACAACATCTTTCCAATCTTTCAGATCGGCAGCTGGCAACTGGAGTTGAAATTTCTCAACCACAATGTTGTCCAGGCCCTGTGCATGCAACCACAATGGAAGCTTGTAAATTGTGCTTACATCCACACAAGAAATTACCGCACGTTCTTCTACATTGGTAAACAATGCAATTTTTTTACGCTCACCGTCGGGCAGCGGACGATCAGAGCGGCATAATAAAATATCAGGCTGAATACCAATAGAACGCAATTCTTTTACCGAATGTTGGGTAGGCTTGGTTTTCATTTCTCCAGCCGCCTTAATATATGGCACCAGAGTTAAATGAATAAAAATTGTATTTTCACGCCCCAGCTCAACACCTAATTGACGTATAGCCTCTAAAAATGGCAAAGACTCAATATCACCTACTGTGCCGCCAATTTCAACCAATGCTACATCTGCACCTTGAGCCCCACGCTCTACAGACTTTTTAATTTCATCAGTGATATGCGGAATAACCTGTACTGTGCCACCTAGATAATCACCTCGACGTTCTTTACGAATTACATTTTCGTATATTTGCCCAGTGGTAAAGTTATTATTCTTACTCGAACGAAATCGTACAAAGCGTTCGTAATGTCCTAAATCTAAATCTGTTTCTGCACCATCTGCGGTTACATAAACTTCCCCATGTTGAAACGGACTCATCGTACCGGGATCGACATTAATATAAGGGTCAAGCTTCATCAAGCTAACCTTCAGCCCTCGCGCTTCTAGAATGGCACCTAAAGATGCAGAGGCGATTCCTTTACCTAGAGATGAAACTACACCACCAGTGATAAAAACATAACGTGTCATCTATACCTCGCATGCACTAGGGTATAACGACTACCGTATAGTGCTGATTGTTGTGGTGAGAATGTATTCAAGACGGGAGAAAAGCGTATCAAATGAAGCGCTTAACCACAATCTATAGATCAGATAAATTAGGTTTCACAGCTAATTATTGACTTCAAAATCGCACCCTGAATTGCAGTGGCCCAGTACTGAAATGAGTTGGTCATGATGATAAAGTAAAGGGATACGAGATCTTTTCCAAGGTGGAATTTCCGCTTCTTGTAGAAGGTTTTTCAATGACCTATGTTGCTTACTTCCAAATGGCTTTAGGCGCTCACCACCCTCACGAAATCTAACCGTTAATTCGTTAACACCTTCTGGAATGACTATATCTGCATCTTTTAGGTCTTCAGGAAGCAATGTTCTATCCAGAGATTCTATATAAAGCGGTTGGTCAATTTTCCAACGTATTATCTGGCTCGTATCATGTGGTTGCAGCGGACGCATTAGATATAAGTGATCACGAAAACGCCGGATTTCGCCTTCTTTCCATGTTTGCAGTGGTGAAGTTTCGATATTATTTTTTAACACTATATCGGCAACGATTTGTTTCAATACTTTCTTGCTGGGGACGCGCATACCGTTAAATTTAATCCAAAAACGTAGCGCATTGTTTAAACGCTCACGGCTGAGTGTTTGTAATGCGGTGACCTTTAACCTTAGAGATTCATCAGTCCTGGCTGCCTGGATATCCTGCTGCGCAAGTTCTTGCAAACAGCTTAGCGTTTCTGCCTGCAATGCAGCTGACCTAGCTAAGGTTTGTTGCGCTGATGGCCAACGCTTCAGCAGTATTGGCATGACTTCATTGCGTACATAATTACGATCAAAATCATTACTTTGGTTAGATGGGTCATCTACCCAATTCAATTGGTGAGTTCTTGCATACTGCAATAAATCAGCACGAGAATGAGCCAAAAGCGGTCTAAGATGTATGCCGATGGATAACGATTTACATTCCGGCATTGTCGCAAGCCCGGCAGGACCGGCACCACGTAACAATTGCAGTAAAATGGTTTCTGCCAAATCATCTTGATGATGTGCGGTTATGATCGCAGATTTAGCATTTAACATCTTTTCTAAAAATGCATATCTTGTATGTCTTGCCAGTTCTTCAAGACTTTTTTGTGGTTGTTTGGTTATTCGAGCATGCTGAATTGTTAATGGGATAGATAAATCATTACAAAATTCTTCACAGAGTTGCTGCCAACGATCGCAATCACTTTGCAAATGATGATTTATATGCACCGCATGTATTGGAAGTTTTGCTGCGTGCATAGCATGTAGTAATACTGTTGAGTCAAGACCCCCACTATATGCGACATATAATTTTTCAAGGTCTTTGTATTTTGTGAAAAAACTTTGCAGCTGGGTAGTAGAAAAAGACATCCGTAGTTACATCACTGCACAGTTATTAAAAAATCTTAGTTAGATTCTTTGTATTCTCCATACCCTGTAAGTCTTTTAAATCTATTCTCCAGCAACTGTTCCGTAGTTTCTGACTTCAATCGATCTAAAGTAGCCGCTAATGAGATCCTTACATTTTCACAGGTGCTGTCTACATCTCTATGCGAGCCACCCAGCGGCTCTTGGATGATCTCATCAATTAAACCCAACTCTAACAAGCGTGGAGCGGTAATACCCAATGCGGTCGCAGCTTCTTCAGCACGAGTAGAGTCTTTCCATAAAATAGATGCGCAGCCTTCAGGCGAAATAACTGAATAAGTACTGTAACTAAGCATAGCTAAATAATCGCCTACACCTATAGCTAGCGCCCCACCTGAACCACCTTCACCAATCACCGTACAAATAATCGGTACACGTAACGAAGACATTCTCTGTAAATTCAATGCTATCGCCTGACTTTGTCCACGCTCTTCTGCACCTATACCTGGATAAGCACCAGGCGTATCAATAAAAGTAAAAACCGGCATCTTGAAACGCTCAGCCATCTCCATTACACGCAGCGCCTTGCGGTACCCCTCAGGGCGTGGCATACCAAAATTACGTTTTATATTCTCATTGGTATTACGACCTTTTTGGTGCCCGATTATCGCAACCGATTGACCGTCAAATCTTGCAATGCCTGACACGATAGCCGCATCATCCGCGTACATGCGATCACCATGTAATTCAGAGAAATCAGTAAAAAGCTTTTCGACATAATCCAGTGTATAAGGCCGCTTTGTATGTCGCGCTAATTGTGCAACTTGCCAAGGTGATAAATTAGAAAAAATAGACTCAATTAAGCTCTTTGACTTAGCTTGCAGCTTGGTAATTTCTTCATTGAGATTAAATTCATTATCGCTCTCAACCAGCCGAAGTTCCTCAATTTTAGCTTCAAGCTCAACGATGGGTTGTTCAAATTCAAGATAGTCAGGATTCATTCTAGTCTAGTTTTATCAAGAAACAGGTATAAAGATACAGGCAATTATGCATTAATACTTTGCTTCTTTGTATACGACACTGGTATTTAACACTCCAGATACCTTACTCAAGCGCTGCAGAAGTTTTTCATCCAAAGATATATTCCAATCATCCCCAAATTTGAGCTTTGTTTCGACCGATTTGTTTTGATATTCGATCATAATCGAGCAATTACCATCCTTAAAAGGCATCAGTAATTGTTGCAAGTCTTGCACCCAGCTCAATGAGTCGCCTTCTGATTTGATCCTAATATTTAACATCGCACCAAACTGCTTTAAATAATCATCAAAACTCCAAACATGATCCGCACGCACCCGTACACGTCCAGTATATTCATCCCAACCAAGGCTACCTTTAATAATTAAAATAGCATCCTTAATCAATACATGATCAAACTTTGCATAATCCTGTGCAAACACAGCAATATCCATTCTACCGGTATTGTCGTCTAAACTTAAAAAAGCAATGCGTCCTTTAGGACTATTACGTAATCGTATCTGATCTAATAAACCTGCGACTAATATAGTTTTTGACTCATCACGTGCTTGCCAAGACTTTTGCGGCCCCAAATCATTACCTGTAGCGAGCAATTCTTTAATATTCTTACTTGTTATTTTATCTAGCTCATCACGGTAACGCGTTATTGGGTGCCCTGTTAAATACAAGCCCAGAGTTTCACGTTCACCAAGTAGTTTTTTCTCTTCTTCCCATTCAGGCACTTCCTGCACCTTGCTGCTTTTCATACTCACTTCTGCATGACCAAACATGTCATTTTGTCCCGCATCATCATCGCGATGTCGTTGCTCAGCAAAACGCAAAGATTTATCAAGATGCTGGAATAAACTCGCACGTGTATAACCGAAACAATCCATAGCACCTGCACGTATCAAAGCTTCAATACAACGGCGATTGACTTTTTGCGATCCAAGACGCAAACAGAAATCATCCAAATCTTGGTATGCGCCATTTTGTTCACGCTCCAAAACCATTTCTTCTACAGCAGCTTCACCAACACCTTTTAGTGCACCCAAGCCGTATAAAACAATATTATCTTCAGGCACTGTAAAATTATAGTTTGAACTATTAATATTTGGTGAAAGCACATTGATATTCATGCCACGACATTCATCAATGAGGATAACAACTTTATCAGTGTTATCTAAATCAGAAGACATCACTGACGACATGAACTCAGCAGGATAATGTGTTTTCAACCAAGCAGTTTGATACGCTAACAAAGCATATGCAACAGAGTGCGACTTATTGAACCCGTAACCTGCAAACTTTTCCATCAGATCGAAAATATGTGTAGCAAGTTTTAGATCTACACCACGTTTTACTGCACCGCTTTCGAATATTTCACGCTGCTTCTCCATCTCTTCAGGTTTCTTTTTGCCCATAGCGCGGCGCAACAAGTCAGCACCGCCAAGCGTATAGCCTGCCAATATCTGCGCAATCTGCATTACCTGCTCTTGATACAGAATAACGCCATAAGTTTCTTTTAGTATGTGCTCAATATCAGGATGAAAATAATCTACACGCGCACCATGCTTGCGTAGAATGAAGTCGTCTACCATTCCTGACTGCAATGGTCCAGGTCGATAAAGCGCAACAAGTGCAACAATCTCACCAAACGTATCTGGTTGAAGTCGTTTGATAATATCTTTTATACCACTAGACTCTAGTTGAAATACTGCTGTGGTTTGTTGACGTTTTAAGGTTTCATAGGTCGCGGAATCATCTAGTGGCAAGTCTTCAATTTCAACTGGTGGTTGCTTGAGTAGTCCCAGCTTTTTGTTTACTAACTGAACGGTATTATCAATGATTGTGAGTGTTCTTAAGCCCAAAAAGTCAAACTTAACTAACCCCATCGCCTCAACGTCGTCTTTATCTAATTGCGTAACAACATTGGTTCCACCTGGCTCGCAATATAACGGTGTAAATGCAGTTAGTTCTGTAGGTGCAATCACAACACCCCCCGCATGCTTGCCCGCATTACGCACTATGCCTTCCAGCATCAGTGCCATATCAAATACACTACGCACATCTTCTTCGTTGTTATATTGATCTTTCAGCGTTGGCTCTGCTTTCAGCGCTTTATCTAACGTCATACCTACTTCAAATGGAATCAACTTGGCAATACGATCAACAAAGCCATAAGGATGACCCAGTACTCGCCCAACATCTCGCACTACCGCACGCGCCGCCATCGTACCGTAGGTAATAATTTGACTTACCCGCGAACGTCCATAGCGTTCGGCAACATAATCAATAACTCGATCTCGATTATCCATACAAAAATCGATATCAAAGTCAGGCATAGAAACACGTTCCGGATTTAGGAAACGCTCAAATAGCAAATCATATTTAAGCGGATCTACATCCGTAATACCCAGCACATAAGCAACCAAAGAACCTGCACCTGAGCCACGTCCTGGCCCTACGGGCACTGCATTCGCTTTAGCCCAACTTGTAAAATCTGCAACGATGAGAAAATATCCTGCGTAGCCCATGGTATTAATTACATCTAATTCAATATCCAAACGATCCTGATATTTTTGTTTCGTTTCAGGATCATCAATTTTTAATTTTTGCAGACGTCTTTGCAAACCCTGTTCAGATTGCTGACGCATATATTCTGATGGCGTATGCGTCTCAGGAATTGGGAATTCTGGCAATACATTCTCACCAAAAGATAAAGTAACATTACAGCGCTTTGCAATTTCAACAGTATTGGTAATTGCTTCGGGAATATCTTTGAATAACTCCATCATCTCTTCACTACTGCGAAGATACTGTTGTGAAGAATATAATTTGGGACGTCGTGGATCATTTATTACTCTGCTAGTATGAATGCATACACGCACCTCATGAGCACCAAACTCATTTTTCTCTAAAAATCGAACGTCATTGCTTGCTACAACAGGCAATGAATATATAGCTGCAAGCTTAACCGCCTGTTGATTATAAATATCTTCATCTTCTCTACCTGTACGCTGTAATTCTATATAGTAATTGTCTTTAAAGTGTTTCTTCCAGAATGAGGCATACTCTACTGCTAATTTTTTATTGCCCGAAACAATCGCACGCCCAACATCACCATCTCGTGCTCCTGAAATCACAATTAGGTTCTTACCCGCTCCAACCAGCCAATCCCGCTCAAGGGTTGGACCACTACCTCTTTGACCCTCTAAGTAGGCTCGAGTTACCAGTCTAGTAAGCTCTTGGTAACCAGCATTGTTTTTACATAAAAAAACAACTCGTGAATTTGGATCTTTTGCTGAAAGCCCAGATATCTGAGCCTCAACACCAATTATAGGTTTAATGCCATTTTTTAATGCCCTTTGATAAAACTTTACTAATGCGAATAAATTATTAAAGTCGGTTAAAGCAACCGAAGACATACCTGAACTACTAAGCTGTTCCATAAGCTTTGGCACACGTACAATACTATCTATAAGCGAATACTCGGTGTGTAAGTGTAAATGTACAAATTGCGACATACGTAATTACTAAATAAATTTATATTGCATTCAATGCAGTCATTGCATCTTTTACAGGCTTGTAACTTTTACGGTGCAATTTGCATGGCCCATGTTCTTGTAATGCAGCTATATGTTTCACTGTAGGATAACCTTTATGCTGGTCAAAACCGTATTGCGGCAAAACTCTGTGATGCGCTTCCATTTCTGCGTCACGAGTTACTTTTGCAAGTATCGATGCTGCACTTATCTCTGCAACCAGCTGATCACCTTTTACTATCGCAGTACATGGGACTTGTAATGCAGGACAATGCAACCCATCGATATATACATGGATGGCTTCCTCCTGCATGGCGACATATGCACGCTGCATGGCTAACAATGTCGCCTGATGAATATTTATTTTATCTATTTCATCTGCCGTAGCATAACCGAGCCCCCAGGCTCGCGCTTTATGTTTAATTTCGTTAAATAGAAACTGCCGCTTCTTAGCAGTAAGCTTTTTAGAATCCGCCAAGCCTTGAATTTGAACGCTCGGATCTAAAATCACACAGCCCGCAACCACAGGACCCGCCAGCGGACCTCGGCCTGCTTCATCTATTCCCGCCACAAGATTTAATTCTGATTTTATAATAGACATTTAAATATATTTTCTACTCAAGCTTTTTATGGGCGTATGGCTACGTTTTAACCAATTCGATAAGACCAACGTTATACCTAGATAGGTAAAGTTCGTATACTGCGCGCTTAGTTAAAAGGATACCTAAAAACCAGTGTCAGAGATACGAACAGCCGTCATAGGTGTTGGATATTTAGGCAAATTTCATGCTCAAAAATATTCTGATTTAAAAAACAGCAAGTTAGTCGCAGTTGTTGATAAAGATTTTGAGAATGCTCAGAAAGTAGCCAACGATCTAGGCTGTGAGGCGTATACAAACTATCACGATCTCTTAGGCAAAGTGGATGCAGTTAGTATTGTGGTGCCTACTGATATGCACTATGAAGTAGCAGCTGACTTTCTTAAACATGGCACCCATGTTTTAGTTGAAAAGCCTATTACCACTACCATTGATCAAGCTGATGAACTGATTGCTTTAGCAAATTCAAATAATTGTGTACTACAGGTAGGACACCTAGAACGATTCAACCCCGCCATTGTAGCCATTGAAAATGAGATCTCAGACATACGATTTATCGAGTCTCATCGTCTCGCACCCTACAACCCTCGGGGTACAGAAGTAAGCGTTATACTTGACCTAATGATTCATGATATCGATATCATTTTAGATTTAGTCAATTCAGAAGTTGAAAAAATTGATGCTAGTGGTACACCGGTATTATCCAACGATTTCGATATCGCAAATGCAAGAATTGTTTTTAAAAATGGCTGTGTCGCCAATGTAACTGCAAGTCGTGTAAGTAATAAAACAGATCGAAAAATGCGCATTTTCAAGAATGATGCATATCTATCTGTTGATTTTCAAAATCGAGAACTAGCTACTTACAAGAGAGGTAGCGGTGAAATGTACCCGGGTGTACCTAATATTGATATTCAAAAAGATACTTTTGATAAGTCTGATGCATTAAAAGCAGAGATCGCACATTTCCTTGAATGTATTGAAACTGACTCAATACCAAAAGTAACTGGTCAAGCTGCCAAGCAGGCATTACTAACAGCTATACAAATCAGTGAACTCTTAGCTTAATTTAAAAGTTATCACTATAATATTTCTCACTTAAAAATAACTATTGAAATACTCTTATGATCCCAATGCTTGATCTAAAGTTGCAGTATGCAACATTAAAAAATGATATAGATAGCGCAATTGCCAGTGTATTACAAAACAGCCATTTTATAATGGGCCCAAATGTGGAACAGTTTGAATCTGAAGCTGCACATTACCTAGGTGTGAAACATGCAATTTCATGCAACTCCGGAACGGATGCATTACATCTAGCGCTACGTGCTTGCGATATTAAACAAGGTGACGAAGTCATTACTACGCCTTTCAGCTTTGCTGCGACCGTTGAAGCAATTTGTTATGTAGGTGCCATTCCAGTCTTCGTTGATATCGAACCTGACACATACAATATTTCTGCACGCGCCATAGAATCCGCTATCACCAGTAAAACCAAAGCTATTTTGCCTGTACATATATTTGGTCAAGCTGCTGATATGCAAGAAATTGTCAACGTTGCTAAAAATAATAATTTAAAAATTATTGAAGATTGTGCGCAATCGTTTGGCGCCAAACAAAACAATCAACAAACAGGTTCAATTGGAGATGCTGGTTGTTTTAGTTTTTTCCCCAGTAAAAATTTGGGTTGCTATGGTGACGGGGGGCTTTTTACTACCGACTCTGATGAAACTGCAGAACAGTTTAAGTTGTTAAAAAGTCATGGTAGCAAAATACGCAATCACCACGAGATTGTCGGCTGGAATAGTCGACTCGATGAAATACAAGCAGCTATTTTGCGAATCAAACTGGAACACATAGACGAATTTAACAAAAACCGAATCATGGTAGCTACATGCTACAACGAGCAATTAGCATCGCCGACTATTAACACGCCATCATTCAAAAATGATGGCTCACATGTTTTTCATCAATACACATTACTGAGTGAAAACCGTGACGCGATGTCCGAACAGTTGACCAAAGCAAACATAGGCCATGCAATATATTACTCAAAACCGCTCTCAGAGCAGCCCGCTTTTAAAAACATCTCACGCTCAGAGAGACTTACTAATACACAAGTCATTTGTTCCAAGTGCATTTCTTTACCTATGTTTCCTGAGATGTCTAATGAGCAGATCGAAAAAGTTGTCAGTATAGTTAAAAGTGCCTGAACAACGCTCATATAATACTTCACCGAGTATAATGATCGTCGCTGGTGAGGCTTCAGGCGATTTACATGGGGCACATGTTGTTCGTGAAATAAAGAAAACATTACCAAATATTGATTGCTATGGCATAGGCGGCAAAAAGATGCAGCAAGAAGGTGTCGAACTGCACACAAATGTATCTGATCTTTCTGTTGTTGGTTTAGTTGAAGTTCTTAAACATTACCCTCGACTTCGAGGCCTACTTAATAATACCAAGAACATTTTGAAGTCCAAGAAACCCGACTTGCTGATCTTGATTGATTCACCCGACTTCAACTTGCCACTGGCTAAAACTGCAAAACAGAGTGGCGTCAAAGTTTTATACTATATCAGCCCCCAAATTTGGGCATGGCGCAAAGGCAGAATTAAACTAATTCGGAAATATGTAGACATGATGGCTGTCGTATTTCCATTTGAAGAAAAGTTTTATCTTGAGGCAGGAGTACCCGTAGAGTATGTGGGGCACCCGCTAATTAAAGAAGCAAATGCCACAATAGATAAAACAGAATTTTTTAAATTAAACGGACTTAACCCAAACAAAAAATTACTTGGTTTATTCCCGGGTAGCCGAATAAGTGAAATTGAGAATAATTATCCTGTTATCCTAAGTGCTGCAAATGAATTACTACAGCAAAGACAAGATATCCAATTTATTACACCCATTGCTGCAACGCTACCCAATGAACTAATACAAAAACACATATCAAAAGCAGATATAGAAGTATTTACGACATCAGCAGAAATCTACAATGTAATTAATGCCTGCGATGCGATTGCTGCTGCATCTGGTACTGTCACTTTACAGATTACACTTATGCAAGTACCAATGTTAATTGTATACAAAATTTCGCCAGTCACTTACCGAATCTTTAAAAAAATCGTTAAATTTACTTATGCAGGCATTGCTAATGTTATCGCAAAAAAAGAAATATCCCGTGAGTTCATTCAAGACAATGCAACTAGCGATAACATATGCTCAGAATTAAATAGACTATTGTCAGATGAATCATATATTTTCGAAATGAAAAAAAATATGTTGAAAATAAAAGAAGGCCTTGGCGAAAAAGATGGCTCTGCAGCAACCGCTAAGCTCGCTGTAAAGCTGATTTCCAAAAAATAATTAATTATTGAGTTATACCGCGCACACTTGAAACAACAAAATCCATAAATCGTTTCACTTCTGGAAATTTATCAGCGAGAATTTTTACTTCAGATAAATTTTCATTTTTAGAATGCTTACTCCTAACTAACAACATATATGATTTATGCAAAGCAGCTATACAATCCTCTGAAAAACCTCTACGCCTTAGACCTTCTTTATTCAAACCATGAGTCTTTGCATAGTTTCCCGAAGCAAGAACATACGGTGGTAAATCACGATTTAAAGCTGTACCCATCGCACAAAAAGAATGTGTGCCAACCCGGCAGAATTGATGAACCAGTGTAAATCCACCTAGAATTGCAAAATCCTCAATGGTTACATGCCCAGCCAAGGTAGATCCATTCGCAAAGGTTACATCATCCTTAACATTACAATCATGCGCGATATGCACATAGGCCATAATCCAGTTTCGGTTACCAATCTTTGTATAGCCTTGATCCTCTTCGGTACCACGATTAATGGTTACATATTCACGGATAGTATTATCATCACCGATGATTAATTCACTATTCTCTCCATGAAATTTTCTATCTTGAGGTATTTCACCTATAGAAGAAAACTGAAAAATGCGATTACCAGAACCAATCGTCGTTGGCCCATTAACAACCACATGAGGCCCTAGCGTAGTGTTTTTACCGATCTTGACATCGGGACCAATGATTGAATAAGCACCAATAGTAACATCAGAATCTATTTCAGCTCTCGAATCAACGATCGCTGTAGGGTGTATACCTTCTGATTTGTTCATCTAATCGGAAAACATCTGCATCGTGAGCAGCGTTAGCCTGTCTCAACTTCCTTAAATACGCACATCAATTCAGCGCTTGCTGCAACCTCATCTTCAACTGAAGCAATGGCTTCAAACACTCCATAACCTCGCTTTTGCCTTTTAAGCCTGACATCTAACTTGAGTTGATCGCCTGGACCAACTTGTCGCTTAAAACGAGCTTTATCGATACCGACAAATAAATATAAACTTTCATCGTTTGGCCGCCAATCTGGATTACTTAGCGCAAGTAACCCAGACGCTTGCGCTAAAGCCTCGAGAATTAGCACGCCCGGCATTACAGGTGCACCCGGGAAATGTCCCTGAAAAAAAGGCTCATTGAAGCTGACATTTTTTATAGCCAAAACGGATTGCCCAACTTCACACTTAAGCACACGATCGACAAGTAAAAATGGATAGCGATGAGGAAGATATTTTAAAATATCATGGATACTCATCTCTACTATATTAGACATACCAGACTGTTACTTTTTTATAAGATTAATAATTATTTAACTATTGGATCAAGAAGTTTTAGATTCGTGACGATTATTTATATTAAATGATTGTAGAAACAACACTTCTCAGATTAGATTTTAATTATTGTGGTGATTGCATCTCCTGCAATACACGTGCGGTTAAATCTATTTTTTCACTTGCGAATAGAACAGGTTGAGTAACCACCAAATCATAACTCTCCGCTTTTGATACAATAACTATAACTTCGTGTACTTTCTTTTGCAATTTACCCAATTCTTCATTGCGGCGAATATTAAAATCCTCTCTAAGCTCATCTTGCTGACGGTTATATTCACGCTTCGTATTCAATATCTTTTTTTCTAACTCAGCACGATTCTTATCATTCATAATCGGACCATCATTTTTTAAGGTTTCTTCAAGCTTTAAAACTTCATCACGTACCGCTGTAAGTTTTTTGTCACGATTAGAAAACTCAGACTCTAAACCTTTACGTGCCTCTTCTGCTTGTGGCGATTTTTCCATGAGTTCAACCATGTTAACAAACCCAATTTTTGTTTCTGCTATTGCAGTAATTGGCATTAACAATACTACCACCACAAAAATTCTTACCGCTATCATAAACATAAAAGCTGCTTCTCCTAAACTTAAAAACTCGTCCCTATATTAAATTGAAATACTTCAGTATCATCATCTTCCTGATCATTAAATGGCGTGGCAATTGCTGCGCTGATCCCACCAAGACCAGTTACCCAACTTAAACCTAACCCAGCCGAACCTCTTATGTCACCAGAATCAAAGTCATCAAACTCTTCAAAAACATTACCTGCAT
This sequence comes from uncultured Thiotrichales bacterium, assembly GCA_964486815.1. GTDB lineage: Bacteria > Pseudomonadota > Gammaproteobacteria > UBA4575 > UBA4575 > JABDMD01. The sequence goes on from CAZAOO010000007.1 coordinate 72,251, forward strand.
CTACAAACAACGCCAGACGTGCTCTATTTTTATTCTCTATGAACGGAGGAGGGAATAAAACTTGCACTCTTGCAGTAGTTAGAAAGTTGCCGCCAAACGAATCACCAAACGAATCACGCGGACCTAAACTATTAGGCTCATACCCTCGCACTGAGTCAAATCCGCCCGCCCTGAATTTCTCAAAAAATGGCAAATCTGATGTGTCCCCGTACCGATCACCATAACCGATTTCGCTACCCAACGACAGCGTAAATGTTTCTCCTAACGGGAAGAAAAATGCATTCTCGACACTAATTTTATAGAACTCTAGATCGCTACCTGGCACAGAGAATTCTAAACCGGCTATTTGCTGACTTCCTTTGTTTGGGAAAAGACTGCGATTTCGAGTATCGTGAGTTAAATTTGTATTCACTGATAAAACATCATATGTGTCGCCATCTTCATCAAGGAAGTCAATTACTTCAAGGGGTGTATTTATACTGGAGGAGATCTCAGTATGTCTAAGCCCGAGAGTTACGCCTATACGGTCATTCTCCGTCAGTGGAATGCCGTAATTCATACTGATTCCATACTGATCGGAGTCAAAATCTGAAAGATCTGCTTCCTCAGCTTCCGTAGAAACAAAGTTAAAACCAAAGCCTCTACTCACGCCATCGATTGTGTAATATGGATTTACATAGTTAGCAGAATAAACCGTATTCACCTGACTTGTATTAATTCTAAATGATACTGTCTTACCTGAACCAAGGAAATTCTCCTGACTGACGCTAGTTGAGGCCACGACACCTTGACTATCTGAAAAACCCGCACCTACATTAAAGCTTCCTGCTAGCCTCTCCTCAATCGCAACATCCAAATCAACAAAGTCATCAACACCTGGGATACGTTGTGTTTCGATTTCTACAGATTCCACATAAGATAACCTTTGAATTCTGCGACGAGACGCTTCCACATTTTCTTGCGAATACCAGCCACTCTCCATTTGTCGTAATTCTCTGCGATATACCTCATCACGGGTCGTTTTATGGCCTGTAAAGTTAATTCTTCTTACATATACACGCTTCCCTGGGTCAATAAAGAAGGTTAAATCGACTTTTTTTGTATCTTCGTCTACTTCTGGAACAGGATTAATATTTGGAAATGCATAACCCTCATCACCTAGTCTACGTGTTATTGCCTCAGTAGAATTTACTATTTTCGCACGCGAAAAAATATCTCCATTAGAAAGATCAACCAAAGATATCATCTCATCTTCTGGAAAAATATATTTACCCGCTAGCTTTACTTCATCAATCGTATATTGCTCACCCTCTTCAACATCAATAGTGATAAAAATATCCTCTTTATCAGGACTAATGGATACTTGTGTAGAAGGTACATCAAACTTCAGATAACCCTCATCCAAATACTGAGAACGTAAAATTTCTATATCACCTTGTAGTTTTTGCTTCTCATATCGATCTCTCGACCCCCAAAACTTATACCAAGGCTTTAGCCCTGATTCAAAGTCTTTAATTAAATCCTCTTCCTCAAAAACTGTATTACCAACAATTTTAACTTGTTTAATTTTTGCAGCATCACCTTCAATAATCTGTATACCAATATCTACTCGATTTCTCTCAAGCTCGCGGACCTGTGTATCAATATTTACGCCATACTTCCCGAAAGCAAAATATTGTTGAATTAATTCATTCTCTAGTCTTTCTAAAACTGAACGATTAAAAACACGCCCATTTGCAATACCAACATTTGTTAATACCTCTGTTAATTGTTCATCATCCAGAATTTTATTACCGTCAAAATTAATACTAGCAATAGCTGGCTTTTCCTTTACCGCTACAACTAATATATTACCTTCACGCCGTAATTGGATGTCATCAAAAAAGCCAGACTTATAAAGTTCGCGAGCAATTATTGCAGTATTACCCTCATCTATCTCATCACCTACTTTTACGGGTAAATAAGTAAATACAGTGCCCGCCTCAATTCGCTCTAACCCTTCAATTTGAATATCCTGTAATCGAAATTTTTCAGCCATCACAGGCAAAGAGATTGCTACAAGTAGAAAAACTAGCAAAAGTCGCTTGATGTAAAATGACTCCATATTATTAAATATTTTTATTAATTAATTATTTATTGTAGCAAGCGATGTATATCATTATAAAAAGCCAGGCTCATTAAGCCTGCCAACATAACAATACCCAATCTTTGGCCAGCCGCCTCAAATTTTTCAGATACCGGACTACCTTTAACCATTTCAATTAAGTAATAGAACAGATGCCCACCATCCAACACTGGAATAGGTAATAAATTAAGTATACCAATACTAATGCTAATTATTGCCAACGCGCCAACAAATGCAGAAAACCCAATAGCTGCGGATACTCCAGCGTATTCAGCAATGGTCACCGGGCCACTTATATTTTTTAACGACGCCTCTCCAATGACTAACTTCCAAAGCAGTTTAAGCGTTAATACAGACACCTCCCAGGTTTTATCCAAACCCTTACCAAAGGACTCCAACGGCCCATATCGCACCACTACTTTTTGAGACTCGAACTGCTGTTCATCTATATAAGGATATGCGCCAATACGACCAACGATCTCACCATCTACTTCGTCCGCACTGGGTGTTACTACCACAGTCAATTGCTCACCACTCCTGTCCAACAACATACTAATTGGTATTTCAGCATGTTGCTGAATATGTTCCACCAACTCAACCCAAGAACTTACTTTTTTTCCATCCACGCTGATAACTTTATCACCATCACGTATATCCGCATCTTTTGCGACACCACTCTTAATCTCTCCAAATCTAGCTTGATATTGATAACGCCATGGAGTTACACCTATTTTTTCGAGTAAATCACCTTCAGCTAATAATTGTTTAGTATCATTTAAATCCAATGTTACGGTTTTCTGAGATGAATCCTCACGACTCAGTGTTGCTTTTACAGAACCATTTTTTAAAGCACCATTCAGCATTTGAATAGCGGTTTGTTGCCATGTTTTAACAGCTTGCCCTTCTATATGTGTAAAAGTATCTTTAGGCTCAATTTGTGCTTGTGCAGCAATACTCTCTGGCTCAACCGCTCCAATCGTTGGCATCACTCCATCCACACCAGCAATAAAAGTAATCCAATAAGCAAACACTGCAAAAATAAAATTAAAAATTGGACCTGCAGAGACAATTGCAAACCGTTTCCATACATTTTGCCGATTAAATGCTCGATGCACTTCACTTGCACTTACTTCACCTTCGCGCTCATCAAGCATTTTCACGTAACCGCCCAGCGGGATACTTGCAAGCACATATTCAGTATTATCTGCGCCACTCGATTTTGAAAAAAGTGGTTTACCGAATCCAACCGAAAACCGCAAAACTTTTACACCCAGCTTTTTTGCCACCCAGTAGTGGCCAAACTCATGCACGGTAACGATTATTCCTATTGCAGCAATAAATGCTAATATATAAGTTAAAAATTGCATACTCTAGTGTCTCGATAATGAATCACGTATAAAACTATGCGCAAAGTTACGCGCTTGTCGATCCTTTTCCAGAATTACACCCAACTCATCCACAACAACGTGCTCAATATCTTGTAGCGTTGCATCAATAACAGATGAAATATCAGTAAAACGAATTTTTTTATTTAGAAATGAGTCTACAGCAACCTCATTAGCAGCATTCAATACAGTCGTAGCGCTTTGCTGCTCATCCATTGCATCATAAGCTAGTCTTAAACAAGGGAAACGATCATAATCAGGCTTTGAAAACTCTAATGCTCCTATCTCAGTTAAATTCAATATATCTACTCCCGAACTAATTCGATTTGGCCATGCTAATGCATGTGCAATTGGAACACGCATATCTGGGTAAGCCATATGCGCGAGCATTGAACCATCTGGATAAGCTACCAGCGAATGTATTATTGACTGAGGGTGAATCACAATCTCAATATCTTTAACGTTAACATCAAAAAGCTTACAGGCCTCGATTAACTCTAAACCTTTATTCATCATAGTTGCTGAATCAACTGATATTTTCTTACCCATGTCCCAATTAGGATGTGCGCAGGCTTCTTCAGGCGTGATGTTTTCAAACTCTGCTAATGTCTTGGTTAAGAATGGTCCACCAGATGCAGTAAGAATTATTTTCTCTATATCACGATTAGAACTCCCTACAGGTAGACATTGGAATACCGCGTTATGTTCACTATCTATAGGCAATAATTGTGAATTATTTTGTTTTGCAATTTTTATTAACAGGTCGCCAGACATCACTAATGCTTCTTTATTAGCCAGCATTATATGTTTACCTGCTGCTGCTGCTGCCAAAGTAGCTGACAAACCTGCTGCGCCAACAATAGCTGCCATTACACAGTCAATTTCAGCCAAGCTGGCAGCTAGCTTTAAACCATCCTGACCACTAGCCAACTCGGGTTTATATTCGCCGCCATCAAACTTTGCTATGAACTTATCAACTAGTTTTGCATTTGCTACTACAGCCAATTTAGGACGAAACTTCATACATTGATCATATAAAAGATCAATGTTTTGATGTGTAGTCAACGCAGCCACAGAAAATAGATCAGGGTGACGCTCAATAACATCTAATGTACTTACCCCTACGGAACCTGTTGCTCCCAATATAGAAACTATTTTCATGATGTTTTATTAAATACTTTATACGTTACAGTTTACACATATCCACGACAATCCAAGCACAAAGCCTGGCGCAGCTGCTGTAACACTATCTATGCGATCGAGTACACCTCCATGCCCAGGTAAAATAGTACCACTATCTTTCATACCTGCATTACGTTTTAACAAACTCTCATACAGGTCACCCACAACAGAAATCAAGGCTGTAGCCACACATAAAGCAATAAAATACACCCAGAGCGGCTTATCAATTGCAAATAACCACAAACCCATCAAAGCCAATATAATAGAAGCTAGAAGTGCACCAAGTACGCCTTCCCGTGATTTTCCGGGGCTCAATTCAGGAGCTAATTTATTTTTACCGAAACGTTTACCTGTAAAGTATGCTGCTATATCCGCCACCCAAATTATGACAAATAAAAACATTAGAATTTCAGGACTTTGGTTATGCAACATCACAAGAGCCAACCATGTCGGTATTAGCACTATAATCCCAGAATATTTCAACAGCTTTTGCAATGCAATTGAACCCAACCACTCTGCTCTATAAAGCGCTAGCATAATTACCACACCCGCCCACCACAAACTTGCAATAAATAAAATTATGCTTTTATGTTCTGGCAATGCAAACAACTTTATTAGCAGAATGCCCACCCCTATAAGTATCAGATACAATATTTTTTTGAAAATAGTATTTGCACCTACCATTGCTGACCATTCCCAGGCGCCGATCAATGTGACAAATGCAAATACAATCGCTACAACCGAATTTGGCAACTTAAATATTGTAAATATAATTAACGAGCCCAATATCAATGCTGTAATAATTCTTTGCTTTAGCATAAATTAGCCGGCAATTTTCTCTTGCGTTTTACCAAACCTTCTTTGCCTCGCAGCAAAAGATGCAAATGCTTTTTTAAGTTCATCTGGAGTATAATCTGGCCATAATGCTTCGCAAAAATATAACTCAGTATAAGCCAGCTGCCACAATAGAAAGTTACTTATACGTTGCTCACCACCGGTGCGAATAAGCAAATCAGGTGCTGGCATATTCCGTGTTGCAAGCTTGTCTTCTAGGGCATCATCTTTAATATCTGATACTAATAGTTTGCCAGCCTGAACTTCTTGAATTAGTTTTTTTGCCGCCTCAAGAATGTCCCACTTACCACCATAATTTACAGCAATATTAAGGAACAGCTTGTCGTTACCAGAAGTTAGCTGCTCAGATATTTGAATTTCCTGATAAAGTTTTTTAGAAAAAGCTTTAGTATTACCAAGAAATTTAAGTCTAACCCCATTTTCTGCCAAGTTTTTCACTTCGCTTTTCAATGAACGCATGAACAGATCCATTAACGCCGAAACTTCAGCTTTTGGCCTCTTCCAGTTTTCACTACTGAAAGCAAATAACGTTAAGTATTTAACTCCAGCCTCTCCGCTAGCTTTAATAACTTCTTGTGTAGCCTTTACACCTTCCCTATGCCCAGCAGTTCGAGGTAATTTACGTTGTTTTGCCCATCTACCATTACCATCCATAATAATAGCAACATGATTTGGAATAATTTCATCTGACATTTAGCAAAATGCGTCTGGTAGATAAATACAAGATAAAAAATTAGTTTTTAGAAAGCCTCAGAATTAACTTAGACTTCCATAAGATCCTTCTCTTTCTGTTCAGAAATAGTTTCTATCTCCGCAACAAATTCATCAGTCATTTTTTGTATTTCATCTTGTGCTTGATGGTCTTCATCTTGAGAGATCTCTTTTTCCTTTAATAGTTCTTTGAAATCTGCATTCGCATCACGACGTATATTGCGGATCGCCACGCGACCCTTTTCGGCTTCGCTTTTAACAACCTTGACCAGGTCTTTGCGTCGTTCTTCTGTTAGTGGCGGCATAGCAATGCGAATAATCGTGCCGGATGTATTTGGATTCAATCCTAGATCAGAACTCATAATTGCTTTTTCTATATCACCCACCAGATTACTTTCCCATGGCGTTATTGCTAGTGTGCGTGCATCTTCAACGGTTACGGTTGCAGCCTGATTAATTGGCACTCGGTTGCCGTAATAATCGACCATTACATGATCAAGTAGTTTTGCATTTGCACGACCTGTTCGCACTTTTGATAGCTCATTTAATAATGCGTCTATGCTTTTGCGCATGCGTTGCTTAGCATCTTTTTTTATATCTTCAATCATGCTTTACGCTCCTATCACTTCTGTACCTATATTTTCGCCTAGCATTATTTTTGTTAAATCACCTTCGGAAAACAAATTGAAAACTCTCAAAGGGATCTGATTATCACGGCATAACACTAAAGCCGTGGCATCCATCACACCTAACTTCTGTTGAATCGCATCATCATATTTTATTTGATCATAACGCTTGGCGTTAGGGTTTTTATGCGGATCATCATCATATACGCCATCCACCTTTGTGGCTTTTAGCATAATATCTGCATTAATTTCCGAAGCTCTTAAGCTAGCAGCAGAGTCTGTAGTAAAAAAAGGATTGCCTGTACCTGCTGCAAACACCACTACACGCCCTTTCTCCAAGTGACGCACTGCTCTTCTGCGGATATAGTCTTCACAAACTTGATTGATTTTAACTGCTGACATGACGCGACAGTAAATGCCCAGATTTTCCAATGAATCTTGAAGCGCTAAACTATTCATTACGGTTGCTAACATTCCCATATGGTCGGCAGTGACTCGATCCATCCCACCTTGCGCTAACCCAGCACCACGAAAAATGTTACCCCCCCCAAGAACAATCGCAACCTCAACCCCCAATTTACTAATATGGGCTATTTCAGCACTAATGCGAGTAATAATTTCTGGATCAATACCATAATCATATTTACCCATCAGCGCCTCACCGCTTAACTTTAACAAAATACGCTTATAAACTGGCTTCTTATCTGACATATCTAAGTGGCATATCTAAATTGTTTACATTTATAACTAGACATAAAAAAAGGGGCATGGCCCCTTTTAATGGTAAGTTAGTTTAACCTTTATCTTTCAAATCATCGATTTGTTTCTGAACCTCATCGGCAAAGTTTTCCGACTTCTTCTCAAGACCTTCGCCTACTTCATATCGGATAAATTTTGTTACAGTTGCATTAGCAGCTGATAAATATTTTTCAACTGTAAGACTGTCGTCCTTGATATAAGCTTGTCCTAGTAAAGTATTTTCTTTTAGGTACTTATTTACCTTGCCATCAACCATTTTCTCTATAATTTCTGCAGGTTTTCCACTAGCCTCAGCCTGAGCTTTGGCAATACCCCTTTCAATATCTAAGAGATCTGCAGGCACTTCTTTCTCGCTTATACATAGCGGTTTAGCTGCAGCGATATGCATAGCAACATCTTTACCCACGTCATCGCTACCCGTATGGTCAACCAATACGCCTATTCGCTTGCCATGCGCGTAACTTGCTACACCTGATGCACTAGATAACTTTTCAAATCGCCTGACTTGAATGTTTTCACCAATTTTAGAAACCAGGTCGAGACGTGTTTGCTCCACAGTCTGCCCACTTGGCATTGTGGCAGCATTCAAATCATCTACAGTATTAAATTCACCACTTAAGACTAATTCTGCTAACTGATCAGTGAATGTTTGAAACTTATCATCCTTAGCAACAAAATCTGTCTCGCAGTTTACTTCTATTATTGCCGCTTGCTTACCATTATTTGCAATTGCTGTAGTTCCTTCGGCTGCAATTCGGCTTGCTTTTTTATCTGCTTTAGCTTGGCCTGATTTGCGCATTTGCTCAATTGCGGCATCCATATCACCGCCTGCATCCGATAGTGCTTTCTTACACTCCATCATTCCTGCGCCAGTACGTTCACGCAGTTCTTTCACCATAGTTGCTGTTACTTGCATTACATCTTCCAGATTTTTAATTATATAAGGGTATGAATTTATGTTTAGTCGGTTAGTTTTACTGGCAAAGTTTTTGCCTCACTTATCCACGACTCAATAACAGCCTCTTCAGGCACGCTTGGTGCTAGAAATTTCTCTGAATTGGTAGCTTGTAATTTTGACAACACATCAGCCGGTGCTGCCGCTGCAAGCTCAGTGATGCTGTTATAACCACTCGCTTCAAGCAATTCAGCCTCATTACCTTGTACCCCAGTTAAGCGCAAGAAATCACTCATCTTCACCCAACGTTCAAGAGACTTGAGATTTAAACCCGTTGACTCAGCAATTTTTTCGCGTGCACTCGCCGTTGCACACTGTTCTAGCAACTGCTCAACAGAAGCAATTCCAACTTTAGTCAGTGTCTCCCCATACTTGGGGCCAATACCTTCAATATCAGTAATATTTCCAACAGTAGTTTCTTCAACAACTATCTTTGCAGCAGCTTTTTTCTTAACGGTTACATTTTGTTTTGGCTTGGCTTTAGTGACCGTCTCTTTTTCTGTAACCTTTCCAGATTCATCTACTTCAACAAAATCATCTTCATTGCCACTGCCAGTCATTACATGGGCACTTTCCTTGCCTTCAGAAATAGCTTCAGCAATGTGCGAGGCGTATAATTTAATTGCACGAATAGCGTCATCATTACCAGGAATTATGTAATTCACTCCATCAACTTTACAATTCGTATCCACTACTGCAACTACTGGTATACCTAACTTATTAGCTTCTTTGATTGCGATGGCCTCGTAACCGACATCAATCACAAACATAACATCGGGAAGTGATGGCATATTCTTAATGCCACCCAAACTACGCTCTAATTTAATCAGTTCACGATTTAGCAAAAGTATTTGTTTTTTATTTAAACGCGATACTCCATCACCACTCAACATTTGCTCTAAATCATGCAATCGCTGAATTGATTTTTTAACTGTGTTGAAGTTTGTTAACATGCCGCCTAACCAGCGATGATTAACATACGGCATACCACATCGAATCGCTTCCTCTTTAACCGCTTCACGTGCAGAACGTTTTGTACCAACAAATAATATCCTGCCGCGTTTTGCAGCCATTTTACCCAGGAAGGTGGCAGCATCGAGAAACATCGGTAACGTTTTCTCGAGATTGATAATATGGATCTTGTTACGCTCTCCAAAAATGTAAGGACTCATTTTTGGGTTCCAGTAACGGGTCTGGTGACCGAAGTGCACGCCAGCTTCTAACATTTGGCGCATAGTAACGCTAGTCATTGTATAATTACTCCTTTAGGGTTTTATACTTCCGCATATCCCATATGGAAACTCTCAAGGAGCACCCGACCATATGTGCCGATAATACGTGTAGATTTAAAGTTATTTACGCCCATGGCATTTGCCTTAAGCGCGGGCGATTTATACCATGTTTGCTTATTCAGAACAATTACTCAGACCCATACAATTTCTTTACCCATAATAGCGTCAACAGGATTTGCCTATAATTATGAGCGTAACCATAAAAACACCTGATGAGATCGAAAAAATGCGTATTGCAGGCCGACTTGCCGCAGATGTGCTAGAAATGATCGGACCCCATGTAGCAGCTGGGGTTAGCACGCTTGAGTTAGACCAAATCTGCCATGAATTCATCGTAAATGAGCAACAAGCGATACCCGCACCACTTAATTATCGCGGATTCCCAAAATCAATCTGCACATCTGTAAATCATCAAGTTTGCCATGGTATTCCTGGGGATCGAGTTCTCAAAAACGGCGATATCCTGAATATAGATATCACAGTAATCAAAGATGAATTTCATGGCGATACCAGCAAGATGTTCATACTTGGCAAACCCCCGGTACTTGCACAACGACTTGTAGACCTGACGTATGAAGCACTGAAAATCGGCATACAAGAAGTTAAGCCTGGCGCTAAACTAGGTGATATTGGATATAAAATTCAAAACTTTGCGGAAAAAAATCGTTGTACGGTGGTTCGTGAATACTGTGGACACGGCATTGGCCGCACCTTCCATGAAGATCCACAAGTTTTACACTATGGCAAAGCTGACACAGGCATGGAACTTGAACCCGGGATGACTTTTACCATTGAACCCATGATCAATGCCGGCAAAAGAAATGTTCGTTTATTGCCTGACGGCTGGACCGTTGTAACCAAAGACCACAGCTTATCTGCGCAATGGGAACACACTATTTTAGTTACTGAACAAGGCCATGAAGTATTAACCAAGCGTAGTGACGAAACATTATAAATATATACCCTTTTTAGATTAACACTCATTGAGTCACAAGACTTAACTAAACAAATATACAATGCTCAATATTGATATCCATCAGGTGCTTGAACCTGATGCGCCTATTTTGCAATTTCTGCAAACAAAAAATATTTCTCAACTAAATATTGAAAAATATAAAGCCTTTCGACCTGAATTATTAAAACTACTCCAGCAGCAATTTAGTACGCAAGAAAATATCTACCATCTCATATCACTCAATACAGGCATTATAGATGTCTTATTGAAAAATATTTGGAATACATTTGATATCCCGAATTATATGGCCGCATTAATCGCTATCGGAGGATACGGGCGGCGAGAATTATTTCCCGAATCTGATATTGATATAATGATCGTACTACGAGACGAACATGATGCACGTGTAAAACAAAAAATTGAATTATTCTTAACATTCCTTTGGGACATAAACTTACACATTGCACAATCCGTAAGAACCATTAATGATTGTATTGAAGAATCCAAAAAAGACATTACCGTTTTAACCAGCCTGATGGAGCATCACTTTCTATCTGGGGACAAAGATTTATATACTCAAGTTAAAAGTGTCGTAGATAACAGAAAAATTTGGTCTGGCAAAAAATACTTCAAAGAAAAAAGACTGGAGCTTGAAGACAGGCATAGAAAGTTTGGTGACACTGGCAACCACTTGGAACCCAATGTAAAAGAAAATCCTGGAGGCCTAAGAGACATACATACCTTACGCTGGTTAACCAATCGCCACTTCAAAACAGATAGCTTCGAGCAATTGGCAAAAATAGAATTTTTATCTAATAACGAGTTACTACTACTGCAAGAAGCGTACATCGTTTTGGCACGCATAAGATTCGCACTGCATCTATTTGTTCAGCGTGGCGATGACCGCTTGTTGTTTGATTATCAGTATGATGTAGCCACCCTCCTTGGCTACAAAAAAGAAAACCGCAATCAGCGAGTTGAAGAGTTTATGCAGATCTTTTATCGCACTAGCAATCAACTTTCCACACTATCTGAAATTATCGTGGAGCGCCTACACTCTGCGATATTCCCGGGTTTATTTAAACGAAAAGCAAAGCCCATAAACGATAGGTTTCAGATACGTGCCAATTTACTAGAAGCAACTGATCTAAATATTTTTAAAAAATGTCCGGCAGCAATATTAGAATTATTTCAATTATTGCAAGAACACGAAAATTTAAATGGTCTGAGCGATCAATTGCAGAAACTAATTCTAGAAAGCTTAGATGTTATTGATGACAAATTCAGAAAAGATAAATTAAATTGCGATAGATTTATAAGCATAATCAACCGCAAAGAAACCAACTATCGTGAATTAAAACGCATGGCTAAACTTGGTGTTTTAGGGAAATATTGGCCAAGCTTTGATGCAGTAACAGGCCGTATGCAATTCGATTTATTCCATATTTATACAGTTGAAGAGCATACTCTTCGTGTTTTTGAAAATGCCTGCCAATTCAGCCAAAATGTTACTAAAGGTGAATTTGCAACCTATCATGATATTTTTACTCTAACCCCTAAAGCATTACTCCTTTATTTAGCTGCGTTATTTCATGATATAGCGAAAGGACGTGGTGGCGATCATTCCGAGCTTGGTGAAGAAGAAGCCAAATCTTTTTGTTTACAACATGGCTTAAGCCCTTTTGACGCAAACATCGTTGCATGGTTGGTGAGAAACCATCTTGTAATGTCCATCACCGCACAGCAGCAAGATATAGATGACCCATACATTATTAAAGAATTTGCTAATAATGCAGGTAATTTAACAAGATTAAATTATTTATATCTTTTAACTATTGCAGACATGCGTGGCACTAACCCCAATCTATGGAATAGTTGGCGCAGTACATTATTAGCAGAACTATATAGACGATCATCAGAGTTTTTACGCCAAGATGTAGAATCAGCAACCAACCGGGACGAATTAGTTAAACAAGTTAAATCATCTGCATTAGAATTATTACAAAAAACTGATTTGGATCAAGACAGTTGTCTGACTTTTTGGCAAGAACTTGGAGATGATTATTTTATACGTCACTCTGACGAAGAAGTAGTACGACACACGCAAGCTATTTTAAACCACAAAGGCAAAAGCAGTGTTGTAGTAAACATTCATCAATACAGCGCCAGAGGCGCCACTGAAATTTTCGTTTATTGCAATGACAGAAACTATTTATTTGCCCACATTATCGCTACACTTACAAAATTAAGACTTTCCATAGTTCATGCTAGAGTAATCACCTCTAATAAAGGTCATGCGCTAGATACATTTCTGGTATTAGATGCAAATGAAAAAGCGATCAATGATGCAAAACAATGCGAACTAGTTAAAAAAGAGCTGACCCGAGCATTAGAACATCCCGAAGAGATCGTCCCAAGCAATAATCAGAGTTTACCCAGACAAATTCGCGAACTCCATGTTCCAGTAGAAATATATTTTGGCATCAGCACGGTAAACAACTACACAACTTTGGAAATCAAAGCCCCAGACTTTCCGGGCTTTCTTGCCAGCCTGAGCAATGCATTTGTAGACTGCAGTATCGCGATACACAATGCTCGCATTTCCACATTAGGGGAACGCGTACACAATTTATTTCAGATAAGCAATTTAGAATATCAACCTCTAAATACCGAGCAACAAGAAAAATTAAGAGCCGTAATTCTGGATTACTTACAACAACCCAAACAGGTTGCACTAGAGATGTAAAGCTACGGAACCTTATGAATATCAACCTAACCAAATTACAGCCATATCCATTTGAGAAACTAACCAAACTCACTTCTCAGATAGTAGCGAATACACAACTAAAAAGTATATCGCTAGCTATTGGCGAACCCAAACACCCCACACCAACGATAATCAAAGATGCGCTTAAGCAGAACATCGATGAGCTATCAAAATACCCAAGCACGCGAGGAACTGATGCCTTGCGAAACGCCTGTACAACCTGGATAAGGAATCGATTTCAACTTAACGAGAAATACTTAGACAATAAGAAAAATGTCTTGCCGGTAAATGGAACCCGTGAAGCATTATTTTCATTTGCACAATGTGTAATTGACCCTTCTGAAAAACCGATAGTATTAATACCCAATCCGTTCTACCAAATATATGAAGGTGCCGCATTACTCGCAGGTGCCGAACCTGTTTACTACGACTGCTCAGTAATAGATGGCAATATACCGGCACTATGGGATCTAGACGATGATATTTGGAATCGCTGCCAACTACTGTATATATGCACACCAGGCAATCCGACAGGTGAAGTAGCCCCCGCTGAAACTTTGAAAAAATTAATTGAGCATTCAACTAAGCACCAATTTATCATTGCCTCTGACGAATGCTACTCAGAAATTTATTCGCCAAACAATATCCCACCAAATGGTTTACTTCACTGTGCACAGAAGATTGGTAATGAAACATTCCAGAATTGCATGGCATTTTATAGTTTATCCAAACGCTCCAATGCACCAGGATTGCGCTCAGGGTTTGTTGCCGGGTCAACCGAGTTAATCGAACAATTCTTTAGTTATCGCACCTATCATGGCTGCGCAATGTCTCTACCCACACAAGCCGCGAGTGTTGCAGCATGGTTGGATGAGTCACACGTTGTATCCAATCGTAAACAATATGCTGAAAAGTTTGATGCGGTACTGGACATTCTTCAACCGGTTCTAAACTGTCAAAGACCCGATGCCGGATTTTACCTTTGGCCCAAGTTACCCTCGAAATACCAATTAGATGAAATTGAATTCTGCAAGTTACTATATTCCAAAAAAAATGTACTAACTCTCCCGGGAAGCTATCTAGCCAGATCGGTTAATGGTTATAACCCGGGCGAAAACCGTGTACGCTTAGCGCTGGTTGCCGAACTATCAGAATGCATTGAGGCAGCGCAACGTATAAAAGAGTTACTCGAAGAACAATAAATACCTAGTCATTCAGGAGAGATCATGCCAGGGCAAGACAATAATACTCAATTAAATGATGTCACAAAAAATATAATAGAAGCAGCATTTGAAAAGCGTGCAGACATCACCCCTACAAACACCGACCCAGAAGTTCGCAAAGCGGTAGAGTCGACATTAAAGCAAGTGGATGCAGGTAAAATTCGGGTTGCAGAAAAAAAAGGTAATGACTGGGTCACTAACGAGTGGATCAAAAAAGCGGTGCTACTTTCATTTCGCATGAATGAAAACGAAATCATAGATGCAGGTGTAACCAAATATTACGACAAGGTTCCAACCAAGTTTTCGCGAATGAGTGATGAGCAAATCAAAAAACAAGGTGCTAGAATTGTACCCGGCGCAATGGTAAGACATGGCGCATACATTGCACCGGATGCTATTTTAATGCCTAGCTATGTGAACATCGGCGCCTATGTCGATACCGGCACCATGGTCGACACCTGGGTAACCGTAGGCTCATGCGCACAAATTGGCAAAAACGTTCACCTTTCTGGTGGTGTTGGCATCGGTGGTGTTCTAGAACCCTTGCAAGCCACCCCAACCATTATCGAAGACAACTGTTTTATCGGCGCACGCTCTGAAATTGTTGAAGGTGTAATTGTTGAAGAAGGAGCGGTCATTTCAATGGGTGTATATATTGGTCAAAGCACAAAAATATTTAATCGTGAAACTGGTGAAGTGACTTATGGCCGAATTCCGGCAGGGTCAGTTGTGGTTTCTGGCAACCTTCCTTCAAAAGATGGTAGTTACAGTCTTTACTGTGCAGTAATCGTCAAGCAGGTAGATGAAAAAACACGCAGCAAGGTAGGCATTAACGAACTACTAAGAACCATCGACTAAATCCAACTCGTTAACATGCTGAAAGTATTTGGGATCCCTAATTGTGATCAAGTAAAAAAATCACATAAATGGCTTAAAGATCGTGGAATCGAATTTGAATTCCACGATTACAAAAAACAAGGCATCACTAAAAAGCAATTAAGTGACTGGTGCAATATCGTTGAATGGGAAGTACTGCTCAACAAGCGCAGCAGAACCTGGAAAGAAATAAGCGGAAAGGAACTTTCAGACAAAGGCCAAGCTACTCTCACCCAAAGCAAAGCAATAACCTTAATGCAACAACATCCTACATTAATCAAACGCCCAGTCATTGAGAACGACACACTCATAACTGTAGGCTTTGATGAAAAAGCGTTTAACCAAAATTTTTCTTAACTATTTCTTAGTAATAAAAACAAACATTTTAAAACCATGTCAGCCACTCTAGACTTAGCCAAGCAGTTAATATCTCGGGGTTCAGTAACGCCTGAAGATGCTGGCTGCCAAATGATTTTAAGTGATTACTTGAAACCATCCGATTTTAAAGCTGAAGTCATGCAATTCGAAGAAGTTACTAATTTATGGCTACGACGTGGAGACGCATCTCCCTTAGTTGTTTTTGCTGGACACACTGATGTAGTGCCCACCGGTCTTGAGACAAATTGGGACTCACCTCCTTTCACACCCACCATTCGTGACGGAAAATTATTTGGCCGTGGTGCGGCCGATATGAAATCTAGCATCGCAGCAATGGCCGTAGCATGCGAACGCTTTGTAACAGCTCACCCTCATCACGAAGGATCTATCGCATTTCTAATCACCAGCGACGAAGAAGGCCCATCCATAAATGGCACGGTTAAAGTAGTTGAAGCTTTACAAGCACGTAACGAAGCCATTGACATGTGCATAGTCGGTGAACCCAGTAGTAGCAAAACCTTAGGTGACACACTCAAAATTGGTCGGCGTGGCTCGCTTTCAGCAAACTTAATTATCAAAGGTATTCAGGGACATGTAGCTTATCCGCACTTGGCAAAAAACCCTGTGCATGAATTTGCACCCGCGTTAAGCGAGCTGACATCATTGCAGTGGGATGCAGGCAATCACCACTTTCCTGCCACCACATTTCAGATCTCAAACATCAATGCCGGCACAGGCGCTAACAATGTTATTCCTGGAAGCATGGTCATTGATTTTAATTTGCGTTTCTCTACCGAAATTACCGCAGAAGAAATTAAAACAAAAATTATAAGCGTACTTGATAAAAACAAACTGAATTATCAGATCAACTGGCACCTATCCGGCAACCCGTTCTATTGTGAACCTGGGAAGCTAACACAAGCCTGTGAACAGGCTATACAAGAAATTGTAAATATCAAACCCGAACTCTCAACCGGCGGGGGCACATCAGATGGACGCTTTATTGCACCTACCGGCGCACAAGTAGTAGAGCTAGGACCCGTGAATGAAAGCATTCACAAAGTGAATGAATGCATTGATGTTAAAGCATTAGATCAATTAACAGCGATTTATCAAAGAATTTTAGAGAAACTACTTGCGTAGTGAGCACATGGATGTGCGAATATGAGTCGCAACAAGGATGTTGCATCCATTTTAATCTTTTAATTCTCTTTATGTCGGCTTTCAGCCAATAGCGGATATAAAATCATTCTTACTTTATTCGTATTTTCGACTTACTCAAATAAACCATATACAAACGTAGCTGTTCCAATCGCCATGATGAGAATCGGGTAGCCGCTATCTTTTTCCAACATGTTATTAGAAGCGTCAGTAAGTATAAAACCCACTTTATACCAAATAATTACCCCGAACATAAATATTTCTATTCCAATTATTTGTATAAGTATTTTCATAAATATGCGAATTATTCAATTAACTATGTCTTTTATGCTCGTACCAAAATATACATACACCTATGGTGTAGAAGATAAGAGAAACAACATATTTATAGCTGCCTAGATTAATAAATATATGATTTCCGTATTCGCCAGTGATAATTATTCTTGTAGCAAGAAGAATAAATAACCCTCCTAAAATGTAATTTACAATCGAAACAGTCTTATTCATATCAATTCGATTCAAGAACTATTCTATTTCCGCCTTGGGTCGAGGCTGTGTGAAAACTAAAGGATAAAGTAGAATACCGCTTTCCGCGATAGGAGAGATGATGAGTAGATTTATACAAGGTGAAGATCGCAGACAAGCCACGTTATTCCCAGAACGCATTGATGAGTACATAACAGAAGAAAATCCAGTACGCGTTGTTGATGTCTTTATCGATGCCTTAGATATTTCGGGTTTAGGCTTCAAAGCCATCGCCTGTGACACCGGTCGCCCCGGCTACCACCCTACGACCCTGCTCAAGCTTTATGTATATGGGTATTTGAATCAAGTGCAAACCAGTCGCCGATTGGAGCGCGAAGCGCAACGTAATGTCGAGCTGATGTGGTTAGTGAAACGATTAGCACCGGACTTTAAGACCATTGCCGACTTTAGAAAAGACCATGGCCAAGCGATTCGCTTAGTCTGCCGCGAGTTTGTATTGCTGTGTCGCAAACTCAATCTGCTTACCGATGTTCTGGTCGCCATCGATGGCAGCAAATTTAAAGCCGTGAACAACCGGGATCGTAACTTCACCCGAGCCAAGATGAGGCGGTGCATTACTGCAGTAGAAGAGAGTATTGATCGTTACTTAGGACAGCTTGCACAAGCGGATCAGAGCGTACCTTCAGAAGATCGCGCTACTGAAGAGAAGATCACCGCATTAAAACAGGAGATGGCACGCTTAAAAAAGCTTGAAGTACAAATGCAACAAGCCTGTGACCAACAACTATCGCTCACCGATCCCGATGCACGTGCTATGCACAGTCGTGGAAGTGGCATCGTGGGCTACAACGTACAAGCAGCAGTGGATGCTAAGTGTCATCTCATCGTCGCCCATGAGGTGAGCAATGTTGGGAATGATCGACATCAACTTACGACCATGGCGAAACAAGCCAAAGCGGTATTGGCTACACAAGCTCTGCACGTAGTGGCGGATCGCGGCTATTATCATGGTGAAGAACTACAGGCTTGTGAGCAAGAAAACATCACCACCTACTTGCCCAAACCGCGCACCTCACCGAATAAAGCCAAAGGCTTGTTTGATCGTTCAGCTTTTCATTATATAAAAGAGAACGATGAGTATGTATGTCCGGCAAATGAACGACTGATTTATCGTTACACCCACCGAGAAGCTGGAAAAGAAATGCGTCGTTATTGGAGCAGTGCTTGTTCTACTTGCGCAATGAAATCGAAATGCACCACAGGAAAACAACGCCGCATGGGGCGTTGGGCACATGAAGACGTGCTCGAACGTGCACAGAAACGAATCGTTCAGCATCCCGAGATGATGCGTGTCCGACGCGCCACCGTGGAGCATTGCTTTGGTACGATCAAAGCCTGGATGGGTGCTACCCACTTTCTTACTAAAACACTGAAAGGCGTCCAAACCGAAATGAGTCTTCATGTACTGGCCTACAACATGAAACGCATGATCAACATCATGGGAACGAAAAGTCTGATCGAAGCCATGCAAAGGTAGTCTTACTTAACAGAATTATTTTTTATCGGAAAATTGAGTGCTAAAACGGATCTTTTATACCTGGTTTGTGCTTCAAACCATGCGTTTTCACACAGCCTCGGTCGTAAGCAGACATGTTAGCAAGAAAGATATAGCTTAGTTGCATCACCCATGATGCGGCCCATATTCGCCCATCCATGGACTCACACTTTGGCTCATAAAAAAACATACTAATACTATGATTTAATGCCCCAACCTGATGCTACCCCAGCGATTTGATTTATATCTGCCTGTGGCTACAAGCAAATGTTACAATCATAAATCAACCATCACACTAAACTCACCCATAATCATTCTATTGATTTCAAATGGCATATTATTTTCATCGCAGCTTTCTTTCACGCGCGGATCTTGAAATACCTTTTGATTGACTTCATCTCGATGTTCTCTTGATTTATAAATGACGAATGCAAATATAATGGTCTCACCATCAGATGAATTGGCTGCTTTGCGAAATGTGCCATTAGACATATCAGAATCTATATCATCCGCGATGCATTCCTTATACGCTAACGCACCGTGCTCCATCCAGATCGTACCCATTTTTTCTGCCATTTCTTTATATGCATAAATATTAGATTCAGGTAGCGGTATTACATAACCGTCGACATAACTCATTTTTAACCCCCAATATAATAACTATTACAAAGCCAGCGTTTGATTAATTAAATAATCTGATAACTATCATAACGATATAAATAAATAATTTATAATTCTGTTACCTATTGGCGACACTATTGTTGCTCAATTATATTATGTGTTTGATTTAAGTATAAATGAAATATATTTCATAATGAGTTGCCACAGAAACAATTTATTTATGAAGAACCTTAAAATGTTTTATGAGGAAATATAGAATCGTTTGCACATACAGTTGTCCAATTTACAAAGACTGAAATTAACTCTAGGAGTTGGATTATGAAACATTTACCTACCATTGCGGTAGCGACAATAACGGCTATAGCGATTACTATTTTGTTATTTAATACCAATACACTAAAAGAAGATAATACATTGCAATTCAATTTGGTTGATACCGATCAAGATGGTTTCATAAACAAAGACGAAGCCGCACAAGTTCCTAAAATTGCAAGCATCTATAAAGGCGCAGATTTAGATCAAGATGGAAAACTTGACGCTAATGAATATGAAAGAGCAAAACACTATCTTAAAAGAAATTCTTAGTTAAATGAATTTTAGTAAATGTGGCGCATCCTACTTTTATCAGTGCGTCACTATTTATTAAATACTGTTATTATGTAATTATTGTATTTTAGAATTCGATGTCTGTTTTGAATCGTTAGCAAACTTTAATGAAGCTTTAAACCCAAGCCTTTAAGAACTCTTCTAAATGCGCTTCACCCGACTCAGACAAATAATCTTTAACTTGTTCACATCTGTGCTCATATTCTTTTTCATAAATCTTGCCGCGCATCAATTCAAACCGCAGAAATACTAGATAAGTGTTGAGCACATCCGTTTCACAGTAGTTGCGAATCTCTTCTATTTTTCCATCCAAAAATGTATCACACACTTTACTGCCATCCATGCCCAACTTGCCTGGAAACCCGAGCATGGTTGCGATGTGATCTAATTTAGCATTGGCACGCATTTGGAATCCTGCAAGCACATCCATTAAATCAATATGTCGCCAGTGAAAACGGCTTATGTAATTGTTATAGCGGAAACTAGTATCATCATCACCCATTTGCCAATAATGATGTGCATTTACACCATGCAATAAAGAGCGGTAGTGCATCACCGGTAAATCAAATCCTCCTCCATTCCAAGACACGATGATTGGGTTATATTTCTCCATGCCATCATAGAAACGCTTTAGTAATTCTTTTTCTGAGGAATCCACATCGCCCAACGACCAGACTTTTACTGAATCATGTGTAGCCAAAACCGCAGAGATGGCCACAATACGCTGCATATAATGCGGCATGAAGTCACTACCGGTCTGCTGGTTACGCATATGCTCAATGGCTTTAACCACATCTTTATCAGGCAAGCCTTCTAGATCATAAATTTTCTTACCTGACTCAACGTCAGGTACTGTTTCAATATCAAAAACCAAAGTATTCATAGAATTTCAACTTAAAAGGTGCTTTAAAAATTGTGGGTTTTTCTCGAGAATGATTAAGTAGTACGCACAGAACCGGAGTGTATTAGCATATACATGAGGATTCGAGCATAGTACTGACGAAGTTATCGTGGAAAAGACGCATTTTTAGAGCATCCTTATGCAAAAACGCCCGTTGATAAATACCGATCACCTCGATCACATACAATACTTACAATTACCGCATTCTCTACTTGCTCAGAGAGTCTTAAGGCCGCTGCCATTGCGCCACCCGAAGACACACCACAAAATATACCTTCTTCTTTACCCATTCTACGCATCATCACTTCTGCCTCTTCCTGGGTTACCTGAATTATTTGATCAATATTTTTATCATTAAAAATACTCGGAACATATCCTTCCGGCCATTTGCGTATACCTGGAATCTTTGAACCTTCAGATGGCTCAACACCCACAATTTGTATTTCTGGATTTACTTCTTTTAAATATCTTGAAGTTCCCATTATCGTGCCAGTAGTACCCATAGAACTTACAAAATGAGTGATTTTTTTATCTGTATCTCGCCAGATTTCGGGACCTGTTGTTTTATAATGCGCTAAAGGATTGTCAGGGTTGGCGAACTGGTCCAGTACCTTCCCCTGGCCTTCGCTCTGCATACGTAGCGCTAAATCACGCGCTCCTTCCATTCCTTCTTCAACCGTCACGAGTATAAGTTCTGCACCAAATGCTTGCATCGACTGACGTCGTTCCATGCTCATATTTTCTGGCATGATTAACTTTAGTCTGTAGCCTTTCATTGCCGCTACCATAGCTAAGGCAATACCTGTATTGCCACTGGTAGCCTCAATTAACACATCACCCGGCTTAATATCGCCACGCTTCTCAGCTTCAACAATCATACTTAATGCAGGCCGGTCTTTAACAGAACCCGCAGGATTGTTTCCTTCTAATTTAGCTAGCACCAAATTAGATGTGTTGCCAGGTAAACGCTGAAGCCGCACTAATGGTGTGTTACCAACGAATTGCTCTATAGTAGGAATATTCATTTAATTGATAATTTTTCTATCTATTTATATTTATCAAGTATTTTCTAAGATTAACGCTTGCGCGACCACATATTTCTTTTCATCTGAAACACTAATGTGTACCTCAAGATTATCCGCATGAATTTTCTCAGCGAAGTCTTTCGTGAAGACTAATGAAGGTTTACCTTTGCCATCATGCTGCACATACATCACATGCCAGTGTACATGGTCACGAATACCTGTACCCATAGCCTTTGCAAAAGCTTCTTTGATTGCAAATCGCTTGGCTAAAAACGCAGCTTTATTTTTTGAATTTTCAAACTCGTTCAATTCTTCATTATGAAGAATTTTTTCTGCAAAGTTTCCACTAAACCTTTCTAGCGATTTAGCGATGCGTGCTATTTCGACAATATCTACTCCTGTACCTAAAATTCTCATATCTATATGACTATTTTACGCACAGTTAGACATACATTTTTGCACGCATTTCTTGCACAGCTGCTTCTAATCCAACAAATAAAGCATACGCTACAATGGAGTGTCCAATATTTAATTCATACATGTGCTCAATGTTCGCAACCGATGCAACATTTTCATAATGCAGCCCATGTCCCGCATTCACCACTAACCCCAATGACGCAGCGTGGGCAACGGCATTCTTTATTTTTTGCAGTTCTTGCAATTGCTTGTCACCTTCACTACTCGCATAGGTGCCGGTATGCAGCTCAATAACAGGAGCACCTGCTTCTACTGAAGCATCAATAACTTTAAGATCAGGCTCGATAAATAACGAAACCGCAATACTAGCTTCGGTTAAGGCTGATGTAATGTCTTTAATTCTAGCGCCATGCTTGACGACATCTAACCCGCCTTCCGTAGTAAGCTCCTGACGATGTTCGGGAACAATACAGCAGTTCTCCGGCTTAACCTTTAGTGCGATATCACGCATCTCATCAGTAGCCGCCATTTCTAAATTCATACTGCTTTGAATCACCTGTTTAGCCAGGTAAACATCATCATCTTGAATATGTCGCCTGTCTTCACGCAAATGCATGGTAATTCCATCTGCACCCGCCCGTTCTGATAATTCTATTGCTCGCTTTAAATCTGGATAAGGCGTGAAACGCGCTTGACGGATCGTCATCACATGATCAAGGTTTACGCCTAAGCGCACTTTCGAGTTAACTGACATTTTGATTTATAAAAATTATTTAAGTGCTTATGCTTGCATAAATTGCAGAATTTCTCGACTGTGCAGTAGTCGCCCATCCAAATGCCAATTAATAACACCCCTCATCAACCGCTTGGCTTCTGACAAACATGCAGCATTCATACTCAATGGCGATTGCAAACCGATTAATGTAGACCCCTTGATAACATTCCATGCAGTATTTTCATGCTGAATTCTAGCCGGCCCTAAACCCACATCATATCGATAAAATCCATCTTCAGTAATGGGTGTTTCATGGTCTACTTCTTTATCTAAAGACAGGCCATGCCCGACCAACTCTAGTAGCTCGATTTCAAATAAGCGTAAAACTTTTTCCTGGTTATCACCCTTACCCAGCAGATGAATGACATTTCTATATAAATCGAAAATTTCCACACTTGGACTGGATTTAGGCACTAACTTTAAAATTAACTCATTTAAATACATTCCTACAATAGACACTTCAGGTGAAGTAACCTGTTTAGCAGTTATACTTTCCACATGAGTGAGCGTAAAAAGATCACCCCTGCCACTCCAAGAAACAAGAAGTGGAGTAAACAGTAGATCTACACTTGAGTTTTTTTTATTAGAACTGCGCCAAAGACAAGAAACCAACCCATGCTCGGGAGTGAGCATTTCAATAATGCGACTTGACTCTCGATAACGTCTAGCATGCATACAATACGCTTGTTCTAATTGAATTCTCATGCTTGAGTTCTCATTGTTGAATTCTCATCGCTGTACTCTCATGATCGAACTTTCATACTGTACTTTCATGGCATACTGCATCTTCATGATCGAGCTCATTTATTGCTTAAATTGCGACACGATATCTTGCTGATCTTGCCAATTTTGTTTTACTTTTACCCAAGTCTTTAGCATCACTTTTTTACCAAACACCCTTTCCAATCGATTACGAGATTGTTCTCCAATCGATTTTAATTTTGAGCCTTTTTTACCAATCACGATACCTTTTTGACTATCCTTCTCCACCCATATAATCACACTTATAGTCATCAAAGCTTCGTCAAAATTTAAATTTTCTACTTCAGTATATATTGCATAAGGCAACTCTTTATGAAGCTGCGTAATCGCTACTCCACGAACAATTTCAGCAATTACAAATGCATCATCCCGATCCCAGGTGACATCCTTTGGAAAGAGAAAAACAGATTCTGGCATCTGGTCGCATAAGATTTTTGTTAACATATTCATATTTTTATCATGCAATGCAGAGATAGGAATAATGTCTTCAAAATCATAACGACTTTTTGCATCTTCCAAAATAGGCAGTAATGCTGATTTATCTTTCATTCTGTCAATTTTATTAATCACCAAAACAACAGGGCAATCCACTTGCTTAATTTGTTTTAACAAGTAGTCATCTTCCTCACTCCAACGACCCATTTCTGCAACCATCAAAATCACATCTACATCTTGCAAGCTAGACAATGCATTACTGATCAGTACTTTGTTAATTAGCCTTTTGTTACCTAATTGAATTCCAGGCGTATCAACCAGTATTAACTGACATGTTTCTAAACTTAAGATGCCGCGGATATTATGGCGTGTTGTTTGTGGCTTATGTGTAGCAATTGACAGCTGCTCATCTAAAAGGGCATTAAACAGAGTAGATTTGCCCACATTGGCACGGCCTACTATAGCTATGAAGCCACAATGTGTTTTGATTGCCATTAATTATAAAATTACTGTGGATTAATTATTTTTGAGACGAATTCAAAAGCAAGTTCTGCAGCATTTTGCTCCGCCTTTCTACGACTTGAACCCACACCAATAAATCTTTCTTGGCAGCTTTCAACCACACACTGAACTGAGAACGTTTCACTTCCAGACTTGCCATGCTTCTCAACAATATCGTAAACCGGTAAGCTTTCATTATGGGATTGTAATAATTCCTGCAATCTGGTTTTAGCATCTTTGAGCTGGTCTATTGTGGGAATGTTAGAGAATCGGTTTACATATAATTTCTCAATAAACACACATGCTCTCTCGTAACCTTGAGTTACGAACACAGCCCCAATCAATGCTTCCAGAGCATCTGCCAATATCGACGACCTTCGAAGACCACCGGATTTCAACTCACCAGCACCCACGACTAGATGATCAGCAAGATTAATTTCGCGCGCAATGGCTGCCAAGGTGTCTTTTCTAACCAGATGCGCTCGCATACGCGTTAAATCGCCTTCGGGATAAGATGGAAAGTGGTTATATAGCCAATTTGCTACAAAAAACCCCAGCAAGGAATCACCTAAAAACTCAAGACGCTCATTGTTTTTACTACTTACACTGCGATGCGTTAGCGCCCTAAGGCAGTACTCTGAACTTAATAGCTCTTCCCCAAGTAATTCTACGAGACTCAATGATAATCTTCTTAGCTTTATATGTAGGAATTATCTTTTAGTATTAATAGTTTGCCGTTGATCAAACTTTGCTATTGCATCGAGATTTGCGATAACCGGAACCCTGACTTCGTAGTCCAAACCAAATTCAACTGATTCTTTATTTTTTTCATAAACAAAATGTTCTTTATCTACACCGTAAACACTATTTATATTTATTCTTTTTGAAATAGATTCCCACAATTGCTTTTTGTTAGGATTTTTACCCTGCATTTCTAAAGCAATTTCCTCTATAATTTTTTCTGTGGTGAAGCCCTTATAGTAAACCGGAAATAGTTTAATTCCGAACATCAACAAAAATCCTATCAGCGCTAAAAAAAATACCCAAAATACAAATGTTGCACCACGTTGCTTTTGTATATTCATCATCATTTAAACACCCTCGTATTAAATAATTTTTTTGCCGACGCGATTAAAATTAAACTTTTTACCGGCAAAATCCCAATTCATCCAAACCAAGAAAGCACGCCCAACTAAATTTTCTTCCGGCACAAATCCCCAAACTCGACTATCACTACTGTGATCACGGTTATCACCCATTACAAAATAATGATTCTGTGGCACCATAAATTCACTTGGCGTGTTATAGCCAATTTTTTTCAATAGTATATTGTGCGGTTGTTGATCAAGATTTTCACGCAGAATTGTCGCACCATTCATTACACTATTAGCACCTTCACCCTCATATATTCCGCTCTCGTTTTGACTCATCAATTTACCATTGATATATAATTTTTTATCCCGATAAGCAATATTGTCGCCAGGCAGACCGATCACACGCTTAATATAGTCGTCTGCAGGGTTCTTAGGAAAACGAAAAACCGCAACATCTCCACGTTGTGGCGACCCTATACTCAATATTTTTTTATGCAAAACAGGCAAGCGAATACCATATGAAAATTTATTAACCAGAATAAAATCACCATGCAATAAAGTAGGCATCATTGAGCCGGATGGTATTCGAAAAGGTTCAGCAATAAATGAACGCAAGATTAAAACAATAAGCAGAATAGGGAAAAAAGACTTACATAAATCTAAAAACCATGGCTCACGATATTCCTTACTTCGTGGCTCTAATTCTTCTTGATTATGTGTTGAATTGTATGAACGCTCCAAGGCGCGTTGGCGTCGTTTATTACCTAAAAACAGTTTATCCAACAACCAAACCAATCCAGTAACCAACGCCCCCACAAACAAGGCTAGTTCTAAATCAAAATGAAAATCTGGTGACATATATATTAATCTATCAACAATACGCTAGAACAGATAATAAAATGCTATCTATTTAGAGCGTTACTAATTTAATGGAAGCTAAATCTATGCTATGAAAAGCCATGAATTCATGTAGTGGGCAAGTATAGAAGCTATACTCTGTGAGTGCGAGCCCTGGACCTAGCTATTAGTAATTTACTATTAGTAATTTTGTACTAAAGGTAATTATTGCCAGATGTACGAAAGTGATTACATTACCAATAGATCAACCTGGTCGGGATGAGAGGATTCGAACCTCCGACCCCCACACCCCCAGTGTGGTGCGCTACCAGGCTGCGCTACACCCCGATAAGAAAAACAACAAGGCCAGATTTTACAGATTAGTTAGATACTTAACGTTTTAAAACTTGCAGCAAATCTTCTAGCTCAACTCGCATCTGATGAACAACTTGCTGGCTTTGGTTCTGATCTTCCTTCGCATCGGAGCCTGCAAGTTTTTGCCTTGCGCCACCAATTGTATAGCCCTGCTCGTATAAAAGACTACGAATTTGACGAATCAAAATAACGTCATGCCGTTGATAGTAACGCCTATTACCACGACGCTTAACCGGCTTCAGAGATGGAAACTCCTGCTCCCAGTAACGAAGAACATGTGGTTTTACACCGCATAATTCGCTTACTTCTCCAATTGTAAAATATCGTTTACCCGGAATTGCCGGCAGTTCATTATTATTATTGATTTCCAGCATATGCCTCAACTCTCGCTTTTAATTTCTGTCCTGGACGGAAGGTCACAACACGTCTTGCAGAAATTGGAATCTCTTCACCTGTTTTTGGATTGCGCCCTGGTCTTTGATTTTTATCGCGCAAGATGAAATTACCGAACCCAGACAGTTTTACCTCATGTCCTTGCTCTAATGCGACACGAACCTCCTCGAAAAATATTTCGACGAGTTCTTTTGCTTCTCTTTTGTTGAGGCCTAATTCCTCGAACAAATTTTCTGCCATCTCTGCTTTAGTGAGCGCCATTTTTTATTAGCTTCTTATTTCCGCTCCAACTTTACCTTCAAGTTGAGAAATAATTAATAAGACTGTTTTTTCTATTTCTTTATCTGTAAGCGTGCGTGAAAACTCTTGTAAAATCAAGCTTAAAGAGACGCTTTTCTTCGATTCCGGTATCCCCTTACCTTTGTAAACGCTAAACACATCGACTCTTTGCAAACATTCAATATTCATTTGCTCAATGTTTGAACGAATGTCTGCCGCATTGATAAAATCATCTACGATTACGGTGATATCCCGACGAATCGAAGGGTATTTTGAAAGCGCTTGAAAGGAATGTACCACGGGTTTTTTGATCAATTCATTTAATTGTAGTTCAAACAAATAAACCGATGGATCAATATCCAATGCAGATTGAATTCGCGGATGCAACTTACCTAAACGACCTATTAGCAAATCGCCATAAAATATATTTGCCGATTGACCGGGGTGCAAAGCAGTATCTTCTGTAGGTTGAAAGGAAATTCTGTCTGTTGGCAAAGAAGACATTTTTAACAAATGTTCCACATCACCTTTTAGATCATAAAAATCTACCTTTTTACTCGCAGCACCCCATTGCTCCGGCTCGCGATCACCCATTATAAGTCCTGACAAGCTTGGCAGCTGCTGCAATTCATTTTTGCTATTTTTAAACTGCAACGCTTGTTCAAATATTCTTATTCGAGACTGTTGTCGATATAAATTGTGCTGTGCGGTCTTAATCAAACCCGGCCAAGCACTACTTCTCATAACGGATAATTCTTGAGATATTGGATTTGCCAGTGCCTTACTTGTATTTCCACCGTTAAACAAATTTTCAGTTTCTTGCTCTATGAAGCTAAAAGTAATCACTTCGTGATAGCCGAGAGTAACTAAAGCACCTTTCATAGTTGCCAGCTGGTTCTCTTCAATATTTGAAGTAGTATTAATTGCCAACGCTTTTACATTCGCAGGAATATTTTCATACCCCACCAGGCGGGCAACCTCTTCAATCAAATCCACATCACTACTCAAGTCGAAACGATAACTCGGCGGCACAACCCTCAAGACACTTTTATCAACAACCACTTCACAGCATAATCGCTCTAAAAGCGATTTTATTTCTGTTATGGAAAGAGTAATTCCTAACAAAGACTCAACTTGAGAATGCTGTAAGGAAATACTTCCAGGCTGAGGCATAGCTGATAAATCTTCAACACATATAACGGGGCCAGCATGGCCACCAACTATTTCTAATATCATCTGCGTGGCTCGTTCGAGCGCTCGCTTAGCGAGATTAGGATCGACACCACGCTCAAAACGATGAGAAGAGTCCGTATGTAGACCATAGCGACGCGCTTTGCCAGCAATTATTTCAGGCTTGAACGATGCGCTTTCTAAAAATACTTTTGTAGTACTGTCTTGAATTGATGTTGCTTGACCGCCCATAATCCCAGCCAGTGCAACCGCTTGCCTGGAGTCGGCTATAACCAACTCATCTCCAACCAACTCGATGATTTGACCATCTAACAATTCGAGCTTCTCGGCTTTATTCGCAAAACGAATTTCTACACTGCTATTTAATTTGTTTAGATCAAATGCATACATTGGCTGACCTATCTCCAGCATTACAAAATTAGTAATATCAGTAATTGCATTAATCGAACGCACACCTGAGCGACGTAATTTTTCTTGCATCCAAAAGGGACTCTTAACAGAACCATCCACAGCTTCAATCACTCTACCTAAATAAAGCGGACATTCTTGTTTAGCTATTATTTCTACAGGTAACACAGCAGCAGATGTAACTTTTACAGCAGATATTGATAACTCTTTTTGCAGGGGCATATCTAATAACGCCGATACTTCACGCGCAACTCCTTGGATACTTAAGCAGTCAGAGCGGTTTGGCGTTAAATCTATATCGATTATCTGATCATTCAATGAAAATTTGGAATAAACATCCGCACCCAACTCTGCATCTTCTGGTAGTTCCATTATACCTTGTGATGCTTCAGCCAGGCCCAACTCACTAGCCGAACACAACATCCCGAATGACTTAACTCCACGCAGCTCTTTAGGCTCAATCTTGAACTCTTTATGCAACACCGCTCCAACTTTAGCAAACGCAACAATAAGCCCTTCACGCACATTACTCGCACCACAAATAACATTGCATACTTCACCGTTACCATCGTCCACCTGGCAAACATGCAGTTTTTTTGCATCGGGATGTGCCTCAAC
This sequence comes from uncultured Thiotrichales bacterium, assembly GCA_964486815.1. GTDB lineage: Bacteria > Pseudomonadota > Gammaproteobacteria > UBA4575 > UBA4575 > JABDMD01. The sequence goes on from CAZAOO010000007.1 coordinate 102,780, forward strand.
TTTACGTACTTTCGCTATTACAACACCAGAAAACTTGGGTGCAGCAGGCTCGATACCATCAACCTCCAAACCTGCCATAGTTAAAGCATCTGCTAATTGCTGAGTATCTACTCCTGGCTTTACCCATTCACGCAACCAATTTTCGCTTACACGCATTTTTTTAAACTCTTAAATAATCAATGTTATGCAAATTGTTTTAGAAAACGCAGATCATTTTCAAAAAACAAACGCAAATCACTCACTTGATGACGCAGCATTGCTAAACGTTCCACACCCATTCCAAATGCATAACCATTGTACTTACTAGTATCAATACCTACGCTTGAGAAAACATTGGGATGCACCATTCCACAACCCATCACCTCTAACCATTTTGTTTTATTGGTTTTCTTATCAGCCATTCCTATATCAATTTCTGCTGAAGGTTCAGTAAAAGGAAAATAGGAAGGCCTGAAACGAACTTGTAAATTCTCATCATCAAAAAAGCTTTGCAGAAAATCAATAATAATACCTTTCAGATCAACAAATGAAACTTGCTCATCTACCAACAAACCCTCAACTTGATGGAACATAGGGCTATGGGTTGGGTCTGAGTCACATCGGTACACACGCCCTGGAGCAATGATTCTTATTGGTGGCTTTTGCTCTTGCATCACATGAATTTGCACTGAAGAGGTATGCGTACGCAGCAAAAGCTTATCGTCAAAATAAAAAGTATCATGCATCGCACGTGCTGGGTGATGATCAGGAATATTCAACGCTTCAAAATTATGGAATTCATCCTCAATTTCTGGGCCTTCCTCTACCACAAAACCAAATTGTTTGAAGTAATTCTGAATTCGATTAAGCGTATGTGTAATAGGATGTAAACTTCCTACATCTTGCCGTCTTCCAGGCAAACTGATATCCAGTGTTTCATTTTTAAGCTGCAGATTAATCTCAGCTTCAAGTAAATGCGACTTTCTCGTCTCTATAGTTTTTTGAATTCTGACCTTAACTTTATTGATTTCCTCGCCAGCAGCGGGACGCTCTTCTCTAGGAAGTTTACCTAGCGCTTTTAACTGCTCAGTTAACACGCCTTTTTTACCAAGATACTGGACACGCAAAGACTCAAGTTTATCAATATCGTCCGATGATTGGATTTCATCAATTGCAGATGCTTCTAATACACTGAGATCAGACATTTTTCTTATTTTCTACTGTTTAAACAAAAAAGGGAAAGGCATTGCCTTTCCCTTTAATCAACTTATACAAATTTATATATTGTGAAGATGATAAACCTGCACACAGGCTCTTGATTAAGCTGCCGACAAACTTGCTTTTGCTCTTTCTGCCAACTTACCAAATGTATCGATATCATGAATTGCCAAGTCCGCCAAAACTTTGCGATCGATATCAATCGACGCTTTATTCAAACCATCGATCAATCTGCTATAAGATAAATCAAACTGTCTAGCAGCTGCATTGATACGCGCAATCCAAAGTGACCGGAATTGACGTTTCTTCTGCCTACGATCACGATATGCATATTGTCCAGCTTTAATTACGGCTTGCTTGGCAACCCGGTAAACATTTTTGCGCGCACCATAGTAGCCTTTGGCTTTTTCACGTACTTTTTTGTGTTTCGCATGTGCGACAACAGATCGTTTTGCTCTTGGCATCTCAGTTCTCTCTAATCTTTTGGCCTAATCTTTTCGGCTAATTTCTTTGGTTATGGATTATATCTTACGCAATTAGTTTAAGCATAAGGAAGCATTTGCTTCACAGCTTTAACATCTGCATCAGCTATCATTGAATCAGCACGTAAATGTCTTTTTCTCTTCGTGCTCTTCTTGGTAAGAATATGTCGTAAATGAGATTGTGAACGCTTAAAACCACCTTTTGCAGTTTTCTTAAAACGCTTTGCAGCACCTCTGTTTGTTTTTAATTTTGGCATTTATATTTTCGTATCTATATTATAAATCTTTAATTTTTACTTCTTCAGCTTTTTAAGGGGAGCAAACACCATTACCAATTGCCTACCTTCCAGCTTTGGTCGTTGCTCTACTTCACCATACTCTTTTAAATCTTCTACAATTCGATCAAGTAAATTCATACCCAAGTTTTGGTACATCATTTCTCGACCGCGGAATCGAATCGTTACTTTAGTCTTATCACCATCAGCTAAAAATTCAGTAAGCTTTCTTAACTTGGTTCGATAGTCACCTTCTTCAGTACCGGGCCTAAACTTAATTTCTTTTACATGAATTAGTTTTTGCTTCTTCTTCGCAGCGTGCGATTTCTTACTTAGCTCGAACTTAAATTTACCGTAATCCATCACCCTGCAAACCGGAGGCTTTGCATTGGGTACGATCTCTACTAAATCTAATTCTGCTTCTTGTGCTATGCGCTGTGCTTCATTAATTGCAACTACACCAACTTGTTCACCATCACTACCAATCAAACGAACTTCTTGATCAGTTATTTCAGCATTTAAACGGTTATCTTTCGCTGCGCTAATACTCTAATCCTCCAAAAAAATTAATGACCGCGGTTCGCGCATTCCTCGGTAAATTTCTTGACGACATCTTTAACATCCATCGATCCAAGATTCTCACCACTGCGCGTACGAACGGCCAACTGATTCGCTTCTACCTCACGATCCCCCACCACCAGCATATACGGTATATGGGTCATCGTGTGCTCGCGAATCTTAAAGCCAATCTTCTCATTTCTCAAGTCGGAAATGACTCTGAACCCTTGATTTTTAAGCGTTTCTAGCGCTGAGCCCACAAATTCACTGTGTTTATCCGTAATATTCATGATTACCGCCTGTGTAGGCGCCAACCAAAGCGGAAGATTACCAGCATAATTCTCAATTAAAATACCAATAAATCGCTCTAAAGAACCCAATATGGCTCGGTGGATCATTACCGGTACATTTTTCGATCCATCTTCTGCGATATAGGTGGCATCCAAACGCCCTGGCATAGAGAAATCCACCTGAATAGTGCCACATTGCCATGTCCGTCCAATACAGTCTCTTAGGGTAAATTCGATCTTAGGGCCATAAAAGGCGCCCTCACCGGGCTGTAGCTTATATTCAAGGCCTTGATGCTTGAATGCCAGCTCAAGCGCTTGCTCAGCCTCGTCCCATAGCTCGTCCTCACCTACACGTTGCTCTGGTCGAGTTGATAGCGCCAATTCAATATTCTCGAAGCCAAAATCCTTGTATACCTCAAAAGTGAGCTTAATTAATTCAGCCACCTCTTCTTGCAATTGTTCTCGAGTGCAAAAAATATGTGCGTCATCTTGCACAAATCGACGACAACGCATCAAACCATGCAGCGTGCCAGAAGGCTCATTACGATGCACCAGACCAAACTCGGAAAGTTTTAACGGCAGATCACGATAACTTTTTAAGCCCTGGTTATAAATTTGCACATGCCCCGGGCAGTTCATCGGTTTAATTGCATATTCACGATTTTCAGACTGAGTAGCAAAAATCATGTCGCCAAACTTATCCCAATGACCAGACTTTTCCCAAAGTTTACGATCCAACACCTGGGGGGTTAATACCTCTTGGTAATCGCGACCCTTAAGCGTATTACGAATGTAGTTCTCAACTACTTTATATAAACTGAAACCACGATCATGCCAAAACACCATTCCTGGCGCTTCTTCCTGAAAATGAAACAAATCCATTTGCTTGCCAATCTTACGATGGTCACGCTTTTCAGCTTCTTCTAACTGTGTGAGATATTCCTTAAGTTGTTTTTTATCTGCCCAAGCAGTCCCATAAATACGCTGCAACATTTGATTATCTGAATTACCACGCCAATAGGCTCCAGCTAACTTGGTTAATTTAAATGCACGTAAATGACGAGTGTTAGGCACATGAGGCCCGCGACACATATCGGTGTACTCTTCATGATGATACAAGGCAATGATTTCACCATCTGGAATTTCAGAGGCAATTTCTACTTTGTAATTCTCACCTCGTTCTTTAAACACCTTCACTGCTTCATCACGACCGACTACTTTCCGAACCACGTCATAGTCTTTCTTAATTAACTCAGCCATGCGTTTTTCAATCGCAGTTAAATCTTCAGGCGTAAACGGACGCTCGTACTCGATGTCATAGTAAAAACCATTGTCAATCACCGGGCCAATCGCCATCTTCGCAGCAGGATATAGTTGTTTTATTGCGTGCCCCATTAAATGTGCAAATGAGTGGCGAATGATTTCAACGCCATCTTGATCTTTGCTTGTGACAATTTCTAAATGAGCGTCTTTTGTAATATCTACGCAAGCATCAGCAAGCACGCCATCAATACGTCCAGCAATCGTAGCTTTTGCTAGACCTGGCCCAATAGATTCTGCGACTTGATACGTGGTGACAGGTTTGTCGAAATGTTTTTCGGTTCCATCAGGAAGGGTAATGACTGGCATTGTGCTCTCTTTTCAGTGGTGACCTCTACGCCTGGCCACATGTTAAAAAATTATCTTGGTTTAACTACAAATCTTTAACTAAAAATATATTTTGAATGGCTTCGCTATTATCTATTTGCGCATAGTGCCCATGCGCACGTGTGGTAGGCACGAGCAGATTCGAACTGCTGACCTCTACCATGTCAAGGTAGCGCTCTAACCAACTGAGCTACGCGCCTACATACAAACATCAGAAGTATCATATAACACGTAAAATAGATAAGTAACTATTAGCACACTTTATCATTAAAATTTGTTAGGCTTGGTAGAGAGCAAACCCAAAATCTTCAAGGCTGATCCAGCACTTTCAATAAAATATAGTATCTCTTTTGCGCACCTCCATGCGCTTACTTACATCGCACTTGGCTTACCAACAATAATATCTTTCAGCCGTTCTATTTCATCTCGAATTCTAGCTGCATCCTCAAACTCCAGATCCTTCGCGTGTTTATACATTTTTTGTTCTAGCTGTCTCACTTTCTTCATACCTTGCTCAGGTGTCATGCGCGAATATTCATAAATCTCCTCTGCCACTTTTTTACGCGACGCACCTTTACTTAGGTCGTACGGCATTTTGTATGCACCTTCCATAACATCAGAGATATTCTTTTTAATACCCACTGGAGTAATGCCGTGTTTTTTATTAAAGGCCACCTGTTTCTCACGTCGACGATCCGTTTCATCAATCGCTCTTTGCATAGAGCCGGTTATTTTGTCGGCATACATGATGGCTTTACCACTTAAGTGTCGCGCAGCACGCCCTACGGTTTGAATCAATGATCTCTCAGACCGCAGAAAACCTTCTTTATCTGCATCGAGTATGGCGACTAATGATACTTCGGGAATATCCAGACCTTCACGCAGTAAATTAATCCCCACCAAAACATCGAAATCACCTTTTCGCAAACCTCGAATTATTTCTACACGCTCTACAGTATCTATATCAGAATGCAGATAACGCACCCGCACCCCATGCTCATTCAAGTATTCCGTAAGGTCTTCTGACATACGTTTGGTTAACGTGGTAATTAAAATACGTTCATCTTTTTGAACACGTTCATTAATTTCTGACAACACATCGTCCACTTGTGAACCGACGGGTCGAACTTCTATTTCAGGATCAATTAAACCAGTTGGACGTACCACTTGTTCGGCAACCGCATCTGATTTCTCGACTTCATAAGGACCTGGTGTAGCCGACACATAAATCATCTGTGGAGCCAAACTTTCAAACTCTTCAAACTTTAACGGGCGATTATCCATAGCAGACGGAAGCCTGAATCCATACTCCACCAAAGTACCTTTACGTGAACGATCACCTTTATACATACCTCCAAACTGTGGAACCGATACATGACTTTCATCCATCACCATCAGTGCATTGTCAGGCAAATAATCTAACAAACATGGTGGTGGCTCACCGGGAGCGCGGCCAGATAAATAACGTGAATAGTTTTCGATTCCGTTGCAATAACCTATCTCTTGAATCATCTCTAAATCAAAACGCGTACGTTGCTCTAGACGTTGCTCTTCAACCAAACGATTTTCTTCTTTTAATACTTTTAAGCGATGCTTTAACTCATCTTTTATTTGATCTACTGCGTTTAATATAATTTCTCGTGGAGTTACATAATGTGTTTTTGGATAGATCGTTAAACGCGGTACTTTGCGAACCAGCTCACCCGTAAGCGGATCAAAGTAGCTAAGATTTTCGATTTCCTCATCAAATAATTCAACACGAATGGCTTCACGTTCGGATTCTGCCGGATGCACATCAATGACATCACCATGCACACGGAATGTTCCGCGGCGTAGCTCAACATCATTACGTGTGTACTGTAGCTCAGCGAGCTTGCGTAATAATAAACGTTGATCAATGCGATCTCCCCGATCTAGATGCATGACCATGCCCAGATATGCCTTAGGATCTCCCAGACCATAGATAGCCGATACGGTGGCCACAATGATGGTATCAGGTCTTTCAAATAACGCCTTGGTAGCTGAAAGACGCATTTGTTCAATATGATCATTTACGGATGCGTCTTTCTCAATAAAAGTATCACTTGATGGCACGTATGCTTCAGGCTGGTAATAATCGTAATAGGAGACAAAATATTCCACAGCGTTCTTAGGGAAGAATTCTTTCATTTCCCCATACAACTGTGCAGCCAGGGTTTTATTCGGCGCCAGTATGATGGTGGGACGCTGAACCTGTTGAATTACGTTAGCGATAGTGAAGGTTTTACCCGAGCCGGTAACACCCAGCAGGGTTTGATGGGCTAAGCCGTCTTTCAGACCTTCGACCAGAGCGGCTATCGCCACTGGTTGATCACCCGCAGGATCGAATTTGGTATTTAATTGAAATTTACTTTGCATCGCTGTAATAGTTTTTGAACACTTTTTTACTTATCTCTTTTAGAAAGTTCACGTATCATGGCTCGCCGCTGTAAAGTGGCTTACACAACAACACACTTAGACTATCTAAATACTCAAGGGAAAACTTGTGACGAGCCCATTAGCCAATCGCGTATCTCGCATACAGCCATCTGTTACTTTAGCCATAACGGCTAGAGCAAATCAAATTCGTGCTGAAGGTGGGGATATATTGAACCTTGCAGCAGGCGAGCCAGACTTTGATACACCAGAACATATCAAAGCTGCAGCAATACAAGCCATGAAAGATGGTAAAACCAAGTACACCCCTGTTGCTGGAACCATCTCTTTAAAAAATGCTGTGATTGATAAATTTCAGCGTGAAAATCAACTTAGCTATGAAGCTAATGAAGTAATGGTATCAAATGGTGGCAAGCAAATATTTTATAACTTGTGCCAGGCTATTTTAAATGATGGTGATGAAGTGCTCATACCAGCGCCGTACTGGGTATCTTACCCAGACATTGCATTACTAGCCGGTGGCGAACCTGTGATCATCCCTAGCGATGCTGCTAACCGCTACAAGATTACTGCCGCAGATTTGGAAAAACACATCACACCAAAATCAAAGCTATTTGTAATCAATAGCCCATCTAATCCATCTGGAATTGCATACACTGAAAAAGAATTGGCTGAACTCGGCAAGGTATTAGAAAAACATAAAAACATTATTGTAGTTACTGATGATATTTATGAACACATTATGTTTGGCGGACAAAAGTTTTCAAATATATTAAATACTACTCCTTCACTTAAAGATCGCTGCGTAATTTTAAACGGCGTTTCTAAAGTATATTCAATGACAGGGTGGCGTATTGGTTTTGCTGCGGGTCCAGGCAGCATCATTAAAGCAATGACGGATATCCAGTCACAAAGCACTTCAAACCCGTGCTCTATTTCACAAGCTGCCGCAGAAGCCGCGTTAACCGGCGATCAAAGTTGTGTGGGCATAATGTGCAAAGCGTTCGAACAACGACATGCTTACATTGTAAGCGCCTTAAATGAAATTGATGGCGTTGACTGCATGACTTGTGACGGTACGTTTTATTGTTTCCCGAACATACAGGGACTGATTGATCGAACAGAAGGAGTAACAAATGACGTTGAATTCGCTGAGCACTTGCTTGTGAAATCTGGAATTGCCGGCGTACCTGGCACAGCTTTTGGTACACCAGGCCATATACGCTTTTCCTATGCAACCAGCATGGAAGTTTTAGAACAAGCGATAGCTCGCTTAAGAGAGTTATAAAATGTTTAGCCTTATTTAGTCTATTTTAGCAGACTAACCTAAGGCTGTTCATTCTCCATCAACCAAGACCTCTAAACCAAACCTTTAAGATCTAATTTGATCCTGATGATGGAAAATAATTTATCTTAAATGTACTTACTCTTTGTTTACCCTTGGCCTCGACTGGCAAATTTTGCCGCTGAAGCACCACCAAGGTGTTGTGGAAGCACTTCTCGCTGCACATGCTGTTTAAATCGTTGCACATCGAGACTATCCGATATGCGCAGCATCTTATACAACCCTTCCTCGGATAAAATCATCATATCAATCCACGGATTTTTAGGATTATCTGGTGTATCGATTCGAAACTTACGTTTTTGATCATCACCTAAATTTCGAGTGGCTACAGTGACATTTGGTTTACCGGTTCGCTTATTAATCGCTAAACCTAAGCACCTGCAAATATCTGCTGCAACAAACCATGGCTCACCGGTCTCTTCCTTGACGATCCGAATCTGATGGCCACTATATTCAAATAGCGTTACGTTACTCACGTTGTGTCACTCCTTGTATTCACGCAATATTCTTGCGCGACTTAATGTCGCTGTATTGGAGAATATTTATAGAACGATCAAAGACCTACAGACGATGGTTGCCGCTTATTGGTACAATCAGCCAGATGACCTGAAGCGCAGATTAGGCAAAAAAAACCCAAAGGCGGATTAAACCGACCAATGTAGACAGCCAGTCATTACCAAAAATGTGGCTGATTCAGCCGGAAAAAATCTTATATATGGGTAAAAGACGAACAATCTCAGAATTATGAAATGATTAGTCCCAATCAAATTGCATGCTCATTAAAGATAACAAATTGCAAATATCACCGAATCTATGTTGACCGACCAACAGCGTATCGTTATCCTCACTCGCTTCCATCATTCCCTGGTAGCTCAGTTGGTAGAGCGGGTGACTGTTAATCACTAGGTCGGCGGTTCGAGCCCGTCCCAGGGAGCCATTAAAACAAACACTTACTCATTCAAACTGTTTTCATTATAACTCGGTGCTACGCTGGTGCTACAGTTGAATTAATTTATAAAAAAAGTTTTCCCACCCAACTTTTAATAATCAACTTAGGAGTGGGGGTCTAATAAGTCGATCCGCTATATACAAACCCCTCCCCCCATAATGTCTGGTTCCCACTCATAGATGTAATGTTGATTTGTTCGATAAAATTACTGCAACTGACCAGGTGCAGCCATTAGATAATTGCTTGTCCCATAATCACATTAGGACTTGCAAATGCTTTACCTACCATTATGAGTCAATAAAAAAGAACCCTGGAATAAAGGAAAGCTAATAGGACAAAAGTTACCTCTTAATCAATCGGGTGTAGGGACAATCTAACCTGCACACCAACAGAAGGGCTAGCGCCCATCGGCGACGTCATTACAGGCTAACGAGTCATCAGCCGCGTAACCGTGACACTTCCATCTGTCCCTGCCACGCCAATCCCCATGAATCGTTTGCTGGTCCGGTGATTAAAATTATATGTCTTAGCAGAAAAATTCACGCGATTTTCAGGATTGCCAACTTCTACAATCTGCCACTTTAACCAATGCGCAGATGAAACAATGAAGTCATATTCCGTATCATCCTTCCAAACAAAGCGTGCTGCATTTGCTGTGTGGTTTTCGTTCTCACGTAATACCGCTGCGATTCCATTCCGCCAGATAGGGTCCATGTAAGAGATTTGAGTCGGGACTTTTTTGTCCGTGACTTTGACACCGATGACAGGTCGGGCACCGCCACTGCTCTTCGCACGGAAGATGTAAGTTTTCGCTTCGGTTGATTTCCAGACGAAGGCCGGCTTGCCGTCTGAAGATTGCATCGTTACTACGTCGTCCTCAAACAAAACCTTGACGGTCTTGTCCATTGTGTTCTTGGCAAACGAGTTCTTTGCAATGGGCGGCAATGCGTCGCCTACTTTGATATCACTGGTTGATGATCCCTTAACATAGCTCTCCGGGGCTGTCTCGGGATCGAAGAACTGAACCGCACTGGCTTCTTCGGCCGAAAGAACGCGTAGATTCACGTTCTTGAATTCATAGACACAGGTGTCAAACAGTTTACGGCCAGTGAATCCCAGCGCTACGGCGCCCTTGCTATAATTATGCTCATTGCTACCTTCCCAGTTGTCGTACGTCTCCACGTTCCAGCGCGTCGGTTCCACAACTTTTGTGCCACGGGACTCATCAGCCCACACTTTGACTTTAATAATGGGTCCAGCTACTAGGATCCGAACTTTCGCCCACTCTCCCTTTAGACCTCGATGATTTCCGAGACCCATGACGCTGCCATCCATGCTTCGCGGGCGAATCTGTCCAAGGAAACCCCATCCGATGATGTAACCCTTGCCATCCTCGTTAAGGCGGACCCCAATACTCATGTCTGGGAAATCGCCAAACTTCTTCATGGGTTCTTCTTGAAACCACTTATAATCGAAAGTGAGCTCAAAATCCTGTAGGTCCGTAGGCCAAGAGGAATTGGTGGCCCACAGGTTGCCGATGCCCTCAAACGTACTGCTCTTATGTTCTTCATAGAACGCTGCACCCAATCCCGTGGTGCCGGTGAGAATCCCATCTTTGAGCTTGAAATGCTTGTCGAAGGTAGGTGTGTAGGCGGGAACTTCACCGCGGTCCGCGCTGGGGTAGAGCTTCCAAACTGTAGCCGTTGTTATGTCCGTGGCAGAAGCCACGCTTGACAAGACCATGACCAGGATGAGCAATACACTATGCATAACTTTTCTTCTCCGCGTTGATTGTTTCTATATCAGACATTCCAATTAAATTAGCTGCATCATACACAGACAAAGTGCTAGTTATAGATGGAGCAACTCCATATTTGCTTTACCACTGCAACACAGTTTCAACAAATTGAGATCGACAGTCGTAGACAGACATTAGAACCCATCCTGCATCAACCAATCAACCACCCTGGCTCTCTCAAACTCAAAAAGGTTTGTAGCCTCCTCGACGTACAGGTCGCCATCATCTACTTGCTGACATAACTCTTCTCGTATGTTCGCAAGATTAACGACTCCAAAGTTATCAGCAGCACGTGTTTTCAAGCTATTCCAATAAGCATTGGTTTCGGCATCGTGACAGTAGTTAGGAATATCTTCAGCTTGTGCTGACAATGAAATAACTAAGATTAAAAATATTTTCACATGCAAATATTAGCAGACATAAAAAAGCCCCGCATCGCGAGGCTTCATCAATAATATAAATATAAAATGTTTACTTTTGTTTCTTCCTGCGTGTAGCGACTAATCCCATTATACCTAATCCCATTAAGCCCATTGTAGTGGGTTCTGGTACTGCTACTTGGTCATTTGTTTGAAATTTAAAATTGTCATATATTGGATAATGAGGTGAACTTTCAGGTGGATTAGTTACACCCTCGAAATCTAGACTTATAATATCTGTCCAACCTAGATCAATAAGTTGTAGAGGTTTACTATCGCTACGGGTATGCATAGGTAGAGTGGCAATTAATGTTGAACGATTAAGGAATGGGCTTCCCACTGCACCAACTGCAGAAATCGTAAACCCTCTTCGTTGGTTAAACTCATCGGAATCTGAGATGTTCCATCCAAGCTCAAACGACAAGAAATCAAAGCTAGCACCATCTGATCGACTTACTTCTAGAGATACAGCGTCCTCTGTAAATACTCTTGTACCATTAAATCCTTGTTCTATATATGATTCTGACCCCGTAAATATAAAGCCACTATAGTTTCTATATGAGCCACTTATATAATCTAATGCACCAGGAGGTGTATCACCTGATGGGCCAGTAGGAATTCCTTCATTACCTCGTGGGTCATCCGCATCGCGCGTTCCAAAATCCTCAAAGTCTACGGTGATGATTGTAGCTTTGGCTGGCAGACTAAAAATAACTGCAAGCAACACTATACCCATTACGCCAAACAATTTTGTGAAATTGAGAATATCTTTTTTATTGACTGATCCAGCCTGATTCATGGTGACTACCTATGTGTTGTAATGAACGCCTATAGGTAGAATATCACCTTATGGTTACGAGCAAAAATCAGACCTCTTAAAGTGTGAATAGGTTCACATTAAGAATGTTGAGAGTGATTGATAAATAAACAGTTGATTAAATTATATACAGAGCGAAGACGGGTAAGTTTTTATAATACGAATACCATTTCTATCATAATCAACTATGTGCGGACGCTTCTCACTAGACGCTTTACCATCATCCATCCTAGATGTTCTAGGGCTGGATATTGTTGATTTCAAACCACGCGCTCAAGTGTATCCAACCAACCAAGTGCCTGTAGCGTTTCACCCAAACCATAAAAACGAATTGACCGAGATGACATGGGGGTGGGAACGACCATTCAGTAAACGTCCATTGATTAACACACGTAGTGCAGAAGCATGGGAAAAAAGAACATGGTCTAAAGCGATGCGTGAACGTCGTTGTATTATTCCTGCAAGTGGATTCTTTGAGTGGGATGAGAATCAGCCCAAAGGTAAACGTGATCGCTACAGAATTAATCCTGCATTTGATGATGGTTTTGCATTTGGTGGGCTATATGAAATCAATAGTGAAACAGGTGAAATGTTTATGTCGATCTTAACCACCGCACCTAATGAGAAGATGGCAGAGATACATCATCGTATGCCCGTGATATTGGATAAAGATGAATTCAAACATTGGTTTACATCAGATGATCGTGATGAAATTGAATTTATGATACAACCTGCGAATGAAGATTGGATAAACGTGAGCTTAGATGCACAGTGACAACACTAAACAAATTACTAAGAACTAAAATGGCAGAGATGTCTATGGGTGAACTACGACAGGCTTTGCTCCAGTGCGAAACTGTTAAATATGATTATGTTCATCTGTATGAGAATGAATACAAACGCAGTGAACATCTTCAGAAGAGAATAGATGTATTGAAGGGCGCTCAGCGGAATGCTCAATTAGAGTTTAGGGGTTGCATAGATTGAAGGAATAAAATGGAAGATCAAGATCAAATATCTAGAGAGCAGCATGATCGTGAAATTAGTGGGTTAAAAAGTGCTTATGAAACATTAGAGAAATCATTTTGCATAACCACAAGTTTTTTATTTAGGAAAAAAGTGATCTGAAGTGTACTGAAAAAGATGGACATCATAAACTAGGGCCACGTG
>CAZAOO010000008.1:0-103468 GCA_964486815.1 uncultured Thiotrichales bacterium
TTAACCAGTGTGTTGCAGCGATCACTTGAGACAGCAACCCAAAGAGGGCATAAAATTATAGACGTGAAGAAAGCATTCGATATCGCTATTTTACTGTGATGTTCTTTGCTGCATTTTTTAAAAGGTCGTTTTCTTTACGCAAGTGTTCATTTTCTTTGCAAAGCTCAGATAATGTGATTTTTATATGCTTGGTTAATTTAGATTTTTCAACATTTACGGCTACAAACTTAATTTCTTTATTTTTATCATTAGGATGAAAGCTTTGTATTGAATGATTGATGAAAGGGTATAGTTCTATTTGACCATCATCAAATATCCCATGTGTTTTTGATTCGAACGACCAACGTGATGGAGATATCGTGTGTGCTTCTAAATTATTATTGGCCGCAAAATCCGTAACAAATGTGTTTGCGTCTTTGTCTATTTCAGTTGCGGAACCTATAAAAAAATAATCTTTTATAGCTTTGTCATTCAAGCCTTTTGTAATAGCTTCTATATCTTTGTAATTTTTCATATTTTTCTCTTCAGGTATTATTTTTCACTTAGGAAGCATGCGTACATTATTTACGCTTTCAATCACATTTTTTTAGCGACGCTCGGGTGGTTCTTTTGAACTTTTGTAGCTGAGCTTCAGTGACCGTTGTTTGGCTAGGTCATATTCTTCGTTTAATCTCAGGAGCGTGTTCATCGGGCCCTTAGCTTTAAGTTTAAGTGTTATTTGGGGTCTGGACATTCGATATTCCTATTAATATACATTCTATAGATCTTTCAAAATATATAAATCAGAAAACCAAAAGCAAATGAAATACCAGTGGTAAATAGCAAGAGATCAGGAATTAAAATATTATATACAAAAGCCAACTCGGCTTCTCTTGATCTAACTATATTTAGTATACAAATTACCAACACCAACCAGAACAGTATCTATTTTCATGTTTCCTTTAAGCTTTAGTTACAAGGGAGTACCTTGTTTATATGTACATATTAGATAGACCCCCATGACATTAGTTCATACTATAAGTATATATAGAGCAACACCAAGTGGTATATGTGATCAGCATTTCAAGTTAACTGAGCATGTCACAGGAAAACATATTACGATCAATTAATACTACGAAATTCTTGTTCGAGATTTCTAAAGAAAAATATCTGATTTTATATAATCATAGTAGATGTCCTGCTATCGGATGAATGATCTTACCCTGAATTCATGAGTAAGCTTTGTTAGAAATATCAAGGGCAGATTAAGTATTTTTATAAAGACCTAACCATGAGACTTTTGTGGATTCAATCAAAGGAAGTTTTGTTACTATATGTAGCAACAATATCCTAAATAGGCCTTTTTGATTTCATTGCTTTTATTTCAGAGAAGCTATAATGTGTAGCTAATTCAACCAAATCAAAGTCCGCCTGCTCAGCAACGTATAGCTGAAACTCTAACATCCTTAGAAGCTTCATTCCCTACGCTCCTAACAGACATAACTTATAAGGTCAATTAATCAGGCCGCAATTTGACAACACTATTTGGAAGGGCTTCAAGCTTACGTCAAAATTGTTTCAGTAAATAGAAAGTTATATTGAAATATTTCTTTCAATTGGAGTAATAGAAGTGCAAACATTTCAACGGGCCATTTTAACCCATGGCGGTGCAGGATCAGATCCACATCATGCTGATGGAACATTATCTGCGGCATATCTTGGAATGGATTGTATGGCTAAGGGTCAATCTGCTTTCGATGCAGTAGTGTCTGCAGTCACTTATCTAGAAAATGATCCACGCTTTAATGCCGGTATTGGTTCTCAAATCAGAAGTGATGGAAGTACTATACAAATGGATGCGTCATGCATGATTAGTGATGGAAGATTTGGTGCAGTCGCATGTTTAGAAGACATTCAAAATCCTATTTGTTTAGCTAAGGCTGTTTTGCTAGATACTTCAAATATCCTAATGGTTGGGAAGGGTGCGCAAGATTTAGCGCAACAGCACAATCTCCATGCACTGCGTGCTGAACATCCTGTTAATGAAAACATATATAACCAAGAACCTTCGTCATGCGATACGGTTGGAGCAGTTGCCTATGATGGGATTACATTTTCTGCCGCGCTAAGTTCTGGTGGGTTAAAACATGCTGACATTGGGCGAGTGGGTGACGTACCCCTTCCAGGGTGTGGGCTGTTTTGCGGCCCAGCAGGTGCTGTAGCTTGTACTGGTGATGGTGAATTTATCGCACTCAAAATTCTAGCAAGAGAGGTCTATGGTTGGCTCGAACAAAACATAAACCCTAGTGAGGCCGCGCATAAAGCCGTTGCCTTGTTTGATGAATCTGTTGATGTTGGTCTTATTGCTTTAACTAAAAATAATTTTGCCTTACATGCTCGTAATGGTATGGCGTGTTCACATTTAACAAAGACTACTTAATATGGCGTCGGACCAATTTTTTAAAGGGCGCCTCATAGCCATTGGTGGAAATGAAGACCGTGCAAATGATCGCACAGTACTAAGGCGTGTAGTAAAAGAAATAGGCAAGTCTAGTTTTAAAGTTGCTGTCATCACGACTGCTAGTGAAGAACCAGAAGAGAGAGGCAAGGAATATCATCATGTATTTACTTCTCTAGGTGCAATGGGAGTTGAGATCTTCAATATTGAAAAAAGAGCACAAGCTAATGACAAAGAGCTTGCAAATAAGCTGGATGGTGTTGATTTAATTTTTCTTGCCGGTGGAGACCAACTACGTTTAACCACAATCTTAGGTGGAACTTGGTTACTTGATGCCGTTCATGAGTGTCTGCGTGCTGGCGCCCTTATCGCCGGAACCAGTGCCGGGGCGGCGGTGTTTTCTGACACCATGATTTACGAAGGAAAAAGTCAAGAAGGCTTAATGAAAGGCGGTGTGCTGACAACCTCAGGATTTGGGTTTGTCGAAAACATCATATTTGATACACACTTTCTTGATCGTGGACGTATAGGGCGTTTATTGCAACTAGTAACAACCAACCCATCTTGTATCGGGGTTGGTATTGGCGAAGACTCTGGAATTATTTTAAAAGGAAATAGCACGGCTGAAATAATAGGCGCAGGACAGGTCATTATAGTTGATGGCGCTGACATTGATCATTCCAATATTATGAACATAGAATCGGGTGGACCGATTGCTATTGAAAATGTTCGTGTTCATTCATTGGTCCATGGTTATGGATATGATTTCAAACTGCGAAAGTTCTTAACACCGCAATCCTAAAGAAGGATTAGCTCAATGATTGAAATAAAAGAACTAAGAGCATTACGTGGCCCGAATCGATATACACGTAATACTGCGATGTTTATGGTGTTGGATATCAAAGATTATGAAGAACAGCCTTCAGACACTTTGGAAGGATTTACGGAAAAATTACTTACGCTAATACCGAGTCTACAAGAACATGAGTGCTCCATCGGTGAACCCGGTGGATTTATTCAAAGGTTAGAAAGTGGCACTTGGGCGGGCCATATTATCGAGCATATCGCCATTGAGCTACAATGTCTAGCTGGTATGGAAGTTGGATTTGGTAAAACCTTCACTACCTTGCAAAAAGGGATTTACATTGTGGTGTACCGCTATCTTGTAGAACAGGTTGGCTTATCAGTGGCAAAAGAAGCTGTTTCATTATTCGAAGCGATTGCTGAAGGTAGACCTTATGATATCGATCAGGTTGTATTCGATCTTAAAGTGTTACGCGAAAATGATATGTTGGGTCCAAGTACCTTAAGTATTGTTGAAGAAGCTAAATCAAGAGGCATCCCTTTTGTTCGTTTAAATAATGGTAGCTACATTCAATTAGGGTACGGCGTTCATCAGAAAAGAATTCAGGCAACTATGACTTGTCAAACATCTGCTATTGCAGTTGAAATTGCAGATGAAAAAACACGCACAAAAGAATGCTTAAAAGCTTCTGGTATTCCTGTTCCAGGTGGCCGAGTGGTCTCAACACAAAAAGAAGCTATAGCAGTTTTCAATGAAATTGGCGGAGCGGTCGTGATTAAACCGAATATAGGTAATCATGGTCGTGGGATTACGATAAACGTAACTAATTTAGAGCAATTGAAGGATGCTTTTCATGCTGCTAAGGATAAACACTCAGATGTAATTGTTGAAGAATATGTAGAGGGGTTTGATTTTCGCTTTTTAGTGATAAATGGAGTCTTTGTTGCGGCCGCTAAGCGAGAACCTGCGCATGTCATTGGGGATGGAAAATGCACTATTAAGCAACTTATTGAAAGGACAAATGCAGATCCACGACGAGGGTTTGGGCATGAAAAAGTGTTAACGCAAATTGAAATTGATAATCACACCAAAAGGCTCTTATCAATACAAGGGCTATCTTTGCAGTCGTGCCCTGATGAAAACGAGTTAGTGTACTTGAAAGCAACAGCAAATATTAGTCAAGGCGGTACAGCTATGGATGTGACTGATGAGGTAAGCCCAGAAATTCGTTTAATGACCGAACGAGCAGCTCGAATAATTGGTTTAGATTGTGCAGGAATAGATGTTTTAGCACATGATATCTCAACTACACTTGATGAATCAGGAATTAAAGTGGTTGAAGTGAATGCTGCACCGGGCTTTCGCATGCATATTGAACCTACTCACGGTCAATCTCGTAACGTCGCAAAGTCACTAGTCGATATGCTATTTACTACTGACTATATTCAAGTGCCTGTAATAGCCGTAACCGGAACGAATGGTAAAACGACAACCTGTAAGTTAATCACACATACGCTTAAATATTCTGGGAAAAGTGTTGGTTTGGCTTGCACAACGGGAATCGAAATTGACGGGGTTTCGATATTTACAGGTGATTACAGTGGTCCGGAGGGGGCCAGGATTGTAATTGAAGAACAAACTGTAGATCACATCGTGTTGGAAGTTGCGCGGGGAGGCATCGTTAGACGTGGACTTGGTGTTGGAGCCGTCGATGTTGGCGTATTACTTAATATTGGAGAAGATCATCTAGGAACAGATTGGATCGAGTCCCAGGAAGATTTAAGCCTTGTGAAATCAACTGTACTGGAAGTCGTCAAAAAGTCAGGAGCTTCAGTTTTAAATGCTGATGACGACGTGGTGATGAACGTAATGGAGCGTGCGCGTGGAAATATTATTTTATTTTCTCTAAATTCAAATAATCAAAACATTCAAGATCACATTAATAGAGGTGGAGTAGCAGTCACGATCAATGATCGAAATGTTGTCATTAGAAATAGCGACATAGATATTATTGTTTGTGCAATAGAAGATATCCCCATTACGTTCGGTGGCATTATTGATTTTAATATTTCAAATTCTTTAGCAGCTATTGGTGCTTTGCATGGCCTGCATCTGTCTATCGAGCAAATTCAAAATGGTGTGAAGACATTCTATCCTTCGATAAATCAAAATCCTGGTCGAATGAATCTATTAGACTTTCAGCAATATAAAGTTCTTCTCGATTATGGACATAATTCAGAATCTGCACGTGAAATGGCGAAATTATTGCCACGACTCTCTCCTGGTCGAAAAATAGGTTTATGTCATGGTACGGGTAGCCGAACTGATGAACAAATTATTGCATATGGTGAAGCCTTAGCTTCTGTCTACGATTATATTATTTTGACTGATTATGATCCTCGCCAACGATTAATAGGAGAAACATCCAAGCTTGTTTATGCTGGGTTAATTAAAGCGGGTTTCAAAGTTGAAAATGTCGAAATTGTTACAGAGCCAAGTAAAGCAGTCGACTATATATTTTCAAAAGCAGAGACTGGAGATTTGTTGGTTATCCAGCCCGATAAACTTGAACCTGTCATGAGCCAAATCATGGATCGATATCGACGGATGATGACGAATTCTTAAACTTCAGTTCCTGCTTAGGTTTACTATCGTTTCAGATGTCACTCAAAAGTATACACTCAAGAATGAAAATCAAGTCGATGTTTGCAATCAAGAAGTCAAGCGACGCTTCCAAACCCTTTGTCTGTAGATCCTATTGGAGGTTTCAAGCCTGCAATTAGATAACCTTGTGTAACTGGGCCGTCTGGAAATAATTTGTATAAATATTTTATTCCACCTTTATGATGAAATTCTTCGTCTAATGCATCATGAATTTTCCGTAAACTAATTTTATTATCATCATTGTGTGAGTAATACAGTCGTAGGGCCACAAGAACATCAAAGTGATCCTGACTAATAATTACTTCTTCCATAGTAGCGAAATAGGTATTAGAAATTTTTGTAAGCATATTTATCTCATGAGGTTAGGTTGCCGTAAAATTGCTTATTAATTTTGTATTGGTATATACGACTAGTGTGACTTAACATTAAACATCTAAATATTCTTATTATTCTATGTGAAGGATAGGTGCTTTTTATAAACACTACTGAATGAGCTGGAAAAAGGGTTAGTCAGGTGCTCGCTAACAAACCACTCTGTTTAATACCATCAAAAATAAATTGAACGGCTAAAGCTGACAATAACACGCCAAGAATTCGGCTAATCACATTTAGTCCTGTTAATCCAAGAATTTTTTGAATTTGGCTTGCAATCAATAACGCAATTAACGTCAACATTAAAATGATTAATAGTGCAGTAATCACTGTAATCTGAAGAAAGAAGTCACCATTTGTATTGGCCATAAGTAAAATGGCAGCACCAACTGCACCAGGTCCCGCGATCAATGGTGTAGCCAAGGGGAATACCGCTATATCCTGCCGTGTAGTCGCTTCTACTTCCTCTTCATGGACAGTTGATGAACCGCCAGAAGAACGTGCAAACACCATGTCAATTCCGATGAGTAATAACAAAATTCCACCTGCTGTCCGGAATGCAGGCAACGATATGCCAAGTCGTGATAATAAAAACTCACCAAATAGAGCAAATACTAATAATATAATTGAAGCAATAAATACTCCTCTAACTGCGATTATTCTTCGAGATTTAGGGGAATTATTTGAGGAAAGTGCAGCAAAAACTGCTGCAACATCTAATGGCCCAATAGTTGCGAAAAAAGTCGCGAGCGCAACAATAGCCGTATCTAATATTGTTTGTATTTCCAAGTCTTGTTAATTTTAATATTTCAAGTGCAATTGAATTGCACGCGGTTATAGAATATTTTGAGGTTCTTTGTCATTTTTAGCCTATCAATGACTCATGCGTGTTCTTTGAATGAAAATAAATAATTGGCCGCTATTTATTGGCAACGTCATATATTATAAGTGCATGGGCTCCCTCTGCTTTTTAACGTAATTGTAATGAGTCAAACTGGAAGCCATATTCAAAATAGCTAATACTTAAGAATTCTTCATGGATTAATGGGTAGAGATACGCTAAACATGTAACTTTCCCAAAATATAATGGCTATAACATGCTAACTTAATTGGTGCCGAGGGGCGGTTAAAGCCTTATATAAACATCTGAACATAAGGTTCTATGCGGAATGATCACAATGATAGATCTTTATTGAAATGAGCCATTATGGCCGTAAGTTGGATTTTCTATAAAAAAATTCAAAATGACCGCCATCGAAGATCGCGCGGTGCTTGGCATTGGGAAGGTGACTTAATTGCCGTTTCCAAGAATAGTTATATTGCGACGTTAGTGGAACGTCATACTCGGTATGTGATGTTAGCCAAAGTCCCCAACAAAGAAACCGAAACAGTGATTAACGCTTAATCAAACAATCGAAGAAATTACCGAACGAGTTATACCAGTCATTAACATGGGATCGAGGCAAAGAGTTAGCCGATCATCAACGCTTTAGTTTAGCCACTAACATAAAGGTCTACTTTTGTGATCCCAGTAGTCCTTGGCAACGCGGTTCGAATGAGAACACCAATGGATTACTGATGCAGACTTTCTCAAGGGCACGGATTTATCGGTACACTCACAAAGTAAACTGAATGCGGTGGGTGGCAAGACAATTAAATGAACATCCTAGAGAGACGTTACAGTTTGAAACCCCTGCAGAACGTTTTAACGCATGTGTTGCATCGATCGGTTGAATCGGCAGCTGAAAGCGGGCATAAATTAACAAACAATTGCCTGATTTTTATCATCCACTTTTTCTACGCACGGTTACTGATTCGCCGCCCACACCCCAGTTATCAGTATCCACTTCATCAATCACCACAAAAGTGGTTTCTGGGTCTTTACCCAGCTCTTTTTGTAACAAACGTGTAACTTCTTTAATCAAAATAGTCTTTTGTTCTTGGGTAACGTTTTCACGTGTAATCTTTATATTTACATATGGCATATTGTGCTCCTTATTTAACAATAATTATTGAATAGTCATTACGCCCTTCCATTCTGGTAACCACCATCAACGGGCAAGATTACTCCAGTGGTAAAGGTCGCTGCAGCTAAATACATCACCGCGTCAGTTATTTCTTCTACTTCTCCAACACGATTCATCAAAGCAATTACACCCAAGCTGTCTACATCAATACCATTATGTAATGGAGTGCGTATGATGCCGGGTGCTACAGCATTGACACGGATATTATCGACTGCAAGTTCCGCGGCCAAACTTGTAGTAAGTGCATGTACACTACCTTTGGTAATGAGTGCTGCACTAGCAGGAACTCCACCCATTGGGTGATTAATTAATACCGTACCAATATTCACAATGCTGCCACTTTTTTGCCTTTTCATTTCTGCAACAGCAGACTGGCTGACAAAGTAGGTTCCTTTTAAATTTCCATTAATATAATCATCAAGATCTTCCTCTGTATTTTCCAAGAATGGCTTAACTCCAAAGATTCCTGCGTTATTCACTAATACATCTACACTGCCAAATCGATTCATCGCTGTATTTACCATTTTCAACCCTGTTTGCTTATCACCAATATCACCAGGCACAAGCGCAATTCGACTTGCATTGACAAATGATTCTGCGGCACGATTTAGATTTTCTTCATTACGGGCATTTAGAACGAGATTTGCGCCTTTCTCATAGAAACCTTTAGCAATATCAAGACCAATGCCGCTGGATGATCCGGTTACAAGTACTGTTTTGTTGTTGTACATATGTATTCTCCTTTATTAATTGATTAGTTAAGGGGCAGTTCTTCTTTATGAACATGCCCTTTATGAGTAACACTGACTTGTGTTTTTTTGACAGTCATTAAGCTAGCGATAAAATCCGCACGCTCCTTTGCGTCGCTCATCGAGTAGTCTATCTTTACTTTTTTTAAATCAGTTCAGCATGCATTACAAATGCGATATCACATTGTTGTTTCTCCGCAAACGCCACTTCATCAGGTCTCATTTTTCTTTTGATTCCGTACACACGATCAATAAGCGGAATGACGATGCTTCGTTCCCCATAACTCTTATCTTTAGATAAATAATCACTGATTAAGTCATATTTATTGACACCGTTGTGACGGTTTTGTGCAACCGAAGTAGCTGAATGTCCGATCCATTCACAAAAAGTAGGTTCTGTGTATTCATTCTTTGAATGTGCAGAAATACTGATTAGAATTAAAAGTATTGTAAAAATTAGTGTTTTCATTTTTTCATCTCGTATGTTTATAACTAGTGAACATCCTTGTTCATTCATCATCCTTGTGCTCTAGTGTGGTCATACTCGTTCGTCGTTAGACTGCTTTAGCTTATTGGTGTCGACGATTTCTCGATTGCGATTTGGTAATGTGACGTCGTATTTATCGATAGGTACTTGAACAACAATTTCTTGTCGTTCGGTTTGAGTGGCAACCCAGTTATTCGCATTCATATGTGCTTCAACGTTGTCAATTGTTAAACCACCCTGTGCCAAAGCAAAGTTGCTAGCTGCGAGTAGTGCGGCTGTTAATAGTGTTTTTGTTTTCATCTTCAATCTCCTTAAAATAATTTCATTTAATAAATATTTTGTTGTGATGATCTAATAAGTAACCAATCGGTCAACAACGGAATCAATATATACATTAGGAACCGATAGGTCAACAATAATTTGATCTAATGTTTTTATCGGGCTGATAGAAATTAGTTATTGACCTATTGGTTACTAATAGGTATGGTCGTTGATAGGTAGACTCATTTAGAAATAACAATGGCAAGACCTAGAGAATTTAATATTAACGAGGCACTGGAAAAAGCTATACAAGCCTTCTGGAGTCATGGTTATGAGGCAACTTCTCTAGCGGATCTAATGGAAGCCATGGATTTACAAAAAGGTAGTATCTATAAGGCATTTGGCGATAAACACTCTCTTTTTATTGCTGCACTTAAACACTATCTTGATGACGTGCATGAGTTTGATCGTCAGATACTCGAAAAGGGGGATTCTCCCAAAAAGAGCATTCGCAACTGGTTAAACACTGACCTTAAGAAAGTCTGTGGACAAAAATTAAAAAGGGGCTGTCTTATGGCCAATGCTCTAAATGAAAGAGCCTATAGAGATGAAGAAGTGGCTAATTTAATTAACGAGCACACATCAAAGTTGTCGAAATTGTTAACTAAAACTATTAAACGGGGTCAAGAACTAAAAGAGATTAGGACTGATCTTAGTGCAAGTGATATGGCTCAAATGATTATTGTCTCATTATTTGGAATGCTCACATTGACCAAAGGGCCAATGAGTAAAAATGCAAGCCTAAACAATGTGAAAAATATTTTAATGTTAATTGAGTGTGCTTAATTACTTTAGATAATTTGGATTTTATTTTTGACAAGAATTACGGGCTGAAAGTATGTGATTTTTTATTCATGCATTAGTTATTACACTTAATAATGGAAATTTGATGTGATATCCCAACTACATCGTTGCATTTATTATTTAGGAGAAAAGATATGAGGGAATATATAAGTGATATTGCATTTACCGATTCGGTTAAAAAAATACAAGAAGAAAAAGATTCTCGATCAATTTATGTAAATATGGAACAACGTGGAAGTTGGCAAGACACAGTTACTGAAAAACTTAGAGATTTTATTGCTGAACGTGATTCCTTCTATATGTCCACAGTAAATAAAGAAGGACAACCATATATTCAACATCGCGGTGGGCCAAAAGGTTTTTTAAAAGTGATTGATAGCCGTACGCTGGGATTTGCAGATTTTTCTGGGAACAGACAATACATTTCTTATGGCAATTTGGAGGATAATAACAAGGTCTGTCTTTTTTTCATGGACTATCCTAATAGAACCCGTATTAAACTTTGGGGTACAGCTGAGGTAAAAGAAGATGATGCGGCCTTAATTGGGCAACTCTCAGTATCTGATTATAAAGCCCATGCGGAACGTGCTTTTATTATTCATATAGAAGCATGGGATAGAAATTGCCCTCAACACATCGTGCCACGTTATACGAAACAGGAAATAAGAGAATTAGATGTTTGTCCGAGTTGCGAACCTTTAGACTAATAATCAATACTATGGAACAGTTGTAGATAAGAATTAATTATATGATCGCTATTGGCCGAAACACACTATAGTTCTTATAGAAAACACTAAATCACTATATAAGCTTGGTGCCGAGGGAGAGAATCGAACTCTCACTATGTTTCCATAACCGGATTTTGAATCCGGCGCGTCTACCAGTTCCGCCACCCCGGCAAGTTTTGATTTGTCTGCGACTAGTGTAGCGCAAATTGCTAAGCTAGCAAGTACTAGACAAAACAATAATTAAGAATAAGAAATAAATTTCATAATGAACTTAGAGCAGTTTGATTATCACCTTCCTGATGAGTTAATCGCGCAAGAACCTTTGTCAGAACGCACGGCTAGTCGTTTATTGCATTTTAGTGCTAATTCGCAAGCGTTTAATGATTTACATTTTGCTGATTTGTTGCAGTTATTGCAGCCTGAGGATCTATTGGTGATAAATAACACAAAGGTAATTCCTGCGCGCATGTTTGGGAAAAAAGCATCGGGTGGAAGAGTTGAGTTTTTATTGGAAAGAATTGTTAATCCTAATGTTGTCTGGGCGCAACTAAAAGCAAGTAAAAGCCCAACGACCGGCACAGAAATTTATTTTGCACAAGATGTTAAATCGATTGTGCAGGGTCGACATGATGATTTTTTTGTTTTAGCGTTCGATGAAGCCACGGATGTTGCAAGTTTTTTGCAGGATTATGGCCATATGCCGTTGCCTCCATACATACAGCGCAGTCCAGATGAGAATGACAATGAACGCTATCAAACCGTTTTTGCCAAACATTTAGGTGCAGTGGCTGCTCCTACCGCAGGATTACATTTTGATACAAAAATTTTAGCTGCTTTACAACAAAAAGGTATTCAGTGCACGAATATTACGCTGCATGTAGGTGCAGGTACTTTTCAGCCGGTTCGTGAAAATAATATTAAATCCCATCAAATCCATTCGGAAAAGATAATTGTTTCACAAGAGGTTTGTGAGAAAGTTGCTGCATGCAAGCGACAAGGAGGGCGGGTAATTGCCGTGGGCACAACAGTAGTCAGAGCTTTAGAGTCTGCAGCACAAAGTGGTAATTTAAAACCTTGTGAGATGGATACGAGTTTATTTATTTATCCTGGCTTTGAGTTTAATGTAATAGATGGGTTGATCACGAACTTTCACTTGCCTAAATCTACATTGCTTATGTTAGTAAGTGCATTTGCAGGGTATGAGACAGTAATGTCAGCTTATCGTCATGCAGTTAAAGAGAAATATCGTTTTTATAGCTATGGCGATGCAATGTTTATCGAGAATATTTAGTACACAAAAAATGAAAATAAATTATGCAGTTTGAGGTAAGCGCAACGGATGGAAATGCACGGCTGGGACAGCTGACATTTACACGCGGCAAGGTAGATACACCGGCATTTATGCCAGTGGGTACTTATGGAACCGTGAAGGCGATGACACCTGAAGAATTACAGGGTCTAGGTGCTCAAATGATTTTAGGTAACACATTTCATCTAATGTTGCGTCCAGGTATGCAAGTGATTAAGCAGTTCAATGGCTTGCACGATTTCATGCACTGGCAAGGCCCGATTTTGACGGATTCTGGTGGCTTTCAGGTCTTTAGTTTAGCGGCAATGCGAAAAATGACTGAACAGGGGGTGTCTTTTCAGTCGCCCGTTGATGGTGCAAAAGTATTCCTTAGTCCCGAGACCGCCATTCAAATTCAGGAAACATTGCATTCAGACATTATTATGGTGCTGGATGAATGTACTGCTCAGCCTGCTACACATGAGCAGGCGAAAACTTCGATGCAGTTATCAATGCGCTGGGCGAGGCGCTGTAAGGATGCGCATGATTCAAATCCAGGAGCTTTGTTTGGGATTGTGCAAGGCGGCATGCATGCAGATTTGCGTGAACAGTCTGTAAATGAGTTATTAAGCATAGGCTTTGATGGTTATGCAGTGGGTGGATTAGCGGTAGGCGAACAAGCCCATGAGCGAGAAGCCATGTTAGATATCACTTTGCCTTTTTTGCCTAATGACAAACCCAGATATTTAATGGGGGTCGGGAAACCAGCGGATATAGTAGAAGCCGTATGCAGGGGGGTGGATATGTTTGATTGCGTGATTCCTACTCGAAATGCTCGTACTGGATTCTTATATACTCGTAAAGGCGTGCTCAAAATAAGAAACAGTCGATTTAATGATGATATGAAACCCATTGATGAGTCATGTGGCTGTTATACTTGCCAGCATTATTCACGTTCATATCTACGCCATTTGGACAAATGTGGGGAAATTTTAGGCCTTAGGCTAAATACCCTGCACAATTTGTATTATTACCAAACCTTGATGCGAGAGCTGCGCCTAGCCATATCTAAGGGTGCGCTGCAAGCTTATGTTGAAGAGTTTTATCGTTTACAGTCGCACAGCGCGGAGACTGTGGCATAATACGCCGCTTCGAATTCGAGTCAGAACTAACTATGTTTTTAATATCAGATGCTATGGCAGAAGGGGCAGCAGGGTCTGCTGGCAGTGGGTATGAAATGTTTATCATGATTGGCATCTTCTTTGCCATTATGTATTTCATGATAATCCGTCCACAGCAAAAGCGAGCTAAAGAACACCGGAATCTTATCGGTTCATTATCTAAAGGTGATGAAGTAGAGACTACCGGCGGAATGCTAGGCAAAATTGCCAAGGTTGGCGACAACTCATTGCAAATAGAAATTTCAGAAGGTGTTGTTATTAAACTACAAAAAAATTCAATCTCAAAAGTGCTTCCCAAAGGTTCACTTAAGCAGGACTGAATAATTAAAGATTAATTAAACACAAATTTACTAACGTATATAACTTAAAGGTTTAGAAACGACCGTGATTCCAATGAATCATTACCCAGTGTGGAAGTATCTGCTGATTTTATTCATCGTTGCTGCTGCTGCATTGTATGCATTACCAAATTTATATCCTAATGTTCCTGCGGTTCAAATTTCACATGAATCAGGTGAATTAAGTGATGCCACATTAAACGTAGTTGAAAAAGCGCTAAGCAACAAAGGCATCGATATTCTGGGTAACGAGCAAGAAGATAACAAATTGTTGCTGAGGTTTTCTGATGATGAAACGCAATTAAAAGCTCAAGATATCATTAAAGATGCTTTGGATGGCCAGCATATTGTTGCACTAAACTTGGCTCCGGCAACACCTAATTGGTTAAGAAGCTTAGGGGCTTCGCCAATGAGTCTTGGTTTAGATTTGCGCGGTGGTGTGCATTTTCTACTACAGGTAGATATGAATGCAGCGAAAGATAAGGCTATTAATAATTATGTTTCTTCTTTTAGAACATCGTTACGTGAAGCTAAACAGAAGCGTTTTTCAGTGTCGCAAAATAATGACCTGGTGAATATTAAGTTCAGAGATGCAGAAAGTAGAACTGCCGGCTTAGATGCTTTACGCACGGAATATGGCAACGAGCTCGTGTTTGACGAGAGTGATGATGATGGAAGTTATGTCGTAACCGCAAAAATTAGTGAAGATGCAGTAAATGAAATTAAAACTTTAGCGGTACAACAAAATATTCAAACTCTGCGTAATCGTGTCAATGAGTTGGGTGTTGCGGAGCCTGTTATTCAGCAGCAAGGTGCAGAGCGCATTGTTGTGCAACTTCCCGGTGTGCAAGACACAGCTAAAGCTAAAGAGATCCTGGGTGCAACGGCAACGGTTGAGTTCCGCATGGTAGATGAGCAAAACGATCCCTATGTTGCAGCCGAGTCAGGTCGCGTGCCTGTAGGCTCTGTTTTGTATTATGAGCGAGATAGTAGGAATCCAATATTATTGAAGCGCAGTGTTATGTTGACGGGCGACCGTGTTATTAATGCGACCTCGGGATTTGATGAAAATGGTACTCCTGCAGCGATTATTACCCTGGATAGTCAGGGTGCAAACAGATTTAGCAAGGTGACTGGCGAGAATATTAAAAAACTCATGGCAGTTGTATTCATAGATAACAAATCTATCACTGTCGATAAAGATGGTGAAAAAATAAGAAAAACAGTTAAAAGTGAAGAGGTTATCAGTGTCGCTCGTATTCAAGAGCAACTTAGTAAGCGTTTTCAAATTGAAGGCCTAGACTCAACTCATGAAGCGCTTAAATTGTCTTTGTTATTGCGTGCAGGTGCGCTTGCAGCTCCAGTTGAAATTGTGGAAGAGCGAACAGTAGGTCCAAGCTTAGGTAAGCAAAATATTGAGTTGGGTACAAAATCAATCAAATTTGGTTTGGTTTTAGTAATGCTCTTTATGCTTTTATATTACAAGGCATTTGGCTTAGCGGCGAATATTGCACTGGCAGTTAATTTGGTTTTAATTATTGGTGTCATGTCATTAATTCCAGGTGCAACCCTTACACTGCCCGGTATTGCAGGTATCGTGTTAACGGTAGGTATGGCGGTTGATGCAAATGTGCTTATTTTTGAGCGTATACGTGAAGAATTGAATAACGGTAATTCGCCGCAGGCGAGTATTCATGCAGGTTACGCAAAGGCGCTCTCCACGATTGCGGATGCAAATATTACTACTTTGATTGCAGCAATAGTTTTGTTTGTTTTTGGTACCGGTCCGATTAAAGGCTTTGCGGTAACGCTCTCCATAGGGATCGTATGCTCAATGTTCACCGCTATTATAGGTACACGTGCCTTAGTGAACCTGTATTACGGTAATAAGAAAACTCCTTCGTTGGCAATTTAAAATATGCTGCTATTTAAAGACAATATTAATATAGATTTTATGGGCAAACGTAAGTTCGCACTTGCCCTGTCACTTCTGCTCATCATAATTTCTATCGCGGCAATCTTTACTCGCGGCTTGAATTTGGGTATTGATTTTACCGGCGGCACATTGGTTGAGGTGGGTTATTCAGAATCGGTTGAGATCGAACCGGTACGTCAAGCGTTAACTAACAACAACTTTAATGATGCTATTGTGCAATATTTTGGCACATCAAAAGATGTGTTAATTCGTTTGCCGGTAGCGGATGACGATGATGATAAAGCACGGCTGAGTAATAATGTCTTAAAGGCATTAGCGGCTACGGGTAAACCCGAAATGCGGCGCGTTGAATTTGTCGGCCCACAAGTAGGGGATGAATTGCGTGATGACGGTGGCTTAGCCATGCTCTATGCCTTGATTGGCATTTTGATTTATGTTGCCCTACGTTTTGAGTGGCGTTTTTCATTGGGTTCTGTTGCGGCATTGATCCATGATGTAACCTTAGTGGTTGGATTTTTTGCTCTTACACAGATCGAATTTGATCTTACCGTGCTTGCCGCACTTCTTGCAGTGATTGGTTACTCGCTAAATGACACCATCGTAGTGTTTGACCGCATACGTGAAAATTTTCGTCGACTTCGCAAAGCCACGTCTAAAAGCGTGATCAATACTTCAATTAATCAAACCTTATCAAGGACGATAGTCACATCGTTTACCACTTTGCTGGTGTTGGTTGCATTATTTTTGTTTGGCGGAGAAGTCATTCACTCATTTTCTATTGCTTTGTTGGTAGGTGTTATTGTCGGCACCTATTCTTCTATTTATGTAGCAAGTTCATCGTTGCTAGCGCTAAATGTAAGCAAGGAAGACTTAATGCAGGCTGAGGTGGAAAACCCTAACGAAGATGGTAGTCAGGTATAACAATTATTTGGCCTTATTTAGGCTCTGAAGTATCAGGCGAAATATCTTTGTATTAGCAGCCACGATATTCCCGCTATCAAGGTAACTATGGCCACCATCTGTATCGCCCACTAATCCGCCAGCTTCTTGGACGATTAAGCAGCCGGCAGCAAGATCCCAGGCATTTAAACCAAATTCCCAAAATCCGTCTACACGGCCTGCTCCCACGTATGCTAGGTCAAGGGCTGCTGAGCCAGCACGTCGAATACCAGAAGTTTGTAACATGATGTCTTTGAGTGAGCTTAGGTAAGTATCGATGTTTTGGTTTTCTTTGTATGGAAATCCAGTCGCCAATAACGCGCCTTCAAAACTCGGCAGCTTAGAAACTCTGATTTTCCTATCGTTTAGCGAAGCTCCATTGCCACGACCTGCACAAAATAATTCATCTTTGAATGGATCATAAATTACAGCTACTTCAAGCCGGTCTTTATGCTTAAGTGCTATTGATACCGAGTAATGTGGAAAGCCACGTAAAAAGTTGGTGGTTCCATCCAAAGGATCGATTATCCACTGGTATTCATCATCTTTACCGCTAAATCTCGCTCCGGTTTCCTCGCCAAGAATTCCATGCTGAGGGTATACGCGATGGATAACATTAATGATCTCTTGTTCTGCTTGCAAATCAACTTCGCTTACAAAATCATTCTTTTCTTTGGTTTTAATATTGAGAGAATGAACACGAGACATATTACGGAATATAATTTTTCCAGCTTCGCGTGCAGCTTCGACGGCAATGTTTAATGTGGGTTGCATGATAAATAGATGTGGCTTGTGTGTAAGAAATTTTAACCCAGCATAGCACTGACCTGTAAATTACGTATACTCTTATGTATAGAAAGTATGTATAGGAAGCTCGGTATGCTGATCAAGTGCGACTACATAGAATGCAGTAGATAGAATAAATGCATGCAGCAATTACCAGGCAATATAAACTGGCACTAAAATTTCTTTTTCTAATTATTTCGAATACTAGTTATCAAAGTGAACAAGCCTAATCAAATCAAAATTGTTTTGGTCGAGCCCTCTCATCCAGGGAATATCGGTGCAGCAGCGCGTGCGGCTAAAACCATGTGCATTGAAAATTTAGTACTTGTTAAGCCAGAAGATTTTCCAAGTGGAGAAGCAAGAGCGCGTTCAACAGGCGCGATAGATGTACTTGAACGAGCGGTTGTGTGTGATTCGTTTAAAGAGGCGATAGCGGATTGTACTTTTGTTGTGGGCTCAAGTGCGCGTGTACGCGGTTTGCAATGTCCTGAAATCAGTCCTGATAAAATGGGTGCAAAAGTGTGGCAGGAATTAGAGCACGGTAATGTAGCCATTGTATTCGGTCGTGAAAGCAGTGGTCTTACCAATGAGGAATTAGATCAATGTCATTATTTAACGACTATTCCAGCTAATTGGGAGTTTAGTTCTTTAAATTTAGCTTCAGCAGTACAGGTCATTTGTTACGAAATCTATAATGCATATCTAAAAAAGTCTTCTGAAAATAACTCTTCTCGTGAGTCTGTTCATAGTTCAACTAACAATATTCCTACTAGTAATCCTACTGGAAATATAAAGAATAATGATATCCAGACTAAAGCGGGAGCAGACCCTTTAGCCACTGTAGAGCAATTAGAAAATCTGTTCGAGCACATGCAGCAAGTGCTAGAGGAAATAGAGTTTTTTGATCCCAAGCAACCCAAGTTATTGATGCGTCGCTTACGACACCTTTATAGTCGAGCTCGGCCTACGTTGGTGGAGACGAATATATTGCGTGGCATTCTTAGTGCTATACAAAAGGTAAAGCGTCAGACTAATACGCTCGGCGATTAGTGCGCTAACACCTTGTTTTAAATAAGGTATTTAAAACAATACATCAACCACCACTACCTTTTGGATAGTGTCGCTTATAAGCTGCCCCCCTATAATACCTGAGTAATCTACTAGGTTATTTGCTATAGTGATTACCAGAACACAGGCTCTAGAACACAAGCCAAATATGGCTAAGCATGACGAGGACAAGGCAACATGAAATTGAGCACCAAAGGGCGATACGCAGTCACTGCGATGTTTGATATCGCATTACATCATCAAGCAGGTCCGGTTTCGTTGTCTGATATAGCGGATCGACAAGGTATTTCCTTGTCATATTTAGAGCAATTGTTTACGCGTTTACGTAAACAGGGTTTAGTGAAAAGTACTCGTGGACCTGGCGGTGGTTATTCCCTAGCAATGGATTCGGAACAGATTGCTATTTCAGATGTAATTGACGCTGTTGATGAAAATGTAGATACAACACGTTGCGGCGGTAAGGCGGATTGCCAAAATCATCAACGTTGTTTGACACACGACTTATGGGAAAACTTGAGTGGTGAAATAAGAAACTATCTCTCGAACATAAGTCTTGCACAAGCAGTGGGTAATATAAGTGTGCGAGAAGTAGCGAATCGTCAAGATTTAAGCAACCACAATCATCCAATACACCGGGTTGAATTTAGTTAACAGAATTTTATTTAAGGAAATAAAAGTGACAAATATAAACGTACCAATTTATCTAGATTACAGTGCGACTACACCAGTAGATGAGCGTGTTGCTAAAGCAATGATGGACTGTTTAACCAAAGAAGGTAATTTTGGAAACCCTGCTTCACGTAGTCATGTTTTTGGGTGGGATGCGGAAAAGGCAGTTGAAGAAGCGCGTAATAATGTTGCTGCATTAATTAATGCAGATCCTAAAGAAATTGTTTGGACCAGTGGTGCAACTGAGTCTAATAATTTAGCTATAAAAGGTGCTGCACATTTTTATCAAAAGAACGGTAAGCACATCATTACTTGTAAGACTGAACATAAGGCCGTACTGGATACTTGTCGTCAACTTGAACGTGAAGGCTTTGAAGTTACCTATTTAGAGCCGCGTGATAACGGTTTAATTGATTTGGAAGTTTTAAAAGCGGCTATTCGTGAAGACACGGTTTTGATCTCTATCATGCATGTCAATAATGAGATTGGTGTCATTCAAGATATTAAAGCGATTGGTGAAATTACCCGTGAGCGTAAAATAATTCTTCATGTAGATGCTGCACAGAGCCCCGGCAAGGTTCCTGTTGATGTGGAAGACATGAATGTCGATTTAATGAGTTTGTCAGCGCATAAAGCATATGGCCCTAAAGGTATTGGTGCGCTGTACGTGCGCAGAAAGCCACGTATTCGTATCGAAGCGCAAATGCATGGCGGTGGTCATGAGCGTGGCATGCGTTCTGGCACTCTAGCGACTCATCAAATTGTAGGTATGGGTGAAGCGTTTCGTATTGCTAAAGAAGAAATGGCAGCTGACAACGAACGCATTCTGATGTTACGCAACAGACTATTGAATGGTCTAAAAGATATGGAAGAAATCTATATCAATGGAGACTTGGAGCATCGCATTCCGGGCAATTTGAATATTAGCTTCAATTATGTCGAAGGCGAGAGCTTAATAATGGCGCTGAAAGATATTGCGGTATCTTCCGGGTCTGCTTGTACCAGTGCATCGCTTGAACCAAGTTATGTATTACGTGCAATAGGTCGAGATGATGAGCTTGCACATAGTTCGCTTCGATTTACCATCGGCCGTTTTACTACGGTAGAAGAGATTGATTTCTCTGTAGAGTTAATTCGAAAAGCAGTGCTTAAATTGCGAGATCTCTCACCTCTATGGGATATGTATAAAGAAGGTATCGATCTTAAATCGATAGAATGGGCTGCGCATTAACGTTCACCATTAATTAAAAGTAACAAACAATACTAATTAGGAAACATAAGGAGACGATAACGATGGCATACAGTGACAAAGTGTTAGATCACTATGAAAATCCACGCAACGTAGGATCTTTTGAAAAAAATGATCCAACTGTTGGTACTGGAATGGTAGGCGCACCTGCTTGTGGTGACGTAATGAAATTACAAATCAAAGTCGGCAGCGACGGCATCATCGAAGATGCAAAGTTTAAAACCTATGGATGTGGGTCTGCGATTGCTTCTTCTAGCTTATTGACTGAGTGGGTTAAGGGTAAAACTCTAGACCAAGCAAGCGAAATCAAAAATACAGATATCGCGGAAGAGCTTGCACTTCCTCCAGTTAAGATCCACTGCTCGGTGTTAGCAGAAGATGCTATCAAAGCGGCTATTTCTGATCTTAAGTCTAAAGCAGATGGCCTATTAGATCAGCAACAAAAGAAGATTGCTTAAAGTAGAGTATAGATATGTCTATTTCACTAACCGATAGTGCGGCAACGCATGTAAAAAATTACCTTGAAAAACGAGGT
Organism: uncultured Thiotrichales bacterium; assembly: GCA_964486815.1. Taxonomy (GTDB): domain Bacteria; phylum Pseudomonadota; class Gammaproteobacteria; order UBA4575; family UBA4575; genus JABDMD01. The sequence continues at coordinate 21,384 of CAZAOO010000008.1, forward strand.
AAGGGTGTGGGCGTGCGTTTGGGTGTTAAGACAACGGGTTGCTCAGGTATGGCCTATACCATCGAGTTTGCAGATCAAGTGGAAGAAGAAGACCAAATTTTTGAAGATAAGGGTGTGAAAGTAATTATTAACCCTAAAAATATGGTCTATCTAAGCGGCACTGAATTGGATTTCACTCGTGAAGGTCTGAATGAAGGTTTTAAATTCACCAACCCAAATGAAAAAGATAGATGCGGGTGTGGCGAAAGCTTCTCTGTGTAGCAGCAAGTTCTGTTTTATACTGACACGTCGTTAAAAAATATCTCAAAATGCTTGTGTATTAGCATAAATATCCCGCTTTCTCGATATTTTTCGTCTCGTCTCAGACACTTCGTTCATAAATCAAAGCTTCTTTAAAGTGTCCGATACTAACCCTGCTATTTTTAAATACTTCTTGTTAAGAAAATTTGAGTATGAATATTGATCTCACTCGAAATTATTTCGAGCTATTCGGATTTACTAAAAAATTTTCAATAGACAAGGAGCAGTTGTCTGAGAAATATCGATCTTTACAAGGCGAGTTGCATCCAGACCGGTATGCTAATGCAAGCGACCAAGAGCGGCGTATGTCAGTACAAACAACGGCATATGTGAATGAGGCATACACGACCTTAAAAAGTGATCTAAAACGTTCGCATTATCTTTTAAAGCTGAGTGATATTGAATTTAATGCAGATACCGAAACCTCGAGTGATGCAGAGTTCTTGATGCAAACAATGGAACTTCATGAGCAGGTAGAAGATGCAAGTAACACCGAAAATCCATTGGCTGCACTTGATGCTTTATCAAAACAACTTAAGCAACAACAACAGCAACTTGTTGCACAGTTTTCTGCCCAATTTGAAAATACCGAGCTCGATGCTGCAAAAGAAACTGCGTTAAAGTTACAGTTTTACGAACGCTTAACGAACCAGGTTCGTAAAAAACAAGAACTACACGAAGAAAACCTTCTTTAATATGGCGCTACTACAAATCTCAGAACCGGGTCAGTCAACCGCACCGCATGAACATAGATTAGCAGCGGGTATTGACTTAGGCACGACAAATTCTCTGGTGGCTACAGTGCGTAGTGGAATCGCTGAAACGCTTGCAGACGAAAATGGTGAGCATATACTACCTTCGGTTGTACGCTACACCGACAATAATGAAACCATGGTAGGGGCTAAAGCATTATCCCATGCAACGGCTGATCCACTGAATACGCTTGCTTCGGTGAAGCGTCTAATGGGTAGATCGGTGAATGACCTATCGACACTTGAGGGATATCTGCCTTATAAATTTGTAGATCACGAAAGTAATGTGCCCCATATTGATACTATTGCCGGTGTGGTAACCGCAGTGGAGGTTTCTGCCGAGATCTTGAAGAATTTGCGTGAACGGGCTGAACAAAGTTTGGGCGGTGACTTGGTGGGTGTGGTGATTACCGTACCAGCTTATTTTGATGATGCACAACGCCAAGCAACTAAAGATGCCGCTACCCTGGCAGGGTTGAATGTGTTTCGTTTACTCAATGAACCTACCGCAGCAGCTGTTGCCTATGGCTTGGATCAAAAAGCAGAAGGAATTACCGCTATTTATGATTTAGGTGGTGGTACTTTTGATATTTCTATTCTAAGACTAACAAAAGGTGTTTTTGAAGTTTTGTCGACAGGGGGTGATACAGCCTTGGGTGGGGACGATTTTGATCGTGCAATTGCAGCATGGATATTAGAGCACGCAGATGTAGAGGTTGATCAGGTGGCAACTGATAACCATCAGATGATGCGAAGAGTTATGAAAGAAGCACGCCGTGTTAAAGAAGTTTTGAGTGATCTCGATGAGGTGCTTGTAAGTGTGCAGCTAAATGGTGCCGATAACTTTGAAGTCACTTTATCACGAGAGCAGTTTGAGAAATTAATCGAAACTCATATCAGCAAGACCATAGCCTGGTGTCGCAAGACGATTCGAGAAGCAGAGATCGAGCCTACAGAAGTACAGCATATCGTGATGGTGGGTGGCTCTACGCGAACTCCATATGTGCGCGGAAAGGTAGCTGAGTTTTTTGGCAAACCACCATTGACAGGTATTGATCCAGACAAAGTAGTAGCTATTGGTGCTGCTCAGCAAGCAGACAAGCTTGCAGGTAATAATCCTGATGAAGATATGTTGCTACTGGATGTTTTGCCGTTGTCATTAGGAATTGAGACGATGGGTGAATTGGTAGAAAAGATTATTGCTCGTAATACCGTTATCCCCGTTACCATGGCGCAAAAATTTACCACCTTCAAAGATGGTCAAACGGCTATGCGAGTACATGTACTACAAGGCGAACGTGAAAAAGTATCGGATTGTCGTTCTTTGGCAAGGTTTGATTTAACCGATATTCCAGCAAGAGTGGCAGGTGCGGCACATATTAAAGTTACCTTTCAGGTAGATGCGGACGGCTTGCTGAGTGTCAGCGCAGAAGAGGAAAGCAGTGGTGCGCACGCAAGCGTTGAAGTTAAGCCTTCATATGGCCTTACCGATGCTGAAATTGAAAACATGTTAAAAGATTCATTTGCACACGCTGAAGATGATATGCATGTTCGTCAGTTAGCAGAACAGCAAGTTGAAGCGGATCGAGTATTAGAAGCATTGAGGTCTGCATTAGCCAAAGATGGTGACTTATTAACTAAACAAGAAATAGCTAAAATAGAACAGGCTAAAAGTGTATTGTTGAAAGCGCGCCAAAATAGTGATGATGGCGAGAGTATTATGCAAGCCATTAAAGATTTAGAAAATGAAAGTGAAGAATTTATTGCGCGGCGTATGAATAGCAGTGTGCAGAAAGTTATGAAAGGTCATAGAGTAGAAGAATTTGACCAATAAAATTTAAAAGCAAGAGTGTAAGTTATGCCAACGATTAAAATAATGCCTCATGAAGAAATTTGCCCAGAAGGTAAACTTATAGAAGTTGAGCCCGGGATCAGTATATGTGATGCGGCTTTGAAAAATGATATTGATATAGAGCACGCCTGTGAAAAGTCTTGCGCCTGTACAACTTGTCATGTGTATGTGCGTTCAGGCTTGGATTCACTTGCCGAGGCGGAGGAGAATGAAGAAGATTACTTGGATAAGGCCTGGGGCTTGGAGCCGGATTCACGTTTGAGTTGCCAGGCGATAGTGGGTGAAGAGGATTTGGTGATTGAGATTCCGAAATACACTATTAACATGGTTTCTGAGAATCATTAAATAAATCAAAATAATGTTCAAACTGAAATAGTATTCACGTTAAGGAAATATAATGAATCTAAAATGGACCGATTCTCTGGAAATAGCCATCTCATTAGATGAGGCCCATCCAGATATAGACCCCCAGTATGTGCGATTCACGGATTTGCATGCGTGGGTTTGTGCGTTAGATGAGTTCCAGGATGATCCTGAATCCTCAAATGAGAAAATTCTGGAAGCGATTCAAATGGCTTGGCTGGATGAGCGCGACTGATCCGAATTGATCGTCAAAAGCTAATCATCGGTTATTGCCAGATAGTATTGTCAGATAACTGGGTATTTTCTACTTCCTCTCTGACTTGCGTAAAGATTGCCTCCTACTACTCACAGGGAGTAGAATTCACTGAAAAATCAGGGAAAATTACCTTTAAATCAAATCGTAAGCCCAAATAACTAGATTTCATATTAATTAATCACATACTTAGGAGTTTGTTACCTCATGGCAATGGAACGCACACTGTCAATCATCAAACCTGATGCTGTCCGCAATAATCAAATTGGAAAAATCCAGGCGCAAATAGAAGAAGTTGGATTATCCATCGTGGCTGTAAAAATGACTCGTCTGAGTAGAAAACAAGCGGGCGAATTTTATGAGATTCATAAGGGCAAACCGTTTTATGAAGACTTAATTGATTTTATGACTTCGGGTCCTGCGATCGTGCAAGTACTTGAAGGAGAAAATGCAATCAAAGTCTACCGTAAAGTAATGGGTGCAACGATGTTTGGTCAGGCTGAAGCCGGAACCATACGTGCAAACTTTGCAACATCCGATTCACAAAATGCAGTGCATGGATCAGATTCACCCGAAAATGCCCAAATTGAAATTAGTTTCTTTTTTCCGGAACGACAGATATATCCAAGAAGCTAAAAATATCAAGCCAAAAAATAGTTAAGTAAATCGTTAGTAAATTAAGTAAAAGTAAACAAGTAAAAGCAACATTTAAAATTATGAAAACTACCCAACAGAAATTACATTCACAGAACTTGATGGGCATGCCTCAACAAGATCTTGAAGAGTATTTTTCTGTTGTAGGTGAAAAGTCTTTTCGTGCCACACAGATAATGAAGTGGACACACCAGCAGGGAATTACTGATTACGATCAAATGACTAATCTTAGTAAGTCATTGCGTGATTGGCTTAAGCAAAATGCACAAATGCAAATGCCAGAAATGGTAAGCGAAGAAGTTTCTACTGATGGCACGCGAAAATGGTTGTTACGTGTTGATGACAAGAACGCAGTTGAAACGGTATATATTCCTGAGGATGATAGGGCAACATTATGCGTTTCATCACAGGTTGGCTGTATCCTGGATTGTACGTTTTGTGCAACAGCTAGGCAGGGCTTTGCTGGTAATCTTACTTCTGCACAAATCATTGCCCAGCTATGGTTTGCCGAGCATCGCTTGCGAAAGCAGCTTAATAAAACACGCGTTATCAGCAATGTAGTGTTTATGGGTATGGGCGAGCCTCTGGCAAATTTTGACAATGTGGTGAAGGCTATAGATATTATGATGGATGACAATGCTTACGGATTAGGTAAGCGGAAAGTCACGGTTAGCACATCAGGTTTGGTTCCAAAGATTGATAAATTGCGCGAAGCGATGGATGTTAGTCTGGCGGTCTCATTACATGCGCCAAATGATGAAATTAGAAATCAGCTTGTACCATTGAATCGACGTTATCCAATAGCTGATTTAATCGCTGCTTGCCATCGTTTCCTGGAAGATAAAAATCGCAAACACAGTATTACATTTGAATATGTAATGTTGAATAAGGTTAATGATCAGTCTGAGCACGCAGAGCAACTAGTTAAAGTGATTCAGTCTTTACCTTCTAAAGTGAATCTTATTCCATTTAATTCATTCCCAAATTCTGGCTATAAACGTTCAACCGATCAAGCCATCGCAACGTTCAGGGATATTTTGCAAGCTGCAGGTGTTACGACGATAACGCGTCGTCCACGAGGCGAAGATATTGCAGCAGCATGTGGACAGTTGGCGGGTGATATTCAGGGTCAAGCTAAGCGCAAACGTCATTTTGAAAAACTATATGATGCTGATTTACTAAAACAGAAAATTGAGGTTGTATGCGCATAGTATTACGCAATGTATTGGTTTTGAGCTTGGCAATATTTATGTTTACAGCCTGTGCAACTTCTAATACAGATGCTCCGCTATCTGAAAATCAAAAAGCTGCAGAAATTAATATTCAATTGGGTGTGCGTTACCTTAGTCAGGGTGAGTACAAGGTTGCTGATGAAAAATTACGCCGGGCACTTAGGCAAGATCCAAGATCTGCTACTGCCAACTGGGTGTTTGCTTTGTTACAAGAAAGGCTAGGTGAGAATGAGCTTGCTGAGAAGCACTTTCGTAAGGCGGTTTCATTAGATCCAAAGGATTCAAGAGCGCATAATAATTATGGAACATTCTTATGCAACCAAAACAGGATGGTTGAAGCGGAAAAAGAGTTTCTGCACGCAGTTGATAATCCTTTGTATGCTGAGGCAGCTTCGGCCTATGCAAATGCAGGTACTTGTTTTTTGAAAGTACCAGATAAAGTAAAAGCCGAAGAATATTTTCGAAAATCGTTAGACAAAAATGCCTCTGAACGTACTGCTTTATATCAAATGGGTTTGATTTCGTTTGAGCGTCAAGAATTTGAACAAGCATCGTTTTATTTTCGTAAGTATGAAACCCTGGCAAAACATAACTCACAATCATTGTGGGCGGCATACCAAACTGAAGCCAGTTTGGGAAACCAGGGTAAAGCTGACGAATATGCCCATCAGTTGAAAAGATCATTTCCATCCTCTCAAGAGGCAAGGTTGTTAGCAGAAAGTTATTGGAATGCTGGAAGAAAACAACAATAACAAGACTCAAGAGTCTTCCAAGAAAAGCGTAAGCATTGGCGCTTTGTTAATTAATGCACGAACCAAAGCATCTTTAAACCAGGCTGATATAGCGGAACAAATAAATTTACCTAAAAAAATCATACAAGCACTTGAGTCTGATGACTATGCTAGTTTGCCCGAAGCTACGTATATCCGTGGCTATTTGCGAAATTATGCGCGAGTGGTCGGTATCAATAGCGAAGGTTTGGTAAAGTTATATGATGATCAGCATTACCTGAAGCCAGTCATAGAAGAGAGTAGAAAATCCAGGCAAAGTTATGATCCGGCCATAATTTGGAGTACAGCGGCAGTACTTAGCATTCTCGCTGGTTTGGTAATAACATGGTGGTTCGACAACTACCCTGCACAAAACTCTACTGAGCAATTGGCTGTCAATGACTCCATTGCAGAAGAAGTATTCACTGCAGCCAAAACTACCAATGATCAGCAGCATGAAAGTTCTCTCACGGATGATTATATAGTCTCAGAAATAGAAAAATCATTGTCATCATCTGCTTCAAGTGAACCTTCGAATAATGAGCAAGTTAATATAAATAATGAAGAAGTAATCTCTGCTGTGCAGCAAGAGGCTATGGAAGAAGCTTCACGTAATCCTAACTTAGTAACTTCATTAGATAGAGTGCAGGTGCTTACCGTTACGTATACGGAAAAAAGTTGGACAGAAATCAGAGATGCCGATTCAAACATATTGATGCAGGGTTTGATTGAGCCCGGGGTTGTGAGAAACTTAAGTGGTAAGCCGCCATTTGAAATATTTTTAGGTAATGCCCCAGGTGTGGTTATTGAGGTTAATGGTTTATATTTTGATCATTCAGGTTACAGTAGAAGTAATCGCACGGCGCGATTTCAAGTTTCGAGCGGTTCGCTCAATTAAAATTTTACATTCTTAAATTAATTTCTAATGTCTAAGCGAATTCAGTCCATTCGCGGTATGCATGATGTATTACCGCCTGATAGTGATTTATTGCGTGCAACCGAGCATGCATTGCAAAATGTTTTGCGTCAGTATGGTTATCATGAAATTCGCATGCCGTTGCTTGAACAAACAGAACTATTTAAACGTTCGTTAGGTGAAGTAACCGATATTGTTGAAAAAGAAATGTATACTTTTGAGGATCGTAATGGTGATAGTTTAACTTTGCGTCCGGAAGGTACGGCAAGTTGTGTGCGTGCGGGTTTGCAGCATGGGTTTTTGTATGCCCAGCCGCAACGACTTTGGTATGGCGGACCATTTTTCCGTCATGAGCGCCCACAAAAAGGTCGTTATCGTCAGTTTCATCAAATTGGTGTAGAAACATTTGGTTTTGTAGGGCCAGATATTGATGCAGAACTCATTATCTTAAGCGCGAATATGTGGGAGAAAATTAATCTTCCCATGCAACCTCGTTTAGAAATTAATAGCCTGGGGTCATCTCATGCACGAAAACAATATCGGCAAACCCTGACCAACTATTTGCAACAGCATGAAGATAAGCTGGATCAGGAAGCAAAGTCCAGATTGCATACCAACCCTTTGCGAATTCTCGATAGTAAAAATCCTGAAATGCAGGAGGTAATTCTAAATGCCCCGTCTCTATTAGAGCATTTGGATGCAGAGTCGGCCGATCACTTTTTGCGACTACAAAAGATTTTAGACGCTGCAGAAATTGAATTCACGATTAATCCACGTTTAGTGCGTGGTTTAGATTATTACAGCAAAACCGTATTTGAATGGGTGGCAGAAGGCTTGGGTGCTCAGGCAACGATTTGCGCAGGTGGTCGATATGATGGTCTGATAGAGCAGTTAGGCGGTAAACCATGTCCTGCTGCGGGTTTCGCTATCGGCTTAGAAAGGTTAGTGTCGTTGTTGGAGGCATCTCAATTAGCGAATCAAGCGATAGATGTATATATGGTGCTAATGGGTGAGAATGCTGAGATTGCGGGCTTGAAACTGGCTAAACAGATTCGCACACAAACACCTATATCTTCTGTGGTAACAAATTGCGGCGGAGGTAGTATAAAATCACAAATGAAGCGAGCTGATAAGTCACAAGCCAGGCTGGCTTTTATTTTGGGTGAAGATGAGTTGCAAAACCAAAATGTAACAGTGAAATATTTACGTGAAAAGCGTGACCAGGAAATTATATCACAAAAAGATCTAGTGGCTTTTTTGGAAAATTATAACAACCAATAATAATATATTAGCGAGAAATAATGGCTGAGTACGAAACAGAAGAACAACAAGTTGAAGCACTAAAAGATTGGTGGAAACAAAATGGTGTAGCGGTGGTTGGTGGTGCAGTATTAGGTATTTCTGCATTAGTTGGTTGGCGCGGCTGGAATTGGTATCAAGAGAAACAAGCTACTGAGGCCTCTGATGTTTTTATTGTCGTGCAGGAAGCGGTAAATAAAAATGATACAACGACTTTATCAGAGCAGACTAATATTTTACGAGACCAGTATAGTTCAACCCCTTATGCATCGCTTGCAGTTTTGCACCAGGCAAAAACCCAAATGGATCAAGGTGATCATGCAGCAGCAGAAGAAAGTTTGCGTTGGGCATTAAAAAATAGCAAACAAGAGACGGTTCAAAATGTTGCTCGTCTGCGTTTAGCGAGATTGCTGCTTGCAGATAATAAGATTAATGAAGCGCAAGCTATGTTGAGTACTGGTGTGTCAGATGCATATGCGTCATTGGCGAATGAAATTCGTGGTGATATTTTTGTCGCAAAAGGTGATATTGAGCAAGCTAAAAAAGCTTATGATGAAGCACTGCTAACCGCTAGTGGCGGTGGTGTTGAATACTTGCAACTAAAACGCAGCGACTTGGGAAGTTAATTTACTACTTTCTATGGCCATCATGAATTCAATAGCGATTAAAAATCGCATTAATCTGTTTCTGATTATTGTTATTGCAAGTTGTTTGCAGTTAGCGGGTTGCAGTGTGTTGAGTAAGCCTAAGGAATGGTTTGAAAAAGAAGAAGATCCAAGAGAGCCGACTAAATTAATCAAGTTAGTAGCTGAAAAAATTCAGGTGCAACAAGTATGGCGCAATTCGGTAGGTGATCTGAAAGAGTCATATAATAAAATACGTCCTTATATTACAGAAGATCGTGTCTATTTAAGTGATGCTGAAGGTCGTGTAGAAGCATGGCAGCGTGAAGACGGAAAGCGCCTATGGTCAGTAAATCTTAAAGAAGATATATCCGGTGGAGTAAATGGTGGCGAGGGTATTGTTGCGTTAGGCACTGAGAATGGTGAAATTGTTGCGCTTAGCGCTACAGATGGAATGGAAAAATGGCGCGCTAAAGTTCCAAGTGAAGTCATGTCAATCTCTGAAGCCAAGTATGGGGTAATCGTTACACGCACCAATGACGGCAAAGTACATGCGCTAGATATTAATTCAGGTGATATCAGTTGGAGTGCAGGTAAAGGAACACCGCCATTAACCTTAAGAGGTGCAAGCCAACCGGAAGTAATGGGTGATTTGGTGTTGGTGGGTTTTGATGATGGAAAATTAATGGCTATCAATATGCGTGATGGCGAACCGGTTTGGGAAGCACCCGTTTCCATACCTAAAGGTCGTTCGGAATTAGAACGCATGTCTGATGTGGATGGTGAGATTGCTTACTTGGATGGTATTGTATTTGCAGCCAGCTTTAATGGCCGAGTAGTTGCAATCGATATGGATAGCGGAAAAACATTATGGACCAAAGACCTTTCATCATATGCCGGGTTAAGTGTAGACCGTGAGCGTGTGTATGTTACCGATGCTGATGACAGTGTCTGGGGTTTGGAAATATCTACCGGTGCAACCTTATGGCGCCAGGATAAGCTTATATTTAGAGAGCTTACCGCACCGCAAGTAATGGGTGACTATGTTGTAGTCGGTGACTACAAAGGCTATTTGCATTGGTTATCAAAAGAGGATGGAAAAATTGTCGGCCGCTATAATGTTGCCGGAGATAAGATTGAAGTAGCACCTACCATTATTAATGGCCGTGCTTACGTATTAGCTAACAATGGTTCACTTTCGGTTTTGCAATACCGAAAAGAAAACTAACTTTTTCTATTTTCGGTAAGAAGTGAACGTTTGGTCCATTTAAATAATTTTTATCAGTTAAATGGTTGCTTTCTTTGTTTGTCCAGATAAAAGTAACCAAAAGAAACGACACTTACATTTATTTGGCTTTGTCTATTTAATGGCGAATCTGCGCAGTGCGAATTTGCTTTCAGCATGCTTCAAATAGCTATCCTGCCCATTTGCCAGCAGTTTTTTCTGCTTGTTCATCAAGTAAATAATGGGCAATTTAGTGGTGTAATTTCAAGCAAATTGCATAGTTCTAGTACTTCTTTAACGTGCATTACATCACGCTGAGAAGCGCAAGAGCTTTTTGGGGACAGGTGAAGCGTTGTTTGAGCGTAGAGAGTTCGCGATCCGCCAAGAAGATCGAGCATTTGAAGATTAACGTGATGTTCGGCGCAAATGGTTTTGGGAACTTTTGCCAAAACAAAAGTTCCTCGACCCTGGGTTCGAATACCCAGCGACAGAGATTGGTAAGTGAACTTAAAAATAGTATATAAACATATAGTATAAAACTGCATATTAAGAAATAGTAATAAAATTCCTCATGAAACCCGTAATCGCTTTAGTCGGACGCCCCAATGTTGGTAAGTCAACATTATTTAACTACCTAACAAAATCCAACAATGCATTGGTCGCAGACCAGCCAGGTCTTACACGCGATCGAATTTATGGTCTAACCAAACGTTTCAATAACCGCTTCATTGTAATTGATACAGGCGGCATAGCACCTCCCGATGATTCGCAAGACCAGGAAAATATGAATCATGCCATTAGTGTTCAGGCTTGGAATGCCATTGAAGAGGCCGATCTAGTTTGTTTCCTCGTTGATGGTAGAGAAGGTCTTGTTCCTCAAGATCAAGAAGTATTTAAAAAATTAAGAGCGACTAATAAAAAAGTATTTGTACTGGTAAATAAGGCGGACTCGGGTGTAGATAATATGTTGTCGAGTGATTTTTATTCGCTAGGTGCAAAACATATATATGAAACCTCGGCCAGATCAGGCAAGGGTGTGCGTGCATTATTTGCAAAATTAGATGAAGAATTTCCTCATAAAGAAGAAGAGATAGAAGAAACCGGCTCCTCGGATGTCATCAAAGTCGCTTTGGTAGGCAGGCCTAATGTAGGTAAATCGACCTTAGCCAATGCTTTAATTGGTGAAGAGCGTTTTGTAACTTCTGATGTTCCGGGTACTACACGCGATAGCATTTCTGCAAACATTGAAAAGTTTGGTACTCAGTTTGAGCTTATTGATACGGCAGGAGTGAGGCGCCGTAGCAAAGTTAGCGACATGGTAGAAAAGTTCAGTGTGGTAAAAACCATACAGGCTATTGAAGATGCGCATGTGGTTATTTTAATGTTGGATGGCACCAAAGAGTTTGCAGTTCAAGATGCGCATTTAGCAGGTATGGTTTTGGAAAGTGGCCGCGCAGTCGTGGTTGCAATAAATAAAACAGATATAAGCTCGCTAGAAGATCGTAAAGAAATGCAAAAAGGCTTTGATTTAAAATTGCGTTTTTTGGAGTTTGCAGAAAGACAATTTATATCTGCCAAGCATAAAGAAGGTATTACAAAGTTAATGCGCACAGCCGCACGTGCGTACCATTCTGCTAACGTAAACGTCAGCACTGCAGATCTAAATAGAATGTTAGAAGGGGCTTTGGAAAGTTTTCAGCCACCATTAGTAAGAGGACGCAGAATAAAACTAAAATATGCTGCACAAGTAAGCTGTTGTCCACCTACCTTTGCAATACATGGTAACCAAATAGATAGAATCCCGGCTAGCTATAAACGCTATCTTGAAAATTATTTCCGCAAATCATTAAAGTTGGTTGGAACCCCCATTCAATTAGTGTTTAAACAGCCCGATAACCCCTATGCAGATAAGCATAATAAACTTACCCCTCGCCAAGAACAGAGCCGTAAAAGATTGCTTAGAAAAGTTAAAAAACGATAAAAAAGAGTAGTTTAAATTTCGTTTTACGCACTTACCCTTACAAACAATAAAAGGGGTCAGAGTAAGCCAGCCCAGGTTTGTCGGACTGCTTAATCAAGCATACGCATTTTGATTTTCGTAGTCGTAAAAGATTGCTAAGGAAAGTGGAAAAGCGATAATTGGCGTATACTCTTACTAACTAAATATTTTCGTAATTGTATAAATAAGATCAGTAGACATACAACCATGCAAGAATTATTTTTCCATGAGTTTAGGTCAACGTCACTTGAGTATTATATTTTTCTAGGGCTGACATTGATTGGTTTTGCTTTGGGATTGATGTTTTGGAAAGACTTTCGTAAGCGTTTTGACAGAGGAGGTAGACTTGCGAGCTGGATAATTTTGTTCGTAGGAATGTTGATGGGTATGTTTTTTGGCTATCTTGCAATTCAGCCTGAATACTTTAAGAATATATCTGCCAATGCAGAAGGAATCACTCTTAGATATAGTCTGTTCACTTCTAACATTACCCTTGTTTGGGAAGATATTGATCAACTTGAATTACAACAAGATAAGTTGGTAATTATTGACAAAAACGGGACTAATTATCATAGTCCAGTTGTTTATCAGGGTGATCAAACGCAATTGATGCAATCTCTGCAGGAGTTAATTATTAAGCATAATCACTAGTTTTATTAATTGCTAGTTGATGCCGCTGAAAAAGACCAAGTAATGCATGACTATGTGCTGATAACCTTTCATGTCCTTTTGTAGGTGATTTCTGCGCCCGATATACGTATTTAAAACCCTGTAATTTTTAGGTGTTATATGCGATACCATAACTAAACCAATAGCATAACCGGCATATTATGGGAAGGGTGTTACAAAGCCACTTTAGTAGCTACCAAACAATATTTTTTGCCTATATGTGCTAACTGAGTCAAATTTCCCACAAAGTATCAATATAATTGTTATTTTTCTGTAGTTGAGCAAGACAATTCATTACTGAGCCTCACGCCTTCTTATAAACACATGATTAAACACATAGTGTAGGGGTTGATAAAGTATAAGGATTAGATAGAAAAACTAACTAAACGTCAAACCCATTCAAAAAACTTGCGATGAGACCTTAAATCCAAGGCATTTCAAATACCTTCTCAACCATATAAAAACAATCAAGACTGATCTCAAAGCTATATAAAAATCGAACTATTATTAACAAATAATCGACTTGTTCGAGTATTCATCTGCTATTAATCTATTGTCTTAATAGACACATTCATAGATTGAAAAGGGTATAAATGTACTTGTATTAAAAACTCAGTTAATAGTTTAAATGTAAGACACGTTTAAAATTCTGGTCGTTATTTCCATGAAAGGAAGTGCGTATTCTCAAAATTATTATGATAAGAGTAAAGATTAAATATATTTTTGCTTACGCAAAAATATATTTAATATAAACTTAAGGTAAGTAGACATGAAAATAAATAACCATATACATTATAAAAAAAGGTTAGTTATAAAATTAATTTTATTACTTTGTCTCTCATTGCTTATTCCACTGAACGCTTTTGCACACGATCATGGTAAAAATAATTCCAGCTTAGATAAAAATGAAAAAAATCACCAACTAGTTTTTGATGTATTAAAAAATACAGAAGAATCTTTATCAACCGTTGAAAAAGATACTTGGAATTCATTACAGCATATAGAAAACGCTATAAATTCTATATATATGCTTAAAAAGGAATTATCGCCAGATACTCATAAGCAAGCAAAAAGTCCAGAAATTGTAGTTGTTAATAAAGAATACTGGTTCATCTATCCTGTGGTATCCGAGGATGTTCTTAAAGATAAAGGTAATTTACCGACTTTGCATTCAAAAATGAAATCAGGAATTCTTTATAAAGGGGTCGAGCCTAAATCAAATAATGCCTATTTCGACTATGCGTTTGCCTATGCAAGTTTAAAAATGGCGCATGAGGCATTGACGATTAAGGGTTTCGATCATGCAAGGACTTCGTTGTTGTGGGTATTTGATGCGATTTATATGCAGCCAGGTTTTAATGTGGCTAAGCATAGTTAAAGCAAATGATAACTGGCTTTTTTCCCAAAAAATAAGAAATAAGAAAATGCTCTAAGGACTGATAAAATATGATTAATTCAGAATTTCAGAATTATCAGGCCTTAAAACATATATAAAAAAATAAATGCAAAATAGATGAGTTCTGGCTCAGAATATAATTCGGATTAAATGAGTAGATTTGCTATATTCACTGCTTGAAAATAATTAGGAGTGGCATGGCATGGGATGTTATGTCTAGCACTTTACATTGTGAAAGTACAGGAATCATTTATTATTCGGTGTGGCAATTACCGCGAAGTCGTTTTTGTTTATCAGGTATCTTCACTTTTTAAAGGTTGCTTACTCGACGCAACTAAAAACCCAATGGCTTTATGATAATTGCTTATGCGCTGATGGACATTTATATTCACAATTTGGCTGCATCTGACCTCGAAACTACCGGCAAGTCTGAAGAAATTTCAAGAAACTATATTATTCTAAGCCTGACCTGATGCTATAAAGGTAATAAGCCAATAAAGGCAATAAGATAGAAATGATTAAACTGGAAAACGTAACTCGTAAGTTTGGTGAATTTGTTGCTGTTAATGATGTCTCCTTTGATGTTCAACCGGGTGAGATCGTTGGCTTGCTGGGGCATAATGGAGCAGGTAAGACCACTGTGATGAAAATGCTCACGGGATTTTTAGAGCCTACCAGTGGCTCAATTATTGTTGATGGCTTGCAGGCAGGTTCTGATAGAAAAAATATACAAGCCAGGTTGGGGTACTTGCCTGAAAACTGTCCGCTATGGTCGGATATGACGATTATTGATTATCTTTCCTACCAGGCAAGCTTGCATGATTTATCACGCGCGCATTTTTGGGAAAATATTTCAGATGCACTGGAAAAAACCAGACTTACAGACAGAACTTCACAGTTAATACGCACATTATCAAAAGGCTATAAACAGCGTGTAGGTGTTGCACAAGCCATTTTGCATAAACCAAGTATTATTATTTTAGATGAGCCCACGAATGGATTAGACCCTACACAAACCATGCATATGCGTGAGCTGATTCTCGAGCTTGCCAAAACTTCTACCATCATTTTGTCTACACATATTATGCAAGAGGTGCAGGCTATCTGTGAGCGTGTGATCATCATGCGTAATGGAATGGTTGCTAAAGATATCAGACTTGAGGAATTAAATTCTAATGCTCGTACTGTCATTACTATTGATAAAGACGAGAGTATTGCAAATAGCTTCTTTTTAAGCTTGCCGGAGGTTCATGCATCTCAACTTAAAAGTGATCAGGCCGGTAGATATCAATATGCCTTAGATACTGAGGAAGATACAAGTAGTAAAATCAGTGAAGCAGTACATCAGGCCGGATACAAGTTGTATGAAATCAAGAAGGAAATTCAGACTATGGAATCAGTTTTTTCTGAAGTGAACTCACAATAATTTTAATACATAAAGTTTTAATAATTAAACATGCATAAACTATTATTGATTATTGGAAAAGAGCTACGAGATTATTTTTCAACTCCCGCAGCGTTATTGTTTCTAGGTATTTTTGTCGGCGCTTCATCGATTGCGTTTTTTTGGGTTGAGGCTTTCTTTTCTCGCAACATCGCTGATGTACGGCCTTTGTTTAAATGGATGCCATTACTGCTAATCTTTTTGGTTGCAGCCTTAACCATGCGTAGTTGGGCAGAAGAGCGGCGAAGTGGGACTATTGAACTTGTATTAACCTCACCCACGCAGCCTTTTATGCAAATATTAGGTAAGTTTTTTTCAATTATATTTTTGGTAAGTATTGCTTTATTACTTACTTTCCCTCTAACGATAATGGTAGATATTCTAGGGGACCTTGATTGGGGGCCGGTTATAGGTGGCTACTTGGCGGCATTGTTTTTAGCTTCTGCTTATGCGGCCATTGGTTTGTGGGTGTCATCCAAAACCGATAATCAAATAGTGAGCTTGATCGTAACCGTATCTATTTCACTGCTGTTTTATGTAGTTGGTTCGCAAACCTTTACCGGTTTATTTGGTTATAAAACTGCAGAGATACTTGCTTCTTTAAGTACCAGTGGCCGTTTTGTATCGATTACGCGAGGGGTATTGGATTTTAGAGATATTCTTTTCTACTTAAGTATCAGTGTTATCTTTTTAGTCTTGAATCTATTATCGCTTGAGAAGATTCGCTGGGCAGGGAATCCTAACAAATATGCGCATCGCAAATGGTATCGCTCGGTTGCAGGGCTTATTGTTTCGTTTATATTAATTAATATAGGCGTTTCATTTATATCAAATGCCCGTATAGATTTAACAGAGGGTAATGTGTATTCGCTGTCTGATACGACAAAAAAATATCTAAATGATTTGCAGCAACCACTGCTAATACGTGGTTACTTTAGTTCAACTACTCATCCACTGCTCGCACCATTAATTCCTACCATACGTGACATTCTTAATGAGTATGCATTAGCAGGAGGTGATTCGGTAAGAGTTGAATTCATTAATCCACAAGATAATACAAAGTATGAAGAAGATGCAGGTACGAAATATGGAATTCGGCCCGTTGCGTTTCAAACTACAAGTAAATATCAAGCTTCGGTCCTTAATACCTACTTTAATATTTTAATAAAATACCAAGATCAATATGATGTTCTGGGTTATAAGGATTTGGTTGAGCTCAAAACTAGTGTGGGAGGTAATGAGATTGAGCTCAAGAACCCAGAATATGATATTTCTAGAACTATTCGAACAGTAATCGCGAAATCACAACGGCAAGTGCCTGCATTGGAGCAATTAGAACTTCCTATGGCTGTAAGTGCTTATATTTCTTCCATGGATAATCTGCCTAAGCCTCAGCAAGAGCTAAAAAAATTACTAGAAGACGTTATTAATGTGCTGTTTAAAGAATCAAATGGCAATATTGACGCACTATTTATTGATCCTGATGAAGATGAATTAACCGCTGAATACTTAAGTAATGAACTTAATGTTCGTCCACAATCTAGTAATTTTTCTGATACAAAACCTTTTTGGTTTTATACGTCTATCTCTGACGGTAAAAAATCAGTTCCAATAAACTTACCTGAAAATGCAACACTAGAATCTGTACGAGCTGCAGTACTTGCTGCTGTTAAACGACTTCTGCCAGATACAATTAAAAAGGTAGCATTTTTAACCCCTTCCGCAACGCCAGGGCCAGCAGGAATTAGTGCATCTATTTTTGTACCAAAAAATTATAGAATATTAAGAGACCACTTACGTGAATCGATCAATGTAGTGGATTTAAAGTTAGATAATATGCAGGTACCATCTGATGTAGATTTTTTAATTATATTCAGTCCACGTTATCTAGACCCAACATTTCAAGCAGCAATTGAAAATTATCTTCTGCAAGGTGGCACAGTGTTGCTTGCGATGGCGCCTATTGATGCGAGTGTAAGTGATATTACTGATGTAAGTGAAATTGATAGTGGGCTTGAAAGTTGGTTAGCGAAATATGGGATAATTATCCATAAGGAACTGGTGCTAGACCCTCAAAGTGGAGTGCTGCCTCTTCCCGTGCCTCGTCGAGTTGGCAGCCTTAATGTAAGAGAAACAAGAATTGTTGATTACCCTTATATTATTGACGTTCGGGGTGAGGGGCTAAATCAAGAGAGTGTCATTACCTCAAGACTAGGTCAGCTATATATACCATGGGCTGCACCAATCACTATTGATATGAATCGCAATACAAACAGGCAGGTTACGCCTTTGCTTTCTTCTTCTGATCAAAGTTGGTCCTCTGCAAGCATTGATGTATTGCCAAACTTTGATCAATATTCTGAATTAGGCTTTGCGGAGAAAGGTCATGAGCGTGCCCCAAAGTTGCTTGCTGCCATGATAGAGGGTGATTTCGCTCTTTCTAACACTACTGATGAAAAGGCCTCTGTCAATCCTCAACTAGCTAATAGAGAACCACGCTTAATTTTAGTGGCATCAAATTCTTTGTTTACCGACAATTATTTTGATCAGATGACACAAGCATTGCGCACTGAATATAAACGTCCACATCAGTTTGCTTTAAATTTAATTGACTGGTCGCTTGAAGATCGCGATATGTTAGAAGTTTTACGTAAACATAGCCTTTTTACTAGAACTTTAAAGACGTTAACTAATGAAGAAAAAAAATCATGGGAGTATCTGAACTATGTTTTGGCAGTATTCGGCTTGATTTCGATCTTCATTATTAATTACCTACTCAAGAAGCGGTTTTTGTCGCAGTGTATAGAACGGCTCAGTAATACGATAAATAATTAATAAAGTCTTTATAAGCCAAATTTTGGCAAGATTATCTGCAAATATAAATCTGCGATTTTCTGATGGCCATCATTATTAGGATGGAAGCCATCTCTTTCGCTGACTAACATATCTCCTGGTGCCGCTTTAAAAAAGTCTACGATAGGCACATTATGCTTATTGGCTTGGCGGGTGATCGCTTGGTTGAATGCGGTTACGCGCTCGGCAGTAACACGTCTGTGTGGTTTTTCTCTAAAGCGTTTTATTTGCGTAAGGTCGGGAAGGTTCATGATTACAATAAAGGCAGAGCTGTCTTTACGTATGCGTGTCAAGATGCCCTGAAGATCCTCTTCGAAATCTTTTATATCATCCCCGGCAATAAGATCATTTGCACCGGTCCAGAGGGTAACTAAATCGATTTGTTTGTCACGTTTGAGTGCAGCTTTTGCTGTTTTTTTAATCGCTGGAATATCAGCAGTGGGTATACCTAAATTTAGTAGATTAACTTTTCTGCCACGCTCTTCGAAGCCGTCTTTAATTCGATAAACATAGCCCCTGGTAATGGGTTCTGCTCCAATGCCAAATGCATCACTTGCACCTAACGCAACATAATTAATTGCGGGTAGATTATTGGCGGGACCTTCTTTTATATCATCGTCATCAGAAGAACTAGCGCATGCAACAACAAAGAATATTGCTATGAGTGTAATGAGTAAATGTTTGAGTTGTTTCATGATCAGTACTCTAAATGAAATGGCCATTATTCTATATGGAATTATAGAGAGTTTAGACCGCTCCGTGGCTTTGAGTTCACTGTATGAATAAAATTTCTTGGTCTAAGAAATTAACAGGGGTATTAGGGCGAAATTTGATCGAAAATATGGGCAATTTTGCTATTTTAATGATTAACTTAGTGCATTATAAATGTGGGTATAAGCTCATTTAGTTTGTGTTTTGGACATCATGAATTTGGCATTATGCATACGCTTATAGAGTTGGGCGCATTCAGGTAGCACATTGTCAGTAAATTCTTGTCTAGACATTTTTTTCTCAGATGCATATTTTTTAACAAGTTTAATGTACATATCGCATATAGCAATTTCATTTTCATAGTTTTTTTCTTTTCTGGATAACACTGCTACTTGCTCAAAATATTTTGGTGCCGGCATTATTCCAGTATCTACCGATTTTTGAATTTCTTCTCTACAGCTGTTTACAACGGTTTTTATATCCTTTCTATCCTCAAGCAGGCTTTGTGTATCTGCTGGAAAATCTTTAAGAGGAATTACTTTTCTTATAATCGTATTTAACTTATTCGTAGCCATCATGTGTTCCTTGTATAATGTACCTATGTATGACGAATCTATATTCATACAAAAAAACATGATCGTGCCTTGTGTCCCGATAAACGGATAATAAAATTGTATGAAGTTCTACCTGCTTCAAAAAAATGAAATGCTAGCTGTACTACTGGTTTGGGTAATATCTTCTTATCATAGTTACTTTATTAAGTAATATTTTGGGGTAAAACTATTTGAATTGAATAGGTTAGGCGAGTTTATTTGCTAGTTTATAAGCAGCTATTAGACTGTAAAAGTTCATATACGTGCCTAATAAGAAAATCAAGAGTAGTAAGTCCATCTGAAAGGGGATTGCGTCGGTTTTGGCCGAGTAGAGAATGAGGAATTGATGGCTGCTATCGCTGATGCAAATAAGGCAGTGATACAAATAAGATCGTCACAGTTAGTTGCGTTAGTATTTTTTTTGATTTTACTCAACTAAGCTTCGGCTACTGTTTACGCCTGTAAGCTTGATTGCTTCTTTTTCAGCTCCCATGGGTACTTTTTATAGGCGCATCCTGATCGTTAGTTATCAGCATTTTCATTGAAAAATCAATGGCTTATACATATTACAAGTTGATATTGTTGTATATTAAACAAATAGGTATATAATGATGCATATACATCATAGGAGAGCATCATGAGTGCACAGGTCCAAAGACTACCTTCTGAAAGCGAAGTGCTGGGTAAAGCTTTGTTGAATAGTAAAGAGTATTTAGGTTTAACCAATACTGAGCTTGGAGAAATTATTGGTAAAGACCGTACCTACTTTACGCGTCTACGTAATCACAGTGTGCTTGAGCCCGATAGCAAAGAGGGTGAATTAGCCTTACATGTTATACGCGTCTACCGGTCTTTATATGCTTTAGAGGGCGGTGATATGGAAGCGATGGAAGAGTGGTTGAATACACCTAATAAACATCTCTGCGCAACACCTAAAGCACTGCTTAAAAATATTCAAGGCTTAGTGCAAGTTGTGGAGTATCTAGATGCTATGCGTGGCAAGGTTTAATACTCTGCATGTCTCTTTCTATTCAGCAAGAAAATATTAAGCCATTAAGTGCTGAAGTATTTCGTGTTGCCGAGTCTCAGCAAAAAGTGGCGACTAATACCCTGGTGGATACTTTAGAAGAGCAACGCATATTGGAAGAGATGCTGGATCAAGTTAAGCCACGTATTCCACATGACTGCGAATCGTTTGATTATCTAATCTATACGCCATTTCGATATCCACCCCTTAAGCATGGCTCGCGATTTGGTAAAAAAATACATCCTAGTATTTTTTATGGCTCAAAAACATTAACAGCGGCATTTGCCGAACTCGCATATTACCGGTTTGTGTATTATGACGGTATGGCGACAGCACCAAAGAAGAAGCAGAAAGTTACACAACATGCTTCTTTTTGTGTAGATGTTCGTGCTCAGCGAGGCGTTGAGTTAAACAAACCACCATTCAATAAATATAGAAGAAAGCTAAGTGACCCTGCTGGTTATAAGGATTCGCAAAAAATAGGTGAGGAAATGCGTGAAAAAAAGGTTGAGGCGTTTACGTATTTCTCTGCTCGCGCAATCGATGAAGTGAATGTTGGGATATTTGATTGTAAGGCCATACAAAACTATATGCCTCATGCATTAAAACATTGGAGTTGTATCACCAGAGCTGAGAGTATAATGATACGGAGTCTTGATGATAGTTGGAGTAATATAAGCTTTGAGCTTGATCAGTTTTTAGTGGATGGTGTATTACCAGCCCCTGCAGTGTGATTTTAATATATAAGAAGGTGGAAAAGTATGTGGAAAATATTTTTATTATTCCTTGTTCTGTTATTTATGCAAACCAATTTACATGCAGAAGAGAATTATTGTTATCAAAAACCTGAAAAATGTGTCGCTGGAGATATTCTTATTCTTGCGCTTTCAGAAGAGGTGGCTAAATATTGTGATTTTGAAAAACAAATCACAGCACTGAGTCGACATACTACTTCTAGTTCATTTAATAATCAGGAAGTAGTGTGTGTGAAAATTGCGTCACCGCGTAAAAAACTAAAATAATGATTACTAGGCACGCTGGCACGTTTTACGATAGTTTAAGATGCAGAGCTTGCAATTGATTTTTTAAAGTATTCAAAGTTTCTTCTGTATAGCTAGCATCAGGGTTGTATAGCAAGTTGTTTAACATGTTCACAATAGGTTGATAGATTTGCTTGTCTAATTGCCGGTGCTGGCATACGTTTTCTATAAATAGTGCCGGGGTCTCATGAGGTTTGCGTTGTATACCTTGTTTAGCCATGCGAGTGGTGAAGTGTTGAAATGCTTTTACAACAGGGTGCCTCTTTTTTTCACGGCTTGACATAAATAATGAGATAGCTACAAATACAGTGCTTAGAAATGCACCGACCAACAATACTATTGCGACTCTAAATGCAGTAACCTTACCTAATAATTTTTCTAATAAACTAATTTGCAGTTCAGAGTTATAGCCAATAATAAATAAATTCCAGCGGTGTTCTAGTGATTCAAAAAGAAACATTATTTTTTGCAGACCTGGCACACGATTGATTCTTGCATTTGAAAAAATCGATAAAGAATTTAAGTCATTCTCAGGCAAAGCAACGCTAAGACTGTCATGAATTCTTGATGGTGCAACAGCGGCGGTAGGATCGACACGTTGCCAGCCTTTTTTTGGAACCCAGTATTCAACCCATGCATGGGCTAAATATTGTCGAACGACAACATGACCAGTAATTGGATTGATTTCTCCTCCCTGATATCCTCCTACCATGCGCGCAGGAATGCCTGCGGCTCTTAACATATATACCATTGCACCTGCATAATGTGTGCAAAATCCTTGACGTGTTTCAAACCAGAATTGATCAATGCTATTTTCCTTTGTTAGCTTTTGTGGTTCGAGCGTGTAGTGAAAGGCCAGGCTGCGTATTTGTTCGAGTATTTTTTCTACAAAATCTTTGGTGTTACTTGATTCAGCATATAAGTTTTTAGCAAATAATATGGTTTGTGGATTATCGTCTTTGTCAATTTGTGTGGTTTGATTGCGCAAGAATTCAGGCAACCAGGTATTTAATTTCGCATTAGGGTATGTGTTTACTTCATACCTCAATAAAGATTGTACGGGCTGACGATTAATGAGTTTATAGTCCCAGGTTATTCCTGTTGAGGGTGATTGCGGGATTGCTAAATCCATACCTAAAAGCCATTTGTCATGTGTCGGCTCTAGCAAGATAGAGTAAGAAATACTTTCTTCACTTGCCGGGTTAATTTTAGGTATAAACCAGGCGGCTTCTGGATTGTTTGCCCAATCTATTTTTTTGAGGTTGCTAAATTTGGTGGGGATATCCGCTTCTGACCATGTGCCATTTTTAAAGTTGGAATATACCCTGCCACGCCAATACAAATCGCTGGTTTGTGGAGGTGTATTTTTGAAAATAGCTCGAAATGCAATGTCATCTGAAAGCGATAATTTTGCAATATCGCCAGGTGTCATTTCAGAGCCTAAGCCGGTTCGTGCTTGTTGATTGGGGCTAGAGATTGCCCATATGGGGCCAATCCTAGGGAATAGTACAAACAATACAATCATCAGCGGAACGGCTTGGGCTAAAATTTTACTGGCCATTTTTACAGATTTAAAAATTTCAACTCGAGTATGAAATTGGTTCATGCCAATGGTGGCTGCAGTCACTAGGATGAGTGCACAAAGTTCATAAACTACAATTCCTATGCTGTGGTTGAAAATAAATTCAATTGCGATTACAAAATATGCAATAAATACGACAATATAGGCATCTCGTTGCGTTTTGGTTTCTAATAGTTTTAGAGAAAACGCCATGATTAATAACGCGGCCCACGTTTCAAGGTTTTGAGTTACACCTTCCGAGATGACTACTGCTGTACCGCAAATAATGACCAGCAGCGCCTTTTGCCAAATAGATAGGAAGTTACTGCGACCTAGAAAGATTCTCCATCGCCACCAGGCACAGAAAAGTCCTGCACCAATAATCCAGGGCGAAACCTGTGCGATATGAGGGATCGTTACGATCGAGAATGCAGCCATTAACATGAGTAGGCTGTTGCGAGGTATTTGAGCGACAACACCATGTTGCCATTTTTTATGCAGAACAGACTTAGTCTTCATGCTGCAATCCGTATAGCGCTAGCTCTTTAAGTGCTAGATCTAAATGTAGTTTTCCGGTGTCTGGTTTAATTTCAATATGAGGTAATCTAAGTCCAAACTCTCTGCCACTTCTGTGCGCATTCAGTGCCATGCCTGTTAAGCGACTCAAGCGTAATTCAGTGTCTCCTTCTAGTTGATGCCAGTCCAACATCAAACTTGAATCTGTATAGGCTGCGAATTGTTTTACTAATAATTCATCTTGTCGAGCATACGATCGCCATAAGATATGTCGTGGTGAGTCTCCGGGATGGTAATCACGAATATCATGGAAATCATCACTACCCATGCGATGGCTAAGTTGTCCATCTTCATCTTCACCGATGTTTGTGAAGGTGTAGTCATGAAATAATGGTTCTGGATAAATGATCGCTTTGGCATTTAGATCTATCCAGGTCCAGGCGCGAAGTAATCCGAGTGGATAGTATGTTTCAATTAATAGTCTTTTTGGATTAAGCCAACCACGTTGCTTTGCGTTTACAAATAATTGAACAGTGATGGCTGAGCTTTCATGTAGTTCGGCCCATTGCTTAACTTCATTTGGCCAACCTAGCTGTATGCCTTCTCGTTTAGAATTTTCTGGCCGGCTTACTTTTACTGAAAATTCAATATCTTCACCAACAAAACCTGTACCGGTCTTTTGTAATTCAAGCTTAATGCCGGAGAGATTTCTGAAGGTATGAAAGATGGTTACAAAAAAGACACTTACTAACCAGAATGTTAATCCAAAAATTAAAGCATTTTCATAGTTTATTGCTGCTAATAGTAATGCAAGCAGTAAGATAGAAAATGTAAAGCCCGTTCGCGTCAGGAATATAAAAATCGACTTTTGACTGAGAGTAATACTGTTTTGTGGAGGTATGCGTCTATTTAACCAACCTTTGAATCGGTTGTTGAAAGGGCGCATCGCCCCAAACGGAATTTTTCTAGTGCTATTGCTAAGCGAGGACATCTACACCAAGACATCTATGCCAGTAAGTAATTTTTGTGCCAATGAGATACCACCATGTCCGGTAAAATCAGAACTGCCTCTTAGGCGATGCTCGACAACACTTGGTAGAACCTGCTGTACATCTTCAGGAATTACATGATTGCGTTGATGAATGAGTGCCCAGGCTTTCGCTGCGCGTAATAATGATAGTGCACCTCGTGGAGATAAACCAAACGCGAACTCATTTTCTTTGCGAGTATATTCAACCAGACGTTGTAAATAATCTAATAATGTATCCGTTACTTTTACTTTTTCTACTTCATTTTGAATAGAGATTAATTTTTCAGTACTGATTACTGCTTGCAGTGTGGCTAACTTTTTGCGTTGATCGCCCTCAACTAATAATCTGCGTTCTGTTTCTTTATCGGGGTAGCCAAGCTCAATGCGCATTAAAAAACGATCCATCTGCGATTCTGGTAGAGGATAGGTGCCGGTTTGGGTTGCAGGGTTCTGTGTGGCAATCACAAAAAATGGTTTTGGTAGGTGGTGTGTTTCACCATCTACCGTCACTGTTTGTTCTTCCATAACTTCTAAGAGTGCGCTTTGGCTTTTAGGGGTTGCACGGTTAATTTCATCTGCAAGAAGAACTTGCGAGAAAACAGGTCCAGGTATGAAGCGGAATGTAGAGGTATTTTTATCAAATATCGAGACCCCGATGACATCGCTTGGGAGTAAATCGCTAGTGAATTGAATACGATTGAATTCAAGACCTAGTACTTGAGCAAGAGTATGGGATAGCAGAGTTTTGCCCATGCCCGGTAAATCTTCTATCAGCAAATGACCATTGGCAAATAAACAAGCGAGTGCTAAGCGGATTTGTTTGTCTTTGCCGAGTAACACGCTGGATACACCATCGATTACTTTTTCAATGGTATCTGTTTGAGTAGTGTTAATGGGTGCGAGCTTCGTTGCGGTGGATTCTTGTGTCATAGTTCTTTGATCTCTGAACCTACAACTTTAGCTTTTCATGAATTATTCGACTAGGTCATTGGTCAGGAATATCTGTTCAGATGAACGGCTAGATTGTATTCCTTCAATTAAGTGGCTAATGCCTAATTTACACAATTCCACGTGTCTATGCTCAATACTTCATAGTCTTGTGATGTAGGTATCGTCTTATTAGTAGGGTAGTGAGGTATATTTTTCCATAGAGTGTTAAATACTGTCTGCTAATCTCAGCCAGGCAATCAAGAGGGAGTGAGTAAAAAACGGAAAATAATCCTATTAAGTCAATATCGATGGCTGCAATGTTAGTTGTAGCAATGGTTTTTGTTGCTGTGCCTGCACATGCAACGGTCTATACCTATACAAATAATAGCCCTAAGCCAGTGATGCAAGACTATTCAACAAGCTGGAATACAAGTACTGAAGTTTTGTCGCTTGCATCATCATGGAATAATTCAGCTGGTGTGATCGATCGAATCGATTTCCTAATTTCTGATGGTGGTTCACCATGCTGACTGTAAATAATGGTGTTAAGACAGAACAGTTCTTGTTTTATAGTTTGAACTTAGCTTCAAACACGGTCTCGGTCAATGAGTATTTTGGTGGCAACTCAATAGCTTCTTTTACTGGCTTAATGGATATAACCGCAAATAGTTTTTCACTAGACTTTGATACTACTATGCTTGGTCTTGATGCAAATTCGTTTGCTCCGCTTGCGTATAATGGCGCAGGGTATACCAATGAAGTTGGAATTTGGCACTATCTTTATAGTGGTGGTAAAAGAGTTGAGACTTTGGATATACATTATGGTCAAACGGTAGCATCTGTACTCGAGCCAACGTCAATGGCTTTGTTAGGTATTGGTCTATTAGGATTGGTGGGTAGAAAAAAATTAATTAAATAGAATATTTAATTATTCATTAAAAAAGCCGAAGTTTTCTTCGGCTTTTTTATGTCAAATATTTTATATATTATTTCCAGCCGACAGGTTCATAATCTTTTTCAATTAGACAACGTTCAACAATTTCCTTATAAGCAGCGCTTGGTTGGTTCGAACTGCGCATACCTGAGAAGAAACGATTCATGCCACGGCTAATGGCGCCTACTGCTGCAGCGGTTCCAGCATTACCTGTTACTGCACCTGTCGCAGCTCCAGTGGCAGCCCCCTCTGTTGCACTGCCAGCAGTTTCTTTTGCTACCTGGCCAGAGCCGTTGGATTTAGCGCCACTGTCTTTAGCGAGTTTAATGCATTCATTGATATCTTTGCGTACTTGTTTGTCACCAACTTCTTTTGCATGTTGGTTGGGATATAGAATAGGTTGTGAGGATGCGCACGCGCTAAGAAGAGCAATAGTTGTAATGCACAGCACAGTTGATTTTAGTGCCTTTATTGATGGAATATTCATGCGGTTATTATATGTCTTATTAGGTGCTAGATGAGACAAGCTTTATGAAAAATAGTTACACATGCTTACGGAATTTTTGCATCTAGATCTTCTACATTTACTTCTGGATGTGCATGTCTGAATTTATCTAATTGTCGTGCAGCTTCAGCATAGTCCTTACGTGCTACAAGTCGTTCTATCATTAATAACCAATCTTCAACCGGGATGGGGGCAAATTCTTGTTCGCTTTCAGAAGAGACATCAGAGGCTATATCAGAAACTGCACCTGTGCTGTCAATTGTGCTATCAGTGCTTTGTGTTGCAGATTCATTGATAGTGGATCTTTGTTGCATAACTTCGCTTGGTGCGGTTTTAGGGTTACTGGAGAATGCTTCATTATTAGATTTTTGCATCTGCTTCTTAGCAGCAGGCGCATCAATAGGTTTTGGCTGTGATGAATCAAGGCCTGGTGAAGTAGGTGAAGCAGATGTTTCTTGGCTTGTGTCATCTTCAGGGTGAAATTCATCAACTCGGCTAGACTTGTCTAGCTTCTCCTCATGCATTAAACGGTCGCGTGGCAGCGGTTGTTTTTGCTCAATGGTGTTTGTTGTTTTAGGTGTGTTCACAATATTATTGGATGATTGCTTTTCTTTAAGATCGATAGAATTGCCCGATGCGGCGTCTACGTCACTCGCTTTCCTTTTTATAGTAGATGCATCATCCGTCATGGTTTCTTTCGCATTACTATCTGCAGGTAAGGTTTCGCTTTTGAATAGCTTGTCTTTAGATTCAGTTGGGATTGAAATCTCTGGGATTGGCGGTAACTCTAGTTGCTGCGGGCTTTGTTCGAGTTGCACTAACAGTGCAAACACCACTACTACACTGGCAGCCATCGATAGTGGTACTTTCCACCCGCCACCAAAATGGCTGCTTACCTTGTTATTTTCTTGGTGATTTGCTTGGCTATTTTTCGAGTTAATCTTATTGGCATTGGCAGCATAACTAATTATGTCATCATCAAGTTTAACGGGCGACTGATCCTTGGCACCCTCTTTATAAAATTGTGCAAGCACTTGATCGTCCTGACTTTGCTTATTGTTTTTTTCAGTAGTCATGTCTAATTCAATATAGCCGCTTTAAGTTTATTTTTTGCATAACGTAAACGGCTTTTGGCTGTTTCAATATTAACGTTAGTTATTTCAGCGATTTCTTGTACACTCATTTCTTTTTCAAAATGTAATATTGCAGCTTCTTTTTGATCTGCAGGCAATTCATTCAAGGTTTGCATTAATATTTTTGCTTTTTGTTTAAAAGTAAATTCATCTTCTGGTAGCGCTAAAGCGCCAGGATTATTTTCAATTTCTTCTGTTGACTCTGCATCCTCAAAATCTATTACTTGAGAAGGTTTTGCTTTGCGATAAAAATCGACCAATGTGTTGTGCGCAATGGTAAATAAATAGGTCTTAAATTTTGCCTTGGGTGTATAACGTGCTGTGCTATTGATCAATTTAATCCACACCTCCTGATATAACTCTTCTGATTGTTGGCGATCGCTGCAATTTTTTAGAAAGTAACGATACAGTGCATCCTTATGCCTTCGGTATAAGCTCTCAAAAGCGGCCTGTTCGCCTCGCTGGTACTGCAGCATGAGGCTTTCATCGCTTATATCCGCACCCGTATCCGTACCCGTATCCGCACTTATTTCCATTTGCTCCATGGCAGGAGAGTAGCGATGGGTCCCAGTCAGTGCAATAGCTTGCTCAAATTTCCATTCTTTCATCTATATAAACGATTGAGATGGCAGAAAGGGTTAGAGGCCAAAAATTGACGAAGGTTACTACCGTTTATCCGGCGTTGATCGGGCAACCTAAAATCCATAACTCAGGTTCATAACTTGGTTATTCATTTGTTTCATAACTTGTGCTGATTACTTTGCTAGGATTCTAGAATGGCAAAAATTAAAGTTTCGAAGCGTTTGCAGGATGTGAATGCATTTCATGTAATGAGCTTAATGGCAGAGGCAAAGAAGCTTGAGGCGCAGGGGCATCAAGTCATACATATGGAAATGGGAGAACCTGATTATTCTACTCCGCAACCTATTATAGATGCCGGTATTGAGTCGCTACGATCAGGGTTTACGCACTACACACCTACGTTAGGTTTGCCTGCACTACGCGAGGCCATCGCTAATTTTTATTTAACGGAATATCGCGTAACGGTTGATCCTGAGCAAATAGTAATTACGCCAGGCTCTGCTACTGCGCTGCAATTAGTATTAACCTTGATGGTTTCAGAAGGAGATAGTGTTGCTATTCCAGACCCTGCTTATCCAAGCACGCATAATTTGGTGCGTTTGCTGGGGGGTGATGTTTTGCATATAGCAGTTAATGAAGATTCCAGTTGGCAACTTACTGTTGAATTGCTTAAGGAGCATTGGAATGATGCGATCAAGGCGGTGTTGCTTGCTAGTCCATCAAACCCTACAGGAACGATTCTTGAAGATAAACAATTACAAAAAATTGCCGATTTTTGTGAATCAAAAGCTGTGTTTTTGTTAATGGATGAAATCTATCATGGCTTGGTATATGGCGATACACCCAAGACTGCAGTGGGGATTAATGACAATACCTTTGTGATTAATAGTTTTTCTAAGTTTTATGGCATGACAGGCTGGCGTGTGGGTTGGATTGTATCGCCTAAGCATTATCTAGATGAGTTAAATAAACTCGCACAACATACATTTTTAGCAGCTCCTACAACAGGGCAGTATGCAGCGCTTGCTGCGTTTAGTCATGAGACACATAAAATATTAATAGAACGGCGCGATGAATTTAAGGCTCGTCGTGATTATTTATATGAAGCGTTGGCCCGCATAGGATTCAAAATGCGTGTAAAACCACAAGGTGCTTTTTATATCTATGCGGGTTGTTCCGAGCTGTGTGATGACAGTTTTGAATTTGCGCGTAAGGTTTTGCAAGAAAAACATGTCGCCTTAACACCTGGTATAGATTTTGGTGTAACAGGTGCTAAACAGCATGTACGATTTGCATACACAACTAATATAGAGAATTTAAAAATTGGAATACAGCGATTAGCTAAATTAAAGTAATAAGCATCGAGAATTGTCTTGCTCATCTTTGGTAGAGAACAAGAAATATCAGACCACAATTGAGTCGTAATCTAATCACAGAATTAAATGCTGGTTATTTTAAAGTAGAAAATCGACTTATAGGTAATGTGCTAGAAATGTATAATCAAGAGCAATTGCATGTTTTGCTATTGGCAGCGGTCTCAATGGGTCGATGCAATATCTTTGTTACGGTTCGTATTCGCACGGTCACTCGAGACTTGCTCTCTCCTTTGACACTTGTTGCATCCTTCACATCGTGCATATACTAACCAACATACTAGGAAACGGATATTTGTTAAAATGCATTAATTTAAAGCGTTATCCACATTTTGAATATGAAAAATTTATTTATTAGCTTAGTTATTCTTGCTGCATGTGTTGGGTTTTGTAATGTGGTAGTAGCAAAAGAATATAGTTATTCGGATTTTTCCATAGATGTGCCCGAGTCTTGGCAAGCGGTTGAGCTGGATAAGGATGGAATTTCAATGTCTTGGTTGTTTGGTAAACAAGCTACCGAAGAAGAAAGCGGAGTTTCAATAGCTGTACATATCAGTGAGCTAAGAGGCCCTGAATTTAGCTCTGAAGAAGATTTAATGATGACTAAAGACCGATGGTTGAATAAAAATGTTTACACCATTGGAAAATCTAAGCAGGTTTTAAATACGAGTATTATCTATGATGAGATAATAGATGGAGAAAGTTTTAGAGCCGTCAATTTTCGAAGTCTGCTTAATGTTTATAATCGCCCTAATCTTAATTTAGAAATTTATGGGCGAGTATATTTGACCATAGTGGATTCAAAAGTAATTACTATAAATTTTCAGGCATCTAATCAACATGAAGATGAGACTAAACCTGAATTAGAAAAAATAATTGAAATGATTAAATTCATTAGATGAGCATGTTAATGCTCTACAAGATTTCATATGAAAAAACTACACATCTCTATATCGACAAGTAATTTAGAGGAAAGTATCAAAGATTACAGCGTGCGTCTGGGTGAGCCACCCTGTTCTTATATTGAGAATGAATATGCACTATGGAGAACGGAGACGCTCAATATTTCAATTCGACGTGATGAAAAATGTGCACCAGGAATGCTGCGTCACTTAGGTTGGGAAGATTCTAGTGCGATAGATTTTACGAGTGAGACCGATGTCAATGGGATTGTCTGGGAAAATTTTACGGCCAAACAACAAGCCGATGAAATTAATGAACTTTGGCCACAAGTCATGTACCAACCAGAATAAATAATAGGTGTTAATTTAATTCTAAAGTTGAATGTTGGTATAAAGAAGAGGCTTTTTCGCAAAGTTCTTTACGCAGCTCTTCTTCGTAAGCGCCTTCAAAGCGAGGCAGTTTTGAAATGGTTGCAATGAGGTGCCACAGGCCATTGGGTTGGCTCATGAAATAAGACACCATCTTGTTGGCTTGCTTTCTGGCTCTTGCCAAGAGTAATTCGTCTTGCATTACCATTCTCCTTGCATTCCATTTTGAACGACAGCTCTTATATTGCATGGTTTGAATATAAAAGCATCATCACACATTGATTAAAGGTGTTAATCCCCTTAATTAAAGGCTCCAAAAGTAACATGTAACTAGTTCAATTGTAGTACCAGGTTAGAGTAATTTGTTTTTACTGAGTTCCGTTATAAATGGATTTAATAAGAGAGCATAAATGAATTTTAATGCGTGAAGCGAATAAGCTTATATTTACGTTTTGTTTTCAATTGCGGGTACATATTGTAGCAAGTGTTTTGTCCAGAGTGAAGTGGCTGCTGCTACGCCTACCGGCATCGCAAAAAAATTAAGTCCAGGAATAATGGTCATTACCATCATGCCCATGCCTAGTCCTAAACATAGAAAGCGTTTTTTTTTGATGATGATTAATTGTTGTTTGAAGGTTAAATCTCGATTACCCATAGGGTAGTCTAAATATTCAATTGCCAGCATCCACGCGCCAAACATAAACCAAATAAAGGGTGCAAAAAAATTGATGCCGGGAATAAAAAATAACAGTAGTAGAGGAATTGCGCGAATCGCTATATAGAAGAGTTTGCGAAATTCATTGCTAATGCCTATGCGTGCTCCTGAGAGTAACCTTAGGTAACCTTCGCTCTGGTTATCATTCAGGTTTAATTTTTGATCAGTTATTTTTTGTTCAATTTTTTCTGATAACACGCCATTGAAAGGTGCGCCAAGCACATTGGCAATAATCGTGAAGGTGAAAAAAATGACTAATAAACAGGCAATAAAAAATAACGGCCAGATGAGGAATTCGAGCCAATCTAACCAACTGGGTAAAAATCGCTCTAATAAGTCATCAAATTTTATGTACAGGTACCAAATCGCACCAATAAATAAAATAAAATTTATCAGTACCGGGATCACTACATAGCGTTTAACACCAGGTAATTTGATCAATTTAAAACCATCTCGTACATGAGAAATCCCTTTAAGTGTTTGGGAAATCATTTCAACAGCTCTTTAGTTATCGGTTGCTTGTTAACAGTTGTTAATGTGAATTGGGAAGTGTAACGGGTGTTACAGGTTGCCAACCTTGCATGCGATGTTCGACGATTACGTGTGTGTAAATGCCTCCTCGGACATTAAAATCGGCAACAATTCTCATAAATCGGGGCTTTAGCAATGCTGCGATATCGCTTAGAATTTCATTAGTTATTGCTTCGTGAAAAACACCTTTGTCTCTAAATGATGACATATACAATTTGAGTGCTTTTAACTCCACACATAGTTGGTCGGGCACGTATTCAATTACAAATTTAGCGAAGTCAGGTTGTCCGGTAAGTGGACATAAACAAGTAAACTCGGGTATTCGAATACCTATGGTGTAATCAGTTTCTGTTTGCGGATTTTCAAATGTATCTAAATGTTGTGTGTGAAAGTTCGTCATTAGGGGTTTGGTCTCATTCTTATAATATGCACATTCTAGCGAAATAATTAATGCGTCTCACATCTATTAAAATGGCAGGGTTTAAGTCTTTCGTAGACCCTACTACTCTAAATTTTCCAAATTCTATGGTGGGTATCGTCGGGCCAAACGGCTGCGGTAAATCTAACATTATTGATGCCGTGCGTTGGGTGATGGGTGAAAGCTCAAAGCATATCCGTGGCGATACGATGGATGATGTAATTTTCAATGGCTCGTCAACACGTAAGCCAATTGGCCAGGCTTCTATCGAACTCATTTTCGATAATAGTGATGGCAAGCTGGGTGGTGAGTATTCATCGTTTGCAGAAATTGCGGTGCGTAGACAAGCGACGCGTGACGGCATATCTCAATATTTCTTAAATGGCACTAAGTGCAGACGCAAAGATATTGTACAGCTGTTCTTGGGAACCGGTTTGGGTCCGAAAAGCTATGCGATTATTGAACAAGGCATGATTTCAAGATTGATTGACGCAAAGCCTGAAGAATTGCGCGTTTATCTAGAAGAAGCTGCCGGAATATCAAAGTATAAAGAACGTCGCCGTGAAACTGAAACACGTATTCGACATACACGTGAGAATTTAGATCGTTTAAATGACGTAATTGAAGAAATTTCAAAGCGTATTGAGCATTTGCAGAGACAAGCCAAGGCGGCGGAACGTTATAAAGAGCTTAAAGCAGAAGAGCGAAAAGTTAAGACCGAATTATTAACCTTACGTTGGCAGGCTCATCAGCAAGAAGTGCAAGATCGCAAGCACACAATGGAGCATAAAGAGACAGAAATTGAAAAAGTAGTGGCTGACATTCGAGAGATTGAAGCAGAGATAGAGAGGTTGCGACAACAGCACGCTGATGAAACCGAACAGTTCAATGGAGTGCAGGGTGATTACTACAAGTTAGGTGGAGAAATATCGCGCATTGAGCAATCGATAAGTCATGTAAAAGAATTAAATACTCGTTACGAAGAAGAGCTGAAGCAAGTTCAGGAAGCCTGGGCGCAATCTGAAAAAAGTTTGTTCGACGAACAAGCCAAATCTTCCGAGCTAGAAAATAAGATTTCTGAAATGGAGCCGAAACTAAGCTCGGCACGTGATGAATTGAATAGCAACTCCGAAAAATTGGGTGAAGCTGAATCGAAGATGGCGAAATGGCAAGATGCTTGGGAAGCGTTGAGTGTAAAAATTGCTGAGCCCGCACGCATTGTTGAAATTGAGGCGTCGCGAATTGAATATCTTGAGAACCATCTAGAGCAATTAGCAGAACGTAAAGACAAGCTTCTAGAGGATCTGCATAAATTTAATCAGATTAAATCATCCAAGCAATCAGAAGATTTTGTTTCTAAGGTTAATGAGACCAGTACTGCGTTACAAGCGATCTCTCCAAAAATCTTTGAGTTGTCTGAAAATATAAGCGTAGGTCGTGATACTAGCCAAGGGCTTAGTGTGCAGTTAGAGAAGGCGCGCGAAAAATTACAAACTCAACAAACCGAATTATCCTCATTGCAGGCGTTGCAACGTGTTGTTCTGGGCGAAGAAGGCAAGGATGTTAGTCGCTGGTTAGAACAGCATGGGTTTAGTGATGCGCCACGCTTAATGGACCGTCTGAAAACTGAAGATGGCTGGGAAGCTGCGGTTGAAACCGTTTTGGGTGATTATTTAGAAGCGGTTTGTGTCGATGATTTAACGCAGATTGCCGGTTCAGTTAAAGATATTAAGACCGGCCGCATGATGGTGTTAGGGCAGAGTATTTCTAATTCTGCACAGTCTAGCCAAGGTTCTGGCCAAGTTACTGATCAAATGCCTGGCCAAACCTCTGGGGAGACTCTGGTTTCTAAAGTTAAAGCGCCTGTGGATTTATCCGATAAGCTTGCTTATGTTTTTGTCGCAAATGATATTCAAAGTGCAGTTGATAAGAGTGCTTCATTAGAACCGGGTCAGTCTGTTATCACTCGCGATGGTGTTTGGTTAGGTCCAGGTTGGTTGCGTGTTTCAAGAATTGCTGCAAATAAGGGCAATGTACTGCAACGTAAAAATGAAATTCTAAATCTAGAGAAGGTTGTTCAGTCCCAACAGGATGAAATCATTCAACTTGTTTCTAATCTAGAAAATTGTCAACGCGCACTATATGAAAACGAAAAACAGCGTGACACAGTTCAAGCTAGCTTATCTAATGCACAAAAAGTGCATGCGCAGGCCGAGGCAGAAATGTCCGGCTGGGAAAGTGAAAAAGAACATGTGGAACGTCAAGAAGAGCAAATGCGTGAATATCTTGATGATGTAAATCGTCAAATTACACAATCCGAAGAAGAGTTAAGTGAGTCACGCATTTCTAAACAACAAGCAGATGCTGTGCTTGAAGTGCTTGATGTGGAGCGCACAGCTTTGCTTGGCCAGCGAGATAGTGCTGCGTTCCATCTTAGTGGTGTGCGTAGTGAAGAAGTTGAGCGACGTGAATCTGCGCATCATTTAGCATTGAATTTAGAGTCTTACCGAAGTTCGTTAAATGCAGCGCATGCGTCGCTTGAGCGTATGAAGGAGCAATCTAAGCAGCTGAAACAGCGAGAGCAATCTTTGGGTTTATCCATTGAACAGGGGAATGTCCCAATTGTAGGTTTGAATGAAAGTTTAAAAGAGTTTGTTGATCAGCGTGTAAAAATTGAACATAGCCTGGCTGAAGCGCGAATGGTTGCGCAGAAGACAGAAGAACTAATACGCAGTAGGCAAGAAAATAATGTAGAAACACAATGCAATCTTGAGCAACACAGAGTCGAGTTGAGTGAGTTGCAGCTTGCCTGGCAAGAAGCCAATGTGCGTAGCAAAACGGTCCAAGAACAATTGAATGAATATGACGTATCGCCAGAGACTGTATTAGAGACTCTCGATGAAGATGCAAGCTTGACAAAGTGGGAAGAAAAGGCAGACAAGTTAGAGCGTAAAATTGATTGTTTGGGGCCAATCAACTTGGCTGCGATTGGTGAGTTCGAGGAACATAATGAGCGTAAAGAGTATCTCGATAAGCAGCATGAAGATCTAACCAATGCGTTGCAAACTCTAGAAGAGGCAATCCAGAAAATAGACAAAGAAACCAAGGATCGATTTAAAGATATTTTTGATAATGTTAATAATCATCTTCAGGCTATGTATCCACGATTGTTTGGAGGTGGCAAGGCTTATTTGGAGATGACAGGAGACGACCTTCTAACTACAGGTGTTGCGATTATGGCAAGACCACCTGGTAAAAGACTTTCTTCTATTCAATTGATGTCGGGTGGTGAAAAAGCACTTACCGCTGTGGCATTGGTGTTCTCGTTGTTTGAACTTAATCCTGCTCCATTCTGTCTACTGGATGAGGTTGACGCTCCACTTGATGATACAAATGTCACTCGTTTTTGTGAATTGCTAAAAGATATGAGTGACCGAGTGCAATTTATCTACATTACACATAATAAGAATACTATGGAGTATGCGAATCAATTGCTTGGAATTACAATGCATGAGCCAGGAGTGTCTAGAATAGTATCTGTGGATGTTGATGCTGCAGCTGAGATGGTTGCTGTTTAATTATTTCTTGCTCACGCATCATTTGATCTGCGTTAGTTAACTCACCCTGTACCTATACAAGGCTTATGGAATTAGAACTACGAATTGCATTATTGTTAGTTGGATTAGCAGCTATCGTGGCGCTGTATTTTTTTAGTAAGTCCAAGCGTGATGTAATTAGAAAGGAAGACGAAGAATATAATTTCGAATCTAATGACTTACCAGACCCTTTGGAGTTGGATAGAGCTTTAGAGTTAGGGGATGATTTAAAACAAGAAGCGAATGTTTTTGGTGATGTGGATGATGAGCTGATTGATAATATTGGTGATGAAATTGGTGATTTGGTTCGTGAAGATATTGCAGAAACACCACGCATAGTTATCCCTGAAGATAGGCCTTCTTTTAGCCATCAGCCCAGCTTGCTTGATATTGCTAAACCTGAATCACCATCCAAATCCAAGCGGGTTGAAAAATTAGTCGTATTGCATGTGATGGCGCGTCGCCCACAAAAGTTTAGTGGCAAAGCTATATTTTCTTTATGCAAAGAACTTG
Source organism: uncultured Thiotrichales bacterium (assembly GCA_964486815.1). GTDB lineage: Bacteria > Pseudomonadota > Gammaproteobacteria > UBA4575 > UBA4575 > JABDMD01. The sequence goes on from CAZAOO010000008.1 coordinate 58,963, forward strand.
ATTTAGAGCTCGATGAGATGAATATTTTTAACAAAAATGTTGATCGATTCAGTGGTAAAAGAGCCATTTACAGCCTTGTGAATATGGTTAAACCCGGAGTGTTTGATGCTGATGGTATGCATGAGTTTGAGACACCTGGTCTGACTTTTATATTAAGTTTGCCTGGGCCAGAGGAAGGCTTGCGAGCATTTAATTTAATGCTGGAAGACGCGCGAAAATTTTCTGAGCGACTAAATGGAGAGTTGCTAGACGAATCTCGTAATCGCTTAAATCCACAAATGACATCTCATTTGCAGGAAGACATACAACTGTTTAGTCTGAGAAACCCTCGACCAGTGCCTGCATAAGTCAGCACATAGTAAGCCTGTTTCCAATTTAAATAGTATTCAGAAAATATTACATCAGCATGATAATTTCTAAGCTGAATCATGGTGTGATCTAGAAATTCATAATGGCTGCTAGCGTATCAAATAAAATTAAAAAGTTGCGTAATGAAATACAGCAACATAATTATTCGTACTACGTTTTAGCTGAGCCAGCGATTCCTGATGCTGAATACGACAAGCTTATGCGTAGTTTGCAAGAGCTTGAAGAAAAAAATCCTAAACTAATCACTGCTGATTCACCTACACAGCGTGTAGGTGCTCAGCCTCTCGATTCATTTTTACCTGCCAAGCATGAAGTGCCCATGTTGTCTCTCGGTAATGTCTTTAATGAAGCAGAGCTTGAGGCGTTTGAAATAAGAATTAAGGACCGCTTAAAAAGAGATATCAATATTGATTACACAGCTGAACCAAAGCTTGATGGTTTGGCGGTTAGTTTAATATATGAAAAAGGTTTGCTGGTGCGTGGAGCGACTCGTGGTGATGGTGCGACGGGTGAAGATATTACTGAAAATATACGTACGATTAAGTCTATACCGCTAAAACTAAGAAAACATAAAAATCTTCCCAAAATTCTAGAAGTGCGCGGCGAAGTATTTATGCCTAAAAAAGGTTTTGAAAAAATGAATGCGCTAGCTCGCAAGAAGGGAGAAAAGACTTTTGTTAATCCTCGTAATGCTGCTGCAGGAAGTTTGCGGCAGCTAGATCCACGCAATACTGCTAAAAGGCCACTTGATATTTATTTTTATAGTGCAACGAATATTGAAAAATTAACTAACGTTTCTACTCAATACGAGTCGTTGCAGTTGTTAAAAGAATTTGGATTAAAAGTATGTCCCGAGGTAAAGCTGGTTCCCGGTTATAGAGGTTGCTTAAGTTTTTTTGATGACATTTCAAAGCGACGCGATAAGTTAGATTATGAAGTAGATGGAGTGGTTTATAAAATTAATGATCTAGCGTTACAAAATGAGTTGGGATTTGTATCGCGTGCACCAAGGTGGGCGGTTGCTCATAAGTTTCCTGCTCAAGAAGCGGTGACAGTTGTGGATCGAATTGAATTTCAAGTGGGTCGTACCGGAGCATTAACACCAGTAGCAAAACTTGAACCGGTTTTTGTTGGTGGTGTAACGGTAAGTAATGCAACTTTACACAATATGGATGAGGTGCGACGTAAGGATGTTCGTGAGGGTGACAAAGTTATTATTAGACGCGCAGGTGATGTGATTCCTGAAGTGGTTAAAACTGTTTTGAAAGTGGGTGATAAACGCAGCCAACCTGTGCAAGCACCTAAAAAATGCCCAGAATGTGACTCAGGTGTAGTGCGTGTTGAGGATGAAGCAGTGATTCGATGTAGCGCCGGGCTTTATTGCCCAGCGCAACGAAAAGGTGCGATTAAGCATTTTGCATCACGCACAGCAATGGATATAGAAGGCTTGGGCGATAAGTTGGTTGATCAATTGGTGGATGAAAAACTAATATCCAGTGTGCAAAATTTGTTTTATCTAGAAAAAGATAAAATTAGTGCATTGGAACGAATGGGTGATAAATCAGCTACGAACTTGTTGGCTGCAATAGAAGCGAGTAAGCAAACTAGTTTTGCTCGTTTCATCTATTCTTTAGGTATACGTGAGGTTGGTGTTGCTACAGCTTCCGCATTGGCAGATTATTTTCCAGATTTGGATATGTTGTTAAATGCTGATAATGAGAAGTTGCAAGAGATTGATGATGTCGGGCCAGTGGCTGCAGAAAATATCACTACATTTTTTGCACAAGCGCATAATCGTGAGGTTGTCGATGCTCTGATTGAGGCTGGTGTAAGCTGGAAAAATAAGCCCAAGCTGAATAAGAAAAAAGCAACTCTTGCAGGCAATACCTATGTATTAACAGGTACTTTGGAGCAGCTCACTCGTCCTGTAGCTTCCGAGAAGCTAAAGCAGCTGGGTGCTAAAGTGACTGGTAGTGTCTCAAAGAATACTACTGCAGTCATTGCTGGTGCTAATCCCGGGTCGAAGGTTACTAAAGCAGAAGCTTTAGGTATAAAAGTGCTAAGTGAAAAAGACTTGTTAAAATTACTCAAGATATCGGTTTATTGACATACCGATTGTCCTAATAGATAGTTTCAGTGTGTTTTGTTGTTGTTTTTTAAATTTTAGCAGGGAGCTGTATTTTGCAAGCTGAGCGTAGGGCGGTAGCTCGTTATAGGTCAAAGTTAACGGTTCAGATCGAAATGGATGATTACAGCTTTGATGCCACTTCTATGGAGGTATCTTTGCTTGGCTTGCGTGTCGTGTGTGATGGTCCGATAGCAAAAAGTCTATTCAGCCGTTATCTGCAAGTTACTCCTGGTGAAAATATAACTGCGAGCGTCGTCATAAAAATACCAAATAAAAATAGTTTAACAGATTCTCTAAAATGTCTTTGCAGGGTAATTTCAGTAAATCGGATTTCTCAAAGCAGCTATGTTGTTGGTTTCAATATTGTTGAATTCGATGATGATAAATTACATTTTTGGGAAAATTACATTTCTACACAACATTAAATTCTTGTTAGCGTATATTTAGAATTATAATTCCATTTAAACTCAACTTTTATAGTTTGCTATTTTGTCAAATATCCATCCTACTGCTGTTGTGTCTTCAAATGCAGAAATAGATACTGATGTAAAAATCGGACCTTATGCTGTAATTGAAGATAACGTAATTATTCGTTCTGGCACAGAGATCGGCCCTCATTGTGTTGTGCATTCTTATGTAAGACTTGGAAAAAATAATCAATTACATGCGCAAGTCGTCTTAGGTGGTATACCGCAAGATATCTCATTTAATGGTGAAGAGACGTGGGTTGAAATTGGTGATGAGAATATAATTCGAGAAAATTGCACAGTGCATCGATCTACGCATCCAGGGGTTCCTACTACACTAGGATCTAAATGCTATCTAATGAGTTATTCGCATGTAGCACATGATTGCCAAATAGGTGATGAAGTTATTCTCACTGCATATGTTGGATTAAGTGGTCACATTGAAATTGGGGATAAAGCTGTTTTAGGTGGGCATGTCGGAACGCATCAATTTATAAGAATTGGAAAATACTCGATGATAGCTGGGTATACCCCTGTGCGCAAAGACGTACTACCTTTTTGCTTGTTAGGCGGTGATCCGGTGAGGCACTACCGGCTTAACTCGATTGGCTTGCGTAGAGCCGGTATTAAGGGTGAGCGATATAAGAAACTTGAAAAAGTTTATCGGCATTTGCGTGAAGGTGGTTCGATTGAAGATCAAAAGGGAACACCGGAAATTGATTACTTACGGGATTGGATATTGGCGCCGTCAAAGCGTGGTATATATGGTTTTCTAAAAGCATGAGTCGGTACTATTGTTTCAGTGTATTTGTTAATCTAACTGATATTACGGCTTGAGCGTATATGCGAGATTGTAGTTATAATTTAAAGTAAATAATCAATATTTGGTTGACAATAATAGGACTACCATGCGCCTGCTAAATGTTTAAAATTGTAAATAAGTTTTTCAATATTTGTTTGTTACGTGAAGGGCCGGAAGATTTACCTGCTGATTCATCACTGTTGATAAGGTTGGTTGCTGCTAGTGTAGTGATTTCATTTTGGCTAGGATCGCTAGTTCATGATACGAATGTTGCAGGACTGTCTAGTGTTGCAGGTTTATTTTATTCGTTCTTATTCACAAAGCTATTATTACTTAAGAAGCCAGAACGTTTTATGCAAACATTCTGTGCCATGCTAGGCACAGTTATACTAATTAATTTAATTTCTGTGCCTGTCATTTATCCATTAACAAATCCAGAGCTAAATGAAACTTTAGTTGCAATATTTGGCTTGCTAAGTTTTGCATTACTGATTTGGATTGTAGTTGTATATGGATTTATTTTTAGCCGGGCAATCTCTACTTCCTTAGGTAATGGAGTTTCGATTAGTGTGGCGTACACGCTGTTAAGTATAATTATTCTTGAACTGTTTTTAGCTGGAAGAGTAGCAAACTGATGCATATACATATTCTTGGAATTTGCGGGACATTTATGGGTAGTTTGGCCATCATTGCTAAACAGCTTGGCCATACTGTGTCTGGGTCAGATGTCAATGTCTATCCACCGATGAGTACGCAGTTAGAGATGGCCGGGATCGAATTAATGAGTGGTTATTCAGTGGATCATATCTTCCCACTGCCGGATCAAATAATTGTAGGTAATGTAATGGGTCGTGGTAATGAAGTGGTTGAGTATTTATTAAATCATCATATTCCATTCACTTCAGGGCCGGCCTGGTTGCATGACAATGTGCTCAAGGATCGTTGGGTGTTGGCGGTTGCCGGTACTCATGGCAAAACCACCACCAGTAGTATGTTAGCATGGATACTGGAATCTGCTGGATTAAAGCCAGGTTTCTTGATTGGTGGAGTGCCTGAAAATTTTGATTATTCGTCTAGATTAGGTGATTCAAAGTACTTTGTTATCGAGGCAGATGAGTATGATACGGCTTTTTTTGATAAGCGGTCTAAATTCATACACTACTGTCCACATACTTTGGTGCTAAATAACTTAGAATTTGATCACGCAGATATTTTTGACGATCTCGATGCGATTAAGCGTCAATTTCACCATTTAGTGCGAATTCTACCTAGCGATGGAAAACTCATCATCAATCTGGATGATCAAAATATACAAGATGTAATTGATATGGGCTGTTGGACACCAAGAGAATCATTCTCGACTATAAATGCTGCTGCAACCTGGTTTGCAGATGATATAGATTTGAAAAATTCACAATTTACCTTGCAGCAAAATAATAAGCCACGTGGTTTAGGCGCATCAGAATTGTTTGGCCGACATAATATTGCAAATGCTGTTGCGGCTATCGCTGCTGCACAGCATGCAGGTGTTTATGTTGAGGATGCTCTGCAGGCATTAACAACATTCGCTGGAGTGAAACGCCGTTTAGAGCGCAAAGGAACCTTTGACCATATTAGTGTCTATGACGATTTTGCGCATCATCCAACTGAAATTTCAGCAACTATTTCTGCTTTCAAAGATCAGCGACCTGATGGACGTATTATTACTATATTTGAACCACGATCGAATTCTATGCGTTTAGGGATTCATATCGATCATTTGGCAAAAGCTTTTGATGATGCAGATAAAGTTTTTATTTTTGAGCCAAAAGATTTGCAATGGTCAATTCAAGATGTCACGAAAAATATTAAGCCTGAAACAAAAATATTTTCTTCTGTTGACGATATTATTTTAGATTTATTAAGTGATATTAAGCATGGAGACAATATTCTGATTCTAAGTAATGGCAGTTTTGATGGTCTGTCTGAGAAGCTTGTTTTGCAGTTATCTAGTAGAGAGTCTCAAGCCTTACATTAAAGTGTATAAATCTAATGGCAGATAGAAGAAAACGTCGTAGCCTGTCATCCGGTGACCGGATAGGTAAATATCAATTAGATAAGATCATTCATCAGGGTAAATATCGAACAATATATAAAGCGCATGATCCATTTTTGGAGCGTGATGTTGCGATAAAGATCAGTCAATTTCCTGATAATCAAGAAGGCGAAGAAAATTCACAGCAATTACGTAATTCATTTTTTTTAGAAACTCGTGCAGTCGGACAGTTACAGCACCCAAATATTGTATCAGTGTATGACGCAGGTGTTGGAGATCGTCAAACCTTTATTGTTATGGAATACATAGACGCTAAAAGCTTGGCTACTATGATGAATAATAAAGAAGAAATATCTGTTTCAAAAGCGATTGATATAATATTTAAATGTTGCAAAGCACTTGAATATGCGCATAGCAAGAATGTTGTGCATCGGGATATAAAGCCTGCCAATATTCTGATTACTGAAGATGGCAATGTAAAAATTGTTGATTTTGGTATTGCAAAAGTACGTGACGAAATAGATACATTATCAAGTGGATTGTTTGGCTCGCCTTTGTATATGGCACCAGAACAAATCGAAGAGCAAGAAGTAACTCCAAGTACCGATTTATATGCGCTTGGTGTGGTGTTGTACGAATTATTAACGGGTGAAAAAATATTTGAAGCAGATAATGTGCATACACATATGTATAAAATATTAAATGAGAAGCCAAAACCGCTTTCGAAATTTGCTGTGGAGCATGCAGAAAAGTTACAACCAATAATTGATCAAGCTTTAGAAAAGCAACAAGATCAACGTTATTTAGCAGCTGCAGATTTTGCGGCTGCAATTCGTAGTGTAGATATTGCGCTTCGCTACGAAGAAGCAGAGATCATCAAGCGAGTAAACGCAGATCAAGCAGGCATGCTTGGATTTTTCAAAGATTTTAGTCAAAAGCAACTCTCAGAATTTGTTGACTTGGCTACCTGGTTGCGTATTTCAAAAGATGAAACTATTTTATCAGCAGGGGAAATTGATCAGACTTTTTACGTTATCGTTGGTGGTAAAGCGACTGTATATAAACTAAATGAGCCAGTAAAAACTTTGTCTGAAGGTGATTGTTTTGGTGAAATTGGTTTGTTACGAAATGAAAACAGTAGTACCAGTGTTATGGCTACTACTGATATGTTGCTAATGAAGTTGACCACATCAGACCTGGACAAAATGTCTACTGCATTACAAGCAGAATTTTATAAATCTGTAGCACTTTCTATGGTCAAGCGTTTGGCGGATCATAAAATTACGGCTGATAAAGCCGCATAATCAAGGTAAAATAGTAAGTTCTTATCATTTCGCTATTTTGCAAAGAGCTTAAATTTTGTCTTCTAGTTTTCATGAGCTTCCCCTGTTTCCACTGAATTCAGTTATTTTCCCCGGTGGTGCGCTAGCACTACGTCTTTTTGAACCGCGTTATTTAGATATGGTTAAAGAGTGCATGCGTAATGAGCATGGTTTCGGCATAGTATTGATCAAAAATGGCACAGAGGCTGGTCAGGCAGCTGAAGTGTATCAGACAGCAACAGAGTGCCGAATTGAAGACTGGGAAACACTGCCGGATGGATTGTTGGGAATTACCGCATATGGCGAGAGAAAAATTCATATTGAAGACACCTATATACAAGCCAATCAGCTTTTGGTTGGACAAGTTCAATATCTTGATATAGATGCAGATGTGGTATTGCCAGAAAAGTTTGAAGCGATGCGCACATTATTGCAAAAGGTGATAACCCAAGTTGGTAAGCCCTATACTGCCTTACCGGCTGGGTATGACTACGCAGGCTGGGTAGGTGCTCGTCTTACCGAGCTGTTACCCCTACAATCAGACATTAAACAACGGCTTTTAGAGATTGATGACCACATAGTGCGTTTATATCATCTTAAAGAAGCTATGCAGGACTCTAAATTTCTATAATAAAAGGAGAGAATTGTGGCAACGATTGCCCTGACTGAGGATAACTTTAACGATACCGTTGAGAAAAATGACACAATCATTATTGATTTTTGGGCTTCATGGTGTGGACCTTGTAAAGCATTTGCTCCAACGTTTGAAGCTGCATCTGAAAATCATGAAGATGTTGTATTTGCAAAAGTGAATACAGAAGAGGAGCAAGAGTTGGCTCAAGCATGCAATATTCGCTCAATTCCTACCTTAATGATTTTTCGTGAACAAATATTGCTGTATTCGCAGGCAGGCGCATTACCGCCCGCACAATTAGAAGATATTATTGATAAAACCAGAGCTTTGGACATGGATCAAGTCAGAGCTGATATCGAAAAACAGAGTAAAGAGCAGGATTCAAAAGAAGCTTAATTACAGTTGCTATTCTAATGAATCAAACCAGCCGTATCGAAAAAGTACATGAAGAGAATATAGAATCAGTACCTGAGCGGTACACGGTCCGCCATGTGTTAAACATGGCGCTTGCGCATAAAAAAGAACTTTACTCCGCGAATATCATTGCCATGATAGCGGTGCTGGCAAGTATTCCTATACCTTTGCTTATTCCGCTTCTGATTGACGAAGTTTTGTTAGATAAACCAGGCAAAGTGGTTGCTACAGTTGGTAAGTTCTTCCCCGAGTCTCTGCATACTCCATTTCTCTACATTGTTGCACTAACAGTCATTTGTATTGTTTTGCGATTGGTATATTTGTTTTTAAATGTTTGGCAAACCAAAAAGTTTGTCGGCATTGCAAAAGACATTATTTATCGAATCCGTTATCAATTACTTGATCGACTTAAGTCAGTGGCTATGTCGGAGTATGAGTCTCTAGGTGGTGGTGCAGTATCTTCAAAATTTGTAACAGATTTAAATACTGTTGATCAATTTGCAGGTGAAACCGTAAGCAAGTTTTTAGTTGCGGCATTAACTATAGTGGGTGTTGCGGGTGTATTGCTATGGCTGCATTGGCAGCTTGCACTATGCATTATGATTGTAAATCCACTGGTGATTTACATCACGATGTTGATAGGTAAGAAGGTAAAAGAGCTTAAGAAAAAAGAAAATAAATCTTTTGAAAAATTTCAGCAGTCACTTACAGAGACGTTGGATGGTATCCAACAAATTCGTGCTAGTAATAGAGAGACTTATTATTTAGATCGTGTAAAGAATAATGCAAAAGAATTAAAGGAACATTCTGCTGCATTTTCATGGAAGAGTGATGCAGCAAATCGATTATCATTCTCGGTATTTCTAATTGGTTTCGATATTTTTCGTGCATTAAGTATGTCGATGGTATTGCTAACAGACTTAAGTATTGGTGAAATGATTGCTGTATTTGGCTATCTCTGGTTCATGATGGGCCCAGTGCAAGAAGTGTTGAGTATTCAATATTCCTTTTATGGGGCTAAGGCTGCTTTGGGACGTATAAATGAGTTATTGCACTTGCCTATAGAGCCTCAGTATCCACATATAGAAAATCCCTTTGCAGATAAACACGCGGTTAGCGTTCAAATAGCGGTTAGCGTTCAAATAGAAGATATCAAGTTTGCCTATGGTGATGGGCCGTATGTATTAGATGGCGTCAATCTTGGAATTCAAGCCGGTGAGAAAGTTGCTTTAGTGGGCGCGAGTGGTGGTGGTAAATCAACCCTAGTACAAGTATTGCTGGGTCTATATCCGCCTTTATTTGGTGAAATAAAGTTTGACCATGTTCCCGTTGCGCGCATCGGCATGGAGGTGGTGCGTGAGCATGTGGCGTGTGTGCTACAACACCCGGCATTATTTAATGACACAGTGCGCATGAACTTAACCTTGGGTAGACAAGTGCCGGATGCGGCGTTATGGCGTGTGTTAGAAGTTGCTCAAATTAAAGATGTTATTGAAGCAATGCCAAGAGGCTTGGATAGTTTGATTGGTGTGGACGGCATCCGTCTCTCGGGCGGTCAGCGGCAACGTATCGCGATTGCAAGAATGGCTCTAACCAATCCACAAGTAGTTATTTTGGATGAAGCAACTTCTGCATTAGATGCCGAAACGGAAGCTAAACTGCATATTGCATTAGCAGAATACTTAAAAGGCCGCACAATGATTATTGTTGCGCACCGCTTAAGTGCTGTAAAGCAGGCAGATACCGTTTATGTATTTGAAGATGGAAAGATTACTGAACAAGGTGGACATGAAGAATTGATTAGCGCAAATGGATTATACTCAAAACTATATGGTCAACATCAAACAGCTTAGTTGCTTACTAATGTTACTCTATATGTGCACTTTATTAGCATGTGCACAAGGCTCTAGTTCTTCTTATGGTCATCTGGGGAATATCGGAAAGAAATTTACTGAAGTTTCCAAAATGTCTAGTAAGGACTGGGACGATCCACAAGAATTAGAGAGGGTGTGGCAAGCGAGCTTTGTAAGAATTCCAACTGAAGGTGGCAAACCAATAAAGAGCACCATTGCAAGGTTGGATGAAAATTCACTGGTGGGAATTAAAAAGCTTCCTACGGTAATTTATTTGCATGGTTGTTCAGGGTTTTGGCCGGGTACTATTCGCCGTCTTGATTATCTGGCTGAAAATGGATTTGCAGTGATTGCGCCGCCAAGTTTTGCCCGTAAAAAATATACGCAATCGTGTGACATTTATAGACATGTAGGTGGTTTCTATCGCGACACCATTAAAATCAGACAAAATGATGCGGGCAATACTATTGAAAAGGCTAAACAACTACCTTGGGTGGATGAAAACAATGTTTTTTTATTGGGACTTAGTGAAGGTGGTATTACTACCGCAACATTTTCTGCAAAAAATAATAAACAATTTGTCAACGCTCGTGTTGTAGAGGGTTGGACATGTAATGCGAGTTGGAAGGAGTACCATGGAGTGAATGCCCCCAAAACTGAACCGGTGCTTACATTATTGGGCTCGAAAGATCCATGGTTTCAAAATTCATATACCGACGGTGAATGTACCGATCTCCTCGATCAAGCAAATGGTAGTAAATCCATTGTCTATAGAGAAGGAAAGTTGAGTTACATACATGAACTACTTGATCATGAAGAAGCGAAAAAGGCTGTCATTGATTTTCTGCACAAGCACCTACATTGATCTGAGTTCTAATGCAGCCATGTGTTAAAAAATATATTCCAGGTAAAGAGTTTTATATCGATGAAGGTTGTTATATAACTGAACTCTCTAATTCTACAGATGATCCTGGTTTGTCCATTGCAAGAGCGCGTGTTGAGCCTGGTGTTACCACAAACCTACATAAATTGTCAGCAACGGTTGAACGATATGTCATTTTGCAAGGTGAGGCACTGGTTTGAGATACAAGGTCTTGAGCAGCAAAAGCTTGTTATTCATGATGTGGTAATAATACCAGCAAATTGTACACAGAAAATTACCAATACAGGTTCGGCTGACCTGTTGTTTCTAGCTATCTGTTCACCGCGTTTTCAAAAACACTGCTACCAAGAAACCCTCTAACGTTGTTCTATAGTTTAGCAAATACTTTATTTGCGATATCAACCGTCTTCTCAATATCTTCTTCGGTGTGTGCAGCTGATATAAAACCAGCTTCGTATGATGAAGGCGCAAGGTACACACCATGATCTAGCATGTTATGAAAAAATTTATTGAAGTGATCGCCATTACATGCCGTGACTTGAGCAAAGTTAGTTACTTGTTCTTCTTCTGTAAAAAATAAGCCAAACATACCAGCCACATAGTTCGCAGTGAGAGGAATATTGTTTTTCTTCGCTACATCTAATAAACCATCGACTAACATTTTCGTTTTGCGATGGAGTTGATCATGAAAACCACGTTCGGAAAGTAATTTAAGTGTGGTTAGTCCTGCAGTCATCGCAATGGGGTTGCCAGAAAGGGTGCCGGCTTGATACACCGGGCCAACGGGTGCAAGTGAATCCATAATGGCACGTTCGCCACCGAGTGCGCCTACCGGCATGCCGCCACCTAAAATTTTACCCAGCGTGGTTAAATCAGGGGTTACTTTGTAAAGCTGTTGTGCGCCACCTTTGGCTACGCGAAAACCCGTCATCACTTCATCAAAGATTAAAATGGCTTTATGTTCCGAACACACTTTGCGTAACGTATGTAAAAAATCTTTTATTGGGGGAATGCAATTCATATTGCCAGCAATCGGTTCGACGATGACACAGGCAATTTCGTCACCCATTTTTTCGAATACTTGTTCGACTTCTTCAATATCGTTATAAGTAAGGGTAATGGTGTTCCCTGCGGTTTCGACTGGAACGCCAGGCGAGCTGGGTACGCCTAATGTAAGCGCACCAGATCCGGCTTTAACTAGCAATGCATCACCATGGCCGTGGTAACAGCCTTCAAATTTAATAATTTTGCTACGGCCCGTATGTCCACGCGCAAGCCGGATTGCGCTCATGGTGGCTTCGGTGCCGGAGCTGGTCATGCGCACCATTTCAATCGATTCAACGAGCTCGCACACCATTTTCGCCATTTCGGTTTCAATTTCGGTGGGTGCGCCAAAACTCAACCCATGTTCTGCAGCTTGTTGAACCGCAGCAATCACCTCAGGATGCGCATGTCCCAAAATCATCGGACCCCATGAACCAACATAGTCGATGTAGTCTTTATCATGAATATCATAGATATGCGCACCATGGGCTCGTTTTATGAATGGCGGTGTGCCGCCCACACTTTTAAAGGCTCGAACGGGTGAATTCACACCACCCGGGATATATTTTTGTGCTTCTTCAAAAGCTTGTTCAGAGGTGGTCATAGTTTCTTTATATGTTCAAATTAATGATAAATATTCTTGCACAGCCTGCTCGGGAGATGAAGCATTAAAAATTGCACTGATAACAGCAATCATATCTGCTCCAGTATTAAGTATGTTACTTGCATTTTTAGGAGTAATGCCACCAATTGCACAAACGGGTATGTCAAATTGTTGTTTGGCTTTGATAATTAAGTCTGTATTTGCGAGTGGTGCGTTAGGTTTGGTGGCAGAAGGGTAGAAACTGCCAAAGGCGATGTAATCTGCTGATGCAGAGATGGCTGGATATGCGTTTTCAAGTTGTGCATAACAAGAGGCTCCAATAATTTTACTATCTCCAAGTAAGTTTCTTGCCCATTCAATAGAGTCATCATCTTTTCCTAAATGAACGCCATCCGCATCTATGGATTGAGCTAATTCTGCTTCATCATTGATGATTAATAAACATGCATGGTCGTGAGTAAGGTTGCGAAGTTGTTCTGCAATGTTGTAACGATCTTTTTGTGAATTTATTTTGTCTCGATACTGTAAAATTTTTACACCAGCTATTAATACTTCTTTTGTCTTGCCAATTATTTCATTTTTACCAATACATTCGGCATCAGCAATTACATATAGGCCAGAAAGTGGACCAGAAAGTGGACTAGAATTTGGGCCAGAAAGTGGACTAGAAAGTTTTTGCATGAATTTGTTATGCAGCTATTTTAGCCAGTGAAAGCGATTTGGAATTTTTTGCCCCATGCCTAGCTGGCGTGCAGCTTGTAAACATTTCCAGGTATATTCTTGGGCTTGGTGTGTTGCAGAAACAATGTCTTGCCCTCGCGCAAGATTGGCAGCGATAGCGGAAGATAATGTGCAGCCTGAACCATGGTATTGATCAGCCAGGCGTGGCCAAGTTCGTGTATCGAGTTTGCGGTGATTGCCGTATAAAATATTACAGACATCATCCGTTTTTTCATGTGTGCCTGTGACTAGGACATAGTGTGTGCCACGCTCTAAAAGCGCCATCGCACAAGCATCAAGTGTATCGCCTTCTGGTGCTAAGCTTCGTGTTTCTTCACTATTTGGGGTAATGATCGTCGCAAGTGGAACCAGTAGAGTATTAATAGCATCTACAACATATTCATTGGCTAATACTTTGCCACCACCAGCAATAATAATGGGGTCCAATACTACGGGAATTTTGTTGTAATCCGTGAGCAGGGTATGAATTGCCATCGCGGTGGTGTCGCTTTCAATCAAACCAATCTTGATTACGGCAACATCCATGTCTTCTAATATCGCGCGAGCTTGCTGGATGATAAAATGTTCATTAATTTGAGAGGTGTCAATAACATTGGTAGTATTTTGGGCCGTTACCGAAGTTATAATTGGCGCAGCATGACAGCCTAAACTTGCAATGGTTTCAATATCTGCCTGTATACCCGCACCTCCGGTGGGATCAGCGCCAGAAAAAGTTAAGACAATTGGTGTAGTAGTTGATGTAGTCATTTTTTATCAGTATAAATTTACTAAACTTGTTCTACTTACTTATGCAATTTACTTATTCAATTTTATAAGGGAATGAGCTATTAATGCAGTATAAAACATATATGTGTGTAATTTGTGGCTGGATGTACGATGAAGCAAAAGGTGCTCCGGATGAAGGCATTGAGCCGGGTACACTTTGGGATGATATCCCTTTTAACTGGAAGTGTCCGGAATGTGGTGCGATGAAAGATGATTTTCAGATGGTGCAAGTCTAAGCCTAAATTTAAACCTGCACTTGAGCCTAGGCATGGGACTGAATTTGCTGATACAAATAGGCTATTTTTGCAGAATGTTCTAATGAGCATGACCATTTATATGCAAGGTTAATAGATTCAGCGCAGGCATATACACCATGACCACGAACTACTGTGATGCAATGGTTACTCAAGCTGCCTGCAACTAGCTCGGGAGACTTTTTTGAGTAGTCATCATAGTTAATAGTGTGTACAGGTACTGTAGGGAAATATAATTTCCCTTCAAAATCTTCTGGTGTAAAATCTTGCCCATTCATGGTTAGGGCGATGGTATGTGGTCCGTGGCTATGAAATACCGCACAAGCTTTGGCGTTTTGTTTATAAACTTCTATATGCAGTTTTGCATCAAAAGATGCGTGATCACCGCATGACCCGTCTATAGAGCAGGCAATTAACTCGCTGGCTCTCAAGGTATCTGCACATGCGCCTGTTGGTGTAACCCAAATGATATCTCCAACACGAACCGATGCATTGCCACTATGAGAGTCGTTGCAGCCAAATTCACGTAGCCATGCATAATGGCGGACTAAGTCATCTTTTAAATCTAACATTTATAAAAGCACCCTAAATTGTTGCAGCATAATCTGATACTCTTCGTTTTCGCACAATTTGTGCGAAATTCTATTCAATAAAAAAAGGAATTAATACGATGTCTGCGCTGATTTGTGGTTCTCTTGCTTACGATACCATTATGGTATTTCCAGACCGTTTCAAAGAACATATTCTGCCAGAGAGGGTTCATATTCTAAATGTCTGCTTTATGGTGCCACAAATGCGCAGGGAGTTTGGTGGTTGCGCAGGAAATATAGCATATAACCTAAATCTACTTGGTGGTGATGGTATTCCAATGGGGGCAGTAGGGCAGGATTTTGATCCTTATTCAAAGTGGATGTCTGAGTGTGGGATTGATCAAAAATATATTACAAAAATAGATTCTGAATATACTGCGCAAGCCTTTATTACAACCGATCTAGACGATAATCAAATTACTGCATTTCATCCGGGTGCGATGAATAATGCGCATGACAAAGCTATTCCTAAGCAAGAAGACATAACGCTGGCATTAATCTCGCCAGATGGAAAAGATGGCATGGTACAGCATGCACAACAATGTGTAGATGCAGGCATTCCATTTATGTTTGACCCTGGACAGGGTTTGCCAATGTTTGATGGTGAAGAATTATTGAAATTTGTAGAGCAAGCGGATTATGTATGTGTGAATGATTATGAATCTCAGCTGTTACAAGAACGAACCGGGCTGTCGATGCAGGAGATTGCTGGGAAAGTTGAAGCTGCAATCGTAACTCGGGGTGGTGAGGGTTCTATCATCCATGCTGGCGGTAAATCAATCAATATTCCTGCTGTGAAAGCGGCTGCTGTGCAAGACCCTACAGGTTGTGGAGATGCATATAGAGGCGGTTTAATTTATGGCTTGATGAATAATCTGGGCTGGGAGGTTACTGGTCGAATTGCAGCCTTGATGGGAGCCATAAAAGTTGCACACAATGGTACGCAAAACCATAAATATTCAATCAATGAATTTAAACAGCAGTATAAGAAAGAATTCGGTCAATCTTTCTAAGATCTAAATAATCATTTTAAACTGATTTGTTGCCACTTTTTTTGACTTGCATGTTCGCTTAATTTTTCATCTGCATCTACTGTGACGGGGTGGCTGACTAATTCTAATAATGGAATATCATTGCGGGAGTCCGAATAAAAGTAACTTCCTTCAAGAGAATGGCTAGAGTTTTTTAGCCATTCTTGTAAGCGCGTTACTTTGCCTGGGCCAAAACTTGGTGTGCCATGTACTTTGCCTGTAAATTGTCCATTCGCCATTTCAGGTTCAGTTGCAATCAGGTCATCCATACCAAATATTTCTTTGGTGGGTTTGGTAATAAAGCTATTTGTTGCCGTAACGATAACTAGGTGATCCCCAGCTTCACGATGTTTGGTAATTAAGTCTATCGCTTTGGGTTTGATGATTGGTTTAATGCGTTGATTAATATATTCTTCGCGCCATTGGCATAATTCATTGAAAGGGTGGTTGGCTAGGGGCTGCAATGCAAAGTTTAAAAACTCATATACGTCGAGAGTGCCTGCTAGATATTCTTGGTAGAAGCGTTGGTTCTCATTAGCGTAGTATACGCCGTCAACCTTTCCAATCGCTACAAGGTGGGCTCCCCATTCGTAATCACTGTCACCAGCGATTAGGGTTTCGTCTAAATCAAATAATGCTAATGCCATAATTTTAAAATACTATGCGGTGTAAATGGTGGCAGTATAAATAAGCTAAGCTACTGTATTGTATACTAAGTTTTCACTTCTAGACGCAGTCTAAATTGCCCCATTTCTTGTCCTATGCAACAATGTGAACCAGGAGAGTGTGATGGATGCTAATCGACATGTAATTGATGCCTCAGGGTTTCGTAAAAATGTTGGTATTATAGTATGCAACGAATCTAGGCATGTCGTTTGGTGCAAGCGCTGCGGCCAAGAGGCGTGGCAATTCCCGCAGGGTGGGGTTCAGCCAAATGAAACCATTGAGCAAGCCCTTTACCGCGAATTGAAAGAAGAAACGGGTTTGGATCAGAATCACGTAGATATTATCACTTTTACGAAAGACTGGCTGCACTATAAATTACCTGAACGTTTAGTGCGTAAGCACAGTATGCCAAAATGTATTGGCCAAAAGCAGCGGTGGTTTTTGCTAAAGCTACAAACCGATGAGAGCAATATCTGTTTAAATAATAGCAACAAGCCAGAGTTTGATAATTGGCGCTGGGTGGATTATTGGCATCCACTCAAAGAGGTGGTTGCGTTTAAACGCAACGTCTACGAGCAAGCCTTAAAAGAATTTGAACCGTTTTTATTTTCAGCAGTTCATTAAACTTTTACATCATTGACTGCAGGTAGTTTTCCATACCTACTCGCTCGATTCTTTCAAATTGAGTCTCTAGCCAGTCAATATGCTCTTCTTCGCTTTCCAAGATGTTTTCAAATAGTTCTCTTGAAGCGTAATCTGCAATGGTTTCACAATGTGCTATGGCTTCTTTTAGATCAGGAACAGCTAAATGTTCCATTTTAAGGTCACATTCCAACATCTCTTTTGGATTTTCACCAATAAATATTTTTCCAATATCTTGTAAATTTGGTAAACCCTCTAAAAATAAAATTCTTTCAATTAACATATCCGCATGCTTCATCTCATCAATAGACTCGTGATATTCATATTCATTAAGTTTTTCTAATCCCCAATTCTTATACATTCGCGCATGTAAAAAGTATTGGTTAATGGCAGAGAGTTCGTTTTTTAATACTTTGTTTAAATATCCAATAACTTTTTTATCGCCCTTCATGGCTTTCTCCTTGAGTGTATTAACATTTAGCTAAGACTAAGTAGGGTAAGCATGTTTGTCAAAGTTAATTAACAAAAGTAATGTACGAAAATATAGTAGATAAAATTACAAAATAACTAATATATTTAAGCTTGAATTTGAATGAGAATGATTAACATATCAATTCTCAACGAGAATAAATATTTTAATCAAGCAAAGAATATAACTATCGAAAGAAAGCTGAATATTTTAAGCGCTGCATGCAGAATTAATAAGCAGATCTGAGCTATTTAGTTGTTTGTGCTCTTTAACGCATGCCTTAACGCAAGTACCACATTTGCCACATTGACTGGTAACTCCTACAGCTTCGCGAAGTTTGCGAACAGTGTTTGCGCCACGGTCGATTTCATGACGTAGCTGAGTTTCGGTTATTTGGTTGCAAATACAAATATACATATAAATATAAATAGATAATGTCGCTAAGTTGAATACAATTCTAAACGCTAATGAGAATGATTGTCAATAACGTTAATAAACTACTCTATTAGCATGCTTTATACCTATTTACGGCTAGCCCAGAGCCAAAGCCCCGTTAAAGCCAACAACAGCAATAATACTGCTGCGGCATCAATGACATAGATTCCATATTTGCCAAAAATCCGGCCGCTATGGGCATCAAGTAAGAGTCGCTCCAGGTTAATTTGCTGGCTCATATCATGGCTCTCTATCACTTGGCGCAAAGCAGGCAAGGTGATGCTTGGGGTAACCCAATGCGGGTGAGGTCCTTGATATTCCTGCCAATGAAACAGGTCGTCTTGGTTTTCCCAGTATTTATTTGAACCGCGCAATACCATTATATTGTCAACCGATGTTGAGATGCCTAGTGGCGCCTCAACCAAGCCATCCAATGTCGTGATCTCATCGACGAGAACACCAGTTTGATCAACGATCATCAACGATTGGTTCGTAGCAATGATGATCTGATTCTCAAGTTTGATTGCACCAAATAAATTTTCGACATTATCAACAATGGGCTCTCCTGAAACATAGAGCCGGTTACCGGCATGAGACACGGTTTGATTACCGAGCTGATAGGTAGTGATGGGGTTCGGTTTAATACCGTAATAATCTAACAACCAGATGTTTGCTAAATGTTTAGTCGGTAAATCAAGCTCGTCGCTATGTTGTAATACGATTCCTGTAATTACCAAGAAAATAATAAAGGCTGAGGCGACTAATCCTATTCGGCGATGCCATTTATGTAATTTTGCTGCCATGCATGATTTATCAAAACGATAAAGATTTTAACATGTGCCTTTTGTTACATGATCATGCAGCAATAATGCCATCCTAGAAATATTTGTAACCGCATTAACTGACATTGTAGCACCTGATATATTATCAATATGTTTATCTAACTTATGTTTCTCAGTTAATTTTGCATTTATAAATTGTTCACCAAAGAAATCGTGTTTGACTTCCCAGCCACGGGTCTCACGGAAGATAAGCACTTTAACTTTTTCTAGTCCTTGCGAATTCACCACAAAACCAGTGGTGATGTAATGCTCTTTACCAATTTCTTCGAGGATCCATGCAGTACGACACTCTTTTTGCCAATAGGGCACGCGTATTTTTTTGTAACGGTGTCCTAGAATTTTTTTTACATTATCAGCAAGATCGCCTTTTAAAATTACTCTCTCACTGTCTGGGGAGGTGTTAAACGTAAGTTTAAGAAACTCTTCAGGGGTTTGATAAACACCTTTTGCATAAATTTGTGTGCCAAACGTTAGTGCAATAAGTAATACTAAATTTTGGAAATAAATTGACATAGATTTGATAAACAAAAAACAGCGCCTAGTCTAGAGCTAGGCGCGAATCTTCTCATAGTTTTTTAGAAACTCCAACCGACACCGAGATTAAAGCCATCCAGGTCATCCTCACCACCACTTCTGTCTTCATCATTTTCCAGCTGAAAATCGGCTTTGAATACAACATTAGGATGTAACCAATAGTTCACACCTGCTAAGAATCTTGCTTCTTCAGAGTCATCGGCACCACCACTGCTGCTACCCGCACGTTCATCAATTATGGTGTAACGTGCAAAAACACCAAACTTATCGGTGAATTTCCATGACGGTTCCACATACCAACCAAACATTTCATCACGTCCTGCGCCATCTACAAGGTCTTCAACGTCGCTATCAATATCCCAGCGAGCATAAAGAGCACGTAAACCAAATTTGCCACGCTGCCAGATTGCATGTGCTGACGTTAGATAGCCACTGATATCGTCATCTCCTAACTGGTCGCGTCTTAGGTTACTATTTTCAGTATTATCTTGGGTAAAGTCATCTTGATATTGAAGTCCAGCAGCTAACTCAAGACCCGCAATTCCTGTGTATTTTATGCGTACGGTACCGGCAAGATTTTCAGCATTCGCGCGTGCTCCACTCTGACGTGCATCACGTATATCAAGGTCGCCGTCATCAAATTGCAGGCCTTCATGTATGCCGAAGTCATACCTCCAACCTTGGCCAAAGTTACCAGCTAGTTTTACGCCGTTAACGCGGTAGGTAGTCGGTATGATACGGCTTTCGACTCTTGGGCGTTCAACTCCATAAAAGGTTTCTGGTTCATGAGTTTCATTTATGATCCCGATAGGAACCAGATGCAGGCCGGCAAGCACGCTATGATTTTGCGCATAGTCCCACTCAACATAAGCTTGTTCTAGCTCAAGTGCACCCGGGTCATCATCTCCACGTCCTGCTCGGGTGTGCTCGATCTCAGTTTCAGAGAAGAATCTAAGATTATCAGTAAAATCGTGTCCTATATAAAAAATGAAACGTTGTACATCAAATTCTTTGCTTATGTCGTCACTATCATTACTTGTTTGCGTGCCATTGTTATACAGCACTTCTCCATAACCACCTATTTGAGTATTTTCAAACCATGAGCCAGTTCCTGAGGTGTCTTCTGTAGCTTCAATCGCTGCTTCAGCTACTTCTGTTGCCTCATCTGCTTTTTCTTCTGCACGAGTCGCTTTGTCCATGGCTTCTTTTTGTTGCGACATGAGATACTCAACCGCTTTTTTAAGATTTTCATACTCTTCTTTGTCTACCGATATTTGTTCTGCATGAGCAGGTATCATTAACACGATGATGATCAAGAACAGCACAAGGCTTGATTTAATAATGTTAGAAACCATGTATTTCTCCTTAAATATTTAGTTATTGGCAGCGCCACTGAATGATTACACTGGGCGATCTCACCTGAGTAGTGGATGGCAAATTTGCTAAGAATTAACGCATTCGCTAATACTAATGAGAATGATTCGCATTTATATATCTATTTTAGGATAAGGAATATGATTCTTTAAATGGCTATTATTAGTATCAATAGATAAATTTCGAATGCTTTACTGGCTATATACATTTCTGGCGATATAGATATATAAGGCAGCTGCATTTTTATGGAGCAACTTTTAATGCTTAAAAGTATTCTTAATACTAGATCGGCAATTACTCTCGCTGTCTCGTTGGTAATAAGCCTTTCATCTCATGCCGCAACACAAGAAGCTGTTCTAAAGCACTACGCAGATTTGGCTCATGTCATATATAGCGATTCATTGCTTGCGGCTGAAGAGTTAGAAAAAAATATTCATGCCTTTCTCGCCAAGCCGACAGAAGAAAGTTTAGCCATGAGTAAAGCAGCATGGGTCGCTGCAAGAGTGCCATATATGCAAACTGAAGCTTACCGTTTTGGCAATGCAATTGTAGATAACTGGGAAGGCAAGGTGAATGCGTGGCCTTTAGATGAAGGTTTGATTGATTATATTGCTCAAAGTTATGGCATAGAGCGTGAAGAAAATCCATTCTATACTGCGAATATTATCGCCAATAAAAATATTGCCGTGGGTGGTATAGAAATTGATGCTAGCAAAATTACTAAAGAGTTTTTAGCGGAAACTTTGCATGAAGTTGATGGTGTCGAAGCAAATGTTGCTACTGGTTATCATGCGATTGAGTTTTTATTATGGGGTCAGGATTTAAATGGTACCAATGCGGGAGCAGGTCAAAGACCCGCTAGCGATTATAGTATTGAAAGTTGTACGGGTGGAAATTGTGATCGTCGCGCAGCATATTTGAAAGCAGTAACCGAACTATTGATTGATGACCTTAAATGGATGGTTGCTCAATGGGCTGAAAGTGGTGATGCGCGTGAGGCCATTGTATCTGGAGACTTAAATAAAAATATAGCGACTATTTTTACCGGCATGGGCAGTTTGTCTTATGGTGAATTAGCTGGTGAGCGTATGATGCTTGGTTTGATGTTGCACGATCCTGAAGAAGAGCATGACTGTTTCAGTGATAACACACATTTTTCACATTACTATAATGCAGTGGGTATTCGTAATGTATATACAGGCTCATACACACGAGTAGATGGATCTGATGTTAGAGGTCCGAGTCTTGCAGATTTAGTTGCAGCAAAGGATGCAAGTGCAGATAAGAGTCTGCGTGAGCATATCGATGCAACGATTGCCAAAATGCAGATCTTAGTAGATAGCGCTGAAGCTGGTGAGGCGTATGATCAGATGCTGGGCGAAGGTAACAAATCAGGTAATGCTAAGATAAGAGCTGCAGTTGATGCTTTGGTCGCTCAAACAAGTTATATCGAAAAAGCGGTATCGGTTATGAAGTTAGATTCCATTGCCTTTGAAGGTTCTGATAGCCTTGATTCACCAGAATTAGTGAATTAATTCTCTATTGATAAGTAAGTTTGTACTCTAAATCGTACTCTGCAAGTCTGCTTATAACCTGAAAGAGATCAAGACAATAGTAGCTTTGGATGATAAACCTAAGCGATGTATTTTTTTAAATTTTTAATTTGTATTAACTTACTGGGTTTTGCCCTAGCTTGTAGCGCAGAAGAGCTAGACAAGTCTGAAGATATTTCTCAATTTTCTACACCAGAAGAACTTGGTCGAGCCTTATTTTTTGATGTTAATTTATCTAATAATCGCACACAGTCTTGCGCGACCTGTCATTCACCTCAATATGCTTTTATAGATCCCAGGCAAAACGCTAGTGGCCGTGCAGTTTCTCTTGGTGATGACGGTCATTCACTTCGAGATCGCAATACCCCAACACTCACCTATGCCGCTTTTACTCCTGACTTTATGCTGGATGAAGAAGGGCGCTACATAGGTGGACAGTTTTTTGATGGGCGTGCAAAGGATTTAGCAGACCAATCCATACAGCCAATACTATCAGCGTCCGAAATGGGAATACCCAGTGAAGCGAGCATCATCGAGCGAATAAAAGAGAACCCAGAATATGTTGTTGCCTTTCAGCAACAATTTGGTAAGCAAATCTTTGAAAATACAGATGATGCTATACGTGTTTTAGGTGAGAGTATTGCTGCATTTGAAAAGACTGAAGAGTTTGCGCCATTCGATTCTAAATATGACCGACACTTGCGTGGTGAATATCAAATGACTGAAGAAGAAGAGTTAGGCATGACCTTGTTTTTCTCGCAACAATTTACTAACTGCAATATATGTCACCAACTAAAACCAACCCCTATTCAAGCTGGAGAAACCTTTACTAACTATCAATATCATAATATTGGAGTACCAATAAATACTAAAGTGCGCAAGGTAAATGGTTCTGCAGCAGATTATATTGATCAAGGATTGTTTGATAATGAGCTCGTTAATGATGTAAAACAAAAAGGTAAGTTCAAAATTCTTACTTTAAGAAATGTGGCCGTAACGGCTCCTTATATGCATAACGGTGTATTTGAAGAATTGCGTACCGTAATTTTGTTTTATAATAAATATAATAGCCGCAGTAAAAAACGTCAGATAAATCCCGAGACTTCCAAAGCATGGCGTTTGCCCGAAGTGCCTGAAAATATTTCATGGAAAGAGCTTGAAACTGGTCCAGCATTAGATGATAAACGCATTGATGCGTTAGTTGCATTTTTGAAAACATTAACGGACAGACGTTATGAGCATATGTTGGATGACTGAGTCAATGTGGTGAGAATCTTAAATAAGTATTTAGTTATAAAAATATCATTACTTCTGCTAGTTATGGTTTTGCTAGGCTTGAATAATACAGGTTTGATTAATCAAGCTATCGCCGAGGTTGATTACCAGAATAGCAAAGCTTTTTCACATCCAGATGAAAACTTGAATGGAGAAGCAAGACTTAATTTTATGGTGGGGCGAGGCTTGTTTCGTCGCTTGTGGGTTACTGCGCCGGCATCTACTCAAGCTGTTGATGGTCTTGGGCCTTTATATAACGCTCGTTCTTGTATGGGTTGTCACACTAACAATGGTCGTGGCCATGGACCAACAGGTACAGAAGACGACGTTGGATTATTGCTTTTACGGCTAGATATTCCTGCGCAGAATGCTAAACAACAACTACAACTTGAGAAGTTTCAAATAAATAATGTGCCTGAGCCAAATTATGGACTGCAGATGCAGAATTTTGCTATTCCGGGCCATCTGGCTGAATATCAACTCTTTGTTGAATATGAAAATATACCAGTAGCACTTTCTGATGGTACAAAAGTTAGTTTGCGAAAACCTAGTTACGTAGCAACTGCATTAGCTTATGGGTCATTGCATCATGATGTGCGAATTTCCCCTCGTGTGCCGCCACAAATGATCGGTTTAGGGTTGCTTGAAGCGATTGATGACCAAGATATTTTCAAACAAGAAGATCCGCTTGATAAAGACAAAGATGGTATCTCGGGTCGAGCAAATATTGTTTGGAGTAAGGAGTATTCGAAAACTGCATTGGGTCGTTTTGGTCATAAAGCAGGTATGCCAAGCATTAATGAACAAGTGCAGTCTGCTTTTTCTATCGATCTTGGACTTTCTGTGCCTTTATTTAAGAATGCGGCGGGAGATTGTACTTCTCAACAAACACAATGTTTAGCAGCACCGAATGGAAATAGTGTGCAGTATGATAATCTTGAAGCTGATCAGCAGGTTGTAGATCTGGTTAATCTTTACGTTAACCACCTTGCTGTGCCGCCGCAACGCAATAGGCGTAATTCAAATGTTCAGAAAGGTGAAAAAGTATTTAATCAGATTGGTTGTAATAAATGCCATACGCCACATTATGTTACTGGTACTGGTACAACTGCAAAGTTAAATCATGCAAAAAATATTTTCCCCTATACTGATCTTTTGCTACATGATATGGGGGCAGGTCTTGCAGACAATAGGCCTGAAGGAAGAGCCACAGGTACTGAATGGCGCACAGCGCCACTATGGGGAATAGGTCTAACTAAACAGGTGAGTGGCTACAACCACTATTTACATGACGGGCGTGCACGCAGTTTGTTAGAAGCTATACTTTGGCACGGTGGCGAGGCTGAGTCGCAACGTGACGCGGTTATTGCTCTGGACAGAATCGCACGTGAGCAGTTATTAAAATTTATTGAGAGTCTTTAAGATGTTTAAAATAATTATCTGTACTTTATTTCTACTTTTGAGTAGTCAAGTGCAAGCCTATAACTTTCAAAATGTTACAGATAAACATATTCTGCCTGTGTACCGTGAGCTGGTTGAAAAAACATTCGAATTAGATGGGGCAGCAAAACAAAGCTGTGATCAAACAGATCGTTCAAATTTATTAGATCTACAGCAAAAAAGTAAAGCTGCATTTATTGCATGGCAAGGTGCACAACATATTAGATTTGGCCCGGTACAATTTTTTTCAAGAGAATATCGTTTCGCTTTTTGGCCAGATAAGCGCAATGTTGTGAGTAAACAGCTTAAAAAGTTGAGACAAGATCCTGCTTTAGGAGCAGAAAGTTTTGATCTCACTCAAAAAAGTGTTGCTTTACAGGGTTTTAGTGTGCTGGAGCGATTAATATATGCTAATTCGATTCTAAATAATAATGATTGTGTTCTCGTTAATGCGATCACTAGTAATTTATATAAGATGTCGGAAGGTATCGTAGAGGATTGGACAGCTGGAAATGATCCTTACCTTAAATATTTTGTTGACCCTAACTCAAAAAACTTAATCTACAAGAATGAAACTGTACTAGCTAATCAGATACTTAATTCACTGTACACTCAATTAGAACTAGTGATCAAACAGAAAATTGAACTGCCGCTAGGAGATAGTTTAGAAAAAGCACGTAGTAAATCAGCTGAAGCCTGGCGCAGTGAAAGCTCGTTACCGGCAATTCATGCAAACTTAAGCGCAAGTTATGAGCTTTATCTGTGTACCTTTTCTCCAGAACTTGCAGGTGACTCACTACAAAAGGAAATTGAATCTTCATTTGAGGATGCATTAACAACACTGGTGAAGATAGAAATGCCTCTTGCAGAGGCAGTAAAAAATGTTGAACAGCGGGAGCATGTTGAGACGTTGCGAGCTCAGATATCAAAAATCAAGAATTTAATCACTCGCGACATGGCGAATAAATTAGAACTTTCAGTAGGGTTTAATAGTCTTGATGGAGATTAATCGTAGGCAATTTATTCAAGCAAGTACAACTATTGTGCTGCTTGGTTCAAATGTAATGTTTGCAAAAAGCAATAGCCAAAATCTTCTTAGTTGCCGTACTAATCAAGAAGGCGAACATTTTTTTAGCGTAATTGATAGTGATGGTCGATTAGCGCTAAATACAGCTTTACCCGCCAGAGGTCATGGCATTACCTTAGATCCAAGTCAGCGTTTTGCCGCAGTTTTTGCGCGTCGGCCTGGCAATTTCGTTTGGATTATTGATCTCTTGGATAAGCAAGTTGTAGAAAAAATCTATGCTGACAATGCTAGACATTTTTATGGGCATGGGTTGTTTAGCAAAGATGGCACAAGGCTGCTATGTAGTGAAAATGCTTTTGAAACTGGTGAAGGTGTGATTGGTATCTATGATGTCAACAATAATTTTACGCGTCTTGGTGAAATCAAAAGCCATGGTATAGATCCACATGAATTTAAATTGCTAAGTGATGGTGAGACACTAGTAATTGCAAACGGCGGTATCCGCACTCATCCAGACTTACCGCGTATTAAGTCTAATCTTGACACTATGCGCCCTAATCTTGCCTATGTGTCTGTTGACAGTGGTCATTTATTACATAAACACGAGCCGGAGACTGAATGGCATCAACTAAGCATACGCCATATCGATATTTCTGCTGATGACCAGGTAGCAATTGCCATGCAATTTGAAGGTAAGCCATTTTTGCAACCTTCACTGGTTGCGATTCAAAAAGACGATCAAGAGATGCAATTTTTAAATGCTCCTACACAAGTGCAGTCTCAGTTACGCAACTACTGTGGTAGCGTATGCTTTAGTAGCGATGGAACTCATTTTGTGGTTACTGCGCCGCGTGGTGGTGTGGCGACCTATTGGTCTGCTAATGGAGAGTATCTTGGAAACCATGTACAAGCCGATGCTTGTGGTATCAGTCGGGTGCAGGGTCAGCTAAATGATTTTTATATTAGTGATGGGGCTGGATCAATCGTGCGCGCCAAATTAAATACAGCAGCAGAAGCGCTATATAGCTTTAAACGTTCAAAATGGGATAATCATATGCTTGCAGTTCATGATTAATGTATCGATATGATGTATTAGAAAGTTAGTAGTGATTTATCGCTGATTAGAATATGTCTTATAAAAAAGCAATTTCAAATTTTATTTTATCAGCTGGTTTATTTTGTTTGAGTTTTTTTCTTGCTTGGCAAATTAGTGCGTATTCAAATTTCTTGTATTCTACGTGGTATGAAGTTCTGGATTTAAATCAGGCGATAATGAAATATGCGCCTGATAACAAATATAAAGACGGATTTGAAAATACCAAACAGCAGCAACATATTAAGTTATTTGCCGGAATAGTTAATGCCATTCAGCATGATGGCGATGGGTTGAGACAACTTCGTTATACTGATTCAAAGACGAATAAAACCGAATCACTATTAACTAATGCGGAAGTGATTCATTTGCAGGATGTTGCAAATCTAGTAAATAAGTTCAAATACATAGGCATACTTGGCTTAACTATAGCAGTGCTGGTATTAATCGTAATGCGTGCTAAAAATATAAATGTAGCCAAATTGAGTCGCCATACATATGGCGGATTGGGGGTGGTTTTGCTTATGGTAATTATCGTTTTCTTGGTTGGGCCTACAAAAATATTTTACTTAGGGCATGAGTTAATATTTCCAAATAATCATCAATGGTTTTTTTATTACGAAGAATCATTAATGAGTACCATGATGAAGGCACCTGTCTTATTTGGGCCAATAGCTTGTCAGTTACTAATGCTAACGATAATGATCTGGTTTGGTTTTGTATATTTAATGAAATTAATTTTAAATATCAGTAATAAGAAGTTGGTTTAAGCTAATAGTCAACTTACATACATAATATTTTAGATAATAAGCACTATGTAAAATTGTCTTTCTAGTAAAATATTTTCTATAGCAACGCCATTAACAGCATCTTAAGAAGTTATTTTTTCGAGGTTTAATCACTCTGCAAGGTGCAATAGTAATTAGTGGCAAACTCGAATCGGTTTTATTATTTGTATACTTAAGTATTCTAGATAGATGCAAAAATCACCACGGTAGTCATCTAGTGTGCCGATAAGAAGTTTACCTGTATGGATAGCTTGAATCATATTCAGTTCGCAATCACAAAATAAACGTGCAACTACATCAATATCTTGCAGTAATGCTGTCTTGATCCTTTCAAAATCTGTAGGTTCAAAATTTACTAATTTTCGGTTGATTAGATTGTGATTAGCTTCTTCGCATTGAATTGATTGCATTAGCTAGTCTCCTTTGCTTTGATTCACTATTGCTATTGCAAATAATAACGATTCGCATTACTATTTGCAATAGTGGGCTGAAATTAATTACAGCTGCCAGATGAATAATCAAAGATGGACGTGATTATCAATATAAATCAATACTTTAAATAACACTGATCTCAGGAGCAAAGGAAAAGTATGGCTAAGTTATTGCATATAGAATCATCCCCTCGAGAAAGTCGTTCCCGTTCTTGTCTTATCGCAAATGAATTCATCAATACCTACAAAACAATAAATAGTACTTATAAAGTCGAAACTCTAAATAGATGCAATACAGCGATGCCTGATACAAATGCTGATGAGCAAGATGTTATGTGTCATGCAAAGAAAGTTGCGTCAGAAAATTAATGGCAGGAGGTATTTACATTATGAATAATGCATTAAAAGTAAACGCATGGCTGGAGCGAAGTGATCCATTTGTAGAGCTGAGAAATACTCGAACAGGTAAAGTTGTTTTAAGTGTTAATGGAGATATGTTGCATGAAATACTTTCAATGGCAAATATATCACACGATGAGCTGTACTCTGATAAGCATATACTAGAGGATCTTATCGAAGAGCTTTTTTCTGCACATGTGGCAGATGCTTTGGGTATTGATGTCACAGGGAAAGTGCGACGAAAAAAACCGGGAAGTACAGTTGTTAAATTTCACTGCAAAACCAACACCACTTTCAACAGTAAAGTTGCAGATATTAGGAAGCTTGTGATTGAGTGATTTTAGAATGGTTTAACAACTACCAGTATCACGATAGCAAAAAGTGCTAACACAGGCGCTTCATTGAACCAGCGATACCAAACATGAGATTTGGTATTAGAGTCGTCAGCAAATGTTTTGACTATTCTGCCGCACCATAAATGATAAATTATTAACAACACAATCAATAATAATTTAGCATACAACCAAACTGCAGATGCATAAGCACTCCAGTTTGCAATTATTAATAAAGAACCTAGAAAAATAGTCAATGCCATACTGGGTGTTGTGAACCGATAAAGTTTGCGTTCCATTATTTTGAAACGTTCTTTTGTAGCCTGGTTTTCTGTCATTGCGTGATGTACAAACAGGCGTGGCAAATAAAACAAACCTGCAAACCATGTGATTACAAAAATAATATGCAAGGCTTTAATCCAGGGAAAGAAAGTTAATAACATAACGAGTTCTCTTATATTTTTTAAATATCGTAAGAGCTTTTGAATTTCTCTTTGGTTAAAATGCCATAAACGCGGATCATATCAGGTCCAATCTTTCTGCTGATGCAAAGTGCTTCAACACCTTGTTTGATAAAATGTTCGCGTGCAGAGTCTGCAGTAGCTCGCAAATCAATACAGCTAACCTGTAGTCTTTTTGCAGGTATTTCCATTAAATCAATTTCATTAATTTCTTCCGCATCTTCATCTTGTAAATAATTGCTTAAATCCGTTGTCGGCAATATAGCGATAGGCTCGTCGTCTTCAACGACAATCCATTCTTTATTTTGCTTTACTAACTCTTCTGCTTGTTTATGGCTAATAATATGGGTGCTACGATGAATATTTCGATTCATTACATTAGCTACACCTATACGACGTAAAGCTTGCACCATGGGTTCATGTCTATAGTCTAAGCCTTTTAGCTGCATTAACATTCTGTAAATTGATCGTTGCCCGAATAGTTGGCTCGCAGTGAGCTGTGCAGTCACGATAGCCAGCATGCCCGGTAAAATAACATTCGGGTTGCTGGTCAGTTCAAATACTGCAGTTAAGGCTGCGAGTGGTGCTTGCAATGTTGCGCCCATCATTGCTGCCATGCCAATTAATGCATACATACCAGGGGAAGAGGATAGTTCGGGAAAAATAGGCTGGGCTAGCAAACCCATTATGCCACCCAGACTTGCACCTATTACAAAAGTGGGGCCAATTAGGCCGGCAGGTAAACCTAGGCCGACACTGCAGGCGGTAGCAATAAGTTTCGCTGCAAAGATGACTAACAATAACGATAAGCCAATATTATTCACTAGCGTGTAGTTTACGGTATCATAGCCTATGCCCATGATTTGGGGCGCTACAATTGCAAGTAGACCGGTAACGCTTCCCGCAAGTGTGAATTTAATCCAGATAGGTAAATTTTTTCCTGCCTGGGCCGTTAGTTTGGTCAAGTATATAAATACGAACGCAGCGATACCGGTGACTACACCAAGAAACATTACGTAGGGTAGCTCAAGCAAATTCGTGAGTTGAAAATTAGGTACTGAGAATACAACTTCTGCACCAAATACGGCACGTGTAACCGCGGTTGCGCTAACAGCAGATAAAATCACCGGCAGGAAGGATGCCAGCGTGTACTCCATCATCACCACTTCAAGTGCAAAAATGACCCCTGCAAAGGGGTGTGTTGAATGATGCGCTGATTGCGGCAGCCGTTCCACAGGCCACTAAAGTGCGAATTGTATTATTGGGCAAACCAAGTTTTTGGCCTATTAAACTGCTGGTCGCAGCGCCAAGGTGGATGGCAGGACCTTCCCGACCCAAGGACTGTCCCGAAATAATTGCGATTGCACCACCAATATATTGTGTCAATAGACTGCGAACTCCTAGATAGCCTTGATGATAGGAGAGTCTCTCCATTACATGTGATACACCTACGGTGGTATCTTTTTTAACAAGTAATTTATAAAGTATAGCGAGCAGTATGGCTCCCATGATGGGTAATAAAATGCGCAGGTGTAAAGGTAAGCCTTCGTAATTTTCCGGATTGTTATATGGCAAGAATGAGGACTGTGCAGTTTCGATAAGTAGTCGAAAAGAAACTATCACTAGCCCTGTCATTAAGCCGACAATCGTGCCTAATATTGCGAGTTGTATAAGTGCATCGGGTCTTGAGGTGCGTAGCCGTAAGTTTTCAAGTGCTTTTATTATTAACTTGCTAATCGATGATTCGTATCCCATGAGTTTGATTATGCCATAAGAAGCTGTCAGGTCAGCTGCGAAAGTATATTGTAAGTACAGGTGCGTTTTACTTTAGGAGAAACATATTAACTTGTATGATGCACCAAGATTTGTAACAAGCACTCATTTTAGCGCGTGAATAGATAATATCTGTTCATACAGTATTGGAAGTAGAACATATGATTTCAGTTGGAATAGTGGGGGGTACAGGCTATACCGGTGTTGAGCTATTACGTATTCTTGCTTTGCATCCTAATGTAGAAGTGAAAATAGTTACTTCTCGTGGTGAAGCAGGTGAAAAAGTATCTAGTCTGTACCCAAGTCTTCTATCAAGTTTTGACCTGGTTTTTACAAAGCCTGACGTGGCTGCATTGAAGCAATGTGATTGCATATTTTTTGCTGCTCCTAACGGTACCGCAATGCAGATGGTTCCGGAGTTATTGAAAGCAGGAGTTAAAGTAATAGATCTGGCAGCAGATTTTCGTATCAAGGATTTTGCAATTTGGGAACATTGGTATAAAGAAAAACACGCGTGCCCTGATGTATTGCAGACTGCTGTTTATGGTTTACCTGAGTTGTATAGAGAGGAAATCAAAAAAGCGCAACTGATCGCTAATCCGGGCTGTTATCCAACGGCTGTTATTTTAGGATTTTTACCACTTTTAAAGACAGGTGCTATTAAAGATGCACAGCTTATCGCCGATACTAAATCTGGAGTCAGTGGTGCAGGGCGTGGTGCAAGTGTGCCGGCCTTATTTGGTGAAGTCGGTGAAAATTTTAAAGCCTACAATGTAAATACTCATCGTCATTGGCCCGAGATTAAGCAAGAGTTGGAGTTTGTAAGCTCACAAGATGTAAATTTAGTTTTTACACCACATTTAGTGCCAATGGTGCGCGGAATATTTGCAACCCTATATATGACCAATGCAAAATTTTCGGGCGACCTGCTAGATTTATATAAACAACAATACAAAGACGAGCCATTTGTGCAGGTTTTAGAGAAGGGTGTGTTGCCTGAAACAAAACATGTTCGTGCCTCAAATCAGTGTATGTTGTCTGTTTCACAACCTTATGGTGGTGATACCGTAGTAGTCTTGTCTGTGATCGATAACTTGGTTAAAGGTGCTGCAGGGCAGGCTGTTCAGAATATGAATTTAATGTTTAATATCGAAGAAACTACTGGATTATTGCAACCAGGTCTCTTCCCGTAAAGCGAGCTATTCGACTAACCCATGCATAACAATAACTGTTGTCAGCGCATTGTCCGGCATGCTCGGCCAAATCAAGCCGAGTCACATCAGACTAGGTCACATCAAACTGGCTCATATTTAGTTTCGTTTGGATTGACTACAGGGTTCTTCTTGTTGTCGTTGTATGCGGCTTATTGGATTGGTGCAAATGGATTTAATATTCCTTTTATATCATCCCAAGTTAACCCAGAAATAGAGTTTGCGGATAATGATGAAAAGATAAAGTATCTGGAAAAAAAGATTCGAGAGCTAGAGCATGATCTGGCGTATGTACAACGCTCAACCAAGGTGGAGCTTGCTGCAGTAGGAGAAATGAAAAAAACTCTACAGGAGAAAGATCTTGAGTTGTTAGAGTTGAACCAGGAATTACATTTTTATAATACGCTCTATAACGCTAATACTGATAACACACTAGTGCATATTAAGGCGTTTGATTTGCGTAAAGATTTGGTAACTAATAAATTTATTTATGAATTGGTGCTAACAGGTGTTCCTAAAAAGAGCGAGGAAAAAGTATCGGGTGTTATTGGTTTGAGTGTAGATGGGGAAGAGCAAGAAATTTTAAAACGTTTAGTGTTTGAAGATGCTAATGAAGTATCCGAAACTTCCTTAACGTTTTCATTTAAGTATTTCCAGAAAATTACTGGCAGCTTTACACTTCCTGATGAGTTTGAACCATCGAAAGTGCATTTAGAAGTCAGGCGTGATCAAAATAACAATCAACCCATTGCAGTGAGCTATAATTGGGATGAAGTTTTCAGCAAAAGTTAAAGTAGGTTTATATGGCATTCAAGAAAAAAATTAAAACTATGCGTGTTGACACCTTGGTAGGTAAACACTCAAAAATTGTGGGCGACATCCTGTATACCGGTGGGGTACATATAGAAGGTGAGGTTGAAGGTAACCTAATGGCTGAAGAAGTTGAAAAGGGCTTTGTGGTAATAAGTGAGACAGGTCTGGTCAAAGGTGAGATCAGGGGGCCAACCGTTATCGTATACGGCACCGTTAATGGTGATGTCTATGCTACGGGCACCATTGAGCTTGCGGCAACGGCTAAAATCACCGGTAGTGTTTATTATAATTTACTGGAAATGACGACGGGTGCGGAGGTGAACGGCAACCTGATTCATCAACAAAGCCCTGCCGAGATGCTTGCAAAGTCATGATATTCTTGCCAGATACAGCCATTTTGGAATACTTGACTGATTTACTCAGGTAATGTTAGTATATTAGGAGTTTCTAACATAAATTATTGGAGTATCCATGTCCGCAACTGAGACTGCGCAAACGACAGCGCCATCCGCACCACCAGCATCTCTTGTATTTACCGATGCAGCTGCGAACAAAGTTCAGCAACTAATTGATGAAGAAAAGAACGATAACCTCAAGCTACGTGTATTTGTGAGTGGCGGAGGCTGTTCTGGTTTCCAATATGGATTTACCTTTGACGAAACCCTTCAAGACGGTGATACATCTGTAGTCAACTCTGGAGTGACGCTTCTAGTAGATCCAATGAGCTTTCAGTATCTAATGGGTGCTGAAATAGACTATTCAGAAGGTTTGGAAGGTGCACAATTTGTGATTCGTAATCCAAATGCACAAACTACTTGTGGCTGTGGATCATCATTCTCACCAGGTTAATGAAATAAATTCATTTTCATTCAAAAAGCGCTCATCTGAGCGCTTTTTTTTGCTATCTGGAAAAGCAATTTGTTTTAGAATAACAATCGATATATATAATTAATATCTTGGGCGCTAGCTATGCATAAAAAAATTTCAGAAATCGTAAATGAGTTTTCGGAGTGGGGGCTATTTATACGTCAACAAGGTCCGGATAACTTAATTACTGGCATGCCGGATATTGATGAGTGCGGTGAAGGTGATCTGGTTTTTGTTGAAAGTGAAACTTATGTGCAAGATGTTCTAAATAAACATCCTTCCGCAGTTGTAACCAATGAGAAACTTGCGAATAATTTTAAAGCTATGTCCAATTCAAGCATTCTTGTAAGTAAAAATGCAAAGTTAGCGCAAGCACTGCTACGACAAGCCTATGTGGATCGTGATCTTCGAGATAACGGTTGGCCAAAAATACATCCTTCGGCTGTCATCCATGAGACTGCGGCCCTTCAGAATGATGTAAGTATCGGTCCTAATGCAGTGATCTCAAAAAATGTAAGCATTGGCACAAACAGTAACGTGATGGCAAATGCTGTAGTAGAAGAAAATGTACAAATTGGTTCGAATACCACAATCCATGCCAATGCAACCATAGCATATGAGTGTGTCATTGGTGATCGCTGTATTATTAAATCAGGTGCAGTAATCGGGATGGAAGGGTTTGGGTTTGCACAAGACGAAAACCAAAAAAGCTATCGTGTGCCACAGCTAGGTAATGTGGTTATAGGTAATGATGTAGTGATTGGAGCCAATGCAACGATTGATCGCGCAACCTTTAAAAATACTCTTATCGCAGATGGCTGTAAGTTTGATAATCAAGTACATATTGCACATAACGTGCAGGTTGGTGAAGATGGTTTGATCACCGCGCAATGTGCTGTGGCAGGCTCAACTGTCATCGGCAAAAGAATGAGATGCAGTGGGCAAACTGGTATCTTGGATCATCTAAACATTACAGATGATGTGATTCTTGTTCAGCGTGCAGGGGTAAGTCAGGATGTGAGTGAGCCGGGTATGTATGCTGGACACCCCGCACAACCTTTGCGTAAATGGTTTAAAAATATAGCCGTTGCAAATCAGTTAGATGAAATGAAAAAAACGCTTGATGTACTGGAAAGAAAATACCTTAATAAATAAACTTAAACTAACTTAACTGCAAATATTGCAAAGCATAAAACATGAGGATAGCTATGAAATATATTATTTTGCTTGTGATGCTTTTGATTAGCACTACATTACATGCAGAATCCTTTACAACTGTTACCAGAATTAGTGGTTTAACTTCAGGTGGCGACTACGTGCGTGTAGTGTTGGACAATATGGTAGAAGCTGAAGGTTGTAAGAGCCAGGGTTATTATTTATTGGATGTCTCTGATAGGCAAAGTGATGTAATGCTTCAACTGTTGCTAGTAGCAAAGACGAGTAAACAAAAGTTATCTATACAAATCGATGGTTGTAAAGCATTAGATGACAGGCAGTACCCGCTTATTACTCATGTTTATCTATGTGACAGTTAGTACTGTAGCTGAGATATGGCAGCTTCGAATTTGTTTGAAAAGCTAGGCAGTTTATCCGTAGTCAAAAATCTAGCAGATGAGTTTTACGACGTGATGGATCGTGATCCCAAAGCAAAAGAGCTGCGAGCTATTCACCCTGATAAATTATATATGTCCAAGAAAATCATGTATAGATTTCTGTCTCATTGGTCTGGTGGGCCAGAAATTTTCAATGCTGAATATACCAACTCAACATGGTTGGAGCTGCGTCACAGAAACGTTGATTTAAATGAACAACATCAACAGCAGTGGTTGTATTGCATGCAAATGGCAATGAACAATTTGAAATTTGATGAGGATTTAATACAAGAATTGCTTTCGCGGTTTTCTAACCTGATCAATTCTATGGTCGCGAAAAGATCTGCACTCGTAGAAAATTCTAAATAGCGGAATAAAAACAATATCAAGGAGCTTTAATTTATGTCTCAGTTTGAAAATGTGTCAGTAGTAAAAGAAGCAAATGTTTACTTTGATGGAAATGTTACCAGTCGGTCGGTGGTTTTCCAAGATGGGTCTAAGAAAACTTTAGGTATCATGCTTCCTGGTAAGTATGAATTTAATGCTGATGATAAAGAGCTTATGGAAATAATGTCTGGGAACTTAGATGTGCTGTTACCTGATAGTGAGTGGGTAAGTATTAAGGGTGGCGAAAGTTTTGAAGTGCCTGCGAATTCTAAATTTCAGTTAAAGGTTTCTGAAGTTACAGATTATTGTTGTAGTTTTATTTGTGAGTAATGTCCGCTAACTAAGTGCCGATTCAACCGATCGATGCAACACAAGCATTAAAACGTTCTGCGGGGGTTTCAAATTGTAGCGTCTCTCGTGGACGTTCGTTTAATTGTCGTGCCACAGCATTCAGTTTCGGTTGAGAGTGTAGCGATAAATCCGTGCCTTTGGGAAAGTACTGTCTCAATAAGCCATTGGTATTTTCATTGGAACCCCGTTGCCACGGACTACTTGGGTCACAGAAGTAGACGTTGATGTTCGTGGCTAAACTAAAGCGTTGATGATCGGCAAGCTCTTTACCTCGATCCCAGGTTAACGATTGATAGAGTTCTCTTGGCAATTTCTTCGCTTGTTTAATTAAGGCATTGATCACGGTTTCAGTATCTTTACTGTTCACTTTCGCCAACATCACATAACGCGTATGACGTTCGACTAAGGTCGCGATATACGTATTCTTACTCCCGGCAATTAAGTCGCCTTCCCAAGGTCCGGGTACCGCGCGATCCTCCACACTGGCCGGACGTTCACAAATGGATACCATATCTTTAATCTGTTCCAAGCCTTGCTTCTTTAGGGTGGCATGCTTGGATCTGCGCAGGGTGCGTTGGGTTCTAAGGTGTTGTAATAACTCTTTCTTCAAGGCCCCACGGGCCTGAATGAATAAACTTTTATAAATGGTTTCGTGCGACACGTATTTAGATACATCTCCTGGATATTCGCGTTTCAACCAGCCCGCAATTTGTCGTGGGGACCAATGCTGTTGAAGCTTGTTTGCAACCTTGCGACACAAGGGTTTGTGGCTAGCCAGTTTACATACTTTAGGACGCTGTGCGCGTTGCCATGCAGCAGCATCTGCTTCACTGGCGCGATAGGTATTGATGCCACCATTGCGTTGCACTTCACGACTGATCGTTGAAGGCGCGCGATGCAACTGCAACGCAATCGCACGTAACGAACAATCACTCGCCAGTCCGCGTGAGATCTCTTCACGTTCGGATAACGTTAAGGCTACGTGCGAACGTTTACGTTTGGGTGGACGTATGCCGCCGGTACGGGATAACACGTTGTAGATCGAAGAAGATCCACGATCAAAATAACGGCCTATTGATTTTAACGATTCACCGCGAGACCAACGCGCCCACATCTCATTCTTTTGTTGTTCGGTATAATAAATTCTCGTTCGATACCTCATATACACACTCCATCATCGTTTCCTCGTTATGATAAAGTGTTGCATCGACCCATTGAGACCGCAGTCGTAAGCGGGCATTGGCTCGAAGACTTAATTTGGATTAAAACGCATACCTAATGTAACGGGTTTGTCTGCTCCTGTAACACTTGGAATATTGCCAGGTAAATTTTCTAAATGTAATTTAGCTAGCCAGGCAAATGCCATCGCTTCCATCCAGGTGGTGGGTGCGTTGTAATCGTTAGTGTGTTGAATTATTTTTCCTTTAAGGATGTTTTCTAAGTGCTGCACGAGAAATTTGTTTTCACTGCCACCCCCGCAGAGAAGAATCTTTTCAGTTTGTGGGCACCATGTTTCTATGCTATCGGCAACGCTGTGTACGGTTAGGGCTAATAATGTTGCTTGAACATCTTCAATAGAGACGCTTGAGCCATATGCATCTAGTTGATGTTGAATCCATTCTAAATTGAAATGCTCTCTGCCTATAGATTTAGGAGGAAGCTGTGAAAAGTAATGGTCTTCAAGCATTTTTTCTAGCAATGTGAGGTTGGTTTTGCCGCTTTGCGCCCAGTTACCGTCTTTGTCAAAGGGTTTGTTTAAATG
The DNA here is from genome assembly GCA_964486815.1 of uncultured Thiotrichales bacterium. Taxonomy (GTDB): domain Bacteria; phylum Pseudomonadota; class Gammaproteobacteria; order UBA4575; family UBA4575; genus JABDMD01. Next base: position 97,416 of record CAZAOO010000008.1, read on the forward strand.
TTTTTGAATCCATGTATCCATAAGGGTGTTTGCGGGGCCTGTGTCAAAACCAATGATGCGTTCGTTTTTGTCTTTTGATAGTTTGGTGACATTTGCGATGCCACCTAAATTGAGCACAACACGTTCTTCTGTTGTGCTCTGTAAAACTTCTGCATGATATATGCAGGCTAAAGGCGCGCCTTGCCCGCCAGCATCTATGTCGGCCTGTCTTAAATTACCAATGGTAATGATACCGGTGGTATCTGCAATGACTTTGGGATCACCAATTTGAATAGACACAGGCGGAATGCCTTTGGGGTCATGAAAAACAGTTTGCCCATGGCTGCCTATAGCAGAAACTTGTTTTGCACCTATTGAGGATTGTTTTAGTAGATGTGTAATCGCCTGGCATGAAATTTCTGCAAATTGTGTATCAATTTTTTCAATCTCCTGGGGTAATTGTTTTGCTGCAATGAGTGAGTTGATGTCATTTCGCAGTTTCGTGCTAATAGTCTGGCTGTAACTTGAGACAATATGAGTATTGGATTGCGAGAAATCCATGAGAACAGCATCGATAGCATCAACGCTGGTGCCAGACATAAGCCCAATAAAGTATTCGGGCATTAAGTATTAAAAGATTTATAAGTCGCGCAGCACTATTGCGTTTTGTGAATACGCATCAAGTTGCACAATCATGGGTTGAATAGATGCTTGGAATCGATCCATTTCTGAATCAGGTAACGGGCTTGCACTAGGCAGTTTTACTTTTAACGGGTTGCGATGCGCACCGTTTACACGAAACTCATAATGTAAGTGTGGTCCGGTTGCTAATCCGGTGCTGCCGATGTAACCAATTATTTGGCCTTGTTTTACGCGTGAACCTACACCTGTATTACGGGCGTACTTTGACATGTGAGCATATAGCGTTGTGTACGTGTTGCCATGCCTGAGTATTATAGTATTGCCGTAGCCACCTTTTCTTCCACGGTGCACCACTTTGCCATCGCCAGTGGCTTTAATTGCAGTTCCGGTAGAAGCTGCATAGTCGACACCTTTGTGCGCGCGGATTGTATTTAATACTGGGTGTTTGCGTTTTAAGTTAAAGTGTGAACTTATGCGTGCGAGGTCAACCGGAGTACGCATAAAGGGTTTGCGCATGCTCTTGCCATCAGGCGAATAATATTCTGTTTTATCATTACTGTCTGTGTAACGGTAAGCTCGGTAGGTATGATTGTTGTTTGCAAATTCTGCCGCGATGATGTTTCCGTCACCTACTTTTTCATCATCTAAATATAGCTCTTCATATACCACGGTAAACGAATCACCTTGGCGTATATCCAGTGCAAAATCCACATCCCATCCAAAAATGGCTGCTAACCCCATGATCAAGGCATCAGACATGCCTGCATCTTGACCGGAAAGGAATAAAGATTGATCAATGGTTCCGGTCGCAACTTTAGAAATCTTATCTAGTTCGCGACTAGTTTCTTCGACAACGAATGATTCATTATTTTTATGAATTAGAAGAGATTTAGTGATACTTTGTTCGAGTTCTAATTTGTCAATTCCATCATCACCAAAGGTGAAATGTAATTTTTGTCCGGGGAATATTTTTTTAAATGGATTGGCTTGTTTGCCTATATTTAAAACTTTTATTAGCTCATTGTGAATATCTAACTTGCTGAAAATAGAAGATAAGGTGTCGCCTTTTTCAACCACAACTGTTATGTCGCTTGCTTCAACAATTTCTTCAGTAGGAATCGTTTCTAATTCTTCAGTAACTTCGCTGTCAGTAATGTGTTCTTGATTAAGATTGTTAGTTTCTAGTAATGCAATTGTTTGACTTTGACTTTGCTCTGTAACAGGCTTAAGTGTTAAAGCAATGTTTTGGTGGTTATCTATAACTTGTTCTTGAATTTGTTCTTGTGTAGTTACGACTACAGGTTCATCAACAACAATTGAACTTTCTTTAGATAGACTTAGCTTGGCAGGTTCAATTTGATCGTTGGCCTGGTTATTGGATTGGGCTAAAACCACACTGATGACAAGGATGCCAATGAAAGCGGCGGCGGCTAAAACATACGCAGGGACGTAGTGTTTTGCGCCTTTGCCAGTTGACGAAGCATTTTTAAAGTCGGTACCAATTAAAGAATTATAATCCACGGAACTTGTTTCAATTTTTGGCATAAAATAACGTCCTTGTGGCCATTGGTCAATGAATTTAACAATATTTAATAAGATTCTAAACAGAAGGTTCTCTAACCGGTCGTTCGTTATGGGTCATTGGTTTAATAAGGTAAGAAATGACTGAAAATGCACCAAAAATGACATTGGAAGAGCTAACACGCGGAGCTGATGAGGTTTTGCTTCTTACTGAGCTGAAATCCAGGCTAAAAAAAGGGCGCCCGCTACGTATCAAGGCAGGATTTGACCCCACAGCACCAGATTTACACTTAGGGCATACCGTGTTGATCAATAAACTGCGTCAATTCCAGCAAGCTGGGCATCAGGTTTTGTTCTTAATTGGCGATTTCACTGGCATGATCGGCGATCCGACGGGTAAGAGTGCAATGCGGCCTCCGCTGACTAAAATTGATGTGCTCGAAAACGCAGAGACGTATAAAGAGCAAATTTTTAAAATCCTAGATCCTGATAAAACCGAAGTGGTTTTCAATTCAACTTGGATGGAAGGAAAATCGGCAGCATCTATGATCAGCCTGGCGAGTAAAATGACTGTAGCACGCATGCTGGAGCGTGATGATTTTGATAAACGTTATAAAGGCGGCAAACCAATTGCCATTCATGAGTTTCTTTATCCCTTGATTCAGGGATATGACTCGGTTGAGCTCAAGTCTGATATTGAATTGGGCGGAACAGATCAAAAGTTTAATTTACTTGTGGGTCGCGAGTTACAGAAAGAAAGTGGTCAAGAGCCACAAGTCATCATGACCATGCCAATTTTAGAAGGCTACACACAGGGATCAGAAAAAATGTCTAAATCACTGAATAATTACATTGGCATCACGGATTCACCGAATGACATGTTCGGTAAAATTATGAGTGTTGATGATGAAAAAATGTGGCGTTATTTTGATTTATTAAGCTTTCGTTCTATCGATGAAATCGAGAGCTTAAAGCAAGAGGTTAAAGAGGGGTCTAATCCACGCGATATCAAGTTTAAACTTGCAGAAGAGATTATTAAGCGTTTTCATGACCAACAAGCGGCTGATGCAGCGCAGGCAGATTTTATTCAGCGCTTTCAAAAAGGGGGCATACCTGATGATGATATTCAAGCGGTTACACTTAAAATTGATAACGTAAATATTGCTTTTTTACTTAAAGAGATCAAGTTAACGACTAGCACGTCTGAAAGCAACCGCATGATAAAACAGGGTGCAGTAAAAATAGACGGAGAAAAAATTGAAGATCCTAAGTTAGTACTATCTAAAGGACTTTCAGCGGTTTTCCAGGTTGGGAAACGTAAATTTGCGAAAGTGACGCTCATCTAACAATCTTAATATTTATAGTGTTGGTACAACATGGCCGAATCAGAACAAGTAGGTGTGAACATTCCTGAAGATATGGGGATAGACACATCGGAGTTAACCAACAAGATTGATCTTGAAAAACTTCTGTCAATGTCTGAACAGAGTTTTCATCAAGTGCTGGCTTGGGCGCAAAGCCCGCAGTTCTATGCGCAACTAGGTCTAATATTTGCGGCTATCACGTTTGCATTTTTGACAGCAAAATTTGTCGGAAAATATTTTAAAGCGCCTGCTGATCCGCCACAACCGGGCTCGATGGGCAAGTGGCGCGGATTTCTCTATCGTTTAAAGGGCGTATTGTTTGCGCTATTTACGTTTATTTTTCTAGGCGTCGCCAGTGTACTAAGTGATGCTACGGTACAGCAATCGTGGTTAATAAAAATTGCTCAAGGTCTTTCAGTGGTTGCGGTAATTTATTCAGTAAGCCGCCAATACGTAAATAGCGCTATCGTTAAAAAATTCGTTAAATGGATCATTATTCCTATAGCGGTGTTGTTTGTATTTGGATGGCTGGACAATATCACAGCATATCTTGATTCAATTAAATTACAGCTTGGCAATATTTCGCTATCGCTACATGCCATCGTGCGAGTACTTATTTTCGGTACGATTTTATTTTGGTTTGGACGGATTTCTAATGATTCCGGTAAACAATATATTCGCAAACAAGAAAAATTGGATCGAGGCACAAGGGAAGTATTCGCCAAGCTTTTTGAAATTGGTTTATTTTTTGTAATCTTTATTTTGTTGTTGCAGGTAATGGGTATCAGTCTGACCGCGTTAGCTGTGTTCGGCGGTGCCTTGGGTGTAGGAATTGGGTTTGGATTACAAGCTATTGCTTCGAATTTTATATCGGGAATTATCATCCTGTTAGATCGATCACTTACCGTGGGTGATTATATAGAGCTGGAAGACGGACGCGGCGGCAACATACGCGCTTTAAATATGAGATCTACCATTTTACAAACCTTTGATGGCAAAGACATCGTGGTTCCCAATGAAACTTTTGTAACCTCCAGTTTTGTTAATTGGACGCACGCAGATTTAAAACAGCGGTATTCAATTGAGTTTCAGGTTTCATATGATACGGACATGGAAAAGCTGGTCGAAATTATAAAAGAAGTGGTTGCAAGTCATCCGCAAGTGCTTAGTGGGCCAGATGCAACACTAGAAGAGCAGCCTGATGCAGAAATTAGTAGTTTTGCTGATTCAGGTATAGAGGTGTTAGTCGAATTTTGGATGGAAGGGGTCGATGATGGCGCAAATCGGGTTGATGCTGATTTGAAGATGATGATTTGGAAAGCTTTAAAAGAGAATAATATTAGCTTCCCGTTCCCGCAGCGCGAAGTACGAATTCTTAACCCTTCATAATTTGCCTCTAGTTAATCTTCTGCTAGATAGTATTGAATCGTTGTTACTACTCGCACAATTTTCTGTTCCGGTGAATAACGATCTCTATCGTTAATAGAGAAAAATCCCTGACGAGCATTTTTAATTGCGCCAACTTTGCTACCTGAATCTTCTGCGAATTGTTCAGCGGCTTGGCGAGCGTTTTTGGTAGCTGCAGCAATCATTTCCGGTTTAATGTCATTCAGCTTGGTGAATAGAAACTCAGGTGTGGCTTCATAATTACGTAACAATGCTACATCAGCTTTAACAAGTTCATCCGAGGCCTGCATAGCTTGCTTAGTTTCACTTACTTTGTTACTTCTTAAAGTGAGAATGGTTTGTGCTGAGTATCTATAGCGTGGACCGTTATGTTGTGAGTAACCTTGAGCTTGATAATCCGTAATTTGTGGGATTGAGATGGAAATATCTTCACTACTAAAGCCGTGTTTTTCTAAGAAACCAGTGATTTTTTGTTTATCTACATCTAAACGTTGTTGAATTTCAACCAAGTCATCTCCGACTGCAGAATAGGCAATAGGCCAAATCACCAAATCTGCGGGCAATTCTTTTTCGGCAAAACCCTTAACGGTTACAAATTGTTCTCTCGCTTTCACGACATAGATTTCTTTGCCAATCATCCATGAAGACCCCATCATGCCGATGGCTAAAAATGCACCTAAAATGGCAGCCGCTAGAGATTTAGAAGATGAAGTCATGGTCAAATGGGATAGTAGTTAATGATTGAGCAATTCTACACGAGTAATCGCTTGACCTGTGTTAGAAGCCCCCTATAATGCGCGCTCCGCAAAACAAATATACCATGAATAGTGGCTTATTTATTTGCGGATTTTTTTGTCCTTTCGTTGACAGAATTAAGATTAAAAACATATACTTATATGTTCGCTCTAGCATACATGGCAGAGCGGTTATTTAACAATTGAATAAGTGACTTGTGTGGGTGCCTTGATAGGTACCTTATTTTTTTATAAGGGTGATAACAATTCAGTAGAAGTGTGATTTTAGGATCCTCACGGAAACTAAAAATCCACTTCACAAAAAATCGCGAAGCAATTCGCAAAAGGTTATTAACTGAAGAGTTTGATCCTGGCTCAGATTGAACGCTGGCGGCATGCTTAACAC